>CAZUVD010000003.1:0-217726 GCA_964623075.1 uncultured Coxiellaceae bacterium | reverse complement strand
GTCGCAGAAAAAAGCCCCGGACACAAAAAGCGTGTCCAGGCTACTGATTTCAATTTAAACGTAATATTAGAAAACTAGCTTGCTGCCTGAGTTTGTTCTTAGTTCATGCGCAGGTTTTTTCTTTCCACCAGGCAACTGAACCGCAGCAGCTTTACCCATAAGAGAAAAGTTATTCCAAGCATCTCTCATCTTTTGCAACCTAGTACGCTCATCAACCTTAGGCAAGACTGATGAATCGCGCGTGTTGTCTTTAGCGCCAGCATCACTAGTAACTGCAGGTATAGCTGTAGTTAGTACGCCGTCATTTGCACTAGAGGTAAGATCTTGCTTGTCAGATCTTTTAACGCTTGCATCATTGCCATCCGCTGTCGATGCCATTAATTCACCAATATTAGCAGCTTCTGTATCAAGATTACTATTGCCTAATTCGCTTGGGTAATCTAAATCAACATCTACATTTTGTGGCGGCACAGAACGACGCTCAGCTGGTCGAGATTCCGATAATGCTCGACTGACAACATTGTTGGTCCCAACACCAAGCTTCGCCACTTCATCTGCTTCAAGCAATCCTTCTCCACTATCAAGTGTCGCTGCGTATGGATAAGTACCGGCTAAACGACTTTGCTTTTTCTCTACCGCAAAGAGTCCGGCAATAGAACCCAAACTTAACAAACCGCCACCCACGACCAGGGCAGTGGCAAGTGCAAATATTGCTAAAGGTGATAAAGGCGGCACTAATATGCCGGCAAGTATTAATCCACCAGCAATTGTCATCAACACCCCGAAAGTGGTTGATGCTACCAACCCTTTTTGGATTTTCGCATTTTTACGTTTTGCTTCGCGTGTTTGACGACGAGTGAGCTGAGATCCTCGTGTTGCAACAGCAGCAAGAGGCGTCGCTTTATCAACAACATTTACATTAGAGTTTCTGAGACTTCCTGAACCAGCACGACCGGAAGGTTGCGCTGCAAATGCAGTTGCAGTCAATGATGGATCCTGAGGAATTGCTCGCAACAAAGCATCATCTGATCTTGCAAGAATTGCATTTTTGGAATTAGACGATTCTAAGGCAGCACTTTTACGTCTGGTTCCGCTTGCCAAAATAAGTGAATCATCTGATCCAGTAAGATTGTTCTTCCGCCTATCTTCTGATTGTAATCCTAATTCATCATCTCCTGCAGATTCTTTTCTTCGACTAAGTTGCGTTTCTTCATCATTGTCATCTGTAAAATCAGACGATGTTGAATTGGCATCGAGCTTTGTTTGAGCTCGAGTTCGAACTGGAGGGATGGGAAGTGGCGAGTATTCACTTGAGTCAGGCCTTTTGGTCTTTTGAGTTTGCGGTTGTGATGGTAGCTCATCTTTCTCTGCCCCTTTAAAAATCGCGTCAAAAGTATCATCTTGTTGAACCTGATCGTTATCATCATTATCACCCAATTCAAGCGCAACTGCCTTTTTTTTCTTTTTTGGCTCTGGTGCAGCAGGTGCAAAAGGATCAACTGTTAAGCCATCTCCATTAGCATCATCAAACCCAGCGAAAATATCGATTTGCTCTTTGTCTGGAACGACAGCAGAAGATGAAGTAGTAGTAGTAGTGGTGGTGGTTGTTAGTGCTTCTGTTGCCGTCGCTGTTAGTGCTTCTGTTGCCGTTGCTGTTGCTGTTGGTGTTTCTATTGTTGGTGCTGTTTCCGTTGTTAATGTTGTTGATGTTGTTGCATTGGTAGTTGAAGTTGCCATCACTGAATCAGTTGTTGTTGCCGTAGTTGTTGCCGTAGTTGTTGCCGTAGTTGTTGCCGTAGTTGTTGCCGTAGTTGTTGCCAATGTTGCCACTACATTTTGTACATCTAATTCATCACCAAACGCTTCTAAATTCAAGAAATTAGCGGCCTCAATTGCTGTTCTGCTTTTTCTCTTTTCGCGTTGGTCAAGACTAGCTTTGCTGTCTTTATCTTCTTTCCTTACATGCTTACGAACTTTCTCTGGGCGAGGTTTTTTATCGTGTTTTGCTTTTTCATCTGCCACTGGACCCGTTCCCGCATCAACTCCTGATGAGCTTGCTACGGTTCTTCTGTGTTTTTTACGACGCTTTGTCTCTTCACCAGCATTTGGGTTTGCAACATCTAAAGGCGGCTTGGCTGCGGCAGCACGTTTAGCTTTTATTCGTTCTTGCTTAGCTACATGCAACAAATTTCTTTCATCAAATTCAGCGTGCAGCCTGTCAAAAGCAGCAACCAACTGATCTTTTTCTTCCCCCTCTGGTAAGAGGGCTATTTTAGTTTGCATTGCGTCAAGAGCTACTTTTTGGCTTGCAAGTTCTTGCTCTTCTTTTTGCATAGCCGCCATTTTTGCTTCAGATTTTTCAATATGAGCAGAAAGTTTTACTTTATTTTCTTCATGTTTTTTTTCTTTTGCTTGAATCTCTATGGCTAACGTTTCTTTTTCATCGCCCGGTTCTAAAGTTTCAAACTTTGTTTTCATTTGCTGAATGAGCAATTCTTCACGCTCAAATTCATCAGCTTTGAGCTCCTCAAAGTCCAACTCAATGTTTGTAACCTCATCATCACTTACTTCTTTCAAGCCTGCGGTATTCACTTTACCATCTTTGTCTAACATCGTAAGTTCATCTCTTACTTTAATTGATGGTTTTCTTATTGTCTTTGCACCATTATGAGCATCATCGCCAGTGCCAGCGCTTAGTACAGGGGTTGGTGACTTAGGTCTTTCGTCTGTTGAGAACGTTGTGCTTGAAGATGACATAGACATTATCCTTAAAAGTGAGTGAAAATTATTCTTGCAAATCAGCTAGCAAAAAAATCGAGCGTTACAATCGCTTGATTATAAAGATCGATTATTAAGGAAACATTAAGAGAGTGCTTTGCGAAAAAAAATTAGAAAGTTGAGCCTAAAAATTTTTGTTGGTCAATAAATGCTTGAATACCATCTGAATCATTTTTGCTTCGTTCTGCATCATCTAATGGTGCTGCTAATGCTGCACTATGTAAATTATTTCGTTCATATCCTCGCTTTGCCGCGTCGCGCTCAAGGCTATCTTTCACTGCTTGCAAACGTTTAACTTGGCAAGGCGCAAAAATATCCAGCGCAAGATCAATATCAACCATCGATAGATAATGAAATCGAAAATATTGCTCAGTACTATTTTTTTCAGGGCTAATTGCTTTAACAAAGCATTTTTCTGTTAACGCCTTTTTATCCGCCACGGTTCCACTCATTAAAACTTGTGATTCGTCACCTTCTATCACGGCAGGTTTCACATCATAACGAATGGATTGATTAAGAAACTCGATATTTAAAGCTTTCAATGCTGCAATAATATCTGCACGATTATTTAATTCTTCGTCTCTGGTAAAGTTAACTTGTATTTGCATACATGATTTATGCAATTTTCCATCTAAGGCTTCTTTTCGCTCAATAAATAATCGCAAATCCGGCATATTGGTCGACGAAAAAAAAATGCTTAAGATACTTCGAATGGCAAAAATCATATCACTTGGTAACACACTTATACCAACGATGAAAATACCAGGCTCCGGCATCGGAACTCTATCTGGGAAATTATTTACTTGGATGGTTTCAACACTGTCTTTGCTTGAATATTCAACCGTGAGAGCATCTTTGAGTATCTCTAATGTTTCATGGCTATATCTGACTCGTCCTCTGAGCGAAGAACGAAGAGTCATCCGGCTACCTTGATTTTCGCTTGTTTGATTTGGCTTTGCTTATACAGTTCATACTCAAGCAAGCCTTCGCTATTTTGTACTTGCTCAGCAAAAACAGCATCTTGTTTTGCATCATCGGTTGCATGACCGCTTTTAACGGCTTTCATCGCAACAATGGCAAAACCAGTCGACAATCTTGCTTTACCATAACCAACTGCTTTCGGATCTTGAGGCATTTTGAATGCTGTTTCTAAAATAGATGAATCTACTTTCGTTGAATACCTACCCGTAAACCCTGCTTGTTGCCAAGTTAATCCCTGGCTAGCAGCAACTGCCGTTGCATCTTGACCTGCCTTTAATTTTGCTAACAGGGTATCCGCTAATTTTACGGCTAAGGATTCCATTTCAGCCGCTTTTAATTTTTCTTCTATCTGTGGCGATACATTGGCTAATGGCAATAAACTTGAAGGGATATGTGATTTCACGCGTAACACAATCACCGTTTCAGGATTCAATTGAATCACATCGCTATTGTTATTTAAGCTCAACACATCATTACTAAATGCCATATCACGCACTTTTTTGTATTGCGAAATATCTTTACCCGCTTTACCTCTGGTAAACAATTCACTGGTTTGAATGGGTAAATTTAATGTTTTTGCTGCTAATTGCAATGATTCTGGGTGTTCGTATGTTAAATCCGCTAAACGATCACGCATTTGTGAAAATTTATCTTCAGCATGCTGTCTGATATAGGTTTCTCTCACTTTATCTTTAACAACACTGAAAGCCTGCGTTGTAGGTGCTGCAAAAGCCACTACTTTTAAAATGACAAAACCATCAGAAGTACGAATAGGTGCAGACACTTGATTCGCGGCATTCATATTCGCAACTGTTTTTTGCAATTCTGCTGGTACTTGATTTAACGTTAACATGCCCTGGTTTAGTAAATTTTTACTTTCACCGCTAATGTTTACTTTTTTAGTGTCTTTTTCTTTTTGCCATTGCGTAACTATCGACTTTGCTTTTTCTTCTGCTTTTTTAACATCATCAGATGATGCACTTTCTGCAACAGGTACAAAAATATCTTCTAACTTCCAGCTGGTTGGTTGTGTGTATGCATTGATATTTTCATTATAAAAAGTATTTAACACAGCATCGGATGGGTTAAACGATGAAGTTAAATTACTTGGCGATAATTGCAAATACTCAACCATGACTTGTTCTGGTGTCATGAAATCTTTTTTGTGTTGTTCGTAGTAAGCTGCGATTTTTTCCGCAGGAATATTGATGGCTTGATTAGCAAAGTGTGACATAGGAATAGTGAGATAAGCGATATCACGCTCTTCATTCACCAAACTCATGGTATTGATTGTTTCATTTGGTAAGGCAAACGATGAAAGTATGACGCCCAATCGAACTTGTTCAATTAAAAGACTAGTTTTGATAAGCTCTAAAAAATCACTAATCGACATCATCGTTGCTGATAAAATTTCTTGAAAACGAGTAACCGAAAATTGACCTTCCACTTGAAATTCCGGCATGCTCTGCAGATAGTTATCGACTTGAGCATTGCTAACCTGAAACCCTTGTTGCACAGAAGCCTGACGCAATACTTGAATATCAATGAGTGATTCTAATGCCTTATGCTTAAGCACCGCGTCTTCTTTACTGGAATTGTTAGCACCGTATTGAACTTGCGCTTGGCGGCGCATACGTTCATAGGAAAGGGATAATTGTTCTTTGCTGATTTCGACGCCGTTTACTTCGGCAACGACAGAGCTTGTACCACTATTGACCATGTAGCTATGGATACCCCATAGCGCGAACGACAAAATAACCAGCGAGATGATAACCCCCGCTATCCATCCCTGCGTGTATTCCCGAATGGTTTGAAGCATCGTGCTGGTTTCTCTCTCAATTAACTAACGGAGTGGACGGGACTCGAACCCGCGACCCCCGACGTGACAGGCCGGTATTCTAACCAACTGAACTACCACTCCATTAAACTCTTTTATAAAGCTTTGTAATCTTGGGTGCTGAGGGGGTCGAACCCACGACAACCGCCTTGTAAGGGCGATGCTCTACCAACTGAGCTAAGCACCCGCTCTATTTGCTATTACGCAATTGCCTCTTCTTTTACAGCATCTTTCAATGCTTTTCCAGCTTTAAATCCAACAACTTTCGCTGCATTAATTCTGATCACTTCACCCGTTGATGGGTTGCGGCCCTGACGAGCTGCACGTGTTTTAACTGTAAGCGTGCCAAAATTGAGAATGACGACTGGATCTCCTTTTTTTAGAGCAGAGGTCACGACATCAAGGAACGTATCTAAAAAGCCAGCAGCATCCGCTTTGGTTATACTTCTTCTTTCAGCTATTTCGTCGATTATCTCAGTTCTATTCATACGTTATTCTCTCTTTCCATAGTTTGATAATAGTAGGCAAGCTGCGAGTGTGATTTATACCAATTGACGGAAACAACTGTCAAGTAAAACACACCTCTTTAATAAGCAACTATGTCTCAACAACATCGAAGGCAGCACTTTACTGATGCGCCGAGCGAGATGCAAGCTTTTGTGATGAAGTTGTGAAAATATTTTAAAAAAAAATGCGTCATCCCGGAAATCGCGCAAGCGATTGTCCGGGATCCACCAATGTGAATTCAAAACTTATTTTTTTGTACAGATTTAAAAATGGATCCCGGACAATCGCTTGCGCGATTTCCGGGATGACGCTAATGCGCTCTCACTCGATCTGATTTACGAATTTTATATTTCTTCGCAACCGGCACCAACGATGTTTTTGATTTTTTATTTTTGCGTTGCACTTTGGCTGTGTAACCAGCGAGTGCTGCATTTAATACTTCATCAACCCAACGTACTGGTGTGATATTCAAATCAGCTTTGACATTATCAGGAATTTCTTTTAAGTCTTTCACATTTTCAACTGGAATAATCACATTCTTAATACCACTGCGATGCGCGGCTAATAGTTTTTCTTTCAAACCACCTATACCTAACACTTCACCACGCAAGGTAATTTCACCTGTCATGGCAAAATCAGCACGTACAGGTAATTGTGTAATGACCGACACTAATGCCGTACACATACCAATACCAGCACTTGGACCATCTTTCGGCGTAGCGCCATCTGGTACATGAATGTGAATATCATGTTTTTCAAAGAAGTTCTTAGGCACACCAAGAATGTCAGCACGCGCTCTAACAACCGATAATGCTGCTTGAATCGATTCTTGCATCACACCACCTAATTGACCGGTATAAATCGCTTTACCCTTACCAGGCAAAATAACGGCTTCGATGCTGAGCAATTCACCGCCGACTTCCGTCCACGCTAATCCTTTCACTTGACCGATTTGGTCTTGCTGATCAGCCATATCATAACGGAAACGACGAACACCAAGATA
Source organism: uncultured Coxiellaceae bacterium (assembly GCA_964623075.1). Taxonomy (GTDB): domain Bacteria; phylum Pseudomonadota; class Gammaproteobacteria; order DSM-16500; family DSM-16500; genus Aquicella. Next base: position 210,620 of record CAZUVD010000003.1, on the reverse strand, counting down.
ATGCTCTAAATCTTCAGGTTCAATGCGCGCCTTACTAATTTTGGTATCCATCAACACTTCTTTAACAACCTTGCGGCAAATCTTAGAAACTTCACGCTCTAAGTTACGCACACCCGCTTCACGCGTGTAATAACGAATAACATCAGTGATGGTTGCTTTTGGAATTTCAATTTCGCTCACCTTCAAGCCAGCTGATTCGATTTGCTTTGGTATTAAATGACGAAGTGCAATATTCACTTTTTCATCTTCGGTGTAACCTGGCAAACGAATCACTTCCATACGATCACGCAAGGCTGCTGGAATATCTAAGGTATTAGCCGTTGCCACAAACATGATGTGTGATAAATCATAATCCACTTCAAGATAATGATCATTGAAGGAGTGATTTTGTTCTGGATCTAATACTTCTAATAATGCAGAAGCAGGATCGCCTCTAAAATCCATCGACATTTTGTCAATTTCATCTAATAAAAATAATGGATTATTCACATTCGCTTTGGCGAGCTTTTGCACGATTTTACCAGGCATCGCACCAATGTAAGTACGACGATGGCCACGAATTTCAGCTTCATCACGCACGCCACCTAATGACATACGCGTAAAGTGACGACCCGTGGCATTTGCGATCGATTGACCTAATGATGTTTTACCAACACCCGGAGGCCCAACTAAACATAAAATGGGGCCTTTTAATTTTTTTACACGTTTTTGCACTGCGAGATATTCAATAATGCGTTCTTTAACTTCTTTCAAGCCATAATGTTCTTCTTCTAAGATTTCTTCCGCTTTAGATAAGGTAACATTCGCATTGCTGCGCTTATCCCAAGGCAATGACAACATGACATCAAGATAGTTACGAGACACGGTTGCTTCTGCTGATTGCATAGGCATGACTTTTAATTTATTTAATTCAAGCGTACATTTTTCTTGTGCTTCTTTTGACATGCCTGCTGTTTCAATTTTCTTAGCTAGGCTTTCAAATTCATTAGGCACATTATCAATTTCATTTAATTCTTTTTGAATCGCTTTGATTTGTTCATTGAGATAATATTCGCGTTGCGTTTTTTCCATTTGACGCTTCACACGACCACGAATTTTTTTCTCAACTTGTAATAAATCAATTTCATTTTCTAATAAGCGCATTAATTTTTCTAAACGCTTAGGCAATTTTGCCATGGTTAACACATTTTGCTTTTCTTCAAGCTTAATGCCTAGGTGCGCTGCAATGGTATCACCTAATCGACTACCATCATCAATCGCTAAGATCGATGCCATGATTTCAGCAGGAATTTTACGGTTTAATTTGACGTATTGTTCAAACTGCGATTTTAATGAGCGGATAAAAATTTCAACTTCTTTATCACCCACATCTTCATCGTCAATTAATTCGATGTTTGCTAAAAAATATTCTTTGTTTTCGATAAAACGCGTCACTTTACCGCGCTTGACACCTTCTACTAATACTTTAACGGTGCCATCTGGCAATTTTAATAATTGCAAAACGGTCGCAAGCGTACCAATGTCATACATGGATTTTTCAGTTGGTTGATCTTCAGTCGCGTTGCGTTGTGTTACTAATAAAATTTGCTTATCGGCAGCCATCGCTACTTCAAGCGCTTTGATCGAACGGTCACGTCCAACAAATAGTGGTACCACCATGTAAGGATAGACAACCACATCACGTAAAGGTAATACCGGTACGCTTAATAAATTGGTGTCCGATGGGGCAGATACGACCATGTGTTACCCTCCTAAAGGTATAAAATATTCGAGTATCAATTGTTTCTGGTTACTTACTCTGCCACTGACGACACTTGTTCTTGGCTTTCATAAATCAGAATAGGTTGCGTTTCCCCATGAATCGATGCCTCATCGAGGATCACTTTCGAGACATGATCCAAAGAAGGTAATTCATACATAATATCCAATAACGCTTTTTCTAAAATAGAACGCAAACCTCGAGCACCGGTTTTTTTATCAATGCAACGCTCTGCAATGGTATGCAATGCGGCATCACGGAATTCAAGACCCACCCCTTCCATTTCGAACAGTTTACGATATTGTTTGGTTAATGCATTTTTTGGATCAACTAAAATACTAACGAGCGCGGATTTATCTAATTCTTCTAGCGTTGCAACCACTGGTAAACGACCAATTAATTCTGGAATTAAACCAAATTTAATTAAATCGGATGGTTCTGAATCTTTTAAAATATCGCCAATCGCTTTTGCATCTTCTTTGCTGTGAATTTCAGCAGAAAAACCAATACCGGATTTTTCAGAACGATCACGGATGATTTTTTCTAAGCCTGCAAATGCACCACCGCAAATAAATAAGATGTTACGAGTGTCGACTTGAATAAATTCTTGCTGTGGATGTTTACGTCCACCTTGTGGTGGCACGGAAGCAACAGTCCCTTCGATTAATTTCAACAAAGCTTGTTGTACGCCTTCGCCTGAAACATCGCGGGTAATCGATGGGTTTTCTGATTTACGAGAAATTTTGTCGATTTCATCGATATAAACAATACCCATTTGAGCTTTCGCTACATCGTATTCGCAACGTTGTAATAATTTTTGAATGATGCTTTCGACATCTTCACCCACATAACCTGCTTCCGTTAATGTGGTTGCATCAGCAATGACAAAAGGAACGTTTAATAAACGCGCTAATGTTTCTGCTAATAATGTTTTACCACTACCGGTAGGACCAATTAACAAAATGTTACTTTTACTGAGTTCGATATCATCTTGTTTATTGCCTTGGTTACGCAAACGCTTGTAGTGATTATAGACTGCCACTGACAATACTTTTTTCGCCTGATTTTGGCCGATGACGTATTCATCGAGTGTTTGTCTTAATTCGAATGGGGTTGGCAAACGCGGCAAGCTATCGCTTGGCGTTGCAGACTTGTCGTCGCGCCCTTCTTCGTTGATGATGTCATTGCAAAGCAATACACATTCATCACAAACATAGACGGACGGCCCAGCGATGAGTTTACGCACTTCATGCTGGCTTTTGCCGCAGAATGAACAATGAAAGATTTTATCTTTGTTGTCTTTACCGCGTTGATCATTACTCATATGAAAAAGCCTCTCTCAGTAGTCAGCCTTTAGTAGATTGGGTCGTTTTTAATAAAATCAACCACAGGACCCGATAACTCTATATTACTACTTTTTAGTAGGACGATACTCGAGAATTTTATCAATAATGCCATATTTGAGTGCTTTTTCTGAACTCATGAAATTATCTCTGTCTGTATCTTTAGCTATCACATCTTCTGGTTGACCGGTGTGTTTTGATAAAATTTGATTCAATTTGGCTTTAATCTTCAATGTTTCTTCCGCATGAATCGCAATATCTGACGCTTGACCCTGAATTCCGCCCAAAGGTTGGTGAATCATAATTCGAGCATTTGTTAAACAAAAACGTTTGCCTGCGGTACCGCCGGCTAACAAAAATGCACCCATACTAGCCGCCTGACCAACACAAATCGTGCTGACATCGGGCTTAATGAACTGCATGGTGTCATAAATCGCGAGCCCGGAGGTGACGACACCGCCGGGAGAGTTGATATAGATAGAAATATCTTTATCTGGATTTTCTGACTCTAAAAATAAGAGCTGAGCAACGATCAAACTAGCGACGGAATCATCAATCGGGCCTCCAAGGAAAATGACTCTATCTCGTAAAAGGCGAGAAAAGATATCAAAAGCTCTTTCACCACGAGGAGATTGCTCTACCACCATAGGTACCAGATTGGCATATGTCGCTTGATTGAAACCGTCTAATTTTGACATTACTGAGTCCTTATTTAATTCGCATTTTTGTATTATATATGAATACCTTTTAAATCGGCATATGTCATCACTTTTTCAGTCTGTGAGACGCCATCCATGAATTTTTCTAAAACCATGTCTTCGGCGACTTGAGATGAAATATTGCGACGGCGCTCTTCCGTTGCCAACCATTCGATCACTTCTTGCGGATTTTCGTAGGCAGAAGCAATTTCAGCGATTCTAGCTTCGACTCTCGCATTATCAACGGTGATTTTAGCTTGCTTTGTATATTCACCAATCAATAAGCCCAACATGACGCGCTTTTTAGCAACTTCATTAAACATGCCCATTTCTTCAGCTGAGTGCTGATGATGGTCATGATGATGGGGATGCACTTCATCATGAATTTTTTTGGCTTCACGTTCAACCAAGGCTTTTGGCACTTCGATTGGGTTTTGCTCGAGCAGCGCATTGAACACTTGTTCTTTTAGTTTTTCTTTCACTAAACGATCGCGTTCTTGTTCTAATGATTGGCGAATTTGCTTTTGCAAATCGGCTAAATCACCGCTTTTTACGCCTAATTTTTGAATCATTTCAGCATTCATTTCAGGAATGCTTGCTTCAAATACTTGTTTTGCTGCAACCACAAACTCAATTGGCTTACCGGCATTTTGGTTGTTTTCAGCATTTTTTGGGAAAGTGAGGTTTAAGCTACGCTCTTCACCGGCTTTAATACCGATAATGCCCTCTTCAAAACCAGGCATCATGGTTTTGCTGCCGATTTCTAATGGGAAATTTTCGATTTTGTTATCAGCATCTGAATTGCCTTCAAAAATAGCGTAATAATCGAGAACCACACGATCATTTTCTTTAGCGGCGCGATCGACCACTTGCCATTTAGCGTATTGTTTTTGCAATTGGGTCACCACACGATCAATGTCTTCGGCTTTGACTTCGACATTAAGCTTTTCAATGCAAGGCATGCTGAAATTGATTTTTTCTAATTCCGGCAAGACTTCAAAGCTTGCGGTGAATTCTAATGGTTGGTTAGCAATTAATGTTTTAGGTTCAACGCGCGGCGTACTGACTGGGTTGAGCTTATTTTGAGCAATTGCGGTGTATAACGCGCTTTCGATCACTTGACCGATCGCTTCTTTACGAGCGTCTTCGCCAAAGCGCTGTAAAATCATTTCTTTTGGTGCTTTACCAGGGCGAAAGCCTTTGATATTTGCTTTATTAGCAAATAACTCTAGTTGCTTGGAATAAGCAGCAGTGATTTGTTCTGCTGGTACAGTGATGGTCAAGCGGCGCTCAACGCTGTTAATTTTTTCTACAGATACTTGCATGATAAAAGACCCCAACGAATCGTCTACAGGTGAATAAAGGGCGCCATTATAATGACAAAAGCATTATTTAACCAGGATTATGTGGATGATTTTAGGTGCTAATTTATGCGAAGGGAGAGACTCGAACTCTCACGGGTTGCCCCACTGGAACCTAAATCCAGCGCGTCTACCAATTCCGCCACATTCGCAAAGCGCAAAGAGGGCTCTTTTTTACTTGAGTTTAGCCTTATATGCAAGGGGGTTGTAAAAATGTTCAATTAACAATAAATACAATTAAATAGACATACTTACTGTATATGTATACAATATGCGCAAATAATAAGAATTCCGGGAAAACCATATGTTTAGTTACTCTAAATACCACTTCGAGCGTTTTAAACGAAATGTCATAAACCAAAGCGAAACCGCAAGAAAAGAAGCATTAGATAAAATCGTGGAATCTGGGAACGCTGACGAGTTAAATGGTTTTTTACAACTACCACAAAATAACAATTCCACTCTCAAGGAACAAGACATACACGTTTATGCCTTTGCACTCGCCATTTCGACAAATAACAATGATTTTTTGTTAAGTTATACTCGCAGAGGAAATTACTTTTATAACAACGAATTCAACTGCTTAATGGAATATATTCAGCAAAACAATAATAATGATTTCACGCAACAAATTTTCGCCTCACTCATTGATATTGCAATATCAGTACCCATCATCAAATTGGAATTATCACCTGTCATCAATCTACTGACATCGCAATACCTTGATGCAATCATTAAAAACAATGCCACCGTTCTAGAATTAAAAAAACCAATCGCGCTTTTAAAAGTGTTAATCAATCATCCTAAAGCTTCTGATATGGTTGCCTCAACCATGGTCAAAAGCACTTATCATGGCATTAATAAAGCTAACAATGATAAAGAAAAGCAACATTGTGCTGAGGGCTTTTTAAATCTCTTGCCAGAGAATAAAGAAAATTTATTTTGCATTCTTGAAGCATTGCTTTGCCCAACTAAAAACGTGGAAGATCAAAAATATATTACTGACTTAGCAAAATCTGTCCTCAAGAGAATTGACAACACTCATGCAAAATATGAGGCATATCAGTTAATACTTGAATATATAGCGACAGAACCAAACGATAAATTGGCTTTCATTTTAAATCATCCAGAGATACTGGATGCCAATACCACGTCAAAAAATTGCGTTGATAATCTCATCGCTTATCTTGACCAAGAAAGCTTGCAATGTTTAATGGGAAAATACATTCAAGATCAAGATTTCATCGGCGGAAAAAGCCTGAGCAATTGTATTAATAGGTGTGATCTCGCAACTCAAACGCGCTTTTATGCAGCCAAACACATTCAAATTCCAAATGAACTTTTAAAAAGAATAAGTGGAGCGCATGAGACTTGGGATTTAACCGAGTTAATACGCACTCTTTTTGCAAGAGACGATTATACAATAGATAAGTCAGAAATATTTTATTGCTTACAATTATATTTCCAGCATAGCAATCTTAACAACATCAGCGCCCTATTAAGCGATGAAAGAGTCTTTAATTTGGTTTTAAAATATCATGATTTAAATGGTGATGACGATATTAGCAGGGAATATCGCGGAAGATTATTACCGATGATTTTTGCTTGGTACGCTGCTAATGCAAAAAAGCACCCTACGCGTTATCAAGAATTATATGAAGCGCAGCCAGAAAAGTTACGTAAAGAATTACCAAAAACCATTGTGCCAAGTGTTATTGATGTATCGATGCCAACGATCAGAGCTTTTTTAAAAAAATTAGGGCTTGATGATTTATCTGGCAATCATAATCCACGCTTATTAACGGCGTCAAACAGTGTTACAAGCCCTGTTACCGCATTTATGCCAACATTATGGCGCAATCCTTTTGTTCTTAATTCATTAACAAACTTTCAAAAGCGTTTTGCTATTAAATATGCTAAGACAAAAATTCCGGCGATGAATTTGTTACCTTCTGTATCAGCAGAAGCAAGAAGTCACGCTGAGCTTGCTGCCCAAAATTGCACGGCTAATTTTCTTTTCCATCATCAAACGCAATATAATAGTACAGAGAATATTTTACTGGATGGTCGAATCAAATCTACTTTGCAATTGGTGGGCCATGCTTTAACTGGGAAAAATCACAACGGATATACTACTTTTAGCCCAGATTTTAATTACCCCCGATTACCCTATACGCATTTTACTCGCTTAGGCCATGATGCTGGCATTGACAACACCCCTATTCTGCATACCAACAATGATCCGGAAAAATCACTGACTAGCTATATACTAGATGGCGAACGTTTATTAGCTTGCAACCCTCAAATTCGTTTTTTAATTGTAGGAATTTACCCCTTTTTCCCTGAAAAAATGTTGACACTACCTGATGGTACCAAAATTTCCTCAACCCTTGAAAATTTAGATGAACATCAAGAGCAAATGTTAGTTTCTTTTGATGGTAATCGCGATCTTAATATTTATCGCATTCATACTGTCATGCTAGAGTTACTGTTTAAACATTACATTTATCCTTTACCTGAACCCTTGCGCACAAACATGATTGAATCACTCACGAACCCTAAAACGGAAAGTGATAAAAAATTATTAAATGATTTTCTTGATTTCATTCCTCTAGAATTCGTTTTACCTGGATCTGTCACCTTAAATTTGGCATCCACTCATCAAATCATTATCAACAAAACAACTTACGATTTAGCAACGTTACATCATATTGCTACCCGTGACGAAGAATCAAAAGTACTGACTGCAATTAAAGACTTCAAAAAAATAGCTGATATGCCATTTGTTTATCATGCATTATTAAAAATAGCGATGCGAAGAAAGCAAACGCAAGTCATTGCACATTTAAATTCTATCCAGCTGAATAAATCACAACCCGCTTTCCGTACTACTTACTTGCCAAGTAGCGTTTATGAATTTGAATCTTTAGCACAATTAATACTGGAAGATCCACTCAATGAAAGCACTTACGTTAGATATGAAAATAATAAATTAACAACGATCAGTACCTTGCAAAAATTCACCAACCGCGGCGGCGCACATCATGCGGAGATGGCCAAACTGCAATATGCATTAGGAAACAAAAGCCTCGAAGGACAAAATGCTTTTGAAACTGATTTTGATGACAAATACACTATTAGCATAGAAAAAAACTCAGCGTTTCCTTCTATTGAAAGTGCTCGCGATGCTTTGCTTACTTTTGAATTAACAACGCTTTTAACATCAGCACAAAATTTAGAGTTTTATAAAAATCATCAAGGTAAAATTCACCCCAAAACCGGCAAGGGAGCCACCAACAGTGGTGTGGCTCTAACAAAACATCGCTTGTATGAAAATGACGAGCCTTACACGATTAAAGTAACAACAGACGATAGGAATAAAAAAATCACTATTGAAACAAGTTCAAAAACAGCTATTAAGCCAATAGCAGCTGCCATTAAAAAAACATTAAACCTGGATGTGCTCACCAATGATGACGGTGTTACTTTAAACATAAGCGCACATGATTTAATAGCCAAGTTGCGACAAAATGCTACTTTTTATGAAGGCATCAATATTATCAATGAAAATGATGGTCGCCTATTATTAGCAAAACGGCACAATAAAGGTTTAGCATCAGCGGGCGGACATCACAGCGATAAATATGCAAAAAATAGTGTTGCGCATGGCTTGGCTTCAGAATTTGGTTTGCGCTTTCGCAATCCAAGCGAAATTGACAATGCTGTGCACTCGATTGAAAATGCCAACACAACGGCCAAAACAACGATTTATTTTATTGAGGCAAGCCGACTTGAGCTTACCCCGGCCGCTAGCAAATATCCTGAAAACAAAACACTATCTTTTGCATTCAAAGCAGATGAAGATGAATTTGAGTTAGATAGTGAAACGGCGCTAACCTTAGTAGAAATGCGCAGCAAAGAATTCTATGATGTGATGCCATTAGCTGAAATTTGCGCCTATCAATTACAACACTTGCAAAAACACATTCAACATCATTTTGCTGCTGATTTTGATAAAATAACGTTTTCTATCAATACAGATATACAGCTCGTACCAAAAGAAAATGGCACTTGTAAAGTACCTAATGACCATTTCGGACGCATCAAAATCACGGTTACCGGTGAACTTTCTAGCCCATTAAAAGATATCTTAACGGCGAACGCTGTTAACGTTCATGGATCTACTTATGAGCTTGATGTCAGCCCCTATGTCTTGACCCAAGCCCTACAGCCAAGCGTCAGATTCACCCTTTGAGGGCTTAGGAGTTCGGGTTATCCACCATAGATTTTTAGTGCCGCATCCGATAACTTAAAAGGAATAGGGAAAAATCTAAGAGTCGGCATGAGCCCAAGTAAATTGATTGTGATTACACATTCAGCTATTAGCGGCAACGGTTCTTTTGCAGCAACCGATATTCCCTGCGGCACTCACTTGATTACGCTTGCTGGCAAACCCATCGTAAAGCACTTAGCGTTACAAAGTAACGATCCACTGCAAATTGATGAAAACACTTATCTTGATTTAAACCATGAATCGAAAACGATTAATCATAGTTGCGCGCCTAATTGCGGGATGCGTAATCGATCTGATTTGTATGCGATTCGTGATATTAAACAAGGCGAAGAAATCACGTATGACTATTCGACGACAGTTGGTAGTGATGATCATTTTTTTGCGATGCCTTGTGCTTGTGGTGCGATGGATTGTCGTCGAGTGATTGGTAATTTTCTGTCGATCCCGAAAGCGCGGTTAATTGATTATGCGGCGTTAAATGCCTTGCCTCAATTTATCCGAGATGAATTGTTGGTCATGACCAACGAAGTTGTTTGGCAGACGAGTTGATTTGGCATTATCATCCTGGAAACGAGAACGTCGTCCCGGAAACGCCGAAGGCGTTGTCCGGGATCCACCGTTCGCATTTACAAAACAATGAGCCTTGGATTCACGCTGGTGGATCCCGGACAATCGGCTGCGCCGATTTCCGGGATGACAATCAACCCTTAAACGACGCGAGCATAATACATCACTGCTATCAATATGCTTTATCTCCGCCTTTTCTTTATTCGATTGCACTCCGGCAACCGGTTTCATTTTATAATAATATGCAACCCCTAAAATCAAACAGGTCTGCGCAACCATTAATGCCGCGCCAATACCAGGGTTTAGTACGAAACCAATTCCCACTAATAATCCACCAGCAACCAGAATCGATGCCATGTTATAAGTCAAACTAATACCAAGACTCATTTTGATATTGGTAATCGCCTGCTTTGCAATCACAGAGGCTGCTAAGATGGGTGAAAGATTTGAACCCTCAATAATCACTTGCGCATTTTCTTCCGTGACAACATCAGTTGATGACGATTGCATCGCAAAGCCGACACAACTTGCCATCACAATAGCATCATTGACTGCATCACCGACAAAGGCAACCTTTTTACCTAATTTCTTTAAATCAGCAACGACATTTAATTTATCTTCCGAGGTACACGCTGCATGAACATCTTGTTTTTTAATACCCAAATAATCAGCGTAACCCATCGCATCATTTAACGTAGCGCCCGTACAAATTTTAATTTTTTTATTTTGTTTGCGTAAACCATTGATAACTGATTTTGCATCCGCACGCAGTGGGTCATAAAGATTGATAACAGCAATCACTTGATCATTTTTAGCAAGATAAATTTTTTGTTCTGATGGATTATTATTTTTATCTCTAAAGGGAAATAATATTTTGTGTTGCTTCATCATCTCTAAATTGCCAACGGTATAACAACTATCTCCCATCCAACCACGCACACCATTCACCTCTGCCTTTTTATTTATCGTAGGCAATGATTGTTCATCAAAATCAGTAACAGCATAATCATAAATAGCGCGCGCGAAGGCATGCTTAATATCTTTTTCTAATGAAGCTAATATCTTTAACACTTCTTCTTTTTTAACTTTTTTATCAGGACAAATGACACTACGCACTATTGGCTCGCCTAATGTCAGTGTACCGTTTAAATCAAACACATAAGTATCAGCATCGTAAACACCTTGCAATCCTTCGCCACTTTTAATATGCGCGTTATATTTACGACCTTTACTAATTGCAACATCTTTTGCCAAAGGAATCACAAAACCTAACGCGCAAGGACAAGCCGCAACCAATACCCCTGCACCACAAATCACCCCCAATGCTGGAGTAAAGAAAACAGAAATAACGACCAAAGAAATAATGGCTAACACAAATACAAGCGGTACAAAATATTTTAATATCTTATCGGCTGTCACCTCGAGCGGTAAAGGTTTAGTTTTTGCTTCTTGCATTCTTCTATCGCCACGCGCAAGAAAAGAATTTTCTTCTGTTTGCGTGACTTTGATTGTCATGTATTCAACATCATCACCAACCCGCATACCTGAAAGCAATTTATAGCCTTTTCGGATTGGTTTTGCATAACCTCGACCATCGTTAATCGTGTTATAAACGCTGGATTCTAAATCGTCACATTCACCATCAACCGGAATAAACTCACCCCCTTTAATGTGAATAACATCACCGGGTTTAATAGCATTCACATCGAGAATTAATTTATCTTTGTAATCCAGCGTTTCACGCGGAATGCGATCTCGCAATTTGACTTCTTGTGTGACTTTAGCACGCAACTTGTCTTCTATCGCAAGACCAAAATGCCTAAACCCGAAAATTAATAATGCAGCATCCATCATCATCTGCAACCAAGGAACCGCGATGGCAATCACTGAAACGATAAGAGCGGCGAGCGTGCTAACCGCAAACATCGCATCCATGGTTAAGGTGCGCGTTTTAATTAATTTTTGCCAAGCAGAACGATAGGTATCAAAACCTAAATATAAAGTCAGCAATCCAGATATCGCCGTGATTGCAATCATCACACCAAAGGGAATCATGACACCTGATACTGCAAGCCCGACCAACACTGCGCCTGTTACAAGACCAATGACGCCTTTGATAATTAATTTTTTAAAACGTCGGCTTTCATTTGATTTTTGTTTTTGGATGCGAAGATTTTCAGCGGCAACTTGTTCGGGAGTAAGAATAGCAACGACAGGCACCACGGTATAATCAACTTCACCTAATTCTTTCGAATATTGCGCTAGCAATTCTTTATCTGATTCGGCGCGCTCCGTCAATAATGTGACTAATGCTTCTTTAGTAGCGACATTAACATAAACAGATTGTTTGTCATTCGCTAAATTTAGGATGGGTGCAATACAGCTGCGACATTGAATTTCAGGCACTTTAAAGCGTATTTGTCTTTTTTCTGCTACCGGCATTATTATTTAACCTTATGTCTGCCCTGGGGTATGTTAGGCATAGCTTTGCTCACTGTCAAAATATTTCGCGCCTTAAATTGTACAAAATTCAGTCACAAGATACCTCTGTTCTGGTATATAATAAAGGTAATAAAAGAATAATAAGAGGATGTTTTATGCGCGGATTGCGAGCAATTGCGACTTTATCAACCTTAGCTATTCTTTCACTACCAACCACTGGCTTTAGTGCAAAACATCGCCCTACTATGCCTGATAGCATTTCACCGCCAGGTGAAAAAGTGATCATTATCGACCCTGTTATTCATGCCTGGGGAGCTTATAGCCCTGATGGCTCATTAGAGCGCACAGGGATGGCAACAGCGGGCGGCAAATGGTGCAAGGACATCCGTCGCTCATGCCGCACCAAAGCAGGAACCTTCCGCATTTACTCATTAGGCAGCGCGGGTTGTCGCTCACACAAATATCCGTTGCCTCGTGGTGGCGCACCGATGCCTTATTGCATGTTCTTTAATGGTGGCCAAGGATTACATGGTTCGCAAAATGTCTTCTATGGCAATGGTAGCCACGGCTGTGTGCGTTTGCATGTTGAAGATGCTAAGTGGATACGATTTAATTTTGCGGATGGGCCTAATTCTGGGAATGGGTATCGTGGGACGAAAGTGATTGTGAGACCGTACTAAGTAACCTGGACACGTTTTTGGTGTCCGGGTTTTTTGGTTGTCTTCGAAGAAAGCCCCGGACACAAAAAGCGTGTCCAGGCTACATTTAAATCGTTTCTTTCTTCATCATGATTCTGCCGCGTAAAATCAATATCACCATGCTTGTCGCTAACAAAAAGAGATAAACAGGATACATGATGGTGATATCTAAATAGCTAATCGCGAATAATTGCAGCGTATTGGCAATTGCAAAAATAACCCAAGCAGGTAAATCTTCTGTTTCTGGTTCTTTGAATGTTTTTACAAGCGTTGGGATTGCACCTGATGCATCAATCAACACATTGATGATCAGTGTGATGGTTGCATCTTTAGATAATATCCAAGGCACAATACTAATTACCGCGATCAATAAACAAATTTTATCTAAGCGCGTCCATTCGGTGTAACCATACCAAATGGATAAGATGGCGACAAACAATGGACCAATAAAATATCCCAAGGGCAACCAAATCGCATTGCTATCGCCTTCTGCTAAATAGGAAAACCCAAGCAAACCACCAACGATTGACCAAATAATCCATGTCGCCCGATTTGGCTTGGTAATGCCTTTGAAAATGCTATAAATGTAAGGAATGTAGCCACCCAGTGCCAACACGCCAGCGATAATCCCTATCGTTTCATAACTCATTTTCTAGCACTCCTTTGTTAATGACGTTTAAATGCCACTCCAGCTACCATCTGCTGCAACACACGCGGTACCGGTTGATTCTTGTCTGTTGCCACTTCTAACAGCAACGACTTGATATTCACGACAGAACTCATTGCCATTAACCGCTACTTTTTTAACAGGTGTCACCATGTAATCGGTGCCTGTATTGGCATTAACCCAGGTGGTAACAGTGCCTGGTGCTTTATCTAATGCTTTTGATAATTTTGAACGATCAAAGCTATCCATAGAGCCTGCAACAGAACCACCAATTGTGCCGCCTGGTTTTGTGCCGGCGCCTAATGGAGCTGGCTGACCCGTTGGCGATGGGCTTTCTGATGATGCCAATGGATTATGAAACGATGTACATGCCGTTAAAAAAGCAAATGCACTAATGACCGCAATCTTGTTAACAACCTTCATTAAAAAATCCTCCAAAAATATTAATCAAACCTCAACGCTCATCTTACCCGCAATTCGTTTGCCGCAACATACACATTCGAAAGGGGAAGCCAATGAATCTTCATTTTGATTGTAATCAAACATGATTTCTTCGCCAGGATTTATATCACGCAAACTAATGAATGCTCTAGCTTGACGATTGACTCGTGCATTGGGTAAACAATGGTGATTGAGATGCCCTGCTAATTTATCTTCGATATGCAAATGCTCGCCAATTTGTACAGAAGTTCGCGTTGGATGATCGATGATGTCGCCTTCTAACTTAAATAATACATCGCCTTTTTTAACAGCCGATTTCGTAAATACACCCACTCCTTGAATACCTACTCGCGTTTCGAAATTTTCATGTAAGTCTTTGATTTTCATGGAAAACTCCTTTTTCTTGTTGTTTTTCTTATTACTAATAGTATACCATTAACACAGCCCGTCAGAATGATAGGCTGTGTTAAATCGATAACGTTGCATTTAAGTTGATCACGACAGGGAAAAATGACTCGTTTATCGCACCGGTTTGCGCTGGATCGTCTTACGACGCTTCAACGAAAGATCCGCGCAATGACAATTGAAGTATTTGGACACGAAGGGACGCAGGATGCTGAGCTCGTGGACTATAGCTATTGTCCTGAATTGAAAAAACATACCTACCGAGTCAGCAGCATTAGACTCAATCAGTTAGCGGTCAAGAAATTACTTAACCCCTTAAGACACCTTAAATTTTTACAGTTAGCGCTTTTGGCTTTTATAAACAGCACCAGAGCTAGCATGAACAAAAACACCGCGCCAACGGTAAAGCATTCTACTGCTCGTATTTTTGAAGTATTAAATCAACCTGTAGGGGAAAATAGAAAAGCTATCATCACGACAACCTATATTGAAAAAGATCGCACGCGACAAGTGTTAACTTTATTTGTTTTTTACAGGGCTTGGCGTTATTTTGCGAAATCAAAACAAGTCTATCGATTGCCGCCTGAAGATCTCTGTCCGTCATTGCGAGGAGCCCGTAGGGCGACGAAGCAATCTAGTTTTTGATTTTTCCTGAAAGCTGGATTGCTTCGTCGCCCTACGGGCTCCTCGCAATGACGGATGGCGACTTAAGCGCTCTTCGTAATGACGGATGATAATTTAAATAGTTAATATTTCACCTTCACAGGGCGCAATACATTTTGTTTTCGAATGCTTTGCTTTTAATAATGCTGTTGCGATTTTTAATTTTTCTTGAATATCTTTGTCTAGCTGATTAGGTGAGTGATGATGCAAACAAAGTAATTTCACTTGTGCATTATCGCAGACATCAATCACACGACTCACGCAAGCATGCCCCCAACCTACTTTTTGCGTATACTCTTCATCAGTGTATGTTGCATCCATGACCACGATGTCGGCATTTTTAATGAAGGCGGTGATACGCGACTCATCTGATTCTTTGTAAAAAGCGGAATCTTTTAGATACAATTCATTATCGGTAATATAGCAAAAAGATTTATTGTGATATTCAACTCGATAACCTAAACATTGTCCGGGATGATTTAAATACATTGCACGCACTTTGACGCCATCAACATCAAATGTACCTTCATTCAAACTGCGAAATTTAATTTTGGATAAAAATTCTTTTACCGTTACTGGAAAATAAATACTATCCATTTGCTTGCTAATTAAATTTTCGATGGTTAACGAATCGTGATTTGGACCTAAAAATTCAAAACTATTTCCCTCTTCATAAAGAGGCGCAAAATAAGGAATACCATTGATGTGATCGTAGTGAGGATGAGTGATGAAAATTTTTGCGTTGATATGCTTTTTTTTCTGTTGCATCAATTGATCAGATAAAGCCTTGAAACCAGTACCGGCATCGAAAATAAAAAAATGACGATCTTCAATTGTGAGCGTGACGCAATTAGTGTTGCCGCCATAGCGAACAGCTTTTTTACCGGGAACCGGCAAAGTGCCGCGGACACCATAAAACTGGACCACCATATCGCTCATCGCAAGACAATCCTTTCTTCTAAAGAGGAGGCAGTATCTATTTGATAGTATATCAGGGTTGGGGGGCTGTCATCCGGGAATTTTTAACGCTTTTGGGGGGAAATGGCTGGGACTTAGCACTGCGAATCGAAACCCTGTCATTGCGAGGAGTGCCGTCATTGCGAGGAGCAAAGCGACGAAGCAATCCAGTTTTTGATTTCCCTAAAAGCTGGATTGCTTCGTCGCTTTGCTCCTCGCAATGACGGGGTTTGGATTCGCAGTGGTGGATCCCGGACAACGCCTTCGGCGTTTCCGGGATGACACGGGGTTATTCCGTGTTTCGGGATGACGCAGGGTTATTTATTAATATTTAGCAATTGCACTTTGAAGATTAAGGTTTCGTTTGGGCCGATTGCAGGTGGCGCGCCTCTTTCACCATAAGCGAGTGATGCTGGGATGAAGAGTTCCCATGTGGAACCTACTTTCATGAGTTGCAATGCTTCTACCCAACCTTGGATGACGCCATTCACTGGGAAAGTAGCGGGTTGGCCACGCTTCACGGAGCTATCAAATTCTTTACCGTTAATTAACGTGCCCACATAGTGCACAGTGACAGTGTCGGTAGAGGTCGGAGTTGCGCCATTGCCTGGAACTAAAATTTTATATTGCAAACCCGATGGCAAAGTAACAACGCCTGGTTGAGTTTTATTTTTCGCTAAAAAAGCGGCGCCGGTGGTACTTGCGTCTGTTGTTGATGACATAGATTCTGTTCCAGTATTAGATTGTGTTGTTGGCTCCATCGCATTGTCAGCATAACTGCTAACACTGATAAAACCGATTAAAAATAGAGGTGCTAGTTTTGCAAACTTCATGTGATTTTCCTTTCTCCTTGGGAGGGGACACTATATCACTGGTAACTAATCGGTGTCATCCCTGTTGCGTTTGCAATTGCGGTGTGAGTTCTGGTTGTGGTTCGCTATAATTTTTGTCCACAATTACCGCAACACAAGAATCAGACCAAACATTGAGTGCGGTTTCGATCATATCAATGACATTGTAAAACGGTAAAATAATGCCTAATAAAACGATTGGCACATTCATGCTTGATAACAAGCTCGCACTTAAAAAGAAACAACCCATGGGCACACCAGCATTACCAATAGCGGCAACGGTTGAAATCACCACCCAACAAAACATGGTACCAACCGACATATCAAGACCATGGTTTTGCATCAAGTAGACAACGGTTGCAAAAATAAAGGCAGCGCAACCATTCATGTTTAAGCTAGTGCAAAGCGGCAATACAAAACGCGTGATATTAGAATTGAGTTTTAAATTAGTTTCTGCGGTACTCATGGTAACAGGCAAGGTGCCTGCAGATGACTTTGAAAAAAATGCAATGGATAACGCTGGTAACATTTTTTTCATCGCAACATAAGGTTGAATGCCATTCCATTTTAACCAGGCGGGTAAAATAACAAAACCTTGCAATACATTCGCCAAAACAACGACCGCTAAATATTCACCGATACCACTTAAATTAATGCCTTTATTCACTTGCAATGTCGTTGCGGTGATAAAACCATAAAGACCGATTGGCAATACAGCTACAATCCATTTGGTAATCACGAAAAAGATGCCATACATGCCGCGGAAAAATTGTGTGACCGTTTTTTTGGCGTTTGCATCTGGAATATGGCGAGTCGCTATACCAATCAAAATTGCTAACATTAAAACACCTAAAACTTGATGCTCAATAAAAGGGGTAAAAATATTGGTAGGAATTAAATTAATTAAATGCTCGGAATACGTTGTCGGTGCTGTATAGGCTTCGATGTTGCTTGCTGCTTGATGCACGTTTTGTGGTTTTATGACTAAAAATAAAAGGCAGCTCACCAAAGCAGCTATCAGCGTTGTACTGATCGTATAAAATATGGTGCGTCGCCAGACTTGCTTCATTGAGCCTTCTTCGCTGTAACTGGCGAGGGTGACAATGATGGATAAAGCGATGATCGGGGTGCTGATACAGCGGAAAATTCGCACAAAGACTTCTGAGATGACTAATCCAAAGGATTCTAGGAAGTGAATGCCTGATAAGCCTGAGGCGATGCCTAGGGCGATCATGATGAGATAGATAACGAATATATTACGCATGGCGGGACAATGGCCTCATTAGTTTTTGTAGCCTGGACACGCTTTTTGTGTCCGGGGTTGTTGAATCGAGAGGTGTCTAGATACAACCAACCCCGGACACAAAAAGCGTGTCCAGGCTACGGAGGATAGTTTATTTATTGGTGTTTGTGAAGCTGCTAGCTGCTCTGATTTCATCAATAGCGACTTGAAGATCAGAATGGATTTGCTTTTCATTTGCAATGGCGCGCTGTAATTGTGCTATTTTTTCATCTTGCAAAGACTGCTGTGTAGCGAAAAAGAGCTTCATTTTTTTCGTATTCTCACTTTCAGCTTTTGCTATCCGCGCTTGGCGCATTAATTCTTCAGTTGATTCTTCCGCCTCAAGCGTTGCTGCGGCTTCCGTTAACAACGATGTATTTAATCGGTTGCCAATGAACTGTGTACTTCTAGAGTTTGACATAAAATTTTCTCTTTATTATTTTGCACGTAACGATTGGTTATCAGACAAATCATTACCATTCACATCGATAAACGTTTCCAAGCGATCATTAGCACTTTTTAATTCTTGAGTTAAAGCCTTACTTTTATTTTGCTCGGCTCTAAGCTCACGCTGTAATTCTTTTATTTTCGCATCACGCTGTTGATAAGCGTGATGGAGATCGCTGAGTGATAGACTAGTATCTTGAGGTGCATGACCATTTAAAGTCGCGATTTGGGCTTTTTCAGCATCAGTGAGCGTTGATTTAATTTTTTTGGTATTATTATCATCTTTATTTGCTTTAATATAGGCTTGCAATTGCAAACGTAACTGTTGCAACTTTTCTTCTACTGCTGCAATTTCATTATTAATGGTGCGCTCCAAAAAAGTAGCTTCAGTAACATATTTTCGCTCGACAGAATCTAATCCTGCTTGACGAGCTGGGTCGGCATTCAAAGAAACAAAAGCTTTTACTTTTTCTAATTCGCCTGCTTCAAAATCAGAATAACCTCTCAAAATGGGATTCTTCATAATAATATTGAGGGAATTTGCTAGCGCTCCATTGTGGTGCTGAATGGCTTTCATATCCTGAACCAAGTACTCTATAATAGCATTTTGATCTTGAGATACATCACCACTTAATGTTTTATTTTTTTTGCTAACATTAGCATCGTCGGTTGCTTTTCGTTTTTCGCCGACAGCTTCTTTTTCAGAAGGTGAATCAGATCTCTCTTTTAACGTATTGGCAAACTGCGCTAATTTGTTTAACCTTGAAACATCAGGGGCAACCAAGTTTACATTTAAAAATTCTGCAATTTTTCTCTCTTCGTTTTGCAATTTTATTAACAAGTTGTTTTTATCTGAACGATATTCACGCAAACTACTTTGATAAATTTTATAATAAATTTTAGCAGCCGCATTTGCTTTATAAACACGGTGGTGCTTGATGACTAACATCGCCAATTCTGATGGTAAGCGATGAATGGGGCTCGCTGCGGTTGTATCAAGCACAGTAATATCTTGGTAGTGTTGATAATAGTGAATTAAAAAATCATGAGCGAGCTTCGCTTCATTCTGCGCTGAATTTGTTGCAGTATGATTAGTGACACTACTGGTATGCGGACCACTCGATCGCCCATTCATTCGTTTGATAAACCTTTTGCTTGATTAATGACTGCATTGATTTTAGCAATATCACTACTAAGTGATTGTTCACGCAATGTTAAAGCATCTGCGCGGTTTTTCATTGCATTAAGTTTATTATCGAAAAATGTAACATACTGCATTGCTCTTCTGACTTTCGCAGCATTTTCTTGAGCCAAATCGGTGATGATGCTCGCATCATCTTTGATGAGGCTTGTTAAAGCTTCAGCTGACATTACCTCAATTGGACGCTTAGCTGTGACTTTTGCGCTGCTTTGTGCTGGTTCACTAGCATTGGTTGATGCATCTTGCAATGCATTTGTGATTTTTTTTGTTGTTTGATCTGTCAAAACAGTAGCACTTGAATCTGAGCTGACTAATTGATTTAAATTTCTGCTATTAAAATCAAAAATTCTTTTTTCTCTTAATAATTCAAACGTTATTTTGCTTGCAACCAATTTAGCAGCAACACACTCTAATCTAAATGCTTTCCAGCGAGCAACCACTAAATCATTCTCTTTCATCTTCATGCGCTCAAAGAATGCTTCGCGTTGTTCATTATATTGAATATCTTTACTTTGAGGGGTGTGATTTTCAACGGCACTGATTGTCATAATGCGTGCGATTTCGGCCACTATTGCTCTTGTAGCATCATTTTCTTCTATCGATCTTCGACTTCGATTATTTGCCATGACTCACACCTCTTGTTGTGATTGAATGTGCATCTTGTAATAGTTGCTGGCACTCTTCATGGTATACTCGCAATACAGCAAGCTCTTCTTTTGTTTGATTTATCGAATGAGTTAACGCATTTTTAGACGCCACTAATTCTTCTTCTAATTGTTTTGCACGCACATCACGCGCAGCAAGTGCTGCTTGCTTTTCTTGATATGCTTTAAATCGATCGCTTAAAGTAGTTGATCCAAATAAACGTGGGTCAAAATTACCAATATCTATGCTTGCTGCTTCTTTTATGTCATTTTCACTTAATGTATTTTCGATTTCTGCTATTAATGGTAATCCTACTAATGCTTGTTGTTGACTATTGAGTTCAGTATCGACATGGGTTCTACGTGATTTTAATTGAGGTTCCAATATAACAGACAATGCTTCTTCGGAAGCCATTAATTCTTCGATACTCGCGAACAATTCTTGAATTTTTTTGGCATCATTAGTGTCTGCATATTTTTCAATATCTGCACTTGTCACTACTGCTCCTTGAGTATCAATATTCACACTGGATAAATCAACCATACGAGCGATAACAGGCAACTGTTTCATATACAGCATGCTTGTAGCGTAATGTTTAATACGCTCATCTAAATGAGCCATGCCTTCTCTTGCTTGACGCTTTAGAAATTGCCCAGTTACCTTGGCTTTACTGAGTTCTGCTTGTAATTGATCATATTCAGACATGGCGCCTGCTAAAACAGGGATTGATCTTGGATTTGATTGATCCACTTCAACTTGCTCTGGGATAGTCGTGGTCGTTGCAGATTGCGACGCTACGACTTCTGATTCAACGGGTGAGCGGCTATGACTACGACTACTGTTTGTGCTAACATCATCCGCAATTCCTTTACCTGAAATAACATTATTTAATTGTTTAATAAATTTTTTAATATTTGGCAAAATAGATTCAAGCGAATTATCGTCATCATCTGATTGTTCATTCAGTTCATTTAATTGTGTTAGAATTTGCGTTGCTTTATCTGTTAAATAATTCTTTAAATCAGCCTGCGCTAATGATTGCGTGTGCGTCGTGCAACCAGCAAATCGCACTTCTAAAATATCTCGCATTAATAATTTAATCACTTTTAAAATGAGAACATTATTTTTTTTATAAATGTAATCCTGGTTTTCTTGCATACTCAAAAGCTGGTCTACTTTTTTACTCAATACATAAAAATACGCGGAAGCATCATTTTCACATAACTTTTCGCCATTTTTAGCGATCAAGTTATTATAAGATTTAACAATGTCACTAACTGCTTGACCGTTCGCTACATTATTAATTTTAAAAAAGTTACCGCTTAATTGAGGCACTGTTTGCACGATCCTATTTTGTGTTGAGCTTACAACAGTCGTTGAGCGCATAACTGATCTAGGCGAGCCTTGTGTTTCTGCAGCACGCTTGCGTTTATGTAGAGCGCCAGGATTATTTTGAGAACCGGATGAAAACATGATCACAACCTCTATTTTTTTCGTACTGATGGGTTAGAAAAAACGGAAACGGGCGCGCTTTTTGCAACTAAACGTTGTGCGCTCTGATTTCTAGCAGTGGTTTCATCGGCTATTTTGCTGAGCATATTACTTCGCTCAGTCAACACATGGTTAAACTCGATAAAATTATTTTTGATTTTGATTTTCTTTCTTGTTTGCTCTTCGATGCCTTCAATCAATTTTTTTGTTTCTTCGCTTACATCGTCTGTGTTGATTGCATCAATCGTACTGATTTCATTGTCGATTTGCTGTTTTTTGGAGCGCTTTAATGAGGCATAAATTTTTGCGTTTGATAACTTTTGCAAGGCAAGCTCATCTCTTAACTGATCGATTGAATCTTGAATGGACTGCGCTTCTTGCAAAACGGTTTTATCTGCAGGCGAAGTTTCAGCGCGACTATCTGCCGTATTTGCAGCATTTGGTTCTGATCGACTGAAACTCATGCCCACACCCTCTTTGTTTCTTATTATTGTTTTATCTTACAGGTTGAAACTTAACATAACATTAAGATCAGGATCTCAACCCTTTCACTTCATTAACGGCTGCTTCTAAATCATTGCCAAGGCTGGTTAACACAGCATTGTTAGCCTCTAACGCTTTGGCTTGTTTTTCTTTTTCATCCGCTTCTTGATTCAAGAATAAGATATGACGAGCTATAGATACAACAGCGTCGGTGTTACCTGATTCTCTTGTGATTTGGTCTTCAACTGCTTTTAATTCAGCTATGATTTCATCTGTCGTTTGCGCTTTTGCTGTTTTGGCAACGGGTTGTTGCTGCAGGAAATCATCCGCTTTTCGTTTTTCAACACGTTGTGGCTGTTCTGCAGATGTACTTGCTGATATTGGCATTGCTTGTTTTAAAGGTGCCAATGATTGAGCAATCGCTGAAGCAACCGTTGTAACACTGGCTTGCCTGGACTGTATCCCTGTACTACTTGTTGTAGCAGCATTTGCAAGCGCTCGGTAAACTTGAGCTACACTGGTAGCAGCACCCGATGATGCTATCTGTTGCTGAGTCGGCACAGCTACTGTATTGCTTGCACCATTTGACAGGAATTTACTGGCAAATTGATTTAATGTATCAGGATCGCAATCAATTTTATGTTCTTCGCAAAACGTTTTGGTGACCATGTCTCTAGTATTTGCCCTACTGAAGCATTTTGCCTTCACTATTTTTGTATGAGCTTTACCCCAAACATCATTAAGTGCATTTTGCTCTGATAGCGTGTAACCCATTCTTTCAAAGAAAGCGTTTTTAGTTCTTGAATAAGCCATTCGTTTCTCACTTTGGCTATCTATATCCCATCCAACCACTAATATTTTGTGCACTTGATCCAAGTAAGCCTTTAATAGGTCTTGATTCGTTCGAGTTGCTGACATAATTTAATTTCTCCCCAATCTACTTGCTCTGATAATATTATTTGCTTGACTGGCAAGCTCTTGGTACACCGTTCTTTGTGCATTCAACTCAGCCAATGATTGCGCTGATGCTTCATTTTCAGCTGCTAAGGTTGCTGTTAATGCATCATTGCGTTTGGTTAGCTTTGAATTTGTCGCCGTTGCTTCAACTAGACGGTTATTCGCTGCTTTTTCTTTGTTATCTGCTGCTTCAAGAGTGGAAGTTATAAATAGAGTAGTTAAAGCAACAGGCAATTTAACTGACGATACTTTTGCTTTTTGATCTGCTTGCAATCTGCTGGTGACTGCTGGCAATCCTGCCATTTGATCTAAAACAGCTTTTTGTTGTTTTAATTTTTCGGCTGATCGTTCTAATCTTGCTTTTAACTGTTCAATCAAACCTTCTTTTTCAGTTGTTAAGTTTACAATCGCACGATCTAAGTCATTCATCTCTTGTAATGATTGTGAAACAGAAGCAACAACGCCGGAAGATTGATATTCTTCTTTGGTTAAGATCGCCTGACATAAACTTTCAACATCTTTAATATTTAGTTCAACAGCTGACATGGTGGCACCGATTGGCAACAAACTTTTTAATCTTCTTGCCATTTCTTTACAACGAAGTGCGTCCTGCGTTATCTCGGCTGCTAATTTTGCTTTTAATGTTTTTTTTGTTTGTTGCAATTTTTCTTGCTCGCTTTCTATTGCTTTATGATCTGCTATTGCTTTTTTTAATCTCGTAGCAAGCGGACGCTCTGGTGCTACTACGACTGGTCGCGCTGGTGTTTGCACGGGCGCTTGTGCTTGCACTGATGCTTGCACTGGCGCTTGTGCTTGTACTGATGCTTGTACTGATGCTTGCACTGCCACTTGTGCTTGTACTAATGCTTGCACTGATGCTTGTACTGATACTTCTTGCACTGGCACTTGTGCTGTTGTTTGTTTTGGTGCTAGCACTGGCGCGATCAATGGTAATTGCGTTGGCGTTGGCGTTGGCATTTGCACAGCAACTCGCTGCCCTATTGGTTGTGGAATAGCTACCGGTCGCTCAGAAGTAAATTGCGCCAACCCCACGCTAACAGCATTAACAATACCTTTATTAACTGTTGCAACATCATCTGATTCACTGGAGCTGTCAAAATCATTGATATTGATAGCAGGTTTCTTTTTTGGTTGTGCATTATCTCCGTCTGCTGGACGTTTACGATTATCTTGAGCAGGAATGGCGTTATTTGCTGAGAACATTATTTTTTCCCCAATATTTGTCTTAAGTTTGATGTTGAAACAGAATCAATCACCGATTCTGGCTCTGGCGTTGCAAGTGCTGTGCGTATTTTTTGAGTTTCAGCAAAGACCATGTTATGACGCTGTTTTTTTGCTTTTAACTCTTGATCTAATTTTCCTGTGATTGCTTTATCAAAAGCCGATGCTTTTGTTTGCCCATCTTGAAGCTTTTCGCTCTCGGTGATCAATCTTTTGGTTTCTTCACTTTCATCATCTAAATCGTCAGCGCATCGTTTTTTGGAAATGGCACTTTCGAGTAATTTAATTGATTTTTGTAATTTTGCTGTGGTTGACATTAACGCTACAACTTGCTCTTCAATTTGCACTGCTTGATTTTGAATTAACACTTCTTCTTGCGCTATTGCTGCTCTTTCGTTTTTTAATTGTGTTTGCAATGACAATAATTCTTGTACGCTTTGATTAATTTGATTTGGCTTAGCATTCATTTGATCTCTAAGCGCTTTCAATTCTCTAGCCCGCGCAAGTTGCTTTTGAATTTCTGTCAGCCCTTGAGTCGCCGCATTCACTGTGGCTGCAACATTTGTCAATGTGGTTGTCGTTGCTGCTGCAGTACGAAAATCTGTTGTACTCGCAGTCACGCCACCTTGCGGCAAATTCTGATTGGATTGCATGTATTACCTCTTTATTTTAGAGATGGGAAATGATGGTCGTTTTATTTACTTTTATTGTTACAGTGTATAATAAAGGACTATTCTTAAGGGAGCCTTAATAAAAGTAGCCTGGACACGCTTTTTGTGTCCGGGGTGGTTGCATCTGGATACCTCTCAATACCCCCCGGACGGCTTTATTGCATCAAATTGTCATCCCGGAAATTTCCGCAGGAAATTGTCCGGGATCCACCCATAAATCTTTACAGAACATATTTTTTGTTTAATACCTCCGTGGATCCCGGACATTTTTACCAAAAAACGGTAAAAATTCCGGGATGACAATTTGATGCAACAAAGCCAACCCGGACACAAAAGCGTGTCCGGGGTGCGGTATAATAGACGGATAATCATTCATTGGAGGGTTGGCTATGAAATTGAATTCCAGATTGGCTGTATTAGTATTTTCTTCTTTTTTATCATTAAGTTCGGTAACTTATGCGGGTTCAATTCTATCACCACTCACAGACAGCGTAAATTCTGGCATTATCAATACCAAAATTGAAACCAACGACAACCTTAGCCGCATCGATATTGATGCCACTGTTGAAAATGGCATTGTAATTTATAGTGGGCGGGTGAATTCGATGCATGATGTTAATGAATTGATGCGTATTGCCCACTCTGTTTCAGGTATTCGAGGCGTTAATACTTCCAGACTCTATATCAGCCCTAGAAGGTAGTCGCGCGGTCGAGTTTGGCTTGGTTTTGCTCGACTAATGATGGTTGAACATCGCTTGCTTGATAGGGAATGGTGTTTCCTGAGTGCTGGCAAGCGGTGAGAGTTAAGGCTAAAAGACAGAGTGATAATAGTCGCATGGTTAATTCCTTTTTTCGTGTCTGCTTGCATGATGGTAAATCAAATAAGCCTTTGTTGCATCAAATTGTCATCCCGGAAATTTCCGCAGGAAATTGTCCGGGATCCACCCATAAATCTTTACAGAACATATTTTTTGTTTAATACCTCCGTGGATCCCGGACATTTTTACCAAAAAACGGTAAAAATTCCGGGATGACAATTTGATGCAACAAAGCCAACCCGGACACAAAAAGCGTGTCCAGGCTACAGTTATGATATACTCGTTAGGAACCTTTCATCATCTCCAAGGATAGGAGCTATTATGAGACTTCCGCGTAAATTCACTGTCAAACCCATTCACTTATTTGCCAAACTTAGTTTAATCGGAATCGCAGTAGCAGCAACCTCAGTTGTCATCGCACAAAAACCCGCAAACACGACGACAACAGCAACCACTACCACCACACAATCAACAACTGCAACTGCTAGCAAACCAAATATTATTATCATCATGGGTGATGATGTTGGTTGGTTTAATATCGGCGCTTATCATCAAGGCATCATGGCTTCTAAAACGCCTAACCTTGATCGCCTGGCAACGGAAGGCATGCGCATGACAGATTATTACGCGGAACCTAGCTGCACAGCAGGTCGCGCTAATTTTATTACTGGTGAATTACCCATTCGTACTGGTTTAACAACCGTCGGTCAAGCAGGTGCTGCCATTGGTATACCTGCAGAAGCACCAACGATTGCAACCGCATTAAAACAAATGGGTTATGCAACGGGACAATTCGGTAAAAATCATTTAGGCGATTTAAATCAATATTTACCTTGCTTGCATGGCTTCGATGAATTCTTTGGTTATCTCTATCACTTAGATGCGATGGAAGATCCATTCTGGCATTCATACCCACAAGCTTTAAAAGATAAAGTAGGCCCACGCAATATGGTTCGCTGCGTTGCCAGCAATACAAATGATACAACCTCACAACCACGTTGGGGCGTGATCGGTAAACAAGTTATCACCGATGAAGGCGCATTACCTCCTGAACGCATGAAAACAGTGGATAATGAAATTCTCGATAAAACATTTAAATTTATGGATAAAGCAAAATCAGAAGGCAAACCATTCTTCATTTGGTTAAACCCAACTCGTATGCACATCATTACTCACCTTGCCGACAAATATGAAAAAATGATGACGGGTGATAACGGTTGGTATCAAGAAGAAGCTGGTATGGCGCAGCTTGATGATATTGTTGGTCAAGTACTCGCGAAAGTAAAAGAAATGGGTTTAGATGAAAATACCATTATTGCATTCACGACCGATAACGGCGCTGAAGTATTCACGTGGCCTGATGGTGGTATGACACCATTTGCTGGCGCGAAAGGTACAGTGCTTGAAGGCGGTATGCGCGTGCCTATGATGGTGAGATGGCCTGGCAAAATTCCGGCGGGTAAAGTATCAAATGGTATTATGTCTGGATTAGATTGGTTCCCAACATTACTTGCCGCAGCGGGTGACCCTAATATTGTTGAAGAATTAAAGAAAGGCAAACAATTAGGTGATCGCAATTACAAAGTGCATTTAGATGGCTATGATCAAACCAATTTATTAACAGGCAAAGGCCCTTCAAATAGACATGAAGTGTTATATTTTGCAGAGAAAAGATTGGGTGCGGTGCGTATTGACGATTATAAATATTCCTTCATCAGTCAACCTGATGGCTGGTTGGGACCTACCGTCGAATTAGATTGGCCAATACTCACCAATTTACGACTCGATCCATTTGAGCGTGCTGGTCTACCAACTAGTGCCTCTGGTTCACTTAACTTTTACAATTTCTATGTGCATGAGTTTTGGCGCTTTGTTTACGTACAAAACATGGTTGGTCAATATGCACAAACCTTTATTGAATTCCCACCGATGCAAAAAGGGGCGAGTTTCAATATGGAAAATGTAAAGCAACAAGTGATGCGGGCGATTGAAAAAAATCAGCAGTAGTGTCATCCCGGAAATCGCCGTAGGCGATTGTCCGGGATCCACAGGTGTTGCATACAAAACACTTGTCATTGCGAGCGAAGCGAAACAATCCAGCCTTTGATTGGATTGAGAAGAAAAACTGGATTGCTTGGCTTCGCTCGCAATGACGAAGGGTTTGGTAAATTTGAAGGGTAGATCCCGGACAATCGCCTACGGCGATTTCCGGGATGACAAATAATCAAAGAGGAAATAAATGTGCGTTATGGAAAATGGTTAGCGTTACTTATTCTCATCATCGGCAGTATTATTTTAACTTCTCACTTTTACCAACAAAACAAAAATGCGCACACCGGTATGGTTTTCATTAAAGGTGGCGATTTCATGATGGGCAGCAATTCGCCTGATGCAAAACCTAATGAAAAGCCTGCGCATTTAGTGCATGTTAATCCATTTTGGATGGATCAAACCGATGTAACAAATCGTCAATTTGCACGTTTTGTCGAAGAAACAGGGTATGTCACTACCGCAGAAAAAAAACCAGATTGGGAAACATTAAAAGTGCAATTAAATCCCGGCGTGCAAAAACCCAGTGATGATAAATTGGTAGCGGGCAGTATGGTGTTTGTTGGTACGGCAGAAGCGGTGCCTTTAGATGATTACTCGCGATGGTGGCGTTTTATACCAGGCGCAAACTGGCGACATCCACTAGGACCTAATAGCGATATCAAAGGTAAAGAAGATCACCCTGTGGTGCAAGTATCCTATATTGATGCCAAAGCTTATGCTAAATGGGCTGGCAACGGTAAACGTTTACCAACAGAAGCAGAATGGGAATTTGCGGCACGAGGCGGTCTTGATCAAGCAACCTATAGTTGGGGCGATGAATTTAAACCGAATGGTAAAGCCATGGCAAATACATTTGCTGGTGAGCAATTTCCAGTGGTGGATGCAAAATATAAAGAAATGATTAGCACTTCTAAAGTTAAATCTTATCCGCCAAATGGTTATGGTTTATATGATATGGCGGGCAATGTATGGCAATGGGTGAATGATTGGTATCGAGTAGATGTTTTTAAGCAACAAGCGTTAGCTTCAAAAACAATGAATCCGACGGGCCCGACTGATAGTTACGATCCCGCCGATAACAACGTACCCGCGAATGCGCCAAAACGGGTGATTCGCGGCGGTTCGTTTTTATGTGATCCTAACTTTTGTCAAAGCTATCGACCCAGCGCTAGACGCGGTGTTGATCCTTACAACCCGATGTCTCACATTGGTTTTAGGTTAGTCCAAGATAGTGCGTAAATAACGGAATAAACCGGTTTCACCGCCGGTATTTTTCAATATTTTACGATCTTGTACTGATTTACGAATCCATTGCCTCAATTGTTGCCGATCCGCTTGAGGGTATTGCACTAAAAATGCTTGCAATGCGTCATCACCACCGACAATTAATTTTTCACGCCATTCTTCGACCAAATGAAAACTTTGTGTGCGTTGTTCATTGGTAAATTGGATTTGTTTCACCGCGCTACGAATAGCTTCGCAATCGACTGTTCGCATGATTTTGCCAATTAATTGCATGTGACGACGAATGGATTCGTGAGTTTTTAAAGTATGCGCAAATTGAATCGCTTTGAGTAAATTCTCAGGCAAAGGCACACGATCTAATTGCGCTTTAGGTAATGCAACCAAGGTTTCACCTAATTTTTGCAACTCAAGCATTTCATTTTTGCGTTGCGTTTTGCTTTGCGGATCTGGCGCTGTGTTTTCGGATTGCGGCATATAGTGAATTCTTTATTCTTATTGGGTAAAAGTTAGGCAAAGATTGTAGCATTGTTTAACGCAAAAAGTAATGCGGAGATTGCATTTCCATTAAACGAGACTGGGTGCGTTGATAGGCATCTAGCATTTGACCATGCGTATATAGTGATAAAGGAGCAGCCTCCGCTGACACCACTAAGCGAATTTTAGCATCATAGAAAACATCTATCATGCGAATAAATAATAAAATAATATCGTTTTGCTCTTCACGAATGATGGGAATATGACTGATAAAAATAGTTTGGTAATCTTTCGCTAACGCCAAATAATCATGCTGACTACGAGGCGGCGAACACAGCGTGCGAAAATCAAACCAAATACAATCTTTTGCCGCGCAACGAATTTTAATGTGGCGATCATTCAATAAAATGGGTTCGCGACTAACTTCAGCACCTTCTGTTAATAAATCAAAACATTTTTGCATATCATCTTCAGCAATATCATCATGCGGAACATGATAAACGCCTGCTTGCTGCAAATGCTTCAAGCGATAATCCACAACCGTAGCAACATGCAATACTTTGGTATGCGCCTTAATAAGCGCGATGGCTGGTAAAAATGAAATACGCTGTAAACCTTTTTTATATAAGTCATCAGGCGCACTGTTTGATGTTATCACTAAACACACGCCGTATTTAATTAATGCTTGAAATAAGCGCCGCAAGATCATGGCATCGGCAATATCGGTGACAATCAACTCATCGAAACAAATCACGATTGCTCGCTCAGCCAGTTGCTTGGCAACAACTTGCAATGGATTTTTATGTCCCTGCTCTTTTGTTAAGGCTAAATGCACATCACGCATGAATTGATGAAAGTGAACACGCAACTTTTGTGTAAAAGGCAAGGCATTAAAAAAACAATCCATGACAAAGGTTTTACCAATACCTACCCCGCCCCAAATATACAACCCCTGAACCGATTTGTTTTTTCGCAACACATTATAAAAACGCGCACGTGCGCGCGATTCCGCGCGCAATGCTTTAAAAGTAGGAAGTAATTGCTCGAGTAAGGCTAATTGTTGTTGATCTTCAACAATAATGTCTTGTTTTACTAATTGTTGATAATAGTCAATCGGTGTCATTTTTTAGATGCAGTAATAACAAAATCAATATCAACATCATCTTTTACTTCTTTCGTACTTGACCATTCACCAGCACCCACACCAAAATCAGTGCGTTTGACGGTAAACATGCCGACAACTCGATCTTTATCATTCGCTAATGGTTCTAAATTAAAAACAACCATCACCGGAACTTTTTTATCGCGAATACTTAACTCCCCTTTTGCTTGAAATTGATGTTCGCCAATTTGCGCGAATTCTTTGGCCGTAAAAATGGCTTTAGGAAATGCGCTGACGTTAAACCAATCCGAGGTAATTAAAGTGTCGGTTAAATCACTATAAGGTGTTGCAAGAGAGGCCATATTCACTTCAATGCGAACAGAGCTAGACGCTAATTGTTTAGGATCAAATTGAATATCACCGGTAAACGTTTTAAAACTTCCTTTTACAGGAGCACCGTTTTGAGTACCTGTAAAACCAATATTACTTTCGCTTGGAATAATTTCCCAGGCAGTAGCTGCTGCATTTGCCACTAGGGTTAAACTTAACAATACACTTAAAGCAAACATGACGATCTTTTTCATAACCACATTCTCCGCAAAATATTATCTTTGTGCACGACATAATGCTGAATGGTTGCACCGATATGCATTAAAATAGCCGCTATTAAGCCATAACCTAACCACTTATGCACCCATATTAAGTTATCACGCAAATTGACATCGGGTGAGACTAAATCTGGCAAGACGAATAATCCAAAAAAAGAAACTGGCAAACCAGTTGCTGATGTTAACAACCAACCCGTTATCGGCATGGCAAACATAAAAAAATAAAATGCAAAATGGACACTGAGTGCCGCCATTTGTTGCCAACGAGGAATAGTATCTGGCAACTTTGGTAATTTATTTGCAAGTCGCCAAGCAAAGCGAATCGCCATTAACAATAACACTAATAAACCATATTCTTTATGCCAACCATATAGTTTGAGTTTTTCTAAACTGATCGAAAGACCGGTCATATACAAACCCAGCGCTAATAAGCCAATGATCAAAACCGCCATCACCCAATGCAAGATAATGGCGATTAACCCAAATTGACTATCCGTGTTTTTGATAAGCACTATCTTGTCCCTTTTTAAGTTGCGCTAAACGCTTCAACTTCAATATTTAATTTCACTTCATCGCCTAATTTTGGTAAGAATCCATTAATACCAAAATCCGAGCGTTTGATTTCAGCGGTAGCGCTGAAACCAACGGTGTTTTTATCCGTAATGGGATTTTTGCCTTCGGCATTTAAGGTTACATCGAGAGTGACTGGTTTGGTCACGCCGTGCAACGTTAGCATACCTGTAATTTTAGCGGTTTTATCGCCGGTCACTTCTACTTTATCACTGACAAATTTGGCGGTAGGGAATTTTTTGACATCGAAGAATAATTGGCCAAATAAATGTTTATCAAGTTCAGGGTTGCCGGTGATGATATTTTTAATATCAATCGTAACATCTACCTTACTTTTATCTAAATGGTCACGATCCAATTGCAAAGTGCCCTTTGCCATCCATTTACCAGTTTGATTTGAAAAACCTAAATGATTAATTTGCCAGGCAACGTAACTGTGGTCTTTGTCTAGGGTATAAGCCGTTTCAGCGGCAACTGCCGGTGTAAAAACAAAAGCGCTAGCCACCAGCATTAATTTGGCAATGGTATTTCGCATTGTAGTTTCCTTAAGTTAAGATTTTTTATTTACAGTGGTGGGTGCTATTAATTTGCCACCGACAATTTTATCGCACATACCTTTTGGCACGAAAAGAAAGGCATCTGCTTGATTATCTTTGGTGGCAGACCCGGCACAAGAAGCAGTAGCTGTTGCACAATCATTCATGCCCATTTTCACAATGCCGTAGCATTTTTCAGTAGGCGCATTATCTTCGGCAGACGCATTGACTGAAGATAAAACAAACACGGTTGAAATGGCTGCATTCATTAAAAATTTAAACTTTGGTGAATTATCTTTCATAGCACTATCCTTTGCTTTTAATCTAAATCCACTTTAACGATTAAACCGGATGAAATCCAGCTTTTCAAAAGTGTAGCTGCCCGCATGACAGCCTCACTCTCGTTCATCCATTGACACAAACCTTCGCATAATTCTTGGAATTGACTATTGGCAACCATGGCGCGTATCGCCCAAGCTTCATCTTGTGATAACGAGCGGAATTGGTTAACTAATTCTTGGCGCCAAAAAAGACAAGTAAACTGTTCGCATTGCTCAGGAATCACTGGCTCTTGATCCTCTGCTAATGCTTTCCAAAACGGTAAAATATGGTAAGAAAAGTCTAATAAGCGCAATGATGGATGAAATTGCAAACGCATTTTCGACCAATCATCCGGGGCAATCGATGTCATGACAGATAAAGTGGCTGGCACCGCATCTTTTGCATCAAATACTTCAGTCAACGTCCACTCGATTTCTGCTAATGCTTGCAAATAAGCATGGTGTGCATAAAGCCTTCCGACTAGCGTTGGCAGCGCCTTACCAAACCAACGAATCGAACGAAACGTTGATGGATTTTCTGTTAAATAGATTCCACTTAATTTTGCAAATTGTTCGTCGCCCAAATAAAGATGGAGCAAAGGATAATTCGCTGCCAATGCTTCGACTAATCGTGCGCGGTAAGCATGACCGTAAATATTTAATCGAGTGGCAACGGATACTTTTTCTGTTGCTACAATTTGTTCGCTAATTTGTGATTCTTGCTGCAATAAATAATGTTGAAAATCTTCCTGTAATGATTGTAATGATTTCATGCAACTGCTTCCGCTATATTTTCTTGAAAAATAAATCGTGCGTGATTTAATTCGGCAACTAATTCTGCTAGTGGTGGAATATTATCATCACGCTCAATCATGGTTGCGACTTTGCCAAAACGTTGAATTGTTTTCGCATAGAGTTGCCATACCGCTTCTATTATTGGTTGATCGTGAGTATCGATAATATAATCACCCATATTAGAATGCCCGGCTAAATGAATTTGTTGCACGCGATTAATGGGTAAGGCATTAATGTATTCATGTGGATCAAATTCATGATTCACACTGCTAACATAAATATTATTAACATCTAACAATAACAAACAATTCGCTTCTTCAGAAATCGTTTTTAAAAATTGCCACTCAGTCATTTCTGATTGCTGATAATTGAGATAACTTGAGACATTTTCAATTAACATTTGTGTGCCTAAAAAATCTTGCACTTCGCGGATGCGTTTGACGATGTGCTCTATTGCTTCTGCAGTGTAAGGCAATGGCAATAAGTCGTGCATGTTTTTTTGGTTTACCCCAGTCCAACATAGGTGATCTGAGATCCACTTAGGTTTGGCATGCTGCATGAGGGTTTTAACTTCTTTTAAATAAGCCATATCTAATGGATCTGTGCTGCCTATCGACATTGACACGCCGTGCATGACAATGGGATAGCGTTCTTTGATTTGATCTAAAAAATATAATGGTTTGCCGCCCGGAACGAGGTAGTTTTCAGTTAGAATTTCAAACCAATCGATGTTATGGGTTTGATTGAGGATTGAATCGTAATGATTGGGCCTTAATCCTAGTCCGAATCCTAGAAAGTTTTGAGTCATGTTTAATGCCTTTTAACAACAATAGGTGCGCTTCGCGCGCTATTATATCCCTGGATGGAATAAAAAGCATTTCATCCGGGTAGGCTTTATTGCATGAAACCGTCATCGCCTTGTCATCCCGTAGCGCTCAGCCCACCAAAGCCTGATACCAGTTAGTAATCAACCCTAATCTCCTAGCGAGTCAAACCAGTTATAATTAGCCAATATACAGGCTAGAACAAGGATATCGCCGTGAGAGAAGTTAGCCATGATTCATGGGGCTCAAGGATTGGTAAAGCCCTACTAGGCGTATTGGTTGGTATCGCATTAGTGATAGGCAGTTTGGTTGCGATATTTTGGAATGAAAGCCATAGCTTAAATACGGCAAAATCCTTGCAACAAGCACAAAAAATAACAATAGCCATTCCTGCATCCCCCATTGACCCTAAAAACAATTTACGTGTGGTTTACCTTTCGGCGCTCGCAAACACGGATGATATATTAGAAGATAAAATATTTGGTGTTTCCGAAAAAGCGTTGCGCTTAAATCGTGAAGTTGAAATGTATCAATGGCAAGAAAACGTTGAAACCACCACGGAAAAAAATGTGGGTGGATCTGAAGATACGGTGAAAACCTATAGCTACGATAAAGTCTGGAGCAAAAATCCAATTGATAGTTCTAAATTCAAAGAAAAAGCTGAGCATCAAAACCCTGCTGTTATTCCTGTTAAAGCAAAAGTTGTT
The DNA here is from genome assembly GCA_964623075.1 of uncultured Coxiellaceae bacterium. Taxonomy (GTDB): domain Bacteria; phylum Pseudomonadota; class Gammaproteobacteria; order DSM-16500; family DSM-16500; genus Aquicella. The sequence goes on along the minus strand of CAZUVD010000003.1, from coordinate 175,004 downwards.
TATGCCAATAAAGTGACTTTAGGTGATTTCATTTTACCAAAAGCAATGTTAGAAAAAATCAGTGGCGAACATTATGTTGATCTGAGTAAAGCTGATTTAGCTACCTTAAATACCAAATACAAAAAAACAGTCACCCAATCCGGTGATGGCTTGTATTTTGGTAATGATGAAAATAATCCAAGCATAGGTGATATGCGCGTCACGGTTTCAAGTATTTTCCCAGAAACAATTAGTATCGTGGCACAACAAATTAATAATACGTTCCAAGCCTATCGCGCACCAGCAGGCGAAGATGTCAGTTTAATTGAAATGGGACAATTATCATCTGATCAACTTTACCAAAACGCGGCAGATGCTAACAAACAAATGACGTGGGTTATTCGCTTTGTTACCTTATTTTTAATATTTTTAGGCTTCGTTTTAATTTTAAATCCATTATCAGTACTGGCTGATGTCATTCCATTTATTGGTAGCATGGTTAGCTTTGGAACTGGATTAATTGCATTGATAGGCGGCTTAACACTATGGTCAATTGCAACAGCCATTGCCTGGTTTAGTGCACGACCTATCATTGCAGCAAGTTTATTAGTAGGTTGCTTTGTTATTTGCTTGTTACTTTATTTACGCGGAAAATCAAAGAAAGCTCGCGCATAATGGATGTGAATGAACAAACGCAAAACCTAACACGGAATGTGATGCGGTTAGCACGAACAATGATGTCATCATAAAAGATTTTAATGAAGTCATGTTTACTCCTATTCTTTAAACTAAATTAGATAAACGTGATACAGAAAATATTTGATTTACAAATTGTCTCTTTGCTATGAATGCCTGCTACCTTAACCCCATCGACCTCGAATGTAAATATTTTTTGGCAATATTGCACAAAAAATGATTTAATGTAACTCAGATATTATCTTTTTTGCTTAAGGAGAGAGCAGTGAAGCGATGTTTATTCATTTCCATCAGCTTTATATTTATCAATTTTTTTACAATAAAAGTCTTTGCTGCTAATGATCCCCTGCCCTCTTGGAATGATGGCAACAACAAACAAAGTATTATTCGATTTGTTAATGCAGTGACTGATAAAAATCATTCGACATACCTTGAACCTTCTAAACGCATAGCAACAATCGATAACGACGGCACCTTGTGGGTTGAAAAGCCAATGTATACACAATTTATTTTTATGTTTGAGCGCATTAAGCAACTTGCAAAAACAGATCCAGCACTTGCTAAAAACAAAGCGATTTTACCTATTTTACAAGGGAAATATGATGAGCTAAACCTGAAAGACTTACAGCAATTATTTGCACTGACTAGCAGTGGTATCAGTGTTGAGGAATACAATCAAATGGTGAGTGATTGGTTAGCACATGCAATGAATCCACGCTTTAAAAAACATTATACGCAATTAATTTATCAACCCATGTTAGAAGTGATTCGCTATTTGCAAGATAATCAATTTCAAGTTTATATTGTCAGTGGTGGTGGCCAAGAATTTATTCGTGCGTTTTCAGATAATACTTATCATATCGCAAAAGATCATGTATTAGGTTCTACTACCAAAATGAAATACAGCGATGAACATTCCCCGCAATTAATCAAACAACCTGAACCGCTTTTTATTTGCGACAAAGACGGCAAACCGATGGCTATTAATTTATTGATTGGGCAAAAGCCAGTGATTGCGTTTGGTAATTCAGATGGCGATAGACAAATGTTAGAGTGGACGCAATCAAATGCTGCTTCACAAAAATTGATGGTATTGATTCATCATGATGATGCGGTGCGGGAATTTGCTTATGGGGCGAAGTCTAAGGTTGGGACATTTTCGGATGGGTTGATGAAAGAGGCTAAGAATCGTGGGTGGAATGTGGTGAGCATGAAGGATGATTGGAGAGTGGTGTTTCCGTCGTGATTTGTCATGGCAAGGAAATGCCGTCATTGCGAGCGAAGCGAAGCAATCCAGCTTTTGCGTTTAAGTCGAGAAAAGCTGGATTGCTTCGTCGCTACGCTCCTCGCAATGACGAAGCTAACCGACATTATTCATTACCCCTGTTGCAACCCAGCCATTAACCATTGACCGTTGCTACCTTGCTCGAAGTGCCATATTTCGTTGAATGCGGCTGCTGGCTGATTGATATCTTCTTTAATCATGCCGGAAAATTCAACGCTTGCGATGATACCTTGGCGTTCGGTTGCGACATCTAATAATTTTGCATTTAATGTTACGACATCGGTTTGATTCGCTTGATCGCCGCGCTCTTGTAATTGCATTTTAATTTCAGCAAATACTTCAGGCGTTGTGAATTGATGTATATCCGTTACATTCTTTTTATCGAATGCCGCTTGTAATCGCATGAATTGCACTTTTGCGATACGTAAAAATTCATTTTCATCAAAACCGGCCGGTTTAGATGATGTGAAATTGGCAGCGAAAGGTTGATGAGCACTTGCTGGTTGTTCACGTTGCATTTGATAAATAGGTGCTGATGGCGAAGTTGACATTTTATTGCGTGAAAAACTACGCAACAAATTGATCATCAAAAATATGACGCCCGCCACTAACAACCAAGACATCATGCCGCTAGCTAAACCATTGCCCATGAATAAACTGGCTAACAAACCACCCATAGCTAAACCTGCTAAAGGCCCTAACCAACTATTGCGATTTTGCAAAGGGTTACTCATTCGAGGTGAAGATGAAGGCATGCTACGGGAAAATGAACTAGGCGCACGATAAGCACCAAAACTTCGGCCGCCACCAAAACGTTTTGCGTGAGCAACAGACATCACCATACTAAGAGTGACAAAAATGATGAAAAGCATTGATACTATTTTTTTCATGGGCAAGCACCTTATTAGTCATTAAATGAGGTTAGAGTAGCCTGGACACGTTTTTTTGTCCGGGGTTCTTTTGTTAAGCAGAGCGAAAAGCTCCCGGACACAAAAAGCGTGTCCAGGCTACATGGGCATTATACACGGTGGAGGAAATTGCGCTAGACAGGTGTATTTTATGGGCAGAATGAGGGTTTTTATATCAATATTGGTTGGGGGTTGTTGGTAGCCGGTGATATACTTTGCGGTCTTGGTTTAGTGTAGCCTGGACACGCTTTTTGTGTCCGGGTTTTGTATGTGTATACAGGAAAAACCCCGGACACAAAAAGCGTGTCCAGGCTACTTTCATATGTAACGAGATTTAAAAAAACGATGCGACGAATTTTATTTAGTTTTTGGTTGATGATTATCTCATCCGTCGTGTTTGCGGAAACACATCCGTCATATCAGTTTTTTGGCTTGGAAGGCGTTTTATTATCTAACGCAGAAAATGCAATAGCCGAAAATGAAAAAACTGCAAAAACAAAACACATCAATATTGTAAAAGTAGTAAACAACTCATTGCAACCCTATGGTTATTTTCGAGCACACGTTTCAATCGTTAAAAATAATCAAACTGTTAAAGTGTATGTAAAAAAAGGCGAAGCTATACGATTCAGTAAAATTGATATCACCATAGAAGGCGCAGGGCGCGATAATCCAGAATTAAATAAATTTAAAAATAATTTCCCCATCAAAGTGAATGATGAATTTAATGCGCCAAAATACCAGGATGCAAAAACAGAATTTTTCCGCATTAGTAATAACCAAGGCTATATTCACGCCAATTTCACTAAAACAGAAGTGTTAATTGATTTGCCTCACTACCGAGCAAGCATGATTTTACATTTGCAAACCGGCGAGCGCTATTATTACGGTAACACCTTTTTTGGTAAAAGCCCGTATGCTGATTCGTTTTTACAGCGTTTCATTCCCTATCATCAAGATGAACCGATCTCAAATCAACGCTTGATGAATTTACAACAAAGCATGAGTGAATCGTTTTATTTTCAAGATGTTTCTATTACGCCGAAAATAGAACAAGCACAAAATCGACATATTCCTATTTTTATTGAAACATCAACACCCAAATCGCAAAAATATGCAGCCGCGATTGGTTATGGCACATTCACAGGCCCTAGGTTAACCGCTAGTGCTAATTTTCGTCGGTTAACAAATACGGGGCAACATGCTGATTTGCAATTACGTTTATCATCGATTATTACTGGGTTTACGGGAAAATATTATATTCCTGGCAGTAATCCACTAGAAGATAAATGGTTTTTTGGTGGCAATTATCAACGCTTTGAGCCAAAAGGCGGTAAAAGTACTTCGAAAACCATCTTTGTTGGCTTTATTAAAAAATGGCAAAACGTTACCAATAATGTATCGCTCAATTTTCTGAATGAACATTATCGGACACAAACCTTACCCTACACGACCAGTAATTCGTTATATCCAAGCTATAACTTAGCTTATCGTAATGTTGATAATTTAATTTTACCGACCAAAGGTGTTGCCCTTAATTTAACAGTGCAAGGCGCGTCATCGCAATTTTTTTCAACCACCAGTTTTTTACAAACTGATCTACGTGTACGCGGCGTTTATAGTCCGTTTAGTTTTGCACGGATTGTGGCTAAAGGTGAATTTGGCTATACCGTTGCTAATGATTTGTATCATTTACCTTTAACCATGCGCTTTTTTGCCGGTGGTTTAGATAGCATTAGAGGTTTTGCGGATAGCAGCATAGGACCTGGCCGATATTTACAAGTCGCTAGTCTTGAATATCAAAATAGAGTGATTGATAACTGGTGGGGTGCCATTTTTTATGACACCGGTACGGCTACTAATCATTATGGTTCACCATTAAATACGGGGGTTGGCGTTGGGGTCATATATCAATCGTTTATCGGGCCTATTCGTTTATACGGTGCACAAGCAATCAGCAAACAAGATAAACCATATAGCTTTGAATTTAGTATAGGGCCGGAATTCTAATGCGCTATTTAAAAATAATTGCTAAAAGTTTGTTAATCCTAGGTGTGATTGTTATCGCTCTCGCATTTTATTTAATCGGCACAAATAGTGGTAATCGGGTTGTTGTTAATAATTTGCATTATTTTTTACCGGGTGATTTAGCTTATGAAAAATTATCCGGTCGCGTGACAAAAACATTAACTGTTGACGATTTGTCTTATCATGACAAACATGTGATTGCTAAAATCGAGCATTTAGAATTAAGCGTTCGCGCCGCCGATTTGTGGCATTTAATTTGCAATATTCGAAAGATTAAAATTAACAACATGCATTTGCAATTTGCTGCTAGCAACCATAAAGACGATAGTGATTTTGATTGGAGTTACTTTAAACATTTGCGAATTGAAAATATAGCAATGACAGATGTTTTAATTTCCAATACGCGCAATCAACTAATACACATCACTCAATTTGATAATTATATCGAAAATAATAATCATATTTATTTGTCACTCATCACAGAGCAAGGCAACATTACCGGTAAATATCGCTTACACTTAAATCCAAAACCCACTTGGAACGGCGAATTTATTGCAAATAATATTGATTTGAGTTATTTCACATTGCAAAAAAATGATGCCGTTAATTTTACAGTGTTAACGCATGGCGCCTACGCTCACAACCAAACCATTTATTTAAAAGTGAATGACATCAAGGGTGCATATGGTAAATACCCTATTTTAGGGAATATGCAATTTACTTTTCGCAATAATCAACTAAACATTCCTGCCTCAAATATCGCTATTGGTAATACCACCGCTTCATTTAGTGGTTACGCTAACAAGGAGTGGCATATTCAATGGCAACTACGTTGCCCTAATTTAAACATGTTTTTAAAACAGGCTAGTGGCGAAATTTCTGCAAGCGGCAGCATAACCCATGATCGCTCGCACCCCACCATCAAAGCTGAAATTACAGCTAATCGCTTGAAATTAGCTGACATTAACATCGAGCGTATTAATGGCCATGTTGATCTGGCAACACTGAATGACAACAACATTAATAGCTTAGTGGATTTAAGTGTCACACAATTTAATTTTAACTGGCATCACATTGCTCACACCAACGTGAACATGAAGGTTTCAACACAACAAAATCAATTAAATACCCTGGTGTACCTGGCATTGTCTGGCAATAACACCGTGCGCGGCAATATTAATTTACCTAACTTTCAATCTTTAACCAATATCGAGCAAGCCATCAACGGCAACTTATTAATTAACTTACCAACCATTAAACCATTAATGTCATTGCTACCTGAAGTTGGTAATGCGGATGGTAGATTGCAAGCAAGTGTATTCCTTGCGGGTAAAATTAAAAAACCGACTGTGAAAGTGCATGCGACACTCAACAACGGCATCTACCCTATTCCTAGGCTTGGCATCACTTTAAAAAATATACAATTGCAAGCTGATAGCAATCACTCTTCATTAATTGAATTTAGGGGATCATTTAACTCTGGTAATGGTCGAGGATCTGTTAGCGGTAATGTCGATATCAATAAACCCAGCTATCCTTTGCATTTGAAATTACTTGGCAATAAATTGTCATTAGCAAATCTTCCTGAGTATAAAATCATTATTACGCCAACAGTTGATTTGAGCTATGTGCATAATACGCTTAATTTGAACGGTACAATCGACGTGCCAGACGCCACCATCAAAATAGCTAATTTTAATAATTCAGAAACTTTACCAAGCGATGTGATTTTTACTCATCAAAAGCAAACGAATGATTTAGATGTTTTAAAAAATACCGCGCTTCATTTACAGTTAACACTTGGCAATCATGTGCGATTAGAAAATCAAAATATTCAAAGCCAACTGATGGGCAATTTAACTTTATCTAAAGTTAAAAACGCTGAATTAACTGCTATTGGAGAATTATATACAGTGAATGGCGTATATCGCGCTTATGGTAAAGAATTAACAATTCAACAAGGAAAATTGCAATATACAGGCAATTTACTTTCTAATCCTGGTTTAAATATTTTAGCCATCAAAAAAGTGTCAGCTAATGGTGGCACCAGTAGCATGGCAAATGCCACTGATGCGATGCAAAGCGCACAATCACGTACCGTTACTGCTGGCATTAAAGTTTCTGGCACCTTAAAAACACCTATTGTCACACTCTATTCGCAACCGGGCGGCTTATCTCAGGCTGATATTTTGTCTTATATTATTTTTGATGCGCCACGATCACAAATAACTAGCTTGAGCGCATTAACACTATTGAATGATGTTGCTATGGGTCAACGCGGTTCTGGCAATCATTTACATATGATGACTGACAAAATTCAAAATACGTTTGGTTTATCGTCATTTGATGTGGGGCAAGTGGCGTATTATGATCCCCAAGCGACCACCGACCCCAACACTAGCACGACTGCCGTCTCCGTTGGTAAAAAAATTAATAAAGATTTAAGTTTGCATTATAGTGTCGGCTTATTTAAGCCTATTTCGGTGTTGAATTTACGGTATCAACTAATGAAATTAGTTTATTTTCAAGCGGAAGCTAGCATGGTGGAAAGTGGCGCGGATTTATTTTATGAAATTGAATATGAGTGATTTATGAAAAATTGTTCTTGTGGGAATGCAAAACCTTATTTGCAGTGTTGTGGCTTGTATATTTCGGGTAAAGCGGTGGCACCCACACCTGAGGCGTTGATGCGATCACGGTATAGTGCTTATACCAGAGGCAATATGAATTATATTGCGCGCACGATGAAGGGAGCGGCGTTAGAAGAATTTGATTTGGATTCAGCTGCGGCCTGGGCTCAGAGTGTGCGTTGGTTGAAATTAGAAGTATTGCGCTCGCAGCAGAGTGATACACAGGGGTTTGTGGAGTTTATTGCGCATTTTGTGTTGCGCGGGACGAAGGATACGTTGCATGAGGTGAGTGAGTTTAAATTGTTTGGGCAAGAGTGGTTTTATGTGGATGGTCGGTCGCAAAAATAACGATATTGTCATCCCGGAAATCTTTACAGAACCTATTTTTTGTTTAATACCTCCGTGGATCCAAAACATACGTCATTGCGAGCGAAGCGAAGCAATCCAGCTTTTCTTCTCAAACCAACGAAAAGCTGGATTGCTTCGCTTCGCTCGCAATGACGTATTTTGGATTCACGCGCGTGGATCCCGGACATTTTTACCAAAAAAACGGTAAAAATTCCGGGATGACAATCAATCCGATAACAATTTACAAGCTCGAAATGGTGACCATCTTTGCCGTGGTTTCATTTCTTAGCTTCATTTCAACTGCATCTTGAGCAAGCGTCTTTGGACTCACAACGATTCGCATGGGAATCCCAATCAAATCACTTTCACCAAATTTAGCACCAGCAGATACACCTGCCCTGTCATCGTATAACACTTCATGCTTTTCTTTTAATGCTGCAAATATCTCATCTGCTCGCTTGATATCTTCTTCCTTCTGACAAAGCGAAATCAAATGCACATCAAATGGCGCAATGGCTTTCGGCCAGATTATGCCATTTTGATCATGGAAGGTTTCTACAATCGCACCAATTAAGCGCGATGAACCAATACCATAACAACCCATGTAAATATCGGATTTTTTATCTTCGGCATTTTGAAAACCGATTTCGAAGGCGCTGGAAAAGCGCGTCATTAGTTTAAAAATATTACCAACTTCTATCGCTTTTTCTTGCACCAAATCTTTACTGTTGCACTTTGCGCACACTTCACCATTATCTGCGATAATTTCCTTATTAATACCTAAATTACAGGCTTTGCATAAATAAATAATATCTTCACCAGAATCTGTCACCGTTTGAAATTCATGTGAATATTTACTAAAAGTGCCGCCTGATGCTAGCGTTAAATAAGTCACCTTACCTAAACCACAACGATCAAAGATTTTGATATAGGTTTGCAAAACTCTGTCGTAGTAAGCATCTAAATCTTCTGGTGTGGCATGGAAAGAATATAAATCTTTCATGCGAAATTCACGTCCACGCAAAACACCTGACTTTGATCGTACTTCGTTTCTGAATTTTGTTTGAATTTGATAAACACTCAATGGCAAATCTTTATAGGAGTTAATTAATTTGCCGCATAGTGGTGTCACCACTTCTTCGTGGGTTGGGCCTAAAGCCAAATCACGATCGCCCGCGCCTTTTAATTTGAATAATACATCCATTTCATTCCAACGGCCTGTTTGATCCCAATTTTCGCGTGGTTGCAAGGCTGGCATTAATATTTCGAGTGCATTTAATTGATTCATTTCATCGCGAATAATATTTTCAATTTTCGCGAGCACCCGTAAACCCATTGGCAAAAACGTATATACACCCGCCATTAATTTGGCAACGAAATTGCCACGCTCAAGTAATTGCGCATTGATGCTGGTTTCATCTTTCGGTGGGTCTTTACGGATTTTTAAACCTAACTGGGATTGGCGCATGGAGGAATGAGTTGTGTGAGTCATTGGGTGTGTTCCGTTGGTTGAGACTGGGTATATTACAAGGGGTTAAGGGTTATCGCAATGTAGCCTGGGTAAGTTTTTTACTTTCAATGTTCAGATCATATCTTCGCCAAATTCGGCGAAATAGTAACGTTTGGTTTTTTGGTAATCCTCGACTAACTGTTCCGCGTCTTCATTGGGATTAGCGGGAACATGGTGCAAATAATGGCCGAAAATGGCGGCACAATCGGCATGGTATTGCTTGGTATATAAAATGTGATTATGCCAAAACTCATCAATTTCACGCGTTGGCACCAAACATTCAGGAAGATGCTTTTTTTGTAGCAATATGAAATTCTTGTATAACTTTAAACAATGCAACGCTTCATCGCGATGCCATCTAGGCAAAGCGTAGCTTGGCGCACACATCGCATCGACTATATAGCTTAAATCCAGTCGTAAAAGGTAAGCTCTCGCTTCATCTAAGCTAATTTGAGGCATATGCATTACACAAACGATCGGCAGCCGCCGGAAGCACAGCGACCGCTACAACTGGCAGCTTCTTCGGTAAAACGCTCTACAGGTTGACTGTCGCTTGGTTTTGGTAAAATTTCTTGAAGTAAGGTATCAATAGCATCTACAGTTGGTGTTTGCATGACCACTCTCTCTTGTTATTAATTGCTTGAATTGTACGTTAGAGGCCATTTTTATGTCAAATCACATCGCTAAATTTTTAATCCCCTTGCTGCTAGCACAAACTTGCTACGCATTAGAGCAATCGTCCGCCCCCGAATTAGCCTCGAGCATTGAAGCCAAACCACAAGTTACAGCAAAACACGCCATGATTGTCACTAACAATAAATATGCAACCCAAGCTGCAAATGAAATATTACAAGCCGGGGGCAATGCTTTCGATGCAGCAATTGCCGCTGGTTTTGTGTTGGGTTTAACAGAACCGCAATCATCTGGCATTGGCGGTGGTGGTTACGCCATCACTTATCAAGGTCGTCATAAACAATTACAAGTATATGATGGTCGCGAAGTTGCACCTGCTAGCGCCACCGCCGATTGGTTTTTGGATGAAAAGCAACAACCATTGCCATTCAAGCAAGCAGTGTTAAGCACCAAATCAATCGGCGTCCCCGGAGAAGTGGCTTTGTTTTACAAATTACATCAAAAACAAGGCAAATTAGCTTGGAGTAAATTATTGCAACCAGCAATTACGCTTGCAAACAATGGTTTTGAAATGAGCCCCCGCTTACATAAATTATTATCAGCGGATATTGATCTTTTTAAAAATAATGTCGCTGTTAAAAATATTTATTTTAATGGCAATGACATTAAGCCGATTAATAGCATTATCAAAAATAAACCTTATGCAGAAACACTGACAATCATTGCCAAACAACCAACGGAATTTTATCGTGGAAAATTAGCAAACAGCATTATTGATGATATAAATAAAAATGCAGGAAAAAATATTTATCACAAAAATGATTTTGCCAATTACCAAGTCGTTTTACATCCCGCACTTTGTAAACATTATCGAACACAATACCAAATTTGCACCGTGCCGCCCTCTTCTGGTGGCGGTGTGACGTTACTTGAATTAATGACTATGTATGCCACTCGGATAGATGCTCATCAATATGATGATATCAATTGGACCTATTATTTTCTTGAAAGTAGCAAATTAGCTTATGCGGATCGTAATCAATATCTTGCAGATCCTGCTTTTATTCCGCAACCTGTTAGAGGCTTGCTAGCGAATGATTACTTACAAGCTCGTGCAACGTTAATCACAGATCGAGCGCTAACAATGCCGGTTGCAGCAGGCACGCCTCAAGGCGTTGATCCTCTTTATGCACCTGACAATCATACAAAAGAAAAAGGCACAACTTCTTTAGTGATTGTTGATCGTGATAATAATGCCATTTCAATGACCGTCACGGTTGAAAGTCAATTTGGTAGTCACCTTTTCACGCATGGATTTTTTCTCAATAATGAATTAACGGATTTTTCATTTACGGCGAAAAATGATAAAGGGCGATTGATTGCAAATCGAGTGGAACCAGGTAAACGACCACGCTCATCCATTACGCCGGTGATTGTTTTTAAAAATGATAAATTACATGCCTTATCAGGATCCCCGGGTGGTAGTGAAATTATTTGTTATGTTGCTAAGAATTTAATTTTGATGCTGGATATGAATTTGGGGCCGGCTAGTGCTAGTGCGAAACCGAATTTGTGTGCTGCGAGTCGTGTGGTTTTAGAATCTAATAAATCGCCCGCCTATTTGCAAAACTTAAAGCAGCGCGGTGAAGAGATTAGTGATGCTGATTTAGTGAGTGGTGTGACGAATATTATTCGTCATGGGGATGCTTGGTTGGGAGCAGCGGACCCGAGGAGGGAGGGTGTTGCCATGTAGCCTGGACACGCTTTTTGTGTCCGGGGTTTTTTGTGCATACGGATGTATCCAGATACAACAAACCCGGACACAAAAAGCGTGTCCAGGCTACATTGTAAAATCAGCGGTTATTGGACGTCACAGCCCTAAAACTACCTTCGCTGTAAACAGATGGAGCTTTATCATCATTCAAAAAACTATTACCCAGCAAAGGCGCACTTAATTTCTTAGCATCTTCTTCATTAAAAAAATCATCCTCAGAATAATCATTCACGATTGATTCAGCCGGATCATAAACCGTCACATCGCCGCCGCGTAAACTGTCAGCAACGCGGGCACTAGTACCCAATTTTCTTCCGGTATCATAATCATCTCCTGAACTCTCCTCATCAAAAAAACCAGCCACTTCTTTATCTAGCTTTCTCGCTTCACATTTCTGTCTTTTACATTCCAAAATCACCATCGACGCCAAATATGCGATTGCTCCACCTATAGCGATACCAAAGGCAACAGGTGCGGTTGCGTATATTGCTGCGAATACAAAGGCACCCGTTAAAAGCAACGCAAAAGAAAGCGAGGCCACCAATAATAATTTGAAATAATCATTATTATTTTTTTGGGGAGCAGGTTGTTCTACTGATTGAGGCGGCGCGTTATCTAGTTTGTTTTGTTTAATATATTGAACAATATTGTCATAAAAACGATTTCTGGCGGCAGTCAAATTTTCATTCACTTCAAACATATTGCGTGAATTAAAGCAACCAGGATCAACTAACATTGTTTGCACTAAATTATCTTTAGCTACTTGAATATACTCCGCTCTAGCATCAATAAATAAAATTTGCGAAAGCTCTATGTGCTCTTCATTAGCGATTCTGTTAAATACTTGAACCTTATCATAACCACCCATATGATGATCAATATACTGCGTACGACCACCCCAACGAATATACTTCATATCCAGGTCAATTGCGTTTTCTTCTAAAACTCTTTTTATTTTAGCTTGAATGTTGGCATCGGGATTTGCTGTCACAATATAAATGGGTAAGCCAATTTTCTTCAATTCTGCGAATAAGAGATTAGCATTTTCGTATAGCACTTCTTTCATGGGATGATAGAGTGTCATATCCCAATCAAGTGCAATCACTTTAACTAAGGATGCTGCTTTTTGGGATTGACTGCGAGTCGTAATCATTGTCTTGGTTCCTCACCGCTTTAATTTTATTTGCCAGGATTGTATCATCAGAAACTAAATTAATGCTCGATAAATTGCTTTCAGGCGTCCATTTTCTAGTGCCTCTTTATGGGCAAATAATGTGCTCGGATTAGCAGTTCCTTTAATCACTTTTAGTAAAGCTTTAGCCGCTGCCTTTTTTTTACCGGCACTACACCCAAAATTTATTTTGAAAAAACAACAGCTAATACTTTTAAGATAATGATTATCATCTCTTTTATCCACCTCAGCGATATAGGCATATAATTTTTTTTGTGCCGCACTGATTTTTGAATTAGCGCCTTTCGATTTTAAAAAGGTCACAACATCTTGATGGTTCTCCTCAATGGCATAATCTATAGCGGTGAAATTTCTTTTCGATTGCTGATTAATATCTTCACCACATTCGACCAATAATTTTACTAACGGTAGGTGGCCAACGCTGGCGGCATACATAAACAAAGTCATACCGTTTTCATTATCTTGCACTTTATTAACCAAATGACCTCGCCGATAAATTTCTTTTGCTAACATTTGATCGTCAGCTAAAAATGCTTCCGAGAATGCCTTTTCATAATTTTTTTCGATTTTTGCCCATTTGATGAAATTAGCAATATTATGAAATCCAAATTTTTTAGCAATTTCAGAGGCATCATTTTCACTCGAAAAATCGAGATCAGCGCCTTCTGCTATTAATGCACGCACCATTTCTTCATGGCCGTATTTAGCTGCCAACATCAATGGTGTCCAGCCATTGGCTGTATCATTTAAATTAATAGCTTCTTTGGAAAATTTATTGATGACTAAACGTAAACTTTAAACATCATTTGTTTTCGCAATAACATGAATCAATCGATCATTATATTGAATAACTTCAGGTACCGTTTCATCGAATGTTTTAGCAATGAATGCGTAATGCCAATTATCTTTTGCAAATAATGCAATATTTTCAAGGATTAATTTTGTCATTTCGGGTTGCTTGGTCGCTGCCGCTAGCATTAGTGGCGTGACATGGCTATTATCCAAAAACTTTTTTTGATGTTGCGATAATTTCCTAACGACCGCTTCATAGCCATTAACAATCGCAGCAAAATAAACATCCTCAATTAACGCATCACTTACTTCTCCATTATTGATAACGAGATTAATCACAGGCATTTGCGATAAAATTTCAGCTACTCTTGTTTTAGGCTGATTAAAAATAATAGCGCGCCATAAATAATCAAAATATCGGTTGTAATCTTTTGTATGGGATTGTTCTAGTAAATAGCGGTTTTCGTATTGTTGAAATAAATAATTATAAATAGCTTGATTTTTACTACGCCTCACCCAATACAACAGTGAATGCAAATTGGCATCCATATCCACTGCGAGGTGAAGAAAAATATCTGTTTTGTTGGCTGTTTCAATAAATTGCTTTGCCTCGCCACGTTGTGCAAAGAGAAATAAATTAGCTTTCTCATTTGATAAATTTTGTTTTCTCTGCATATTGGCGGTCTGATCATTATGGTGTTTTAATCACTTGATTATAATGGAAAACTCTTAAGGTAATGTTAAGAGTAGCCTGGACTAAACGCGCAGCGTTTTGTCCGGGTTTGGTTGGGGTGAGAAAAGCCCCCGGACACAAAAAGCGTGTCCAGGCTACAATTTGCAAAATGACGCTATACTCATATTAGAAGTCTAATAAGAGGAATGGGTATGCGTATCTTTAATTATCTGATTATATTGGCTATTTTTAGTGTGCCATCCATTGCGCTCGCTTCTGCCTGCATGGAGGTACAAAATCAGATTTATAGCGATATTCAAAAATATCCATTAACGATTAGCGATAAAAAAGTCGATTGGAAAAATTTAAGCTGGATCGAAGCTAAATTGGGCCAAGGCAAAAAAGATGTGCTCAATGGCAATGCCGTTCAATACACTTGGCAATGCGATGATGAAAGCCCAATTGCTTTCAAAGTTACTGCTAATAATAATACCGTGACCTTTGTTTCCGGTGTTTATAACCTCGATGAAGGCAGCGGCATATTTAGTAAAACACTTAACCCCGAAAACACATCCACTCAATGAAGATCAAAATATTATCAGGGTAATCCCTAAACCTTATTAACCTTCTTTGCGCAATAAAAGAGTATAATGACCTAATGCTGAGTTGATAATTAAATTTAGCATTAAAGTGTAATGCTTTGATAACTATAATATTAATAATAACTACTTGATCAC
This sequence comes from uncultured Coxiellaceae bacterium, assembly GCA_964623075.1. GTDB lineage: Bacteria > Pseudomonadota > Gammaproteobacteria > DSM-16500 > DSM-16500 > Aquicella. The sequence goes on along the minus strand of CAZUVD010000003.1, from coordinate 159,819 downwards.
ACAAAGGAAGGAGATCGTTATGAGAAAATTACTAGTAGGAAAAGTAGCATTAGCGTTAGCTGCATTAGTTTGCAGTGGTGCAGTGAGCGCTTGTGGTAGTGCTGTGTTTCGCACTTATTACATGGACTATCAAAATTGCACTTCATACTACACTGATGCCATGGGCGATCGAGTGGACACTGGCAAATACACCAGTGCGCGCTTTGATGGCTTAGCATTACATCAAGATGCAAGTGGTCGTTGGTTCTATCAAGACAGCTGGGGCAATCGCGTTTACAAAACACGTCATTGCAGCTAATACTCAAAGTTATTCCGAGGAAGCTTAAAGCATCAAGGATGATGGCGCTCTTTGAGCTTTACTCGGTATAACGTTAATAAGGATATATCTGTTTAGCTCGCTCTATACCGCGTGTATCAAAAGCAATGATATTTTCCATGTTTATATACATATACTCTGTCATTTCTTTGCGTCGCGGTACTTTCCTTTCATCTTCTGCCATCATCATACGTCGATTAGCGACTACTTGCAGCGAGAGCGCAAGCGCTGATAAGGCTTCCGGCGCTAAAGTTGAAATATCTGTTTGTTTCCTAACGTGATGGTCTAAAAATACCGCTCGCATTTCATTAATACCGGCTGGCACAAATTCAGGTTTATACCACCATAAGCCTACGCCTTTTTTATTCCAGAATGATTCATTCAGTGTTACATACAATGTGGCTATCTTGGATCGGAGCGTTTTAATGACGACTTCATCTATAGGAAATGTATTTTTTGTTTTTTCTTCATCAAGAACTTCTAAAGCTGCATTAAAAAGACATTTACCGTTATGCACATCACTTGCCGTCATGTAATCACAAAATAATCGCCAAGCATGTGGTATTTTTTCATCATCATTTGATATCGTATCTATTGCGGTTCTTAACGTTTTACTTGCTACACTTGATTTCACATAAGTACCTAATTCTGAGCGGTCTTCGTTGTATTTGCCAAACACAGCTTGCATGATTTTTTTCTGAGAGGATTGATCATTGACGACAACCAGAGTGTTTACTAATGGGCGAATATATTCTGGTTTTCTGAATTTTCGACTAAAACGAGCAATCAACATCATCGGCAACAATGTTAACGCTAAAAAAATAGCATGACACATTTTTTCTGAAAATTGGATAGTAAAATTAATGATGCCTGCTGGCACATGATGATAACACGCACTAAAAAATTCATTTGCTTTTTTGGGAGAACGAAAAGACATAGGAATAGTGATAAGCGCTGCTAACATCATGGCGACAATGATTAAGGGAAATGCAAAACCTGCGATTAATAAGATGGCGAGTGGTACAGAAAAAACAGACCCTAAACTAAAAGGCAATTGCGCAAAATCTTTTAATTTTGATACCCACTTAGTCACGGCGCAATACTCAGGTTAAGTTGCTCATAAATTAAACTAATTCTACGGTATGCGAGAATTTATGTCAATTCATTTGAGAGCCAAAAACAAGGGGTTTAAGCTTATTTTAAGAAAAAGGGTCATAGGGGTATCCCTGCTGCTCTCAGGTTGACTGCGATCGAATTTGGGCCGTTTTAAGTCTAACAAAACAGCGGTATCCATTGCTTTAATGGGGAAACCAATGATGCGTTTTTTTTATTCGTTTTAAAGTGGAATTAGTTTAAAATAAGAGAATCACCACCCGACCTCTTAAGGAAAAGACTATGTCAACCATGATTAAAACCGCCCTCCTTGTTTTAGTAGCCTCTGTCAGCTTTACGGCAACCAGTGCCGCCATTGCTGCAGATACAAACACTGCTGCTGCACCCGCTGCAACGGATGCAAAAGCCACCACCTTAACCGCGAAAAATTTTGATTGCACACTCACTGATACCGCTGAAAAAGACAAACCAGGCCCCGCCAAAACCACTTTCACCACAGATACCAAAATGTTTTATCTCATCTGCTCAACCGATGCTGTTAAAAAAGGCCAAACCATAAAAGCAAGCTGGATTGCAAACGACACCAATGGTGCAGCACCTGCTAATTATAAAATTGATGAAAAAGGCATTGCGGTCACTGAAGATTTAGGTTCCACCAAAGTGTGGGTATCTAACTTTTCATTATCCCGTCCTGATAAAGGCTGGCCGGTTGGTAAATACAGCGTCGAACTTTATGTTGATAATGCGTTGATTTCAACAACACCATTCGAAGTTAAGTAATATTTCTTGAAAAAAAATAAAACTCTCTTTCGTGTTAACGAAAGAGAGTTTTAGTATTAGCTTACTTCACCAATCTTGCATTGTTATTATTATCGTTGTCGTTGTCATCGTCATTACCACTCGCAGGTAATTTTGCGACAGCTTGATTTGCAAATAATGCCAAATATTCTTTGTTCATCTGGACAAAAGTTGCTTTATCTTTTGTAGAAAGAGCCTCCAATACCCGACTCGCTTCACTTAAATCGATACTGGTATGCTGCCCAAGCCCACTTTGTTTTCTTAACTTACGATCGAGATCACATATAATGGCTGTTGCTTCATATTTTTCTTTATCTGGAAGCGGTTGATCAGCAGATATTGATTCTAAAACGCGCAACATTGATTGTCCTTTTTTCACTAAGTTAGTAACGCCGTCATTTTCTTCAATTAATGTTGGGCCCATTAACGCAGTAAGGGTGCTGCGAAGAAATATTTTGATTGTCCAAGCGAATGGAGTTAATGCAACCTCAAATACACCTCTGACTATACGCATACAACCATCAGCAAATGCCTTGCCATCTAAGTTAACAATACCATAGCCAATCCGAATAATACCCGTGACGAGATTTATTACACCTGTCAGCGGCTGCCTTAAATCATTATAAAAGTTGTTATCTGTTTTGTAAGGCGTTGCGTAACTTGTAAATAATTTGCCGATTTGTTTTAACGTATAAGTTACAGGAATATAGGCAAATTGACCGGATTTAATAAAATCATGTTCTCGATGGGGGAAAAACAAGCTGCGGCCACGATAGTCGTCAATTGCATTATATGCTAAAGTTTCACTAACCATTCTTACGTAATCCTGACGGTGATCATTAGCAACACTCATTTTTGATCGCTTATAAGTTCTAGCAACCTCTTCAACTAATCGTATATTTTTGTCACTATACTCTTTAACAGATGCAATTTTTTGTGGCGCAAAAATTTTTAAAAACCATGTTTGGTAATCTTCTAGCGCACCTTGAAGTGAGGATGTAAATGTACCTATTCCAGAAAGTAAAAATGGCTTTATACTTGAAACAAACTTGCCAGCATTTTCAAGGCCTGCATTTAAACCTTTAAAATAAGACAATCCAAGCGCCGCATCTCCGACAAGTATCACTGGTACGTTTTGCTTATTAATATTTATCACCTGTTTTGCGAAAGTCGCTGGCGCTTCATTTACGCTTAAGCGTACAGATGACCCTACAATGCGCTCATGATGTTTAGCACTTTCATTAATTTGCAACGCTAAATAATTTGAAAGGAATGCTTTTACCGTTTCAGGCACTTCTTCCCAAGTCATATTATTAATACTTTTGTCAGTATCTTGGTTTTGCAGAACACGAATCGGGTTTTTTGAAGTTGCATGTGCCTTTAATGCATCAAATTCTTTCTTCGTCACCATCATTTGCATAACAACAGGAGTGGTTTTCGTTGTTTCATCATAAGCGCCGAAAACTTGACTACCAATCGTACCCATTCCCAATATTAACTGCGTAAAGGCTACTTTCTTTACAGGGGTCGCTTTTTTACGACCTGCAATTTCAAAACGGCATTGCAATACAAAATCAAACTCTTTTTTCTCTTGATTACCTTCTGGAAAATAAGTATCGCTGACAGTACTATGTGTACCATCAGCACCAATAATTAAATTTGGCTTATATTTTTCTAATTGAGTATGAATATCTTCACGAGTAATATTTTCTTGCTTAATTTCAACACCATTAGCAATTGCTAATTGTTTTAAAATCCCTTCCAATTCATTGGTACGAATCATGGGATCATTCTTTAAACGTTTTACTAATTTTTTTAATTCTTCATTTTTTTCTAAACCAGCTGCTTTTAAATATACTTCTAAAGACTCGTGACGCATGTTAAGTGTATGTGCGCGTTGATACGTTGCGTATTTTTCACAAACTATCACATTTAAATTAGGATTAACTGTTTTGATTGCTAAGGCATGCGCAAGACCGATTGGGCCACCACCTACAATAACGATATTTTCGCTTGAATTGCCACTCATCATAAAATGAATCTCTCTTTTAGTTTTATATTAGAGTGATTGTAACCTTGTGATGCTTAAGGGCGTCTTAAGTCACCGCGAGGATGCGGGCTGCGCCCACACAGCCCGCATACTCGATGTACCCATAAAAACGCCCAGCATTGGGTCATTAATTGCACAATTCCCGTGTTTTTACATTTACTTCCAACCCCCGGCTTGTTAAATTAGGAGCAGGTCATTTTCTAGCATTCCGAGGTGTCAATTGGCATTAAGTATACGTAGTGGATCACAATGGTATGGCACATCTCTAGCTGCAACGTCGGCGGTATTATATGGATTAATGGCTTACTTTGGGACGGTGCTACTAAAAGATCAGTTTGCATTCTCAAACATGCTCTTTTGGCGTTTTGCTATCGCGACATTGTGGATGCTAGGCTGTACGGTTGTGTTGCGTAAACGCATGACGAAAAAAGTCAGTCGTAGTGTTTTAATTCAAACGCTTGTTGTTGCCGGCGTCTTATATAGCTTAGCAAGTGCATTATATTTTTTAGCAATGACCTACATTGGTACTGGTCTTGCGACAGCCATCTTTTTTTCGTTTCCTGTTTTTGTCACTGTTTTTTCTTGTGTGTTTAATCGCACGGAATTAAATTCATATACCGTGTTAGCGTTAGTATGTATTTGCTTAGGTGTTGCATTAGTAAAAGGACATCAAACAAGTAGCGTTGGCATGAATGGTACCTTAATTGCCATTTCAGGTGCTTTCTTTTATGCGATTTATATTTATCGCAGCCGACACATAAGCACATTGATTGATCCGCACTTTTTAACGTTATTAGTTTGCGCTGGCACCATGATTGTTTTCTTCTTTTATGCATACGCAAAAGATCAATTGGGAATGCCTAAAAATATGACGGATTGGTTGTGCGTAGGTGCGATTGGTGTTTTAGCAACCGCCCTACCGATTCAATTTTTACTAGAAAGCCTGAAATATATTACACCGATTAAAGTGTCAATTTTGGCTTCTTTGCGCGTTGTGGTTACCATGCTGATTGGCTGGGCGGCATTAAACGAACATATCACCCTTTTGCAATTTTTTGGCGTGGCAACGATTGTATTTGCGACATTGATGGCGCAAAAAGTTAATTAAACTTCATGGAAAATTATTTGGGGCCGCCTGTACCATCTGTTTTTTTTGCCTGTGCCGGCGCTTTAGAATGAATGGATTCGCCTGAGTTGCTTGAACTTGTTTCAGATCGTTTAAACAAACCAAAACCACCGGTAATCTTATTAACAAATGAATTGGTGGCAGCATCTTTGGGTTTATCGACTATGTCAAATAATCCATCTCTCGTAAGGGCAATCGTGCGCCCTAGCAATACATCGCGAAAAAATTCACTACGAGATGTGAATTCATCTATCTGAAACATCCAGGTTTCCCCGTATTTTCTTAATGTCATCTTGCAAGTGTGTGGACCGTAAATTGTTTCTATATCCCTCTGCATGGTATTCTTGTTGATAACACTATACTTACCTTTTGAAAAAGTGAAGGTTATCTCGCCGTTTTTATCCCTATCAATTGAAGTATAATCTCCTTCACTATTACTATCTGGTAGCAGGCTATGCTGTGCACGCTTTTGCATCTTCGTTGCTCTTTCTTCTAATACAATCAGCGCTTCTGTAAAAATATCATTTACAACACCGCGCAGATCTTGTGAATAAGCGTCTATCAGATGTGAAACATCATCGTCAGTAAACCCTTCTCTTTTAAAATGGGCACTGAGTGTCGCCAAATTATTCTGGAAATTACCCGCTCCTTTTTGTTGCTCGGTAAAAACAGGTTTCCCATTAATAAAAACATCGCGCACTGCATCATTGCACAAAAAATTTAAGGGTGGGTTCGGCCTATCCCGGTATTGGAGAATATAAAAATTTTTATGCAAATATTTTCTAACCGCCTTATTTAGTGTTTCTGGTGAATTTTCAGCGGCATATTCCTCCCTGACAACCTTTAAAATCTTTGGCATTTGATTAAGAATTTCATCTGGATTGATCGATTTTTTCTTTTGTGCAGCTAACAATAAATCATATATTAAACCATCAGCACGACATGATATTTTATAACTGCTTGCTCGCTTTCTCTTAAATTCTTCCAATTTCTCATCGCGTATGGCTTGCATTTCAGTCAAGCGTTGATTGAGCTGATCTATTTTAGCTAAAAGTTCGGGCACGGGAAGAGGGGTACTATCTTCATTCTCTGTTGGTGCCAAGAATATGGAAGAAGATGAAGAGGAAGAAGAAGACGATGATGATGATGAAGATTGCGAATCTTTTTTCGGGTTTATTGCTTTCTCTAATTCATGCACAAAAAAAGCAATTGATTTCTTTACCGCTGCCTCATCTTCATCTTCAGGCACTTTTTCTTCAACATAGTCAATTCGCATGGTCAATTCGCCTTTGATATAACCGATGATTCCTCGATTTTGAACGGCATCGACAACAGGTAAATTAGAAAAATGGATAGTAACGCCAGAATCATCACGACGGACATTCAAATCAACATCAGAGCTAGGCAATATTTGTAATCGACTATTTGTATTAGTATTATCAATAGCAGTCGTTAAAAGCGCAGCCATCAAACCGGGCATATTTTCATCGGTTAACTCATCACTCCACGAAGGAGAAAACTGCAATTCAATGTCTTTCATAATGTCATCACCACTGCCTTTTTGTTTGTTATTATAAGTATAGCTCGTTTTGGGTGGATCGCTTTTTTGTAACTTGTTGTTTTTACTTTCTATAATTTATTACAGTCTATTTTACTGGTGAATACTTAAGATGATATTAAATGCTAAGTATTTGCAAAAGGTTCGTTTTATGGTCAAACCGGATAGGCACCCCACCTGTTTCACCTACAGGCCGATGCAATAGATGGATTCGAAACTTTCCAATCATCTTATCCACAATTTCAGTGGATAAGTTGTGGAACAAGCTGTGTGTTTGCATGTATTCAATCAGAGAGTAAATGAATGTCTAATACTTCGACCCAGGATTTGAATTGCTGTTGATACAAACTTTCACAATAATCGCCTTTCTGCTTAATGAATTCTAATAATTTCTTATTATTTAACTCTTTCAATTCTCGCAACACTTTTTGGGGATTCTGTCCGTAAGTTAAACAAATGACATTATAAAATCGTTGGGCATCGAGTGCATGCTCATCCCACAAATCATCATCTGAGTATTTATGATCTTCCGCCTCAAACATTTCAAATAAACGAGCCGTATCCATGACAATCGCATTACCATCTTTGGTATATTCTAATGCGAGGATGACTGCTAAATTATCAGCAGCCGTTTCTTCATTACTAATCACCGGAATTTGCCAAACATCAATTAAAGCATGCGCAATTTCATGATATAAAAAAAACGTTGTTGTCGCTTGTGCAAAATCAATCATGGCATTGTCGGCAGCTTTTGGATTATTTTTTAAATAAACACTGGAAACATACATGATGAATTCATAACTCATGGTAATGGTTTTATCATTTGGATCATAAAGCGGACCATCTTCTTCTGCGAATTTAATGGTGATATTTGTTGGGAAAATAAATTTATTATTTAATAAATTTACTAAATTTTGAAAATAGCCACGCTCTTCAAATATTTTTTGTATGGGAAGGTATGATTTATCTTTTGGTGCATCAAATTGTAAAGATAGTTTACCAGTTTCTTCCATTTTGCTCTGCAGGGAACGTGACAAACTATTTTTTTCACTGGCATAAACACAGGCTGATATCAAAAATAAAACGGCAATGAACATTTTCACATATCTCTGCCACGACATAGACTACTCCTGGTTTGATGCTTTTCCCCTAATTTTAGCATAGTATGACCCCCATCCAGCGAGTCATTATATAAGCTTATGTTTTTACAAGAATTGCAATTTCCTCTCTAAAATAAGATATAATAGGAAAATAATAAAAAAGAAATTAGGGAGAGTTGCATGAAAGCGCGCATCTTTGCAGGTATCGCCTTATTTATCCTATCTTCTTCATCTATATTTGCCGCCTCTTATAAATGCGTAGGCTTAGATGGTGAAGGCAACAAAATTAATGTGTTATATGACGAAGACACTAGCACGGTGAATGTAAACGGTCACATTTTGAAAATCGAAGCCGGCACTAATGGTAAAAACGGTGTTGCTACTGAGGATTTTAAAAATGATGATGATGTTGAAGTTTACTACTCACTTGTGGTTGAAGGAAAAGGTAAAATCGTTTTACGTCAAATGACGTCGAAAGATGATGAAGAGCTTGCGGTTGTTCCATTAGCTTGCGAATAATCGTAGCCTGGACACGTTTTTTGTGTCCGGGGGCTTTCCTCTTTTATTAACCAAAAACCCCGGACACAAAAAACGTGTCCAGGCTACTTTGCATGAAGTTATTTCATGCAACAAAGCCACCCCGACTGCAATAAAAAAGGCATTTCATCCGGACTACTTAATATTGGCTTAAGATTTGCTCAGTATAATCAGAATATATAAAAATAATAATTGATAGGGTCAAAAATCATGTTCATGCCAACCATCATATCCAACATTGAAAAATCCAATAAGCGATTGGAAGATTTTCGTAAAAATCTTGCTGAGAATAATTTCAGAGAAAAACAACTCATAACGGACTTAATCAAATCACAAAGTAAAATGATATCAGCGCTTACAGCAAGCCAACATAATTACTTTCTTTTAGGCGACACAGAACATGAAACATTAGGCCAGCATATTAATCGAGGATTAGAGTTCGCAGATAATCTGCTAACTTTAATGCTAAATGACCATCGTCTCAGTATTGTTTGCTTCGACATCAAACAACTTATTCATGCGAATAATATATTAACAACCGCCATTCAATCGCCAGGAGAAGACCATAACGAAATCCCTAATGGATTTTATAGCTGGAATCGGTTTAATGAGGAGCAAAATGGACTTACACGCGCCATAGAACTCAACAAACAAAAACAAGTAGAACATCTTCCATGGAGAGAAGATTTAAGATTACATCTCAAAAAAAACTTGGCATTAGCAACAATCATTGCAATAAGTGTCGCCGTTATTATTTTAGCTGCAACCCTTCCACCACTCGCAGCACTAGCAACGCTATTGATCCCATTAGCCGGCGTAACAATTTTTACTACGCTATTATATAAAGCCCATAAAGATGTCTATCCATTATCTGCAAAACGCGTTCAAGAAGAATTACGCAAGGACACTCTCTACCAATCGCACCTCGGTCTCTTTAATCATCAAAATGCGGCTTACGCTCTTCTCAATATACGCAAACATCAAAAAAACCATATCACAACACCACAATGAACCAAAGTTCAAGGCTGAACTTTAAGATTTAAAATAACCTCAGCCCGGCTCAAATCGCTTTTCGATTTCAGCCGGGGTTATATAAACAGTTTTCTATACTTTAAATTATAATAACGAGGCCCTACAAATGTTGCGACAAGATGTTACAAGAATCAACTTAGATAAAAAGCCAACTAGCACGCAATGGGGCTGGGGATATCCTTCTCACGAACGAAACCGAGCAGCAATCCGTGAGATGCTTGAAGATTCTACTGGCATTCTAAATGAGATCAATGAACAAACCATCAAAAAAGAATTAAAGCATGATGTAACTATTAATGCCGTTACCTAACTTATTGCATCACAAAATGCAATTCTTGAAGCACTCGAAACCAAAACAACACTCATTCTTTTTGGCGATCACACCGATGAACTTTTAAAAATGCACATTAAAGAAGCCACCAGAATAGCAAAAAAACTGGTTGATTTAACGCTGACAACACGTCCAAGTTCCGACATGAGCAAACTCGGCTACAATTATAAATATGAAGTCATTCTTTATAATATTGAACAACTCACTTTAGCAAATACTGTTCTAGCGGATGCTATTAGCAATCCTGAAAAAAATCTTATCTATCGAGATTGTAGTAGCGAAGAATACCCAAAAAATGAAGATGAATATAATCGCAAGGAAAATGCATTTAGAGCTTTTCAACGTTACCCACAGCATGTTGAAGACGCTATTAATGAAAAGCGTGAACACTTACCTTTCATCGCAGACATGAAAGCGCACAAAAAAAGAAATGCCGGATTAGCAACTTTGATTGCCATTTCTATCACTGCCATTGTTCTAACTTTAACTGTACCCGCACTAGCACCATCAACCATCCCCATTATAATAATGGCTAGCATTTTCATACTTTTGAGCTTAGGGATCTATGCCGGCAGCTACGATCGTTTAACAGAAAAGAGACGTGATGAAGAATTCAAGAAAGATTCATTATACAGCACGCACATGGATCTCTTTGCTTTAAAAAGACAGGCTTCAAACTTTACTGAAAAAGGATTGATTGAAAAAAAACGCGAACCAGCACTTAAAAATTAACCGTAGCCTGGACCTGACAGATCGGCGCATATTTTTCAAAAAATCTTAAGGATTTGAGGCATAAAAAAATCCCCGCATAGTGTATTATTCTCTACTTTTTGACGCGAATCGCAAATTAGGGATACCACACTATGCAGGGACAGCAATTATTATATAAAATCATTGAAAAAGCACCATCGATTATCCACAAAAAAAACAATAAATTCGGTCACCAACGCGGTTGGAGCGCTATTGATTGGCAAAAAATCATCCTTATCTGGTCTCGCTAGAGCATCAAAGGGTACAGCAAAAGAAAGACATGCAATCAGGCGTACGGATAGATTATTGGGTGAGGAGAAGTTTTAGGAAAGAGGAACTGCTAGATTCGCTCAAGCAGCTCCAAGATATGACACAAATCAGGGTGGGGGTATGAAAATATGCGCCGATCTGTCAGAGCCTGGACACGTTTTTGTGTCTGGGGGCTTTCCTCTTTGATTAACCAAAAACCCCGGACACAAAAAACGTGTCCAGGCTACAACAGCCCATCACCTTGCTAATATCCAAACAGATGAGTTATCCTGCACTATCAGATACAAAAGGTGCAGGCTATGTCTTCTGTCAAATTTAGCTTTCCTATCACCATCAAAGAAATTTATCTCGATACTTTCGGTCATATGAATAACGCAACGTATTTAACGTTGTTCGAAGATGCGCGTTGGGATTTAATCACCGAACGTGGGTTTGGTGTTGATAAAATCAAACAAACCGGCTTAGGCCCCACCATTCTTGAAATTAAAATTAATTTCTTAAGTGAAATAAAATTGCGCGAAAATATTATTATCGAAACACAAATGCTGCGTTATGAAAAAAAGATTGGCATCTTATCGCAACAAATGTTGCGTAGTGGTGAAGTTTGCTGCACAGCAGAATTTGTAATTGGCTTATTTGATTTAAAACAACGTAAATTAGTGTTACCTACGGAAGATTGGTTATATGCTGTCGGCATGATTTAAAACGCACTCTAGTTACAAGGATAGTAACGATGCGCCATATTATTCAAACAATCGCTATTTTTTTTGCATTCAGCAATGCAAATTTTGCCAGCACCACGAATGTATCAACTCCTTTTCAAAATGTGCTTTTAAATCCTAATAACACTATCGTCTCTAATTATTCTTTCGGCATCGAACCCATTATTTTTTGTTTCACTAATAGTTTACAAACAGTAGGCAACGTGACTTGGACTTATAAAGGTCAAAATTATTCCGCTGCCATGCCGCTTTATTTAAAAACCAATGGCAATTATCAAGGCGCCTATGCAGATAGTAACGGCACGCTCACCATCACTAATAACACTGGTTCGCAAATCGTTGTCAGTTGCATGCTTGCTTTGTAATTCGATATTTTCATAGACAAATAATTCATTCTCGCCTAGTATGCGCGCACTTATCTGTTAATAAAATATTGTATTTTATTTATATGTAAATAATTAATGCAAAAGCTAAATAAAGGGAGCGTTATTTATGTTCGCAAGCGCAACAACTTCAAATCAAAACACCATCGAAGACTGGAAATTATTATTTGCAAGCCTGCTAAAAGCGCAAGCTCAGCCATTGGATTTTTCACTCGAATTCAATAATGGCTCACTTATTTTTAATACGCCTGATGCAAAACTGGCTGAAGATTTAGAAAAAATTTTAAAATCACCCGAAACAGTTCTTACCAACATAGACTACACCTTGCAAAAAGTTAAATCGGGTGCCGAACCTGCTACCGTTCCACCTATTCCTTTAGTGCAATACCCCAAGCAAATTGAACTTGCAGATGGCATCGGTGAAATATTTTTCACTTCTTTATTTAATGCCAATCTGCGCCAAAAAATTGGTATTGCATGGAATACTGAAAATAAAAAAGATAACAACCATATTTTAGAAGCTTCTTGTGATCCCGATTTTATTGAAGTCACTCAAGCACAAATTAATATGTTTCGCCAAATACTGGCAAAGGCATCATTTGATCAATTACGTCAAGCAATTGCTGCTGATAAAAACGAACAAAAACCTTTAGAAAAACAAGAAAAAGAAGACGGCCCGATTGCGCCATTTGTCGATAAAATTTTGTACTTAAGCAGTGATCATACCAAGATATATTTTGATTTTGGTTTACTGGTGAAATGTTTAACGCCACCAAAAGTAGAACCGCTTGTACCAGCTGGCGCAACTAACTCAACTGATGTTAATTTTGTTTTTCGAATCGACCCACAACATTTAATGAATTACTTAAGTATTATTTTCCAAGAAGGATTTATATTGCACATCAGTGGCGATAAAGCAAAACCGATTTGTTTTAATATGGAACGCGCCATTCCTCGCAAACAAAGTGTATCACTGGTGATTGATTGCAGTGGCTCAATGGCTCCAGATGAAGCGCCACTAAAAGAAAATGTTATTAATTTTGTAAATGGAATGGCTAACAACCCACAGTTTGATGATACAGAAATTCGTATCACACATTTTTCAGATGCAACCAGTGAAACCGCTGTTTTCAATTTAAAGGAGGCAGAGGTAATTACTAATCATGTTGAAAGCTTAAAAATGGGCACCCATACTGCTTTACACTCAACTATTCATAAGGTCTTATCAAAATTAGAACCTGAGTTAAACACCACTGTGGTTATTTTTACTGATGGCGTAGATAGCGGCTCAATGCCTTTAGAGCAGTTAGAACTTCTTACCAATACATTAATTAAAGAAACTACCAATCCACCAAAAATTTTCACGCTTGGTTTAGGCCATAAATATAACTTTGATCTGTTGAATGAGTTAGCTAAAAGTACCGGTTGCCAACATATTAAATTAGAAACCATGGAAGATTTTAAAAATATTTTCCAATATTTAGATACGATGTCTGTCTCAAGGCGCTTAGTTCGCATTTTACAAGAATCAGCGAAACTTGCCTTTATATTCCCTGCAAAAGAAGGTTGCCTCACTGTTTCGCCAACAACGGTTGCCTTCCCGGGTAGATTTATAGTTAATGGTCGAGAATATCATACTGAAAGAGGCGGTAGGCAATTGCTAGTGGCAAGTGACAACAACGCTGCGACAGAAATCGCGCCTCAACCCGTCTCTGTAACGAGTGAACCGAGTTCAGCTGCAACGCCAAACGCAACTACAACCGATGTTCCTGCTAATGCAGCAAGCTTAATAGCGCAATTTGGCGTAAGACCTAGAACACCTGATGCGAGACTGGAAGAAAACGCGACTTCACAAAGTTCAAATGCTCTTTCAACAGTGCCACCTAAAGGCGGCTGGTGTTCAATTCAATAAGTCATTATACTGATTGAGAATTTCAACTTTAAGGATAGAGTCATGAATATTCAACGCAATATTGGCTTGTTACTATTAGCTATTTACTTAATCTTAGTCGGCATTAACATTTTAGCACCTGGCATTGTCATCTTACCGGTTGTGATGGGTGTATTAGCGTTGGTTTCAGGGATTTTCATTTTAATTGGCAGATAACTCTATCACGGTTACCTGGTCGCGAATGCGGCCAGTTAGCTATTTTTTTCTTGCTAGCGTTAAACCATCACCAATCGGCAACATACTAATCGTTACTCTATCGTCTTTGTGAATTTTTGCATTCAGTTCACGAATGATGTTTGTTTTGCGATCTTGATTATTCTTATCTGCAACAGCTCCACTCCAAAAAACATTATCAATTGCAATTAAACCGCCTGGTCTTACGAGTAATAATGATTTCTCATAATAGTGATCGTAATTCGCTTTATCCGCATCAATGAAAACAAAATCAAACGTATTAGCTTGCCCATCTTGCAATAGGTTTTCTAATGTTTCGATCGCCGGTGCAATTTTCAAATCAATTTTACTGCTTTGCCCTGCCATCTCCCAAAATCGTTTTGCGATTGCAGTTGATTCAGTACTGACATCGCATGCGATTACTTTACCGTTTGAAGGTAACGCTAAAGCCACAGAAAGTGCGCTGTAGCCTGTAAAAACCCCGATATCTAATGTTTTCTTTGCACCTAATATTTCAATGAGTAATCGCATGAATTGCCCTTGTTCAGGTGCAATTTGCATATGTTTGTTAGTTAACTTACTGGTTTCATCACGTAAACGTTTTAACACGTCTGGTTCGCGTAGAGAGTTTTCTTTTAGGTAGTCATACAGTGCGGGTGTTAGTGTAATTGTCATATCAGTCATACATAGGTCTCAAGTAGCCTGGATAAAAGCTCTTTGTTCATCCCGGGTGGCTTTGTTGCATCTATCTGTCATCCCGGAAATTTCCGCAGGAAATTGTCCGGGATGACAAGTGCAAAATAATCATGCTTTGTAAACAACACCCGCAATTAAACCAAGTATTATCATTTCAGCAACGCCCGCAACAAACCAATAAACAGCTAAGATGCTAGGAATCGGTAAAATCACATACCACGATAAACTCATCGCTGGTATTAAAAACAACGCAACCAATGAACCAAAACGAAAACCTTGGCCAAGACGTGGTTTATTTGCAACAAAACCACAGGCATAAATCACAGCAAACATAAAAGCAAAAATGCCTTCACCCACCATCATGATCCACATCATTTGCTGCATATCCATTTCAGAACGCCAAACGCTAGCCGTTGCTTGATACATATCCTTCAGCAAATAACCGTGCACGAAACCTTCCATCATGATATATGCAACTATTAAAAGCACACCCGTTAACATCAAACGCCCAGTATTCACATGATTCTTCATTGAACAATATCCTCCTTAATAAAAGTCCATGACATCATAACATTGGTAATGTTAAGAATGTAGTCTGAATAACTGAGAATTTGAACATCTTGATTGCTTTCATACCTGGATAATTTATAATTAGTTTCGCAAATTTAATGATTTCAACTGCCTTTCTTTTTACTCATTTCTACCTCCTCTCATCCCCCTCCCTGAGCTTTTCAACAGATTTTTGCGCAAATTGCAATATAACTAAATATAACCTATAATAACCCAATGTAAGGTAAAATATGGCATATAACTTACTGATTAAACGACAGGCCAAAAAGATTCTACAAAGCCTTTCGCGATTTGATAGAAACAGAATTACAGAGAAAATTGTCATGCTAGGAATAAACCCTGACAACCCTTCCCTGGATATTAAATCATTAAAAGGGACGCCATTTTTTAGGTTGCGAATTGGGAATTGGCGAGTAATTTACGACAGAAATGATGATGTAAAAGTTGTTGCGATTGAAAAAATCAAACCCAGAGGAGATGCCTACAAATGAACTTGCAAGTCATTAAATCAGTAGACGGTAAAGATGAATATGTTCTTTTGCCAATGAATGTCTATGCTGCTATGCGCAATCAAATTGAGGATAGAGTAAATAAAATAAAAAAAAATGCGGAATATGTCTCGTTTGATCCAGCCGATTACGTCGATAATCCCATTGCACTCGCAAGAATCCGCGCGGGCATCACTCAAACTCAACTAGCAAAACGCATGAAAGTTTCACAAGCATACATTAGTAAAATCGAAAAAAGCGACGCAATTACGGCAAAAATGCTAAATAAAGTAAACCTAGCATTAATGAAAAAATTCAAAGGTTAACCTTGCCGCCCTCGCCATTAAAGCCATGATACCTTTTCGGATCAGCCGCTTTTAATCCGATAACCACTGCATGTTTCACCATAGCATTTAAACTCTCCAGCTAAATCATCACATTTTTTTGTTTTTTTTCACAACATGAATGATGGTTTTTTCATTCGTGAGAATATCTAATGCTGCTCCTAAATTAGAGAATATATTGGCAAACAAACCCGCAATAAATGGAACAGAAATAATTTTAATAAAAATAAGTGGAAATGCTTGCAGCTTACCAACCCAAGGTAATGACGCTTCCGAAAGATAGGGCAATGAAAATATTGCTATTAAAAAGCCAACTATCATACCGAGTAAATACCCCCATTGCTGGTGATTGCAGGCTATAACACGATTACCTAATTGTGAAATCATTTGCTGCTCCTTTGACTTCCTTTCTTATATCATGAAATCTAACCGATGAAACAGGATTTTGGATAGGGCTTGGCAATCTCGCACTTTTAAAAAATTTTATAACTGAATAACAATGATTGTAGCCTGGACACGCTTTTTGTGTCCGGGGTGGTTGTATACGGGTGCGTCCAGATGCAACCACCCCGGACACAAAAAACGTGTCCAGGCTACATTTTTTTCGCCTACATCTGCATCTTAAAGTATAATGACCACAGGCTTATTTTCATCCAGAAAGAGACAAGCATGCATTCTCATCAGCGAATTAATTGGTTATTTCCGATCCTGCTTGTGCTTTATGAGATTTCAATTTACTTATCAAATGATATGTTTCTGCCGGCACTGCCTGAGATGATGCGTGATTTGCAAATTTCAGCGAGTGAAGTGCAACTGACAGTAACGATGTGGTTTGCAGGAACAGCTAGCATGCCGCTAATCATGGGCGCTTTTGTTGATCGCTTTGGTAGACGACCAACACTGTTATTGGGTGGCGTCATTTACGTTTTATCCACGGCACTTTGCGCAATAACCTCAAATGAATATTGGCTGTTATGCTGGCGTCTAATTGAAGGCGCTATGGTATCTTCGATGATGGTTGCAGGTTACGCTTCAATACATGATGCCTATGAACACAAAGCTGCAATTCGTATTCTTGCCATCATGGGTGGCGTCTCTGTACTTGCCCCCGCACTTGGTCCACTCGCAGGTGGTATTGTTTTAATATTTGGAAGTTGGCGCTGGATCTTTTGGTTTATTGCCATTTATTCTTCTGTGATGCTTTTATGTTTATATCAAAAGATGGAAGAAACCCTAATTTCCGAAAAACGACAATCACTGCATTTAGCCAGCATTTTTAAAAGTTACTGGCTAGTGTTTGCCAATCGAGATTTTCTTTTATTAATGTGTGTGCTTGGCTTCACATTTGCTGGCTTTATTAGCTGGGTCACAGCAGGCCCCCTACTTGTCATTGATAGCTTTAAATATAGCGTCATTGCATTTGGCTACATGCAAGCAATCGTCTTTGCTGCCTATATTTTCGGAAGTTATTTGGTAAACGCATTACTAGTAAAACACGATGCGGTTCGTTTAATTAATATCGGCTTATTGATTGCACTAATTGCTGGATTACTAATATTAGTATTTTCAATTTTTCTACCCCATGATTTTTATTTATTTTTATTAGCCGTTGTCATTTACTCATTTGGTTCCGCTCTTTGTTTTGCACCACTGAATCGCCTTATCATCGAAACCAGCCATCAGCCAATGGGTATTCGCGTTGCATTATTTACAACTGGACTCATGGGCAGCGGTGTTTTAGGTAGCGGCATTGCAAGCATCATTTATAATGGTACCTCTTTTTCTCTCGGCATTATTATCACCGTTGGTATTATCATCGCTTGCATATTGCAATATATTTATAATCTAAAGTAGCCTGGACACGCTTTTTGTGTCCGGGGTGGTTGTATACGGGTGCGTCCAGATGCAACCACCCCGGACACAAAAAACGTGTCCAGGCTACTCTCTGGCTTTATCAGCCTTTTATTTTTTCAATCGTTACAACGCCGTGGTCTGTTGATAAATCAATTCCTTGGGTTTGCATCCACTCTCTGAGTGTGACGATTAATTGCAAGGGCTTAAGATCGTAGGTTTCGCCTAAGTCTTCTAAAACAAGTCTTAATTGATTGGTTGTTTTAATTTCGCCGTTTTCGATGCGAGTTAGGATGGAGGTGAAGACAATATCGAGAGCCTTGTTAGTCATGGAAGATCCTATTTAATTTAGCGTATAAAAACAATATATCTCAAACAGCAGCTCCAAGCCCGAATTACTTGGGATTATATTCTACATCTAAAACCGAGAAAAACTTGTTTGCTTTGAGGGCTTCTATTCCGGCGTGGCCAATTTCATTGTATGACAACATGACGTGAGTGAATGTTTGATTTTTTGATAAGTAAATAGCCCCCTCGTCTCCGATGTGATTGTTTGCAAGCGCAAGATATTGGATAGTGACATTGGGAGCAAATGCTGCGGCGCCTTTGTTGCTGATTTGATTGTCGGATAAGTAAAGTTGACTGGCGTAATTATTTTTTGCTAATGCGATAGCGCCTTCATCATCAATATCGTTGCCGTTTAATTTAATTATATCAATAGTGCTATTCACAAATGCTGTGGCGCCTTTATTGCTAATATGATTACGCGACAGATTTAAAATTTCCAGATAGTAATTTTTACTTAATGCGACTGCACCCTCATCACGAATCAGGTTTTCACTGAGATCAAGAATCTCAAGATGCATTTTTGCTAGCGCCTTGGCACCTTGATCACCAATATAATTACGAGCAAGATGAATGTCGATTAGTTGCGGCATTTTACTGATAGCAATAGCCCCCGCATCGTGAATTAAATTTTCTTTTAAAAAAATTCTATTTATTTGCTGAAGTTCGGATAATTGTTTAATACCATCATCATCAATTAAATTATCGATCAACTCAATTGTATCAATTTCAGGATGCTGCTTAACAAGCAAGATGACCGCGGGCATGTGTTCACTGCGCAGTTGACAGTGATTCATTGCAAGAATGTTATTGTTTATTGCATGCATATTTTCGATGCATGCATTTTTTTCTGCGGCAAATGATGCCATAGAAAATAAAAAAACCACGCAAAATTTGCGAATGCCATTCAAATACATTTTTTATTTCCTTGGATATGTCGAACAAGAGGAATAACTTAGTGATTGCGAAGTGTAGCCTGGACACGCTTTTTGTGTCCGGGGTAGTTGCATCGAGAGGTATCCACATACAACAAACCCGGACACAAAAAGCGTGTCCAGGCTACTAAAGAGGGGAAAAAACATGGGCCGTGTAGGGATCGAACCTACGACCTATTGATTAAGAGTCAACTGCTCTACCAACTGAGCTAACGGCCCTGCCTTGGTGCTCGTTTGACGCTGTGCGTCTGGAACATGGGGCGAGCGACGGGGCTCGAACCCGCGACAACCGGAATCACAATCCGGGGCTCTACCAACTGAGCTACGCCCGCCATAACAATTTTTACCTAAAACACGCAACCTGCGCGCCCGACAGGATTCGAACCTGTCACCCTCGGCTTAGAAGGCCGATGCTCTATCCGAATGAGCTACGGGCGCATTCACGACTCAATGACAAGGCGAAACATCTGCTTTGTTTCATATTTGTTCGGGGTAGAGGGATTCGAACCCCCGACATCCTGCTCCCAAAGCAGGCGCGCTACCAGACTGCGCTATACCCCGTTGATTTTGCTCAAACAAATAGAGCTGCGATCATACTCAGCGAATTGACTTACGTCAAACATTTTTACCGTCTTACAGTGATTCTTTCTTCTTCTGCCAATCGCACCGAATCTTGTGGGCGCATTTTTGCTCGCATCAGCCTAGCCATGAAGTTTGCGCCGCCACAAAACGTTTCATAACAGCCTGGTGTTGGCACTTCAGGAAATTCCTCTCCCGCTTCATAACGACTCATCATTTCACGAGCATCCCTGCGTGCAGAAAGATACTTCGATAGCAATAGTAAAATGAATGCAAAACTAATGATCGTAAAAAACACCCCTAATGTCACACCCTTAATATGCGGATTCAATTCACCGCCAAAATCTCTAGTAAAATTATCGAAACGATTAATAATGAATTGCTCAAAATCAAGTTTTGCTGGTTGATTTCTTGCTCGACTAAATATCATTAGTTCATCGTCATTATAAGGGTTTAGCCAGATTTTTATCCGGTCATACTCAGTAGGAACAAGACTAAGCGTATTATCGATACGCGCATAAAGCATACCGGTTCTCAACATCATCGTTAAGTTTTGCAACGCTTGGTAATATTGACTAATGAAAAAGCGATAGGTTGTATTATCCACACCGACAAAAAAGGGTTCCATTGTCTGATACATCTCTGTTACGGTGAGCTGACGCAGACTTTCAGTAGAATTTGCCAATGTTGTTAATAACATCGAAGTGGTATTTCTGGTCAACATTAGAGCAATCCTCGTTTTGTTGTCTTTTATTTGTTTTGGCAAATATAACAGAAAATGGGCAGCAGTGGGAAGAGTAGCCTGGACACGCTTTTTGTGTCCGGGTTGGCTTTGTTGCATCAAACTGTCATCCCGGAAATTTCCGCAGGAAATTTCCGGGATCCACCCAAAATCTTTACAGAACATATTTTTTGTTTACTACTTCCGTGGATCCCGGACATTTTTACCAAAAAACGGTAAAAATTCCGGGATGACAATCAGATGGCAATTTGATGCAACAAAGCCAACCCGGACACAAAAAGCGTGTCCAGGCTACCGTTGTTTATGATAAATTGGTGGCACTTGAAACAATGGAGTGCGTGTTTGATATGACAGCTAAGTTGATTGATGGCAAGGCGGTAGCAGCGGAAGTTAAAACCGAACTTGCAGCATGCGTGCAACAAAATTTAGCGGCCGGCAAGAATACACCCGGCTTAGCAGTCATCTTAGTCGGCGACGATCCAGCATCAACAGTCTATGTGCGCAACAAACGTGAAGCATGCGAACAAGTTGGCATTCGATCGATCTATCACCACCTTTCATCCACTATTACGCAAAATGAATTAGAAACGCTCATTCGAGAATTAAATGCAGATTCGTCCGTACAAGGCATTTTAGTGCAATTACCACTGCCCGAACAAATCGATGCAGAAAGTGTATTAGAGTGCATTGACCCTTACAAAGATGTTGATGGCTTTCATGCTTACAACATGGGTCGTTTAGCACAACGCAGACCACTGCTTCGCCCGTGCACACCCATGGGCGTGATGTTGTTGCTTGAACATATTCAGCAAGAATACAAAGGCAAGCATGCTGTTGTTGTTGGCGCATCCAATATTGTTGGCCGGCCAATGGCGTTAGAATTATTAATCACCGGTGCCACCGTTACTATTTGTCACCGCTTTACACAAGATCTTTCATACTATGTTGGACACGCTGACATTTTAATTTCAGCCGTTGGTAAGCCTGGCATTATTCAAGGTGATTGGGTAAAAGAAGGCTCGACCTTAATTGATATTGGTATCACTCGATTAGACGATGGCTCCCTCACCGGCGACATTGAATTTGAAAAAGCAAAACAACGCGCCGCCTGGATTACACCCGTGCCCGGCGGTGTTGGCCCCATGACGGTTGCCATGCTATTACGAAACACTTTAGTCGCCGCAAAATTCCTCTCTTAGCGTACTTTACTAACACCTCTCAGGGTTATTCACGATTGTTACTAAGGGTACGCCCTACGTATACTCAAATTTAGATGATGGCAAGGAAAGCGGTCATGACACTTGGTGCTAAAAGTTTTGCAGAAAGATTAAATAGCTGTCTCGATGACACGGGCGCTCCCGCACAAACTCGTGAACGCGCGATGATATTAAGTAAACTCCTCGACATCCCCAAACAACAAGCTTGGACTTTTCTTGAAGGCCAAAGCATGCCTGAACCCGAAGTGCTAAATCTCATCGCAACAGAATTTGAAGTCGACCCTAAGTGGCTGTCTGGCGAAAAATAAAATCTGAGAAGTAGCCTGGACTAAACGCGCAGCGTTTTGTCCAGGCGTGGTGGCCACAGAAAAAAACCCGGACAAAACGCTGCGCGTTTAGTCCAGGCTACTGTTCGTGATAAAGTGTCGCCTTTGAAATTTCTACCAAGGATCAACAATGAATTTACACATCAACAATGAATCATTCAAAAAAACAATCATCATCTTTTGGGCGATTTGGTGGTTAATAGCATTATGGACAGATATCGTTGGCGCGTTAGCACATTTTGGCATACTGCAAGCAACATGGGCACCCGATACGAATTATCCTTTCTTAGCTGAATCTTTAAAAATGTATTCAACACCTGATTGGTTAGTCACGACTTTCTTTTTCGGTATTATTGCTTGGTCGTTTTTAGCAACCGCTGCATTTACTTATGCCTGCCTTGGCATGACACGCAGAAAACGCACTTGGATGCGTCGCAGCCAAACTGCTTTTATTATTTCATTAACGTTTTGGCTCGCCTTTTTTCTCGCCGATCAAATGGTGATGAAATTTGATTTAGAAGAAAATCACATGGTGCAAGGTGGATTCATGCTTTTAACGTATTTAACAATGTTTTTATTACCTGATCGAGAATAAAAATAGCATCACTTTTTCTCGTCAGCGTAATTGCTTTCAGGAGAACAAACATGAAAAACCGACAATCCGTTAACGTGTTTGAAAGTTTAAGTGTTGCGATTAAAACCTTGCCGCGCGCAATACTACCTTTAACATTATTAATCATTGTTGGTTTTGCGTTTAGTTACTTTGGTATTTATGTTGCCGAGATAATAGAACCACAATCATTAGTGTTAGGCGGTATATGGTTTATTCTTTGCAACTTTACCGCTTACTTGATCAGCTCAAATATTGTTAATGTCAGCATCAAACGAGTGCAAAAGAAAAAATTACAACTCAACCAATTTTTTCATGCGTTCAAACCGAGTGTTGCTTGGCGCTTATTAATGCTTGGCATTATTCCACTTTTTCTTTATCAAGTATGGTTTAAATTTGTTATCAAAAATGTTTCTTTATATCATTCGATGTTTAACCTTGATCCTAACTCTGTTTATGATTGGGTGATATTACCTTATTACATTAGCAGCATGACACAAATTGCGTGGTATTATGGTTACCTAATACTCACTTCAGTAATCGCTATTTATATTTCCACAAGAACCTTCATGAGTATTTGCTTTGTATTAGATAAAAATACAGCACTCATTGCATCTTTAAAACAAGCGTTTTTAGTAACGCGAAACAATGTATCAAAGATAGTGCTACTGGCGTTTATACCAGCACTGATTATCTTGATGTTTGAAATTGGTTTAATTTTATTATGTAATTTTTTATTGCAATCGATTATTTGGCAATATCCATTAGCTTATTATTATTTCGTTATGACGCTTGCCATCGTTTGCACATTATTAACATTGGTATTTGCCAATATATTAATTGGCGTTATTTACGTTAAATTGTCTAAGTAATCACGCTTGCAATACAGCAGTGATTTTTTCAACCGCCACATCAATTTGTTCTTTGGTGATAATCAATGGTGGCGCAAATCGAATCACTGTATGATGCGTATCTTTAGAAAGAATACCCTCTTCCATTAATTTTAAAACGATTTGTCTCGCTGGCACTTCGGGAATAATTTCCATTCCTAATAATAATCCACGACCACGAACATTTTTAATGAGTGGCGATTTAATGGCTTTTAATTTCTCTAAAAAATACTTACCTAATTCTTCTGCGCGTTCAGTTAATTTTTCACTCACCAATACTTCTAATGCTTTTCGACCAACTGCTGCCGCTAACGGATTACCACCGAACGTGCTACCGTGATCGCCAGGCGTAAAAACATCCATCACTTCTTTTTTAGCCAGAAACATTGAAACAGGTATCACGCCACCCCCTAATGCTTTGCCCAACACAATGCAATCTGGTTTAATATTTTCATGTTGGAATGCTAACAACTTACCCGTGCGCCCAAGCCCTGTTTGAATTTCATCACAAATCATTAACACATTATGTTTTTTGCAAATATCAGCGCATGCTTTTAAATAACCCTCAGGCGGAATAATAATTCCTGCTTCACCCTGGATGGGTTCGACTAAAAATGCGGCCGTGTTTGGCGTTATTGCTTTTTCTAACGCCGCTGCATCACCATAGGGCACGCGTTTTAATCCTGGCGCAAAAGGCCCAAACCCTGATTTGTATTGTTCTTCACTGGATAAACCGACAATGGTAATCGTACGACCGTGAAAATTGCCATCACATGCGATAATCTCTGCTTTATCCTTCGGTACCCCTTTCACCGTGTAAGCCCATTTGCGGGCTGCTTTTAACGCGGTTTCAACGGCTTCAGCACCAGTTACCATCGGCAATGCTTTGTCGAAACCAGTCAACTGACATAATTCTTCTAAGAAGGGTCCAAGCTGATCATTGAAATACGCGCGAGAAGGAATGCTTAATTTGGATGCTTGCTCAACTAATGCGGCCACCACTTTAGGATGGCAATGCCCGTGACTCACAGCAGAATAGGCGCTCATCATGTCAATGTAGCGTTTGCCGTTTTCATCCCAAACATACACTCCCTGACCTTTTGTTAAAACAACTGGCAAAGGATGATAATGGTGAGCACCAAAAAGATGTTCGCGTTCGATTATTGGGTTACTCATGAGAATCCGTCTCTAATTAATGTGATCGTTATTGCAACGATAAACTCGTCATTGCGAGGAGCGTAGCGACGAAGCAATCCAGCTTTTAGGGAAAATCAAAAACTGGATTGCTTCGTCGCTACGCTCCTCGCAATGACGAGGTTATCGAAATAAAAAAATTAAATGAGTGCTCTGGTATAGACGTCGCAAAAAACCTGCTTTGTACTCTTAACGTGGGGACTTGAGAAGCGCTTTAGGCTTTCCTCTCAGAGGACCTGCACACCACACCTCTAGTCAGTCTCCTACTGTCATCACTGTTAGGTTTTGGACAATTTATATCAAGAACACTCATATATTAGTATAGAACTTCTACCAAATAGTACAAGTTTGATATTATTTATCAATCAATATATAGTGTTAAACTCTTAAACTTAAGCCTAGTTAGCCAACTGTATCAATATGAATAAACAAGAGAAGCTTGACAACCACAAAAATCCGGTTACCGCAACTGTGCATGGTTTAAGCCATGACGGCCGAGGTGTGGGAATTATAAACCAAAAAACCGCGTTTATTTCAGGTGCATTAGCAGGTGAAACCGTTGAGTTTCAAATTAAACAAAAACGCAGCAGTTACATAGAAGCAGACGCCACTAACATTTTAATAAGCTCAGCATCGCGCGTTACCCCACCCTGCAAACATTTCGGTTTATGCGGCGGCTGCAGTTTGCAGCACATGAGTATGGCCACTCAAATCGAATTAAAACAACAAACCCTCATCGACCAACTTAAGCATTTTGGCAAAGTGACTGCCGAAGAAATAATGCCGGTGCTTGATGCGGCTAGTTTAGGTTATCGTCGCAAAGCACGCTTAGGCGTCAAATTTGTTATTAAAAAAGATAAATTAATGGTTGGCTTTAGAGAAAAATCCAGCCGCTACTTAGCTGATCTTGAAAGCTGCGTGGTGTTACACCCTGAAGTTGGCATGCGCTTTAAAGAATTAAGCGCTTTAATTGCGAGCTTAAAAACGTTTAACCATATTCCACAAGTAGAAATGGCAATGGGTGATTCCAAAGTCGCCTTAGTCTTTCGACACATGCAAGATTTGCCAGCAGAAGATATACAAGCGCTGATCGCCTTTGGTCAGCAATTTGATTTTGATATTTACTTACAACCTAACAATCCACAACCTGTTAGCAAATTATGGCCGAAAGATGGTCGCGAGCGCTTAAGTTACACATTGCCCGCCGAAAAATTAGAATTTTTATTTCACCCGCTTGATTTCACCCAGGTGAATTTAGAAATCAATCGACAAATGGTTTCGCAAGCAATGGCATTGCTAGATGTGCAACCAAATGAGCGTGTCTTAGATTTATTTTGTGGTATTGGTAATTTTACTTTAGCGTGCGCTAAACGCGGCGAATTCGTGACTGGCATTGAAGGGGGCGCAGAAATGGTATCACGCGCCGAAGAAAACGCACGGCATAACGGCATCAACAATGTTGAATATTTTGCTGCCAACTTGGAAAAACCGCCATTAGATGCGCCATGGACAAAAAAGCAATACGACAAAATCTTACTTGACCCGCCTAGAGTCGGCGCGAAAGACATTTTAGCATTAGTGCCTTCTTTTCAAGCAAAACGGATAGTTTATGTTTCATGCAATCCAGCAACGCTAGCAAGAGATGCCGCGGAACTGGTACATACCTACAAATATGTGTTGAAAAAAGTTGGAATAATGAATATGTTTCCACATACCTCTCACATAGAGGCGATGGCTGTATTTGAAGCAAGGTAAAACACGGAGGATTAAGGATGAATTACCTCGATTGGAACAATCTTCCCATAGTCGATTGGGAATTAGGTAAACGCTTAGCAGGCAATCAAGTAGATCTAGCCGAAGATCTCATGTCTATGCTAACAAAATCCCTTCCAAATGAAGTTGTCATAATGAATGAATTAGTCGTACAAAAAAATTACCCTGAATTATTAAAACGCGTGCACACATTGCATGGCGCAGCGTCATATTGCGGAACCCCAAGATTAAAGGCGTTATTAGGCTATTTTGAACGCGGATTGCTCGATGGTGGCATGGAAGAAGATGCACTGAGCGGGATGGTAAAAGAATTAGGGGCAGTGGTGATTGCATTTGAAGGGGTAAACTTAAAGTGCGAAGGATGATTTTTACGTGCCCGTGAGCGTGCCCGCGTGCGTGCCCGTCTTTTGCTTTTCGAGAAAAGCGGAAAAGACGGGCACGCTCACGGGCACGATGTAAAACGATTTACAAACTAAATAACTCTAGCCCGCAACTTCCACTCTGCTCAATCTCACCCTCTTCTTCCGCGCCACCTTGCTGACTTTCCAAATTTTTAAAATCCCAAAAATTTGGATCCATCAATTGACTAGGTTTAATAGAAGACATTGCATGCAAAATATTGCTTGGCACTTTTGGATTTTCTAATGCGAGTTGATCGATTAGATTTTTAACTTTACGACGCATTAAGTTTTCTTGCGAGCCGCACAAATTGCATGGAATGATTGGGAATTCCAAAATTTTCGCAAACGCTGCAATATCGGCTTCTTGGCAATAGGCTAATGGTCGAATGATAATATGTTTTTTATTGTCGCTTAATAATTTTGGCGGCATGGAGCGAATATTACCGTTATAAAGAATCGACATTAATAACGTGCGAATCAAATCATCGCGATGATGGCCTAGCGCAATTTTAGTAAAGCCTTTTTCTGCTGCATAACGATAAATAATACCGCGACGCAAACGTGAGCATAACGAACAATACGTTTGACCTTCTGGAATTTTTTCTTTAACAATGGAATAAGTATCGCGCGTGATGATATCGAAATTAATATTGCGCGCAATTAACCATGCTCGTAAATGTTCGTCATTCCAACCGGGTTGCGCTTGATCGAGGGTAAATGCGGTTATTTCAAAATCAATTTTGGCGCGTTGCTGCAATAAACGCAAAATAGTTAACATCGTAAAGGAATCTTTACCACCCGATAAGCAAACCATAATGCGGTCGCCGTTTTGAATCATATTAAAATCGTGGATGGCTTTGCCGGTATAGTGCAGAAGCTTTTTTTCTAATTCTTCGAGCTTAGTCATGAAATAGACGCCTTGTTAAGATCAAAAAAAATTGCCGCACGAGTCTACTCGTACGGCAATTAATTTGAAACAAATAACCCTTACTTAACCACAGAAACTTCTTCTGCTTGTAAGCCTTTTTGGCCTTGAGTCACTACAAATTCAACGACCATGCCTTCTTCAAGGGTTCTGTAACCGTCACCTTGAATAGCTCTGTAGTGGACGAATACATCGCCACCTTGATCTCGCTGAATGAATCCATAACCTTTGCTATTGTTGAACCACTTAACGGTTCCGCGTTCACGTGTTGCCATTGTCTTTTTACCTTTACTAAATTATACAAAATACCTACAGCAGGGAATACCTGATGAGCTATTAAAGTGTAGCAGAATTTTTTTACAATGCAAGAGATACATATTTATACAGCTTCAGTCTCGCTGGTCGCAAAAGAAGCTATTTCTAGGTTGCAGGCGGCCAGATCGGCCAAAAAATGGCGGCTGGTAAAATATTGGTATTCGGCAAAGCGAGCCTTAGCGATGGGGTCATTTTTATCAGTAGAATCAAGGCCTGGATGACACATCATCAAAGTACCATCTGGGCTTGTAGCGAGCATATTGAAGAAAATTCGACCAAAAGCGTCGGCGTCTGAAAACGAGTACATACCGTTAAATGATGAATTATGAGGAATATTATTTTCTTTCAATAGATTAGCGAATTTTTGAGTGCCCATGGATTGAACAACGGCTTTTTTAAAGTTAGCCAGGGTATCGCCTGGATCATAGGTGGTTTTGACTAGGCGGATATAGGCGTTGGTAGACTTTAGGCGCTCATTGTAAACCTCGACCACCGCATCGCGAATAATGGGGAATTGATGGACGTGCTGATGGCCATCCAAAAATTGAGGCAACCGCCCTAGCGCTTTTTCAAAGGCATCGATTTGTTGGTGCAATTCGGTTCGTATGGTTTCTTTTGATAATTGTCGTAAGCCTGCTTTGAGCATTAAGCGGGAAAGCGGCATTTTGCCTTCGGTGAGATTGAAGTGCAAACCAACATCGATAGCACTCATGTGCGGTTTTAGCCATTCCGCATGCTCTGGCCAATGGAGCGATGTCGTTAAACAACTGACGGCAGAAAGGCGTTTTAATGTCACTAAATCAATGATGCCTTTAGAGATAGCGGGCGCTTGCCCATAATCATCTGCACACAGTACAATGCGTTTTTTCATTAACCATCATCCAGATTCACATTTTTGCCAGTATGGCATCAACTGGATAGTTGAGACAAGCGAGAATGAATTTCGTGACCAATCTAGCCAGTAAACGCTCTTATTTTAATGATCTTTTCTTATTAGCTCTATTTTTTTTAGTTTTTTATTTGCTGTGGATTGGCAATTATCCTGTGTTTGTGCCGGATGAGGGTCGCTACTCAGAAGTTGCGCGTGAGATGGTGGCAACGGGTGATTTCATTACACCGCGTGTGAATGGTGTCGCGTTTTTAGATAAGCCAGTGCTTTATTATTGGTTGCAATCGATTGCGATTTATTTTTTTGGTGTTAAAGAATGGGCGTTAAGATTATTTCCTGCTCTTTTTGGTGTATTGGGTTGTTTGCTCACCTACGTTGCGGGTCGTTATGTATTTGATCGCAGAACGGGTATTGTTTCCGCCATTATATTAGCTACCACACCGCTTTATTTTGCTAACGCGCATTATGCGAATTTGGATTTAGAAGTAGCCGTTTTAATTAGCGCGACATTATTGTTTTTTTTAATGGGTGCATTAACAGATAAAAAACGTAAATTATATTTTTTTATAAGCGCTTATGTGTTTGCCTCGTTAGCGTTTTTAACAAAGGGATTAATTGGCATTGTTTTTCCTGGCATCATTGGTCTTGCTTGGATGGTAACGGTTAAGCGCTTTGATGTTTTGAAAAAAATGTCGCTGCTATTCGGTATTTTTATATTTTTAGCGTTAACATTGCCTTGGTATATCTTAGTACAAAAAGCAAATCCTGAATTTTTACATTTCTTTTTTGTGACACAGCAATTAAATCGTTTTTTATCGCATGAATCATTTAACAATCCATCACCGATTTGGTTTTATCTGCCAGTGGTATTGATTGGATTTTTCCCTTGGTCGATGTTTATAGTTCAAGCCATGGTGCGTGCCGCTAAAAATTTGTTTATTAAAATGCAAACGCGAGAAATGCAGGCGCAACTATTTTTATTTATTTGGGCATTGTTTGTTTTTATTTTCTTCTCGATTCCAAGTTCAAAAATTGTGGGCTACATATTGCCAATTTTTCCAAGTCTTGCCTTATTGGTTGGCCATTATTTATCGGTTGCCTGGGAGCGGGTTGCTAAAATAAAACATCGCTTGACGATTGCTTTATTTGTTTTACTAACCATTGCCATGGCAGGATTTTTGATTTTGGCGCATGTTAAACAATTGATTGAAATTTCCAGCCATTTTGAAACTTATTTGATTTTAATGACGGCGACATTGTTAGTGAGTGCCGTTGTTGCGATTGCAAGCTTTAGACGACGCTCATTTGCGACCTTTTTCGCGGTGTGTGTACTTGGCAATGTGGTGTTTTTGTTAACGCTGGTGCACGGTGCTAGGCACTTAAATCAAAATACGGCGAAACCATTAATTAGTATATTGCAAACGAAATTAGCGCCGAATGATGAAGTGGTCAATTATTTTAAATTTTATTCAGATGTGCCGCTTTACTTGGGACGGCGCGTTACCTTGGTAGCCGATTGGCAAGCGCCAGATATCGCAAGTCGCGATAATTGGGTGCGAGAATTATGGTATGGGATGCCGTTTCAAAAAACAGATGATTGGTTGATTAGTGAAAAAGTATTTTGGCAGCGGTTTAATAGTAAAAATAGAGTGTTTGTGTTTGTGAATGAAAATT
Source organism: uncultured Coxiellaceae bacterium (assembly GCA_964623075.1). Taxonomy (GTDB): domain Bacteria; phylum Pseudomonadota; class Gammaproteobacteria; order DSM-16500; family DSM-16500; genus Aquicella. The sequence continues at coordinate 128,844 of CAZUVD010000003.1, read as the reverse complement.
ATTTTGATCGGTTTAAGCAGCAAGCAAAGCGGTATTATGTAGTTGGCAAATACAACGACATCATTTTGGTCCGGAATAAGTAGTCCTTACCACGATTTTTGTGTCCGGGTTAGTTGCATCGAGAGGCACCCCTATGCAACAAACCCAAAAGCTGCTGTAGCCTGGACACGTTTTTTGTGTCCGGGGTTTTTTCTCCGATAACCAAAAAGCCCCCGGACACAAAAAGCGTGTCCAGGCTACATTCTTCGTATTTTTTTCGCGGAAGAGATGGCATCACTCAAGCGGCCGCGAATAGCTGCTTTTGCAAAGTGGCTATGTTTGGGCGCGATTACTGCCGCGACTTTCTCACGCTCACTCTTCACTTTATTATCATCCGCTATATAAAACACTTGCTTGGTTTCTATCGACCGATATAAATCCTCAAGCATTTTTTTGGCTAATTCATAATTTATTCGACGATTGATAGCGCGCGATTCTGCAAAAAACCAAAAGCCATGTTTATAATCATTTTGATAACTTTCAATTTTGGCAATATAGGTCTTCAGCAATTTTTCGATTAGCTGTAATTCTACAGATAAAAGAGGACCCTGAATATTAGGTTTGTCAATTTTTGGATAAACAACTTGTTTTTCTAGCTTACCCTCATCTTTTGCAAGCTCTCGATCGCAGGTTGAAGCAAAGATAGGGATTTTCAAATGTATTTTTTGAACTCTATCGTAGGTATTTTCCTTTTGTTTAATAAAAGCATCTTTACCCTTTATTAATGCGGGAAGATCTGGGTGCTTAATTTCTTTTTGTTGGAATTCATCTAAAAGAGCGCAAGCGATTGGAGCCAATGAAGACGTAAAAAAACCTGTGCCATAGTTGCTAAAAAAATTCTTTATTTCATTAATGAGGATTTCCAACAATGTAGCATCTAATATGATAGGTTCTGCCATTGTTTTTTTATTAATAAAACTATCAAAAAAATATAATCCTTGTTTTTTAATACGCTTATTAAATGCTTCACGCAAAAATTGCCGCTGAGTCGGGCTAAATTCACCATTTGGCAAATACTTATCTAAACCCATCATCACATTGTAATATTCGATTTCTTTGCGGCGCAGCCAATCCATTTCGTAACCATTAAAAGAGTATGTAGGAAAACCAATGCGATTAACGATGGCTTTAAACACTTCATCATCTATCAACAATCCTGTTTCATAAATAGCATGCAATGCATCACCTTTACTGAGTGAAAAAAATGAAAATCGATAGTCTTTGTCATTATTTAATGCTTGCATGATGATCGTTTTTTTCTGGGACTTTGGAACATTAAAATGTTTCGCGAGCTCAAGGTATGAAACAAATTTTTCGTCTGAATTGATCACGATAAAACCTGTATCATATTGATTTAACAATTCTTTTAATTCACCCTCAATTGCAGCTAACTCGGTAATTTTATTTTCTTTTATTAAAAAACTTAATAGATCTTTCGCATTTTTCCATGTCTCAACATCAAATATCGCACGCGGATAATCATATACGCCTCTAAACAAAGCACGTAATAAATTAATTATTTCTGATTGATAAAAATCACCTATATTCATTTCATCAGCAAACTTGATAAGTGGTATGATATTCTGGGTATTAAATTTTATTTTTCTTTGGTTGTAATTAGAATCAGGATCTTCGTATCCACCATTTTTAATTTTCCGCAATGAATTCTGAAATGCACTATGCGCATAAGATTTTACATCTAAAACTTTTGGGCTATCTGATGCCTTAGCTAAATCAAGAATTACTCGTAATGATTTTGGTTTTCCAGCAGATCCAGGTGACATTAAAAAACAGCATTTAATCACATTTCCCATTTTATTTTTTAAATAATCATCAATATCGTTTTCGATTTGCGCACGATATTTTTTACATAAATGATTTCTTTTAATTAATTCATAAAGCCACTGATTAGGATACTCTATAAGGTTTTGCTTTCGATCCTGGATAGATATCTCCATCTCATTTTCGATGTATAAGACTGCACCCGCTTTTTGCTCCTCGATTATTTTCGTAATCTTATCTTTAGTTGCCTTACCATAATACATATCAACGGAACACATTTTTTTAATCGCTAAATGTATATCGGGTGAATCGATGCCATAAATAGCTTTTATTTTTATTGTTTCAGTTGATTCATTTATCGCAACATAACGATTTTTTTTAATATAAGATTCGCATGCTTCTTGCCACATTAAAATAATTTCTTGATTTGAAAAAGTCTTTTCTATTATGACGCGAGTGGAATATCTGGAATAGTGAATAATGGGTAGCAAAACATGATGCATTTTTTTATATTCTTGCTGCAAAAATATTGCTTGCAATATACCTGATCTTTCATGCGCTGCTGCTTTTGATTTACCACCGACAAAAGTGCCATTACCACAACAAGGATCATTATTATAATAAATGGCATCAAAGCGTGTCAGATTACAAATGACTTCAGTATGCGCAGCATCATATTCAGCCAAATAAACACCACCAGACTTTAGCTCATTTAACACGTTATCTAATTGCTGTTGTTTAATGCTAGGCGCAATGTTAACGCCCTCGCCAATCCAATGCTTTTTCTTTTGTCTACCGCTATTATTATCTGTATTTGAAACAGCTTTTATTGATTTCAGAGGCGGATCAAGAATAATAAACCCCGCATTAGCAAAACTAGCAGCATTTGGCCCTAACATAGCAATTGAGCGCGCTAAATTACCCTCCTCACCAGTAACAGGGCTGACACCTCTATTTGCTTTACGAAGTTCAAGATGAGCCATGGTTTCTTCAATGCCATTTTCTTTCTCTTTAGCTCGTAAACCAGACGGTTTTACTATACCTCGACCATGCATCTTTCCTGATCGGTAGGCTGCATTTAAATTCTCTTCGGTGATTCCTTTATTTTTATCATAAGGGGTATCGTTGATTAACTTTAAAGGTTTAGAGGGATCATAAAGAAAATCATCTTGGCCTAAGATTGACAATATTGGATGATCTTCAGGATTAATGTCATCACATAATGCGTTATAGCATTCATCATGTTGATAACTGCGCTTTACTTCAATATCTATGTTTGATTGAGAATCACCCTGGATGTGTATTAAACTTCTCACTTCTGGAATTAATGCAGCCAATTCTTCAAATGCCACAAGATTGACTTGCTTGCCATCTCGCATGATGATGTCTTGAAAAAAATCTAAGAATTTTGCTTCGAATTTATCGCGAGCTCTAATGATATCAATGCAATCTGGATCATGAACTAATTTTTGAAAAATACTTTTTGTCGATTTTTCTATGGTGATCCAAGCAAGCTCGCCGTCTTTTTCTCTTAATGCTTTATATTGATTGTTGGCCACATCTTTATTGGCGACGGCTTCTGCGAATAACGTTGCCGTCTCATTTGCAACACCTAGTGCGCGTAAATAGTAATATAGCAATAAGCCGCTCTCGTGATCGGTTTCATCTTTTTCTTCATTTACACGTGCGCTATCGTGAAATAGTAATGCTATTTGAATGAATTTAATGTCCTTCAGTGTTAAGGCAAGCGCTTCTGGATCATGATGTTTTCGATACAGGTTGGCAAACACTAAAGCGTAGTAAGCTGCCCGGCTAACGTGTTCAATGCCGTGATGTAATCTTGGCAATTCACCTTTGGCTAATTGTTTGCCTAAGTATGCTTTAGCATAAATGTGACGACGCGCCCAACCTGCGTGCTTGGCAATGGGTTGATCTAAGCTCATCCCCTCTTTAGTAACAGATTGAAATAAATCAGGGTTTAATTTTAATTTTTCTAGTAGGTTTCTTATTAGCATGAGGGGAATTTTAACACGTGACTCTTAAAGCTAGCTTAAATTGCATTGAGCGGTACCAGTATACAACCACCCCGGACACAAAAGCTCTTGTAGCCTGGACACGCTTTTTGTGTCCGGGGTGGTTGCATCGAGAGACACCCCCATGCAACAAACCCAAAAGCTGCTGTAGCCTGGACACGCTTTTTGTGTCCGGGGTTTTTTGGTTGTCGGAGAAAAAAGCCCTGGACACAAAAAGCGTGTCCAGGCTACTTGAACACCCAGAATCTGGCAGAGAAAAAAGTGAATAATGGCAAGATGGATAACGTGATAAATAACGCCAGGGGATAAGGTAGATCGAACGAAAGAAAAATATAAAACAGCGACTCATTCAAAGCAAGATTAATAAGCTGCACCAACATTAATTTCGGAAAAGCCTCACCATGCGCGGTATCCGCTTTAAACGTAAACAACCGATGCCCCCAATAACTCACTTGAAACGCAATGGCAAACGCAAAAACATTCGCAACCAATGGCAACATATTACCAACCGATACTGCAATCATCACAATGCTAAAATGCACGCTAGCCGCAACCACACCAACGCAGCCAAAGCGAAACAATTCAACCATCATGATTTGTCGATTATTCACTGAACCCTTCTTTGATCTGCAATAAATACTTTGGCCGCTGTTTTACTTCAGTGAAAATGCGCGCAATATATTCGCCTAAAATACCAATCGATAATAATTGAATGCCACCTAAAAACATGATGGCGACAACTAAGGTTGGGAAACCGGGTAAATCTGCACCATACATTAATGTGACAGTAATAATGTATAACGCATAAAAAAATGAAATCAGAGAAATAATAAACCCAATAAAACTCCACACACGCAATGGGATATCCGAAAATGAAGTAATACCCGTGATAGCAAGTTCTGTTAATTTATAAAAACCCCACGAACTTTTACCAGCAGCGCGCTCTTTGACATCGTATGGTAATGCTGTTTTTTTATAACCAACCCAGGCATACAACCCTTTCATAAAGCGTGTGCGCTCTGGGAATTGCTTTAATGCGGTGACAATTTGTTTATCCAGTAAACGAAAATCGCCCGCATTTTTCGGAATTTGAATGCTAGTAATTTTCTGCATCAGCCAATAAAACAATCTGGCAAATTGGCGCTTGATGTATGATTCATTTTCACGATCGATGCGCACACCGTAAACCATATCATACCCCTGTGCCCATTCTTGCAAAAACGGCGATAACATTTCTAATGGATGTTGAAAATCCGCATCCATTAAAATCACGACATCACCACTCGCATGCTCGATACCGGCTGTTAATGCAATTTCTTTGCCGAAGTTGCGCGACAATCCTAATAATTTCACGTGTGGATTTTTTGGTAACGAGAGAATTTTTTGCAAAGTGGTATCGCGACTACCATCATCGACTAAAATAATTTCATATCGATTAGTGAGTGCTTGCAACGTTGCTTGTAATTTCTCAATGAAGGTTAAAACAATCGCTTCTTCATTAAAAACAGGCACCACGCAAGAAATATAAACTTGCTTGGTATTTAATAAATTGATTCGTTCTTCTTTGCGCATAAATCCCAGGTTGAATTAATTTTTCACAATGTTACCATATTGGTGGTTGAAAAAAAACTACACCAACCTCGTCTTTTCAAGGAAATCGCTATGTTTATCAAGAAAATCATCCACGCAACTGTTATAGCGGCCATTATCAGCGGCAACCTATATGGCAAACCATTGAGCAATAAACATGCAGCAATAGACACCTCGATAACAGCGACTGTCATACTAAATAACGCACCGATGCGCACGCATTCCTTGCAAAACGCAAACACACCCACTATTAGAAAAAAGACGGTGCATTTAATCAATCGACATTTAACCCGCGCGCAAATTTCAGCGCTCAGCAATGCCATTCAATTACAACATTTATCTGTCAATGAAAACACTTCTTCTTCATTGCCAAGCCGCGTTTCACTAGGAATGAATAAACTAGACGTATTAGATCAGGGTTGGTATGGAACTTGCGTTACTTTCGCAGTCACCGCTGCTATGGATGCTTTATTACAAAAAGGAAATTATGTTAGTCAGTTGTGTAGCTTACAACTAACCGATCTCTTAGAAAAACAAGGCTATGTCGTCAGCGAATGGCAAGGCGGTTATGCGGATGACTTACTTGCTTATCTTCATCATTTTGGTTTTGTCTCGATCGCAAAACAAAAATTAAATACTTGTGGTGGATTAAAAGAATATCCCTTAGAGGAAATAGACTTAGGCAATAATACCCTAACACTGCAAGATTATTACAATATGAGTGAAAACTTTAGCAATAATCTTTTTTGGTATAGCCTGTTAACGGCAAATCAGCATGAAACTTGGAGCAAGATTGATAGCAGTAAAGCTGCCAAGAAATTATTAGAAGATATCAAAGAAGTATTAGCACAACCTGATGCGAAAACCAATTATCGGGTTGTATTCGGTGTCATGTTACCGGGTGACTTTTGCAGTGCGGGGGCTTGCGGGCAACATAATGCTAGAGATGATTCTTGGGTATTAACCAGTGACATTCGCCAAGCCGACAATATCATTTTTGGCGGGCATGAAATGGTGATTACAGGTTATGATGACAATGCTATCGCAATTGATAATAATGGTGTTAAGCATAAAGGTTTGCTGACGCTACGTAATTCTTGGGGGCCGGAAGTGGGCGACCATGGGGATTTTTATATGTCGTATGAGTTCTTTAAGGCGTTAACGGATGAAGTGTTTGTGATTGGGTATGAACCAGATGAAGAGTAGCCTGGACACGTTTTTTGTGTCCGGGTTTTTTTATTAACCGGAGAGAAAAGCCCCGGACACAAAAACCGTGTCCAGGCGACAAGGATATCGCAGCTTGAAACATACTTTAACATTGGGCGTCTCACTTAGTTTAACGGCCACCCTACTTTATTCCATCATGGGTGCAATGATTAAAGCGTATGGTCAAGTATTACCACCACTACCCGTTTTTATTTTCTTACAGAATCTTTTATCGTTATTATTTATTTTGCCATTTATTTTTCGCGGCAATATCGAACACATTAAAAAAACATTAAAAACAACGCGCATCAAATTACAACTGCTGCGTGCGTGCACTAGTTTAATGATTATGTATACCCTGTATTATGCGGTAGGTCACATTCCACTGGTGAATGCGATGCTATTATCAAACTGCGCACCACTGATTGTACCGTTTGTTGGCTATTTGTTTTTTGCTGAAAAAATCAATCATCGCATGTGGTTTCCGGTTTTAATAGGTTTTGCTGGTGTTGCGATTATTTTAAATCCTGATTCTAATTTTTTTCAGCCAGCCGCTGTTGTTGCTTTTGCTTCGGCAATTGCATTAGCAATCACTATTCAAATCGTGCGTAAATTAACGATGACCGATTCAACCACAACGATTACATTTTATTTTGCATTTTTAACAACTATTATTTCGTTTTTCGTCGCTATTCCTTTTTGGCAAGCCATTAACTTGGAGCAATTCGGTATTATTTTTGTGATTAGTGCGCTGTATTTTACATCGCAATACATTGCTAATGCGTCTATGCGTTATGGTAATCCGCAATTGATTAGCGCATTGATGTACTCCAACGTTGTTTATGCAGCGATCATCTCTGTTTTGGTTTGGAATGATGTACCTAGTTCTTACACGGTGCTTGGGATGTTATTAGTCATTGTGGGTGGGGCTAGCTGTATTTGGGTTGAACACCTGACTTTAAGCAAAATGGAACGAATCCGGGTGTAGCCGCGACGCGTTTTTTGTATCCGGGGTGGCTTTGTTGCATCAAATACTTTTCGTCATTGCGAGGAGCGCTTTTCGCGACGAAGCAATCCAGGCTGTGACTCTAAACACGCCAATTACATGCACTTTGGAAAGAAAAAGTCGAAGCCTGGATTGCTTCGTCGCGAAAAGCGCTCCTCGCAATGACGATTTTGCCTAGAATTTCGACAAAAAAATTTGATGCAACAAAGCCATCCGTGGTACTTGTAATTTCACTTTTTCTTCACTATGATGTCTTTATAGGTGAACAAAAGGTGAAATTTAGATGACGCCACTGCAAAGCAAAATTCATGCCTTCATTAGGGATTATCTAGCGGATCACGAATATTCGCCTTCTCTTGCTGAAATCGCGGAAGCTGTTGGTTTGAGTGCTAAATCGGTGAGTTTAGTCAGCCGCAACATCCACGCACTAGTCGCCCAAGGTAACTTAGTATTCGACAAAAAAGGCTACCGCAATATTCGCCTAGGCGCCGAAGAACAAGGCTCTCGTTTACCCTTTTTAGGCCGTATTGCAGCCGGCGTACCGATTGAAGCCGTTGAAGATTCGCAATTCATCGATTTTGGCAGTTTATTTCAAACGGGAGATCGCTTCATATTACAAGTGAAAGGCCACTCAATGCGCGATGAAGGCATTTTAGATGGTGATTATGTTATTTGCGACCAAGGCAAACAAGCTCGCGAAGGCGACATTGTTGTCGCACTAATTGATAAACAAGAAGCAACCTTAAAACGAATTTCGTACCGAGTGCCTGATAGAGTCACTCTGATTCCAGCGAATCCTGATTTCAAGCCAACTGCTTACGTGCCGCAGCGCGTACAAGTACAAGGCATTTACGCTGGATTATTACGATTACACCGAGCAATGAAATCATCCTAAACTAGCGTTCTCTGTTTAGGGTTGTTATGACTGATGGCAAACAGGGGGCCTACGGTCATAACACTTCCCTGAACAACGAACGCTTTAAGGGGTGCTTGCGATGATGCAATATCCTTCAAGTAACATTGTCGTCATGACAACGTAGCCTGGACACGTTTTTTGTGTCCGGGTTTGTTGTATTCAGAAATGTATTGGATGCACAAACAAACCCGGATGGCTTTGTTACCTCAAATTGTCATCCCGGAATTTTTACCGTTTTTTGGTAAAAATGTCCGGGATCCACGGAGGTATTAAACAAAAAATATGTTCTGTAAAGATTTATGGGTGGATCCCGGACAATTTCCTGCGGAAATTTCCGGGATGACAGTTTGAGGCAACAAAGCCAACCCGGACAATCAAACCCGCATCTGACTCACTTTCTTCGTCGACACCTGCCAAGTCATGGTTGATCTCAACGGATACCGATACGTCAGAAAATCATTCAACTTAAAATCTTCAGCATTAAATTTATAAATCCTAAATCCTGGATCATTACCATAAACAGGACTGACCGCCGCTGTTCCCATAAATGGAATTTCGACTAAATTATCAAATCGCAAAACATGCAACCAATTCGTATGCAAGTGCCCGGCAAACAAACCGGCAATTTGTGGTGCAAACATTTTAAGATCGTCTTGAAATTGTTGTGAATAACTTGGCATCCACAGTTCTAATACACGCAATAAACGAATGCGCATCGAAGAATAAATATCGATACCTTCTGGAATGTGCATCGCGATCAATACATGCTTATGGGATTGTTTCGCATTTTCTAATTGCTGGTGCAACCAATTCATTTCCGCTTGCGCTGCTTTTTCAATATTTTTGCCTTGCGCTTTATTGGAAAGTAAGACGGAATTTAAAACCAGTAAACGCACTTTGGCAAATTGCGGCAAATCAACGGCGTAATAGCCAGCTGTTGGAAATTGGGTACGCATGGCTGTGCGATTTTCTGGATTTTTAATGAGACTTGACCATTCACTCGCCATTTGCTGAAAGAAAAGCCCATTTGGATTGGAATAATAATCACGATGAAATGAATCATTATTACCAACGACCATATACACATCCAATTGTGGAAACGTTTTCTCAACTTCTTGTGTTAAAAATTTTAGTGTTTTACTAACAAATGATTCAAACCCGGCACGCGATGCATCTTTACTATAGCGTTTATATTGACGGCGAAAATCATGACTGATGAAATCTCCCAATATTAATGCAAATTGCACATCTTCTTTAGCAGCCGCTGCTTTTGCTTCTCTTAATGTTGAAATGAGCAATTGATAATTGGTATCAGAGCGATATTCAGCAGGCAAAATATCATTAGCCGTTAATATTTTTGACCAATCTTCCGTCCTTGCCGCTTTTAATTTACTGATAACCGCACAAGGTGTTGGCACAGTACCCTTGCAAGCAGCGAACGGATCAAAATGAAAATCCGTGAGCACTAAAATATTAACGGTAGCAAGTGGCGTTGCCGCCCAGATCGCAGAGCTTAAAAAAATCAACGTGCTGATAAAAAATAACTGTTTTTTCATTTAATCCAATCCTTGGGTGCATGATGAAATGCCTTTTATGAGTTTTGGCATTTTTTAGGGTGAAAGTAAAGTGTTGTCATTGTCATCCTGGCAATCGATCGACAGATCAACCGAAATATGTCAAAGTGTTCCAAGGAGGATACAGTATGTTTTCAGCTGACAGGAGTCGAGTGAAAAAGGCCGGTGAGCCGCCAGGCACGCCAACTTATACCGGTACCAAACACAAACAACCGACTTGGCTTGAAGTCACTTATTACAATGCACTGGAAGTCACAGAAAAAAAAGGCGTAACAGTTGAAGAATGCCTTACCATCGAACCCTATACCGGTATCACTTGGGTTGATCTTTACGGCTTAAATAACACAGCACTCGTACAACAACTCGCTGATCGCTTTCATTTACATCCATTGACAGTGGAAGATATTTTAACTGTTAGCCAACGCCCGAAAGTGGAAGAATTTGACGATTACACCTTTGTAGTCATGAAAAAACTGCATTGGCGCAAAAAATCTGGCACTTTTTCTATTCAGCCATTGAGTTTAATCTTAGGTAGCAATTTTGTGTTAACGTTTCAAGATAGTGAATCATCACTCTTTAGAAACATTCATACTCGACTTGCAAGCAACCCCAATCAACGCTTACGACAACAAGGCAGCGATTACCTATTGTATCGCTTAATTGACGCAGTCGTTGACCAATACTTTGTCGTGATTGAAGAATTAAGCGAACGCGTTGAAAAACTGGAAGAAAAAATCATTGCTAACCCAACACCGCAAAATGCACGCTCGATTTATAAATTGAAGCGGCAAATGTTATTATTGCGCAAAGTGGTTTGGCCAATGCGCGAATCATTAGGGCATTTGATGCATTCCGAAGATAGCTTCATTAGTAAATTCACCGCCCTTTATATGCGAGATGTTTATGATCATAGCGTTCAAGCATTAGATACCATTGATACTTTCCGCGATATGTTATCGAGCTTATTAGATATGTATCTTTCAAGCTTAACCAATCGCATGAATGAAATCATGAAGACCCTGACCATCATTACCACCATCTTTATCCCTATCACTGCCATTGCCAGCATCTACGGTATGAATTTTACTGAAATCCCAGGACTACATTGGGAGTATGGCTACCCAACCGCACTCGCTGCGATGCTATCGATTGCCATTGGCATGTTGATTTATTTCAAATTTAAAAAGTGGATTTAATATGACATGTTAACAAGATACTTTAAGTTATAAATATAACCTGCTGATAACAGATTCATTATTAAAATAACTTTATTCATCATCCCCCCTCTTGCGGTATACTAAGCATAGACACACAAAAAATAAGAAAAAATAAAAAGGAGTAGATGTCATGCGTAGCTTACATCGAGGCTCGAAATTTTTTGCCATGGGTCTTATCAGTTTACTCGTTAGTTCATGCTCAACGTATCACAATGATGGCGGCACACTACAATACAGTGCCAATTCATTTTCATCAGATTACTCGTCTCGCTTACCAGACCATATCGACACCGGCGGCAAAAAAGTCGTTGTTGTTGATCCTAGTGTTCATGCTTGGGGTGCGTATGGTCCAGATGGTTCACTCATAAAAGCAGGTATTGCAACTGCTGGCGGTAACTGGTGTCCTGATATCAATCGCCCATGCCGCACAAGCGTTGGCACTTTCCGTATTAACTCATTAGGTGATGGCCAATGCGTATCACGCATTTATCCAAAACCTCATGGTGGCGGTTTGATGCCATATTGCATGTACTTTAGTGGTGGCCAAGCATTACATGGTTCGCCAGATGGCGCAGTGGTTGAAGACAACATCAGTCATGGCTGTGTGCGTATGCGCATCGTTGATGCTGAATGGTTGCGCTACAACTTTGCGAGTGTTGGCACGAAGGTGATTGTGCGTCCTTACTAGGCATCTTCCCGCGGTTCGTCCGCGGGGGTCCAGACACAACAACCCCGGACACGAAGAGCGTGTCCAGGCTACATTTTGATTTGTAGCCTGGACACGTTTTTTGTGTCCGGGGTTGTTTGTGCCTACGCGGGCGTCCAGATGCAACAAACCCGGATACAAAATGCGTGTCCAGGCTACTTTGTTTTGCACATTAAAGCTGAAGCAATTTCCGAGATGACCGGGTAAATTTTATTGCACAGGGAAATTGAAAGATTCGTTGGGATGAGGTTCGTCGCTGAGGGTGAAATGCCACCACTCTTTATCATATGGGGTGAAACCGTATTTTTTCATGATCTCCGTTAATAGAAGACGGTTTTGTTTGGCGACTAGATTGATGTCGGTGTTATCAGGCCAAGCGTGCTCGTCGAAGCAATCATAACCTGTACCCATGTCGATGCTATTGTCACGGTAGCGTTGTAAATAAGGTGCGGTGCAACTAACGAGTTTTTGGCCGGGGCGATAATTAGGCTGGGCTAAATAAGGTAGAGGCACAATGGTGACATCGATAGTGCTGCCGCGACTGTGACTGGATTGTTCGGCGATATAACCTTTAGCAAATAATTCTGTTTTATCAACGTTAGGATAAAATTCAGCTTTCATTTCTTGATGATGCGGCAATTTACTCCAAGCAACAAAATCAGCAACAGCATCAACAGGGCGATAACAATCATATACTTTTAATGACAATGATGATTGCGCTAATTCCTTTTGCACTTTTGCCAAAGCCGCGGCTGCTTCTTTCGTTAAAATACATTGCGGTTTGGTGTAACCATGAATGGGTCTACCCACAAAATTATGTTTACCAGCGTAACGCATATCGCGTTGAATAGAAGAATCCACTTGTTGCAAATAAACAAAACCAGGAGGCAATGCCATAGCACTGCCTGAGATAAACAATAGTAAACCCGCTAAGAGCGCCTTTTGTTTTTGGTGAATTTTTGCAAATGATCGACTGTGGCGGCGCATACTAAATCTCCCCAAACATTGGTCATGGTGCGGAAGCGATCTAAAATTCTATCAAATGGTAATAGTAATCCTATCGCTGAGGTTGGCACATTGACGCTACGTAATACCATTACCATGGTGATTAAACCACCTTCCGGTATTCCTGTTGCACCCATACCCGCAAGAATCGCTGTCAAAAAGACACCGATTTGTTGCGCTAATGATAAATCGTAACCGAGAATTTGTGAAAAGAATAATGCAGAAACGGCTTCATACATAGCAGTGCCTGCTAAATTAATCGTGGTTGCTAATGGTAAAACGAAACGCGCAACATCTTCACTAATCCCTTCTTCTTCCGCTACTAACATTGTCACTGGTAACGTTGCCATGGAGCTAGACGTTGCAAATGCGGTGACTAACGCATTACCCGCATTTGAAATAAATTTGCGCGGACTTTTGCGCACTAAAAAAGCGACAACCATCACTTGCCAAGAAATTTGTAAAAACAAACCCGCCAAGAAAATTAAAATGAAGAACAACATCCCTTGCAAACTTTGCAACAATAAATGATGCAATGATGCCTCAGCAATTGCAGCACCTAATAATGAAAATAATCCAAGTGGCGTTAAAAACATTAACCAAATAATCATTTTGATTAACACATCACGTAACCCTGAAAAAAACTTAATAACTGTTTTCGCGCCTTTGCCAACTGAAATACAAGCAAATGAAAAAATAATACTAAAAAATACAATCGGCATAATTTCATATTTCGCTGCAGCGGCAATAATATTGGGTGGAAACAAGGTAAGTAAATAAGACGAAAATGCGACAGGCTTTAAATCATTTGGCGTTGCATTACTTAAAATTAAAGAAGGAGCAACCCCAACGCCTGGTTGAAAATAATTTAACAGCACTAAACCAATGACAACGGCAACTGAAACACTGAATAACACATAACATAAAGTGTAAACGCCGATTGAACTTAAGCGCTGCATACCACCAATAGATGTGATCGCACTGACTAACGCACAAAAGATTAATGGCAAGACAATCAACTTTAACATGTTGATAAATACTTGCCCTATCCAACGTATTTCTACCATTTTCTCAGGATAGAGAATACCGCAAGCCACCCCTAAAAAAATACTGAGTAAAATTAAAAGAAACATTCTGTTGTTCTTCAATTCACGCTCCTTGCGATCAGTTAAATCTATTAGGGTGTCACAACCTCGCGCTCATCAAATACAAAGCAACCGCCTTGATAATGTTCGCCGCCAACGGTATTAAAGTAACCTAAAATGCCGCCGTCTAGTTGATACACTTCTTTAAAGCCATTATCCTGCATATAAAGTGCTGCTTTTTCACAACGAATACCGCCGGTGCAAAACATCACAACGGGTTTTTCAGGATCTAATTCATTTATAGCTTTTGGTAATTCGCCAAAATTATTTATATGTAAATTATGCGCTTCGTTAAAGGTACCGAATTCAATTTCAAAATCGTTACGCGTATCGAGTAAAGTGAAATCGCGGCTTTCATCCAACCACCGCTTTAATTCAGCTGGCGCTAAACTGCTAGCACGACGCTCGGTGTTTGCTAACGATTGCCTAAAGGTAATAATCTCTTTTTTGATTTTTACTTTTAATCGTTGATAGGAGTGTTGCGCGGTTTCATATTGGTGAAAACGCATATCCGCTAGGCGCGCATCTTGATTGAGTAATTGCTTGAAGTTGAGAATCGCATCAAACGTACCAGATAAATTAATATTGATACCTTCAAGACTTAACAAAATAGTGCCTTTAATGCCTAATTGCTGACATTGCAAAAGCCAATGGCTTTGTAGCTCAGGTAATTGGTCTAAGGCGACAAACCGATAACCCGATATGTTTAAATGAGTATTGTTCATGACGGAATGATACCACAAGCAATACGTGCACCGCCTCCCCCTAATTTTTCTGGGGTATCAGAATAGTTATCGCCACCGGCATGGATAACAATGCTATGGTTGGCCAATGTTTGTAAGGTGAATTTTGGAGCAAGTGTCGGCAATGTCGCTTTACCATCTTTATCGACCACTAAAACGGGTAAATCGCCTAAATGGCCATGATCGTCATAAGGTCCCTCGTGCTTACCGGAATGGTTCGGATCAACGTGGCCGCCTGCAGCCATGGCTTTATTATCACAGGATGGGTTTTCGTGAATATGCATGCCGTGGATGCCAGGTGATAAATCGTGCAAATTAGGCGTTAATAAAACGCCACCGCCGGTATGATCTTCAATGGCAATAGTACCGATTGGCTTACCTTGGCCGCTATCTGCCACCAAATAAACAGGAATGGTAACCGTAGACGCCAGCACTTTTGTGGACAAAATAAGTGCTGACAAAGTTGGAATTGTTAAAAATTTGGCCGAGCGCATGCTTCTAGCTACTCCGAATAATTAATTAGGTAAAAGTAACAAAAAGTTGAGTAGGTGTATAGCAGACTTAATGTTAAAATGACCAAATACCCTAGTTATAAATTAAGGAAATCCGCCGTGAGAAAAATCATCTATTTGGTTGTTTTTTTACTTGTCGTGCTAGCCATTACTCCGGCAATTGATGGTTTGTTTGCCAGACGATTTTTAGAAAACTACATGGCGCGCTATGTATTTGGCACTGGCGCCAATAACGAATCTTACACTGTAAAACTGAAACAATACCAACAAGGCTGGTTTACATCGCTTGCGATTTTCCAAGTCTCATTTAATGCGCCGCAAAAAGATTATAATTTTTCGATTGATATCATCGAAGATATTACTCATGGTCCGATTATTTTTGATAAAGCAAAACATACTTTTAAGCTTGGCTTTGTAAATACCAATTTTAAAATCAATTATCCAATTACTATGCAACTGCTTTTAGATTTACCTGATAAAAATGCCCCATTTGTTTATGGCTCTAGTCTCTTTGCATTTAATGGCAGCGCAACTTCTGACATTACAATGAACCCGATTATCACCAAACCAATCATGGGTACCACTATCAACTGGCAAGGTTTTAAAGCAGTTACCGCCATGAATTTAGTGGATGGCTTAATTACATCCATCAATCATAGCGCGAATGTTGGAGAATTATCAGTAACAACCACTACACCCGATTCGCCTCATGGCAGTATTGCGCCATGGACAACAAGCGCAACAGGCAAATTAGATAGCGCGCAATTATGGATCGTACAAGGTTCTGCTAATTTCCCCCACATGAGTTTCACTGGCTTAAACAATGCGACTTGCACCATTGATCAATTCGATTTTAAATTTAATCATGACATCAAAATGCATACGCTTTACAGCATCGATTATCAATTAAGCTTAGGAAAATTAGTATTACCGTATGGCCCGATTAGCACCGTAGGTCCCGCTAAAATCCAAGTTGTCGTTCAAGATTTAAGTGCGCCAGAAATTTTAAGCTTCTATAACATGGTACAAAAAAATCCGCCAAGCAACATGAAGACCGTGGAAGAACGCGAAGCATTTAAAAATGAATCGCGCGATGCTTTAATTAAAGTATTAACACCAACGACTGCTCTCAATATCAATACAGACATCAATACTTCTCTTGGCCAATTTACTTTAACGGGTAAATTATACCATTTTGTTGAACGCCCAGGATTAGTAGCACCTGATCAATTGCAAAAAAACACTAAAGGTGAATTACACATCAAAATCTCGGCGGGATTACTCAAAGCAAGCGTTAAAAGTTATATTGCTGACATCCAAAATAAAGCCTTAGGTGCAGGCCCTGCTGTACCACCAAGCGACAGCGCAGCTGCAGCACCAAGCAACGCTAATATGGATTTATTCGATGAAAAAGTAGCTGGGTACATTAAAGCTGGCACAATCACCTTGCCAGATGCGATGAGCATTATGTCACTGCAAAAGAAAAATTTATCAAATGCAGATTTCAATTCGCAATTAGCCGAATTTCATTTAGATAAAGCTACTAATGATGACTTAGTAAAAACTTATGCGGATACGCATGTTGTTGCTAGCACTGACGCGCCAGCACCAACTGAGGCCGCTGCCACAACAACTCCACCCGCACCTCCAGCTGACACCAATAATGACGCTGAAGCACAAGCGATGATTGATCAATTTGTTTCGCAAGGTTTCCTGGTGAAAGAAAATGATAATTATGTGACGACCGTGATTCTTGAAAATGGAACGGTGAAAGTTAATGGGGTTTTGTTGTCGCAATAGTTGTTGCAATGAATGCGGGGGCCACCCCGCATTCCTCAGAAAAGCATCCTTTCTACAAACTCAAAAATCAACCTATTCCAAGTTTCGGCCAATTCCGCTTGCTCAGCATCAGAGGTTTCGCGCTGTGCAATATGACAGACCTTATCTCATATTAAGAGACATGGAATGCCTAACTACGGGATGATAACATTCGCTCGCTCAAATTCTTATAAATGGAGAAATATATGATTAGTCGGGATGAAATTGCAAAAGCTTGGAATGCGTGGCCTGTTTGTCCAATTACCCAAAATCGAATTATTATTCCAGCACAAGTCTTCTACAAGCAGTCGCCTGATGCAAATGCTGAGACAATGGTTCGATATGAATTTGCAGCTATCAAAGATTATCAAGATACAGCTAAAACAAAATCGCCTGACCAGCCGGTCATAGAGCCTCAAGCTGGCAAACCTATTATTTCCATTAAATCTGATATCGATAAACTATATGAATTACGAAAACTTGCTGAAAACGCTAATACATTAGGTGTGATTGATAAAGATACTTATGAAGAATTGATAGAAAAATTTTCGATTGGTATTTTGCACTTTCTCGCTATCATGAATAATACTGACTCACTTTTAAGTGAATTAGCTGGCTTAAAAAATAAAAATCTCATTAATAGCCGGCATTACGTTACAGGCAGAACATTGCTACAAGAATTAGTTATTGTAACCTCGCCTGAAAGAGGCATGAGCATTGGCGTGTTAGATATATTGTTAAGCTATCGCCAACTTGATGTAACTGTCACTGATGATGAAAAGATAACAAGTGTCATGCAAGCGGCCATTTCTGGCAATCTAGATGCTTTTGAAAAACTTTTAACTCCTGAAAATCTTAATGCAAAAGATTTAAAGGGTAATAATGTGCTGCACTGGATTGTTCAAGGAAAAAATCATCCTACAGCACCAATGATGTTTCGTATAGCATTAGATGCTGGCGCTGATATTTTAGCTATTAATAAAGATAACGAAACCCCACTCGGAAACTTAATACATTTACTATCACATTACACACCCGATGATAAAAAGAGATTTATGCAATGCCTAAACTATGTCGCCATAAAACAACCCGAAAAAATCAGAGAGCAACACGCTTTAGCTATTAGTTTAAAATGCGATAACAATAGAGACTTATTTGCGTTTTGCATTACTTATTTGCATCTT
This sequence comes from uncultured Coxiellaceae bacterium, assembly GCA_964623075.1. Taxonomy (GTDB): domain Bacteria; phylum Pseudomonadota; class Gammaproteobacteria; order DSM-16500; family DSM-16500; genus Aquicella. Next base: position 110,368 of record CAZUVD010000003.1, on the reverse strand, counting down.
GAAGCTGCGAGGTGTTTAATTTCAGCAGGCCATCCATCACTTTATTTTAAATTTGAAAACGGCGAATTCGCTACCCATGTATTAGCTAAGAAAACTGGGAGCAGAAATTTACCTCTTATCACTTACAATGATATTTTGCGAACCATTGAATTTCTAATGAAAACGGGACTTTCCCATCTTTTAAAAAACAACGATGGAAAAATGGCTGCTGAATTACTATATAACCATCCGTTACTTCCCTCTTTTAGTCTAAGCATTATTTGGGATGTTTTGTTCAAAGAAAAAAATTGGGCTTATTTTGCAAACCAAATTAATGTAGGAATTACCTTTGCGAAAACAGTAATGCTTGATCTATTAAAAGCAATCATTATGCATCCTGATAATCATTTTCTTTACAAAAAGCAACTGCGTATTATTTTAAAAAGCTTCGGAGAAAAATGTCCGAATGTGTTAGTTGCGCAAAAAGAAGTGGCGGTAGATAAATTTGCGATTGATTCTAATAATGTCTTCGCGTTAGAAATACTGTGCGAAGAAAAAATGTTATCCACCTCATTAGGCAAGTTATTAGCTTATGCAGAACTGACTAATGCTGCTTCTTCTATCTTAAATTTCTTACGCACCAAACAGTCTGATGCAACGGAAAAATTGCGGCCGCGACGGCATTCTTGCTCACAATTATTCGTAACAGTGAGAGATGAACCGCAGAATGGGGATGCAAAATCGGCGGTGCAGAGATCGCAAAGTGTTTCATGTGGGCAATGAAGTATAAATCAATGCTAAAAGCCAAGTAGCCTGGACACGCTTTTTGTGTCCGGGGTGGTTGCATACAGGTGCGTCCAGATACAACAAACCCGAACACAAAAAACGTGTCCAGGCGACATTTAGGTTATTTTTTCGAAAGCCAGAGATGAGTTGCACCGGCAATGGCTATGGGGAGAGTGAAAAAATTTAAAATGGGGATCATGGCTGTGACTAATGCAAGGGTGCCAAAGCCTAGGGTTAATGCGCGGTGGTGATGGATGAATAAGTGCAAATTGGCGAGCGTTACCTGATGGTTGTCGCTCGGAGAGTCTAAATAAATTAAGGCCATGAACCAGGCGTTAAATAAAAACCAAATGAATGGCGCGAATAATTGCATAGCTGGAATAAAAAATAAAATTAAAATAACTAATGCTCTTGGTAAATAATACCCCATCATGCTTAATGCTCGCCCAATGACTCGCGGCGCATCTTTGGTATTTTGCCATACTGTTTTAGCTGGTATGGATTTCTTGGTTAAATATAACTCGACGGCTTCACTTAAACTGCCATTGAAAGGGCTTGCGATAATATTAGCAACCATCGTGAAAATATAAACCATGAGTACAAAAAAACTTACAAAAAATAGCGCCCAGAGAAAATATTCCAACCAATATAACCAGTGCGGAAGAAATTGCAGAAACCAATGATTGAATAACGCCATATAATGTTTAGCGATAACAAACATTGCGATAAATACCACGCAATTAATTAACAGTGGTATCAGTACAAAACGGCGAATGCCGGGCTTGAAAATAAGCTCGGCACCGATTAAGAAATGTTTACAGCCTAGAATAAAGTCTGTGATGAGTTGCAAAATATTATTTTACCTTACGCATGGATTGTTTGCGTAATTGATACAAACAAATAACTAAAATAGCGGGAACTAAAACATCCATCCATAACCATGAGCCAGCGTTGCCTGGCATAAAATTGTTGAAATTGAATATTTGATAAAAATGACCAACTGCATCACCCCATAACCAAATGACGTTACCTAAAATTGCGGCGGTTCGAAAACCGATGCTGGCACGAAAAGCTGCAATACCTAGCACACCAAATGCCATATCTGCGACGGCTACTTCAAATTGAAATGGGCTATCAACCCAACCGATGGTGGCAGCTGCTAACATTGGAAAATATGCATGCATCACAAAACCATAAAGACCGGTAAAGCCTAAGCAAAATAACGTCATCCAACGGAAGATAATTTCATATTTAGAAACACGGCCTTGTGTTACTAATGCATTTATTATCATAAAAAAAACAGCTATTAATAACATGGCACAACTAAAGTTTGTTAACACCATCACTAAAACATTATCAAACATGCATTATCCTCCTGGAAAAGTAATTACAAATGGTCTTGCAAAAATTGCGGAATACGTTTTTCTAACCAATATTCAGCGCTCCATGGAAATTTACCCGTCACAAAACCAACATGCCCACCACCTTCTGTCACTTCTAATTCAACTGCGGGTGATAATTCATGGTCTCTTGGGATCACATCTTCTGACATGAAAGGATCATCCTTAGCATGCACAATCAATGTGGGTACTTTAATGTGACGTAAATATTGACGACTACTCGCTATCAAATAATACTCATTGGCACTGGCAAAACCATGCAATGGCGCCGTGTAACGATCGTCGAAATCCATGATCGTGCGAATAGAAGAAAGCTCTTCTGGTTTTAAGGGAACCTCTGACACAAATTGGTATTTGTAAGCTAATCGATTGCGCAAACATTTTAAAAAATACCACTGATAACAACGCGAAAAACCATTTTGAATACGCGTTGCTGCTTTGTGTAATTCAAAAGGAACAGAGACTGCGATGGCTGCATTTAAAGCATGGCGATTGTTGGTTTCGCCCAACCATTTCAACAAAACATTGCCGCCTAGCGAATAACCAATCGCTGATAAAGTGTTTTGTGGATAGCGTTGTTTGATTAATTGAATAATAAAATCTAAATCACTTGTTTCACCCGAATGATAACTGCGTGGTAATCGATTTGGTTCGCCACTGCAACCACGAAAATGCATGAAAATGCCGCGCCAACCTTGTTGCTGCAATTGGCTTAACATGGTTTTTGCATAATGCGAATCAATTGATCCTTCAAAACCATGTAACATTAACACTAGGGGACCGGTTTGATCACGCCCCACCCAATCTAAATCGATGAAATCACCATCTGGCAATTCGATGCGCTCACGTTCAATATCCAAGCCTGTCATTCTTCTGCGAATCAACACTGGCCAAAGCGTTTGCAAGTGTGGATTACGCAGCCACCAGGCAGGTTTAAAACCGCCGTTTTTCATAATAATTCCTTGCTAATAAATGACCCAGGATTCAAGCATGGCTTTCGCAACTGCAACACTGTCATCGTATTGATCAACGGGCGCCGTGTATGCCCAAGCATAAAATACTTGGCCATCTTCACGTAATACTACCACTTGCCACTGTTTAAAATCTTGGCCTTTGAAACGATAGGTAAAAATAGCATATTCACCTTTTTCTTTGCCAATACCTTTAGTAAATAATTGTATTGGTCCGGATTCTAAAAATTTTACATTGGGTGATTGGTTTTTGGCTTGCTGTCTGATATCGGCCATAAACGCAGCAACGGTTTTAAAATCACCGCCACTTTTTTGCGTTAAAACGGTTTGAATATTCACTGTGGAAAAATACGCTGGTGATCCGTGGCGACCACTAAAAATAACCGTGCCATCGCTTGTGACTTCATATTCCCATGAAGAGGGATACCCAATCGTGTAGCGACTTTCTTTGTTGTCATAGACTTTATTTATTTTTACCGGAATATTGCTTGGTGTTTTGATATCCATCCCCATCACCAGCCATTTACCGCCCTCTGATTGGTATGGTTTAATCACGGTATATTCGATCGGTGAACTTGCGCCATCCTTTGCAAACAAAGTACATTCAACGCTCATGATAATGTCTTTATTTTCGGTTGCACTTTCCATGTCTTTGCGTTGAAAAAACTTGCCGCAATCCATACTTTTATTTTCGGATAATGCTGGATAACTTTTAATAAAATCTTCGAATTCTTCTTGTGTGGTTGCTTTTTTAAATTCATCTGAAGTTAATGAATAAGCTAATTCGATTTTTTGTTGGCGGATAGCACTGATTTGCTGGTTGATCGTCGATTCGGGTGAAGCGTGCATAGAGCGAATGACAAAACTGATGATGGTTGTAATGATAAGAACAAGCAACGCTCCGATGTATAAACCCTTCCGCGATAACTGCATGGGACTTATTCCTTATTATTCACTTCTTTCTACACAGTATATCAAAACTTTGTGTCGCTTAATACTGCCTTAATTTTGCACAGTTATAATTTATACATAACTTAGTAAAACGAGGCTACAAAAATGAAGAAAATCTTAACGTTTATAGCATTAATTGTCATGTTGTCACCTGCTTTTGCTGATGATGCTGCACATTTAAAAATTAGCATTAGGGATGCGGTACAGAGTAACCGCTATTACTTGTGTCTATATGGTATTGGCTGCTTGAGCATTAAAAACGGTAGCAACGGTAAGGTTTTCCCTATTATGCCGATCGATATGGGTAACATTGAAAAAATGGTGATTACCGATACCAATAATATGCAAATGTATACCCAAGATAGCGTTAAATCCTGTGATGTGAAGGTCAATACCGGCGATAAAATGACGATTTCGGGGGATTTGGTGGTAACGGGTAATGGGCCTGTTATCAAGGGGTTAAGATGTTCTGTCGTTAAGGCGTAGGGCAAAAAAGACGGGCGCGCACGCACGCGGGCACGTTCACGGACACGAAAAGTAAGCTTTAAACCATCTCAAAAGCGTTGCGTTCAGGGCGGCGCGCGTCTACCGCCGCGGCCAGGGTTCTTAGTTCATGGATACGGCTTGAAAGACTGGGCTTGGCCAGTGTTTTAAACATCATCATGCCGCTAGCCATTAATGCGCCTATTCCCAATACCCCGCCTACCGCACTTGCCGCGGCACCTGCTGCAACTGAATAACCGATGACGATACCAAAGACGATACCTAAAGGTGGGCATAAGCCAAAGGAAACGGCGGCTATAACGCCGGTGGCTGCGAGAATGGCAGCGCCTACTAGCGCCAATAAACTGATACCTAGCACTTTAAATACGGGGTGTTTTCGGGTATTGACTGCAGCGGTATAGAGAACAGCCATGTGGGCAAGATATTCGCGTGTATTTTTTTTCTCTGTTTTATGATTTTCAACAATGTAATTAGCGCTATCTAATATATGATTAATATATTCCGCACGGTAACGCTTTCTTTGTTTTACATGAATGCGTAACAATTTTCCGGCGAGCTCAAAACCTGCGGCAGCAAAATCGACTTCATTTGGATCAAAGCTAAGACTGCTTAGATTTTTCATGAGCAAACTGTGTTTCGCTTTAAATTTTGCTCGGTCTTGATCTTCCATCATCATTTTAAAACGATCTTTACTCATGTATTTACCCTTCCTTTAGGCTGATGAAGATAATGGGCTTTGATTGGGATGTCAAATGTTGCTATTCATCCTGTTTTAAAAGTAGCCTGGACACGTTTTTTGTGTCCGGGGTTGTTGTATCAAACCGTCATTGTATTGTCATCCCGGAATTTTTACCGTTTTTTGGGTAAAGATGTCCGGGATCCACGGTAAGTTTTATACAAAAAAAGTGTTCTGTGCGAATTAATAAGTGGATCCCGGACAATCGCCTGCGGCGATTTCCGGGATGACAATACAATGACGGTTTGATACAACAAACCTGGACACAAAAAGCGTGGCAAGCGTACTATGCGAGTCTATTGATCTTAAGTGGAGCAATGAGATGCAATGGCAAATCATAAAGCAACAGTGTCGTCAATTAATTGCAAATGCTAACGCGTTGCTTCCCATCATCGAAAAAGTACCGCTCAATTATGTAGAACTCAAAAATTGTGTTTTGGAGAGTGAATTAAAAAATACTGTTTCTGCATTGACAACTATTTTTCACAAATCAAATTCACTGCAACAATTGCAACAAGACTTGAAAAAATTTCTATTTAATCGAGATCTCGAATTAACTGATACGATGTTAAGTTTTTTTGCTTCGACTGAAGGTATCGCCAATACACTCGTTTGGGATATCGTCATGATTGTGTTTACCCCAAAGAATTGGCAAGAAATGCTTGCGCTTATTTTGCCAAAAGTAAAACGAGTATTGTCGGTCAATGTTTTATTGGCAGAAAAAATGGCTTTTACGACAAGATTACATTGGTCGGACTTTAATATTAAGTTGAATCATGAACCTGTAACTTCTGCCTTTGAAAATACTCCTTTAAAACTTGCTTCATTGCAACAATTTAGTTGCCACCAAGACACCGTATTTGATCTGCAACAAATGCAATTTTTTACTTTTGCAATGCATCAAAAATTTTATGCCGCAGTGACAACAAATTTTCCGCGCTTAGCAGCTGCCATTTATACGCATAATGATGATTACGAAAGATTGGAAAAAGATATTAATTTAGTTGAAAAAGGTGGCAAGACTCCGCGCACTGCCATCATGGAATTAATTTACGGATTACGATTACACGGCGAACAACGCACAGATGATGAATTCACAGAAAAAGCAACGAAGCCTGTTGGTAGATTTTTAGTGTATTTAAAAGATTTGCCAAGTGAGTTGCGGATCAAAGTATTAGCACTTAAAGGTTATGATGCAACATCAAAAACAATCGATCAAATTATTAATAGAGATATTATGGAAGACCATGACTGCATTGAAACAGCAGCGGACAATGCTAGTTATGTTATACAAAATAGTCAAAATAATGAAACATTAGATACCTTACCATCATTGACCAAAGAACGCATCATAGAAATTAGACGTTATTATCATAAAGTCAACTTGAATCACCCAGGACAAAACCACAACCAAGTATTACCGGAAAAGATAAGTGCTGCTATATTGAAAAATTATGTGCTTGGCGATAGCGAAGCATTTATTGACTTACTAATAACGATTCCAACTGATTTATATAAATTGTATTTTACGCAAGTGACCATTTTCGAGTTTCCCGATGATTTGCATGAATACTTCGAAAACGACTTGATTTCACCTTTACAAAAACAAGCTTTCGCCGCCGTTTTATACCAACATCCAGAAATATTTGGGGGCATAACGAGCTGCGTCAAATTTGTGTTTGAAACCAGTTGTCCGATGTTTGCAAAAGCCTATTTTGAACGTTACACAGAAAAAGATAAGAAACTCGCACTAGAAACAAAAGACATGATCGATTGTTTTGTTGCAAACAATGCGAATAATCTGCAAGTAAACATTTTTTTTGATTTGATGGGAAAAAAATGGTTTAAGCAATTATTATTGATTCGTAAAAATATTTTTAAAGAAGCGATTACATGTAATAACGGACCCTTGTTAGCAGCACTATTACAGCAATACCCTGAAAAGGATCGTTTTCACCAATTAGCAATCTCTGGTATTCGATCGCAAAAGATAGACCGGAATGACTTTTTGGAAGAAGATGAAAATAACCCTGTGGCTCGATCTTTTATCCTACCGATACTAAAGGTTATCGCGCCAGAACATATAGAAAATTTATTGAAAATAAATAATTATTACCTTTTTCACCTGGCATTAAAAAGCAATGATACTGATTTATTTTGCACATTATTAACATTCATTACACCTGTTAAACGTTATCCTATTTACAAAAATATCATGGCAGATAAATTAACTGAGGCTTTTGAATTTCAACTTAAATGCCTACCCCAATTACAAAAATTATTGACATCGGATGAATTTGACAATGTCTTATTTACTTCTTATGAAGAGATTGAATTGAGTCAGGATAAGGGTAAAACTTTTAACGAATTGATGATGAAATATGTTCTTAAAACTGATTCGCCTGAAATTATATTATTCTTATCAAAAATTGATATTGAAAAATTAAAAGCATATCTTTTACATCCCACTTATTTCCCTAAAACACTAGTTAAGATTATAAAAAAGCGCCCACTTATTGTTGTTGAACAATTTTTAAAATTATTTTCTGCTGGTGAAATCGCAGCGTGGTTAAACAGTGATGTATTGCGATATTTACTGGATGCCGCAATCGCATCCAAATGCCTACGAAAGTTTGACTTGATTTGGCAAATAATTGTGACCGCGAACAAGGTTAATGATTTTCTGCAACCAACAGATGATTTTCATTTTTTGGCTACAGCCGTTAAACATAGCAATGTAGTTATAATGGAAAAATTTATTGCGCTCTTTACACCGAATGATTTGCAATTGGCGTTAGCACATAAAGTCAGATCACCTTTTCTTTACGCGACTTTTGCAACCTTTAGCGTTATCAAAAGATTACTCGAAGTGACAGATCCTGATAAGCGCCTTGCCTTAATATTACGACTCCTCAAAATTAAAGCTGAGGCTTTATTTTATCATGGAAAAATGGAAATGATATTTAGCTTTTTAACAGATGATGAAAAAATTAAATTATTGCATGCTGATCTTCATGACAATCAAACGACACTTGATATAATGTTATACTTCCCTAATGTTTTTTCAAATATCTTAGCACAACTACCTCCTGAAAAACGCGTGAGCGTGCTGGAAAAAAGAAATGCTTTGCATCAAACCACCGTGCAAGCCTTCATCAGCGCATACCAACCAGAACCTGTTAATGACAGCAGCCACATTGAAAATTTTCTTGGTTTATTACCTGAAAGAAAACGTATAAGCCACTTAAATCGTAATGCATATCAAGATGGTTATAATGATACAACGCTAACAAAGTACCTACAGCAGTCAAAACGTTATAATATGCTCTGCAAAACGGATTATGTTTTAGAGTTGGATCGCGCTTGTCGTTGGTATTGGCGCGATTTACATCAAAAAATGTTTTCTGTGTTGCTTAAAAATAAAATAATGACTAAAGATAATTTAGCGGCTTTCATGGAAATCAAAAATGATGAACCAACGAATAATCTCTCAAAAATTCTTTTTGATATAAAAGATGAAAAATATACTGCTCTTTTAGTTAAAATGAATCAAGTGGCGCGACTCTACCAAGGGTTGCAAGCTAACTGTTCTTCCAGTCAAAAATTGCGAGAATTTAGGGAATTATTTCCTATCATTAAACCTATTTTAAAGCAGGATGAAGATAAATCGACTCGCGCTTTCATTAAAAAAGTATTGCATATTCTTGGGCATGTTTTGGCATCGGTTCCGACATTGGGTGGGTATGCGATTTATCGGGCGGTGGATAGTAAGATACGATTTAATACGTATGCGTTTTGGAAAAGCACGGAGGAAAAATTTGTGGAGGTTTGTGAGGCGGATTTGATTCTGAAAAAAAGTGGGTGGCGGAATTTTGGGTGATATTTTTCCGTGATGACACTATAAAACCAATTTCATCATGATGTGCGGGATGCCGGCGAAGCGGTCGTGCTCACCTTTGAATTCATCGACGATGACAAAGCCTGCTTTTTCGTAAACGTGGATGGCGTGTAAATTTCTAAGTTCTGGATCAATTAAAAAGGCAGCGGCGTGTTTAAAATTTTCGGTGATGAATTTTTTAATCAATAAATGTGACATGCCTTTACCTAAAAATTCATCTTCACCAATTAATAAATCCATGGAATACGTTTTACCTTTTTTCTCCCGCCATTTTGACCATAAGCCTGGATCTCTTTTTTTTACTTCTGCTGTCATGATGTAGGCAAAAGGTGTTTCTAAATAATAGGCAAGCCATGGCGTTAAAAAATAATCTTTACCGGCGAAATAATTTTGTAAATCGGGAATGTAGCGCGCAACTTCTGGGTCATCGAAAAAATCACTTACATGGGGTTTTGCAAACCAACCATAAATTAACGGAAATTGGTCAGGTGTCGGATGTTTGAAACTAACGTTTTCGATACTGTTTTGCATACTCTTCCTTGATATGCCTTAAATTTAGTCTACCCTGGATAGAAATTGTATTCAATGCCGAGCACTCTGATATAATAAAGGTATAAGAAAAAATGAGGAGAGCGGTATGAGCGGGCGCTTTGCGTTTTTCATCTTACTTTTTTTATTAGCACCAGCCGTCAGCGCTGAATACTACCTCGAATGCAATGCAATTGTACCAAATATAACCACAATTAATTGCAAAGGTCATCATTGCAAATTTCACACCCAACATACCACGCAATATCACGCAGACAGGCCGGGACGCAGAAATCACTACATTGAACATTATTGCGATCAAGATATGGCAACAGGTGACGACAACCCATGCCGCTACCCTGATATGCAAATTAATTAATCTAAATAAATAATATTAAAGTCTTTATATTTTATTTATACTCTCACCTTCAACTGCCGGGGTAGCTCAGTTGGTAGAGCAACTGATTCGTAATCAGTAGGTCGGGTGTTCGATTCACCTCTCCGGCATTTCATTTCGTATTCTCCAAAAAAATTGTAGCCTGGACACGCTTTTTGTGTCCGGGGTTGTTGTATCTGGACCCCGCAGTCGAGCCGAGAAACGACACCTGTATACAACAACCCCGGACACAAAAAGCGTGTCCAGGCTACTCCGGATGAAATGTCCGATTTTTTGCAACATTAACATTATGATTATAAAGTAAAAAAATGACTTTTCAGTCGCAAAGCATTCCAAGAAATGTAAGTGATAATGTCCACCAAAAGCAAAGAATTCGATGCAGTCACTTTTTGTGGCAATAATTGATCAGTTATGGCATTATTGGCGGCTATTTTTTCAGTGTGGTTGAGCCATGTTTCCAAGACATTATTATAACAATGAAGCGAGTGGGCAAGGGGTTACTTATACGCGCAGCGGTCGAGGTCCATTTGACGTGGACAAACTCGTCGCTGGAAAACCTGCATTTATTAGTCGCGGGCAAACGTTAGAAAAAAAAGTGATCGTGTTTGCCGATTGGTCAGCAAAAACATGGCGAGGTAGAAAATTTGATAATCGCTATATTCAAATAGAATTACTGCTAAAGCAGGGTTTTAACATTCTTGTTGTGACCGCGGACGAATACAAGCAAATAGCTTTCTCTCCTCTATTAATTGAAAATCTACCTGAATTATTTACTGAAAAAACAGCAAACATTCCCGTTACAACTCATGCTGAATTAGCAAGATTAATAAAGCAAGGATTGATACCTGAAAAAGAAGAATTCCTCATATTAGACCATAAAGAATTCGCTTCACTAGATCGCTTTCAATTAAATCGATTTGAAAAAGAGAATATTACACCAGCAAAAGACTCGCATTTAAGTATAGAGGTAGAAAGTTTTCAACATTTAACATATGAAGAAAAAATATACCTTATACATGATATCGTCAATGAAGGTCGCGGTTACAACACACTGACACATAGCACATTTAGTAGAAATGAAAATCAGGAATTTCAACGAATCGCGAGCGAATTTCCAACGCTGACTTGCGATCACTCTTATACCAAAGCAAAATTAACGCTTCACCAAATTGACAAACTAATTGAAAAGGGAACGTTTGTTGAAGATAACACCGTCTTCAATGTTAACGACTTACATGCCATCAATGAATTATACATTTCGGCAAATAGCAATAATCTGAATGATGAATATTATCCATCAAAAAATCCGCCGTCAACAACACACAAACCGTTACGAATTGAAACCATATTAAAAACAGCTAGCGAAATTCGAATCTTAGAACTTAATGGCGTGAATATTAACTGCAAACATAAACCGAATACTAAATCAACTATCACGAGTGTTATCATTCGAAATACCGACATCAATACCGGAACCCTTGAGGCAATCGGTGACATGATGCCAGATTTAGAGAGAATGTCTATTGGCGGAGAAAATCAAAACATTAAATTTGAATGTACTTTACCCAAAAACCGATATTTTCCTAAATTACATTTACTTTTTATCGAAAAAATAAATGCATCCGATGAATCATTAAAAAGTATATTACAACAATCCAATCAATTAGAAACATTGAAAATAAACAAAGCAAATCTTAAAACACCTGGCATTTTTGACGGCATCGATTTTTCAAAAATGAAAAAATTAATCATTGAAAAATGCGAAATTAGTATAGAAAATTTTGTTTTCTTGATTGATCAATGCTGTCATTTAAATTCGCTTACCATTTTAGATGGCGTAACATTTTCAGGTGAGATACCAGAAGATAAATACATTAACATTAAAATTAACAGGCGACTTAAAAAAATCATTTGTCATTCGCAACTACCTGTTGGTATTTTGGAATTTCTGAGCTTGAATGCGCCAAATATCACTTTTGCCATATTTGAAGATTTAGATTTTACAGCTGAAACTGCGAAAATTTTTTGTGGATGGACAGAATTAAAGTCTTTAGAATTGAATGATTGCGAAATAATTGCCGAATATTTTAATCAGCTGCTAACAGCCCTACAGAAATTAAAAACCTTAACCCTGATTAATATCATTCTTGAAGCCAATACTATTTCACCTAGTATGCCAAATTTAACTAGCCTTACTTTTATGAATTCCGAAATGGAGGCAGGCACATTTTATCAAATGCTGCATGCTGCACCTAATTTGCAAAAATTAAGTATACAGGATTTAGCACTACAAAGAGAGTCTGTCGCTCTGCCTTTAAACTTTAATTTGCCAAATCTATCTTTGATATATTATTCAAGAATTGGTTCAGAGCTTGTTTTAAAGAATATTACAAGCGCGAGCCCTGGATTAAAAATTTTATCGATTGATTGCAAGGTAACAGCATTACTGTTGAATCATTTAAAAACATTGCCTCAGTTGTTTATGTTGCAATTTAAGACTCACTTAAACCCCAATTCAATAACTGAACAACTGAAAAATCATTTACCCAATACTTATCTCATTGGCGAGCGTCAGCCGGCATCGCCCGCCTCACCTGCTACACCTAACACCAAAGCAATGCTGGCATCCCCCAAAAAAATTAAATCGCCACATGTACCTTTGAGTGCCGCTACTAACGCTACCTTTTTTAGACAGAAACATAATAGGAAATATTTTTTGCAATGCAAATTGCGACATGAACCCTATCAATTTTTTTATGACATCACAAAATTCTCAATGAATCAAGACATGATTATTCATCAATGCAGTCAATACATGACATTAAAGAATAGAGATGTTGCCTTCATTGAAAAAATGATAGGTGGAATTTGTGAATATATTAGTCATTTGTTTTTAACTACATCACTTGACGAATGGATAGAACTAGTCAATAAAACTAAGCAATGGGATGGCACATTGCAAAATCTAACGCCAACGCTCGAAGATTTATTTAAAAAAATGTCGGCGCGAAAAAATCATATTAATGTCTCTAATATTATCAACCAACACAATCGTTATCTCGGCAAGGATGTTGATACTTTCTTCACAGGCAGAATCGGAAACTTTTACGTTTCAAACCCCTGGCATACCATTGGCGTTAAAAGAGATCACGTATCTAAGCCGTGGTTGGTGCTAGATCCTAATGCTGAAGCAGGCGAGGAACGAGTAGAATCAACAGCCTTAGCTAGTGTTTTAAGAGAAATTCTAGGTGTACTGATATGCGTGAACGATACGCAAACTTTAGCAAGAAGCAATATAGAAAATCCCAATGAATTTATTGCAGAAGGCGGCCTAATTTTATTTGATCAAATGAGCAATCCGGGTGAAAAAGCGCATTTACAACAGCAACTTCAACTTTTAATCCCAATGACGTTTGAAAAGGACGCTTTAAACGGTATTTTGCTACGACATAGTGAAGAACCAGCATGGATTATTGCTATTAATTCAGACAATCAACTGCTTCAAAATTTGGGGATTAATCTGCTATGCTTGTATGTTGCTCATTATCCTGATTATATTGAAACGCTACGAAAAAGTGCTGAAAATTTAACGCCATTCGAAAGACATCACACTTTTGAAAATATATTAAAATTATTTAATGTCAATAATCATAGCACGCTGACACCGCTACTCGAAGATTTTCGCATTATTTTACTTTATGCAGAAATTTCAAATCAATTAACACCTGTTATAAAGACTTTTCAAACCTGGGCTGCCAATGAATCCAACATGCAAGATAAAAATGCATTTTGTCAATTTTTGACATCTGGCAAGCAAAATAAATTATTGATCGAGGCGAAATCCACCTATTCTCAAAATAATTTAAGTATTATTTTACAGAAATACTGTCAATCCACTTCAAAACCCTTTCTGTATATTGACAGCCCTCATCAATTATCTTGTTTGGGTAATTATTTAGAATGTGAAAATAAAATGGGCCGCCTTAAAAAAGGCCCGGGCGGCAGATTATTCAATTTTATAAACAATGCAAAAACCCATGGCGAAACTTGCATCATCATTATTAATTTTCTGAATTTTCTGACAAATGATATTGTAAATACCAATACGATCACTGATAAAATTCGTCATGTTGAAGGCATCAACCTACCTGATAATATCGTTGTCATCGGCATCACTAATGATATCAGTTATCGCGAAGGTGATTTTTATACTCGTTATCATGATGTTATTGAGCCTCATCCCAATATGGAAAAGCTTGGTAACCACATCAAAACCATTCCAGAAAAAGACAAAGATGATGATTCGGATACTTTTGTTATGGATTTCTTTAATTCCAATCTTTTTGAAAAACGATTATTAGGCGGATGGGTAATCAATAAAAAAGTTTTGACGTTAGGCACCGGCATGTTAGATGCTGCGTTGGCTTCTGGCAAAGTAATTGAAATTCGAAATGGTCACTGGGATAGTGAATTTACGTATTTTTGGCGTCAGGCCTTAACGCTTGGTAAAATCAAAACGGCACATGGTGAGTGGGATATCAGTAATGCGCAATTCGTACGTTCTTCTGGCTATGATTGGCAAGCTTTACTTAAAGTAGTCGATTGTTATTCGGGACTTCATGAAAATGGTGTCACGATGAATAGCACTTATTTAAATGAATTTCATGAATCAAAAATTTATGATTTCGATGAATCCACTATTGATATGGTTCCCGGTGTGATTTACCAACACGCCAATGATACATTAATCGTTAATGTCATGGGTTATCTTTCAGAGGATGATTGGGCTGAATTTTTACACGTTTGCTGCCAGCAAAATGTAACCGTTAAGTTATATTTTGCCGTTAATATTGATTTGCCCAATGTCTTTAAGGCTCATGGCATAAAAATGAAAACCGAAACCACCAATAATGACATTTTCATTGAACAAAAACACACTGCTATCATTATAACCGATGACTGCGATGCTGAAATGAGAAATCCAGACTATCAAAATAGAAAATGGGTGCATATTAACGTAGACGCCATTGATATTGCTGATTTACTCATGCGCACACATTGTGAAACCAATATTGAAGAAGGTTTCTTGCAATTTACTCAAAAAGAAGGCGCATTATTACGCGCGATTGCTAACAATGAAAATATCATGCTATACGGTAACTTCACCAATCAGCACGCAGAAGGCTTGATGCCATTATTATTTAATCGTTTCACATCAGCACAAGCACAAGGATTGGTCTGTATACTAGCAAATGCACCATGCCGGTATTTTGATGCTCTGCCAATCAATATTTTTACGCAAACGCTCGCAGATAAAAAAGTCATTTTAGGACAGCAATTTTTACCTGATTTAGTTAACGCAGTTACTAGCGAAATGCAAAATGCTGAAATTGCTAAAATACATAGCATTGTTAGCTTCGCTGCTAGAATGGCACCAAATAGTACCATCAATGACCCTTGGCTTGGCTTTAAAAATCAAACAGTGAAACCTTCTCAACGTGAAAAAATGCCTATTTTTGATCTTGAATCAGATAAAGCGTCTGCTAACACATTCATCCAAAACCAATTTAATAAAATGTATGCGATTTTGAATGATGAGCCGACCGTATTTTTAGGTGGTACGAACTTTTTACTTAAGCGCATTTTAATTGGAAAATTATTATCTTGCTTTAATACGGTCTTATATACTGGTAAGGATGAGTTTAAAACATTTTTAACTGATAAATCAGATGCCCGTAAAATATTTATTGTAACCAATGCTTATGATTTTCCGAGTGATATTTTTAATGATCTTTATCAAGATCCACCAACTATTACTGATCAAGGCATTACATACCCATGCAACAATCATAAAGTGGTTTTTATTGATAAAAATGCACCAAGATCTGCTAATGGCAAATTAGCTTCAATATTTGATTTGCACGGCAATTCGATTGTGGTCGATGAATTCACTTTAGAATATATTTATGTTGAATTATTGATGCCGATTTTCGAAAATAAATTATGTGAGGCAGATGCCTTGAATGCGTCAAAATTTCTGATTGAAATATATTGTATTGCGAAAGATGTTTCAAATTATTCTGATTTAACACCGCTTGCTTTACAAATGATTGCCTTATTAGCAGCAAACAATATTGCCAAAAAGCCGAATCAGCCATTTTTTAATACTTTATTTCATTATTTAAAATTATTGCATCCGACTTTGGTTAACTCGCCTGACATAAAACAGTTTATTGCAACGCATTGTCCAAACAATAATGTTACGAGCAACAATCAAACTGTTGAGCGTATTGGCAACTATATTGTTCTCCCTTCTAGGAAAAACACTTGCGAAATAATAGATGATTTTATTGCATTACATGAAGCACGTTTTTCTCAACATGGCGAAATGAACGAACAACAATTATTTGGTGGGCAATCTGGTTTAGCACTTGAAGGAGAGCCCGGCATTGGCAAATCTGAAATGATGATTGCAAAATTAGTCAGCCGTGGATATAGAGAAATTCATTTACCGGCAGCGATCACAGGGGAAAAGACTTTTATTCGCATTCCTGCTAATATGCCAAAAGCTGAAAAAGATCGCGCCAAATCTGAGGCTACTAAAAATGGCGTGATTATGCTATTTGATGAATTTAATTGCGCAGTTGAAATTGATGATCCATTTGTTTACTCAATGAATGGTAAACGCTTAAACGGCAAAAGGCCCGACACGCCCGGCGCTATCAGTTTTATTATGCAAAATGGCCGAGATTTAGCCGGACGCGCATCACTTAGTACGGAATTGGAAGAACAATTAGCCAAAAATTATTTAGCGCCTTATAGTTGCACTGAGTTAGTAATGTTTTTAAAATGGCGCGGTGTTGATGGGACAATCGCAAAAGTGGCGGCGCAAGCATTTATTGAGCATGTTGAGCATGCCAAAAAGTATCAACTAAAGCCTGTTCCCAGCTTTAGAAATTTTGAAAGACATGTTGAGACAATGTTGCAAATAGCGTTAACGGTACAACAAGAAGATGTACCTGACAGACGCATTAAAAGAGGAAAGAATTAATTGGAGATTCATATGAAAAAGCTATTAAAAGGTTACCAAGCTTTTCGTAAGAAATACGCACATGGCAATCGCTCCGTTATGAAATTATTGTCACATTATGGACAAAAACCGGAAGTGATGATGGTTGCTTGTTGTGATTCTCGGGTTGACCCTGCTTTAATTTTGCAATGCGATCCAGGTGACTTATTTGTGGTACGCAACGTTGCCAATATTATTCCACCCTTTGAAAAAGACGTTGGCCATCATGGTACTAGTGCGGCCTTAGAATTTGGTGTTTGCTATTTAAAAGTGCGGCATTTAATCTTGCTAGGTCATAGCCAATGCGGCGGCATTCAAGCGCTCTTAAATGAATATCAATTACATACTGATGATTTTATTTCTAACTGGGTTTCAGTCATTAAATCTCACGAACATCATGATAACGCGGATGAATTTGCTAAATTAGCATTACATCAATCGCATGCTAATTGCCTCACCTTTCCTTGGATTAAAGAAAGCGTTGAAAAAGGCGCACTGGTGATTCATTTGTGGTTTTTTGATATTAGTCTTGGACAAGTGATTTGCTTCAACCCTAAAAGTCAGCAATTTGAAGCATTAGATACACTGTATCAATAATTTTTAATTTTACCTAAGCGGCCTTGGTTTAATGCTTTAATTTCACGTGCTGAAAAAAATGGCGTTAAACCTGGTTTTGCATATTGAGACATTAGTTTTTTAGCGGCAGATAATTTCTCTTCACGCGAGCAACCACCGAAAGCAAATATGACACGGCCAAATATTGTTATTTTATGGAAATAATCTCTTTTATCTTTTTCGCGATTAACAATATAGCAATACAATTTATAAGCCTTCTCATCCTCTTTATCTATCGTTGCTTTTCGTTCTAATAAGTATTTACTGATCGCTTGCTGATTACTTAATAGGCTTATTTTAAGAGAAGAAAGACCTTCTGAATTTTTCATATTCAATAATGCGGGATTTTCATGTAATAAATATTTTACTATCTTTAATTTGCCCTCACTACTTGCCTGATTGAGTAGATATAGCTTTGCTTTATCATCAAAAATGTTTTTTTCAACCCCCTCATCATCGGATTGATCAATATATGTTTTTGGTAGTAATTTACAGAAACTAATCACTTGATCTTCATTGCACTGCAGTGATAATTGTTGCAAAACAGCTATATCAAAATACGGAATGAACATTTTTACGATAGCAAAATCATGCTTTAGAAATGCATCAATAATAGGATAATTGCCGTTGGCTTCTCTTGCTCTACCCCACTCTGGGTTGATGGTTAGTAAATATTTTAGCATCTCCACGTAGTGATACTTCGCAGACAAACAAACTGGATGATTATTTTTGCTAGTATCGTTGTAATAATAAAACAAATAACTATCCACCATTTTTAGCAATGGTAAGCAATTGTGTTGAATAGCGGTATCGATTGCATACTTTTTGATGCGACACAACATGGAGTAATTTAGATCTGAGTATGGCAGTGATTCTACAATCTCTAGCAGATATTTAAAAATATCCAGATGGCCAAAATAGGCTGCATACTGCATGGCAACTTCATAACGGCCAGCGAAGGTTTTATTCGTACGACTATTCCAGGCATCGGCAATTAAAGTCACTATCTCTTGATTACCCACTTGCGCTGCGACTTCTAAAATATCGTGGTATGACTTCTTATCAAATGCTTCATCATTTGGCCATGTTAATTCCGGCATCCATTTCAAACACTGAGATTGCGGTTGGCGAGTAGCAATTGACCATTTTAATTTGGCATTGGCTGCGTGTAGCGTATCGGCTTGCGGTAAAAAAGCGGCAGGACGATTGAAATATTCATCTGGTAATTCAGAGACTTCCCAAAGCGATTTGTTTTCCTTTGTATCGTTATCATCATCGTCTGAGCGACAAGGCATGATGCAGGAGTAAATATAATCTAATAAGTTTTGTTTTTTATGATTTTGTGCATACAAAATCGCCGTATTGCCTGATGAATCCATGGGCAAATAAAGCAATTCAATCGCATGAGGTTTTTCTTTCGCAAGCATTGCAATGTTGCCATCAAACACGGCATTAAAAATGCGACTGATTCGCTCTAATTGCCGCTTTTTTTCTTTATGGCTAATCTTTGGATGTAGCGCATTAAAGATAAATTGCCAACCTTTATCTGCTTGATAAACGTTAATCATGCTGTTTGGTCTTACTCTGAAGGCAAATTTTCTGTGCATATTATTTGTTTATCACTGAATGACTTAGTTAATTATACCGATAAGAGCTTAAATTTATCTTAAATAATAAAAAAATGCTGTTAATGTTACCTTAATCATTACTGTATAAAATAAGATAAAATAAACCAAATTGAGTGCACAATATGACGCCACGTGAATTACCAGAACAAAAAACACGAGAAAAATTAATAAAAGAATTTAAAAATGCTTTAAATCTTGGCCAAATCGATAAATTGCAAGCCAGCATCACGCCATTATCTAAAGATGATGTGCTTAAGATACTCAATGAAGATACCACTGATAGCCTGTTATTAATGTGGTTAATAAAAGATGCATCGACCGTTGAATCACTTTTTGAAGCACTGAAAGCCAAAGATTGCTTGAATGAGATTTTTAAAATTGTTTTTGATGGCAAAACCATTTTGCAAGAAGCAGTTGTTAATGGAAGATTAGATGTTCTAAAGTGTGTTTTAACATTTTGCCCGCAATATATCTTAAATGCACGCCTCAAGAGTGATGAAACTGATTTAAAAAATTCTCTATTACAATTATCAATTCAATTCCAACAAAGTGGCTTTAATATGTTTAAATTTGTTCATAGCTTATATGAACAAGACGCTGCCGAGCGTATTTTGGCTTTTACAAATGACGATGGCAGAATTAATATTTTAGCTAATAGCCTATTCCATCATGCCTTATTTAATAATGTATTATCCTATTTTCCGAAGGACGACCACCGAGATATCATTAACTCTTTTCTTTTTCAAAATGAACATCACAACACACTTAATAAAAGCTTGATATGGCCATTGGTTAGCACTCGCTACATTGGCAAAGGCAAACCGGATGTTGACAATATGATTGCCATATTACAACTCTACCCTGAAAAATGGCGTCGCCCTACTTTAAATGATAAACAAGGACGTCATACGCCTTTTGACTTAGCGAAAGAAAAACTTAAAAGAGCTGATCTTGCTAAATTGAATCATTTTTTAAGTGCATCGGATGCTATTATTGAATTAGAGAAAGCGTGTCAGCAGTACTGGAATTATCTTACAAAACTAGGATGCGCAAAAATTAAAAAGCCCTACGCTGGATTAGACACATGGGTAAACGATAATCGTGTGAAACTTCAATTATTAATGACACTTAAAAATCAATTAACGTATGATTTAATGGCATCGCCTCATAAAAAATTCACAGATTTTCATACTCAGTTTGAAGCCAAACTCGATGTTTTACTTAAAAATGCAACACCTTTCGAATTGACTCGTATACAGCATATTTTTGCGGTGATATTTACTTTGGGTGGTTTTGCGGTTGTTAAGGCGATTCAAGCGAAAATGGATACGGGAAGTTTTGCGTATTATAAGTCGCGGGATGTGTTGTTTGTGCAGAAAATTAGGAAGCAGGCGGCAGGTGGGGTTGCGTTTACGCGGCCGAAGGTATAGTAGCCTGGACACGCTTTTTGTGTCCGGGGGCGGTTAGCATCTGGACACCTCTCGATACAACAAACCCGGACACAAAAAGCGTGTCCAGGCTATTTATGAGCGTGAGTGAATATTCCATCCCATGAATCTGGTGGTGGCGTTTCTATGAATTCTTGGGTTCGGGTTAAATAAATGCCATAAATTTTAATGTGCGGAGATCGTTTCGTTAGATTTTCAAATAACACATGCGCTTCTTTGAATTGTCGGTTTTGATAGTAATTGAGTGCTGTGTGGTATTCGTGTAATTCTTCTGCTTGTTCGCTGGTTAGTGCATCTTGGCGACAAATCACTTCATATAAATCGATACCCTCTGCCCGCCCTTTTACTTGCACGCGATCAATTTTGCGGAAAACAAATCCTGGTTGATCTTTTTGCGTGTTTTCAGTAATGAGAATATGCACGTTATAAAATTTTGTCAGACTTTCAATGCGAGATGCTAAATTAACGGCATCGCCTAATACCGTGTAGTTGCGACGGAATTGTGAACCCATATCACCGACATTCATTTTACCGCTATTAATACCAATGCCCATGATGATTTCAGGCCACTGGTTGTTGCTTGGCATGCCGCGTAATTGCGCTAATTTCGCTTGCATATTTAACGCTGCTTGAATGGCATGTGTTGCATGTGAATTATCATTAAGCGGTGCACCCCAAAATGCCATGATTAAATCACCAATGTATTTATCAACGGTACCGAAGGATTGGTGAATAATTTCAGTCATCGGTGTGAAATAAGTATTTAACATATCGACAATATCCGTTGCTGCCATGCCTTCGGCAATGGTTGTAAAATTACGAATATCAGCAAACATCACTGTCATATCTTTACTTTCACCGTGCAAGCTAAAGGTGTCTTTTGAGCGCAACATTTCGTTAATATGTTTTTCCGGCACATATTGGCCGAACATTTTTTTCAATTGTTCACGACGTCTAGTTTCAAACACATAACCATATAATAAGTTAAATATAGCGATTAATAACACCATAATCATCGGCGTTAGAAATGATAAAATTAATCCGGTTTGTCGCCAAATGTAGCCGTTAACATACAAAATGAGTATTGGGAAAAACAATAAAATCAGCGCTAAGATGCGAGGCCCCAAATAAGGGAAAATCATCGCGGCTAAAATGCCTAAAATAAAAGTAAGAATGGCATCAGCGCCTAGTGTCCAGGCTGGCTTATAGGAAAATTGTTTCAGCAAAATACCGTTACTGACAGAGGCTTGAATTTCAACCCCTGGAAATGGGTTTTGAACAGAGGCGGGTTGTAAGTCGCCAAGACCGGTTGCTGATGTGCCTACAAAAACGATTTTACCTAATAGTGAATCTTTCGGAATACGATCTTGTAAAATATCGACGGCTGAGAAATACGGAAAACTGTAACTGCGGCCAATAAAGGGAATATAGACATTGCCACTTTCATCGGTTGGGATAATGTAATTGCCTAACCTCACCCCCTCTAACCTTTGTTCATTCAAATAGCCAGGCGCGACCAACTCGACTTTACTCGTCCCCAAAAAGCTTAAGACGGCTTGTAGGGCTAAGGATGGGTAAATGCCGTCTTTGTATTCCATTAAAAGGGGAACGCGGCGGACGATGCCATCGTCATCAGGGAAGATATTAATAAAGCCACTTGCGGATGCCGCTTTTTGGATGATTGGGATGTTGCTGATATAACCTTCCGCTTTGGTTAAATCTAACCGTTTAGATTCGCCTGATCCGATTTGTAATAAAGGCAGCGGTAATAAGTTATGTGTTTCTGGGCGCGGTAAAAAGGTATAAGAAAGAACGACTTGCACGTCTTTCATGCTGGTGATGAATTTATCATCATCATCGAACAGAGCTGCATTATTATAAAGCATTGATTTTACTGGGTTATTCAACAGGTTGTGTTCGTTTAATACTTTGGCCACTTCATCGGCAATATTCTCTTGGGGTTCCGGGAAAAAAATATCGAAGGCAATAACGACTGCCCCCTGGTCTTTCATCTTTTGGATCAACTTAGCAAGGGTCGCCCTAGACCAGGGCCAACGACCTTCGGCGTGAATACTTTTGTCATCGATGTCGACAATCACCACTGGGCTTTCGGGCGGCAACGGTTTGGCGGTGATGGTGTGCGCTCGGAGTTGGAGATCGTAACCGATATTTTCAAGTCGGGCTAAGAAATGCCTGATGGGTTTGTTCGGGGTGAAGATAAGCCATAAGGCGGTAAGCATGAAGAGCAAGCCGACGATGATGGGGGGGCGTTTGGTCATGTGACTCTGCCTCGAATCCGTTGGGGCTGAGGTTCTACTTTACGGGGGAATGGTTGGGAGAATCAAGGGGTTAGTGTGGTTTTAAGTTGTTGATTTATATGGGATGGGAGGGGGATACGGGGGAATGGAGTTAAATGGTGGTTTGTAAGTTATTGATTTTAATTGGATTTGTGGGTTTTTGGGTGTGTCGAGATGAAAGTGTGGGGAAATGGGGGGATTTTAGCGGCGGATGAGGGGGAGGGTTTCTTCCGGATTACGTTCTTTTTTCTTGAGCGTGAGAGGAACCGAAAGCGAAGGAGCCGGTAACGCAAACGTGTACGTGTACGTTCACGGAAGAACGAAGGGGAAAAGAGGTAGACGGAGAGACCGTAGCCTGGACACGCTTTTTGTGTCCGGGGTGGTTGTATCTGGATACCTCTCGATGCAACAACCCCGGACACAAAATGCGTGTCCAGGCTACAAAAAAAATCCTAAAAACAGGAAAAGTTGAATATATGAACTATAGTTAAGAGGACAAAAGGGATAAATGATAAAAAAAAGAACTAATTCCGAAGAAGTGGGTTAACTGATGGGAACTCATGAATGACATTGCTGAATAAAGATGAGGTTAAATTAATCAAGAAATTAGTAAGGACTTGTTTATGTTGGTTGGCGGTACTAGGTTATTCCGCTAGCTTATATGCAAATCCTGTCCTGGATACTGTTGTGTCCGGAAATGTCTCAGTGCAACAAACTCCTACGCAAACGACAGTCAATCAAACCTCTCAACAGGCGATTATCCGTTGGGATAGTTTCAATATTAATCACAATGAAGCAACCCATTTTCAGCAACCAGCGGGGGGCGTTGCCCTCAATCGAATCAACCCTGCTCAAGGTCCCTCCTCGATCTATGGGCGGTTGACGGCAACAGGTCAAATTATACTCGTAAATCCCGCTGGTATTTTCTTTGGTCCAACCGCTTACGTTAACGTAGGCGGTTTAATTGCATCTACGGCTGATATCTCTGATCAAAATTTCTTGAATGGTAATTATCATTTTCAAGGTTCAGCAATGGATGGTCCCGTCATCAACCAAGGAACCATTATCGCCATGAATCATGGCTTAGTGGCTTTACTTGGAAATGGTGTCCGTAATGATGGTTACATTGAAGCAACACTAGGACAAGTGGTGTTGGCATCCGGTACAGCATTTACGATGCAATTCAATGGCAACGATATGATTAGTTTTAAGGTAGATGAAAAAGGAACAGCAGGCATCACAAACACCGGCACCATTTCTGCCAATGGTGGCAAAGTGTTAGTAACCGCAAAAGCAGCTCAAGGGGTCTTGGACAATGTCATCAACATGGATGGCATTGTCGAAGCACGCTCTATTGCCGAACAAGATGGCACCATTATCATTTCGGGGGATGAAAATGCTGGCCTCATTAGTCTTGCCGGTGAATTGCATGCAACGTCGTTAACAGGCATTGGCGGTAATGTGACTGTTACCGGTTACAATATTTTGTTAGCAGATCATTCAGTTATTGATGTTAGTGGTAAATTAGGTGGCGGTAATGTTTTGATTGGTGGTGATTATCAAGGTCAAGGTTCATTACCACATGCAAATGCTGTTGTCATGCAAGCAGGCGCTTCCATTTTTGCAAACGCAGTGCAAGCCGGTAATGGTGGCAAAGTTATTTTATGGTCTGATTTAGTAACACGTGCTAATGGTTCGATTAGCGCACAAGGCGGAAGCGATAGTGGTAATGGTGGTTTAGTAGAAACATCAACTAAGGGTACGTTGTATGTCGGCAATATCCAAGTTAACACAAAAGCAGCACACGGTAAGACGGGACTTTGGTTAATTGATCCAACTGACATTACACTTAGCAATGCTGCTGATACAAATACATCACAAACGGTCAACCTCTTTCAACCAACCGACGGCGCTCTCGCCACTAGCAATATTAATATCACCAATTTAGTTTCTCAATTAGATACAACCGATGTTTTAGTCACTACAACACCTGCTAGCGGTTCTGGTGGTGCTGGCAATGGTGATATTACCGTTGTTGATCCAATTACTTGGTCTGGTAATACCACATTAACGTTAGATGCGTTGAATGATATTTTTATTAATGCCGATATTAACGCAACTGCGGGTAGTTTGATTTTAACAGCAGGCAATGCGATTTCGATTAACAATCCTATTATCTTAGATGGTACTTTTAGCGCAACCGGCGACACTTTAAATTTAGCCGACAATATAACAACCGGTGGCAATCAAACTTATTCATTATCAAATATCATCAACTTAACTGCATCGGTGCAATTACAAAGTATTGTGGGTGACATTGTGATTGCGCTCGGCACAAGTGGTTTAGACGGTGGTGGTTTTGATTTAACGATTGATACCGTTAGCGCACTTAGCAATAGCAGTATAGATACCTCGATTAGTAATTTAAATCAATTAAATAAAAACGGTGCGGGTAATTTAAGCTTAACGGTTGCCAATACTTACACTGGATTAACGGTTATTAATGCTGGATCGTTAATTGTATTTGATAACAATTCATTAGGTGATAATACTGCTTCGCTAGAAATTACCAGTAACGGTACGCTAGTGTTAAGTAACTTTAGTTTAACGTTACAGCAAGCCATGTTACTTGATAATGGTGCAACCATTAGCACCGCTAATGATTTTTCAACACACTCCCTATCTGGTGCGCAAACGTGGTCTGGCGCTATAAACTTAAGCGTTTCTAATGGTGCGCAAATTTACTTTGACGGAGTGGTAACAGGCGTTTCAACACTTACCATTAATAAATCGGGTGCCGGTCAATTAATCTTTACGCAACCTAATACGCTTGATCCATCTGCCAATGTAGCGAATATAAATGATGGTGTATTGATTTTAGCAAACAATGATGCGCTAGGCGCTCCGGGTGGTGGTTTTTCGATGACTATCAACTTAGCATCAACTGCAACATTGCAACTATTTGGTTCTAGTATAAATGCTCCTTACGATGTTGTCTTAAGTGATGGTGCTGCTATTTTAGATGCAAGCACTGCTGGCGATAATACTTTATCTGGACATTTAACATTTGGTACCGGTAATACGGTCACTATTACTGATGCAATTGGTTCATTAACTTTTTCTGGTTTAGTCTCAGGTAACAGCGCTGTTACTTTAACGAAGTTAGGTGATGGCTTATTAATTATGAATAACACCACCGACGGCACGTTTGCTGGTACGTTCACAGCGCAAGTCGGACAAGTACGCGTTACCAATAGCAGCGCCTTAGGCGGAAGCGGAATGCAAGTCGATGTCGTTAGCGGTGCAGCGGTACATTTACTTGGTACGGCGCTAACCTTAAGCAATAACTTTACATTGAATGGAACGGGTATCGGTGGCACCGGTGCATTGATTGATGATAGTACCGGCAGTACGACAAATACGATTAGCGGTAATATCACATTAGGTTCAGATGATGGTTTAATTGGTGTGACAAACAGTGGCACGACTTTAATATTAAGTGGCGTGATTGATGATGGTGCGAGTTCATTTAGTTTTAGCAAAAACGGTAACGGTATCTTACAACTCTCTGGTACAAATACATTCGGTAATGCCACCAACGGTGTAACAGTAACAGCAGGCCAAGTCACTGCTGCTAATAATTCTGCTTTTGGTGTGACAACTGCACCGGTGGTTGTTAATAGTGGTGCTGCGGTTGCTGTTAGTGGTAGCGGTTTAAATATTGCTAATGGAATCACCTTAACCGGTGCGGGATCAGGCGCAGGCGCTTTATTTAATGCCAGTGGTTCAAACACTTGGAGTGGCACGATTGCAATGTCTGGTAATAGTAGTTTTGGTGCAACGGGTAGCGATGTCTTTACTTTAAGTGGTGCAGTTAGTGGTGGATTTAATTTTACTAAAGTAGGCACGGGTGTTATTGAATTAAATACAACAAATAGTTATACGGGTACGACCTTAGTTTCTGCTGGTACGTTACGCATTACCAATGTGAATGGTTTAGGTAACGCTGGTACGCACACATCTGGTGTGACAGTCAGTAGTGGTGCAACGTTAGCATTAAGCAATATCGCTATCGCCCCTACTCTCACCTTAAGCTTAAATGGTACAGGTGCAGGTAGTGTTGGCGCATTAAGTGCAACTGGAACATCCACTTGGAATGGTAATATCACTTTTGCAGGTGATAGCACGATTGCATCGGCTGGCAGCTTAACCTTAAATGGTACACTTAATAATGCAGTGAATTTAACATTAAGTGGTGCGGGCAGTATTACGCTAGCAAGCACCGTTGGTAATTCTTCTGCATTAACAACGATTACTTCTAACGTGAATTTAAATGTAAATGGTGCAACGGTCACAACCACCGGTGCGCAAACTTATAATAATCCCATTGATTTAGGTGCAGGCACAACGTTCACAACGACCAGTAATGGTGCTACGACGTTTGCAGCGATTACCAATGCAACTGCGCAAGCTTTAACAATATCAACTGGTAGTGGTGCGATTTCATTAACGGGTAATGTTGGCAGTGCTACGGCATTAGGTGCTATTAATTTAAATTCAACTGGCACAACGACTATTACGGGTACGGTTGCAGCGGCATCACTAACGACAAACACGGGTGGCACGACGGCACTTAACACAACATCGATCGCAACCAGTGGTACGCAAACTTATAATGACAATGTAACGCTTGGCGCAAATCCATCGGTTAGCACAACGGGTGGCGTGCTTACTTTTAATGGTTCAGTGGTTGGCGTTACCAATATCTTAACCATCAATGGTGGTACAACCACGTTTAACGGTAATGTTAATTTACAAGATTTAGTGGTGACAGCTGGTCCTTATGCAGTGTTATTAAATGGCTCATCTAGTACCTTTACCGATAACGTTGCTTTTAATGCATCTAATGGTATTTTCTTAGGAAATGGTGGTGGCGATACATTAACGTTTAATGGTGGTTTTTCTTCAACAATTGGCTCAACCTCTTTCAATGGTACGATTATTACTAGTGGTGATGCGGTTAGCACGGGCACAACGGATATTCTTGGTAACAGTAGCATTACAACCAGTGGCGGCTCAATTACACTTGGTCAAACAAACGGTGCATTTGATCTTAGCTTAGATTCTGGTGCGGGTACTATTAGTTTAGGTAACGTTGGCAACAATACACCGCTTGTGAATTTCTCTGCAACGACGACAGCAGCTTTAGCCTTAGCTAACAGCATTACAGCCACCAATGCTATTAATTTAACAAGTGGTGGCGCGATAACAGGTGCTGGTATCTTATCAACGACAGGAACGTTAACCGTTTCATCAGTTGGTGGTTTTTCAAAAACAGGCGCTAATACTGTTAGCAATTTTAATGCAACAAATACAACAAGTGGCGATATTAGTTTTGTGAATACCGCAGCACCATTAACCATTACGGGTATCACACAATCGGGTGGCGGTAATATTTCAGTATCAAACACAGGTGGACTCACTATTAATGGCGCGGTAACGGGGGGCACGGGTACCGTTTCATTAGCTAGCACCACGGCTATCGTCAATGTGAATGCCGGTATATCAACCACCAATAACACAATTACTGTCAGCGGTATTAGCATTACGCAAGCAAGCGGGATCACAACGAATTCAGGCTCAGGGACACTTAACTATATCGCAAGTCTCGGTACATTAACCTTAAATAATGGTTCATTATTATTAAGCACTGGTACGATTAACTTAATACAAAATTTAATTTCATTTAACGCAGCTGCGCAAATTGGTGGTACGGGTGTCGGCACAGGATTCGCCACCAGAACCATTATCATTCCAGTCACGATTGGTAGAACTATTGGTGTCGCCGATGGTGCAACGGGGGCGCTATCATTATCAACTAATGCATTAGCAACGATACGTAGTACGAATGTCAGAATTGGTGATAGTGCGATATCAGGTGCAATGCAAGTAGCTGCTTGGACGCCAAGCGCTAACTTTGCAACATCCGGCGTATTAACACTTGCTGCGAATGGTGGCATTACACAAACCGGTGTATTGAATCTTGCAACGAGTGGCGCAAATTTATTGATTCGCCAAGCAAATGCGGCAAACACGGTTTTACTCACACAAAACAATATCTTAAGTAATGTTGCTGCAAATGTGAATGGTGCGATCTCTATTTCCAGTGATTCGGCATTAACCGTTGCAAGCTTGACAGATGATATTGGTACCGTGAATGGTATTGCGACAACGAATGATAATGTGACGTTAGTTGTTAATTCCACTATTGGTGAAAGTGTTGGGGCAATCATTAATGGTGCAACATTAACAACAACTTCTGTGGGTGGCACAGCATTAGGTAATGCAAATACAGTCACTGGCTTTAATGCTTCTAACACTAGTGTTGGTGCCATTACGTTAACAAATACGGCGACGACTTTAGCAATCACTGGTATTACACAATCAGCTGGGGATGTTGTTACGGTTAATAATACAGGTGCGATCGACATTACTGGTTCTGTAGTGGGTACTTCTCCTGCAATCACCTTCACAGCATCAACAACACTTAGTGAATCAGGTGCCGGCTTAATTAATACGTCAAGTTTTGTTGGATCATCTAATGGCGGCATGACGTTAAATGGTGCGAATACGATTACTAACTTTAACGGCACCAATGTTGGCGGCACAGGATTATCATTAACAAATACGGGTGCATTAAATATTACGGGTATTTCACAAACCGGTGGTGGTGGCTTAGTGATTGCAAACACAGGTGCAATTACGCAATCAGGAGCAATTACTGCATCTAGCACTTCAAGTTTCTCAGCAGGCAGCAATTCAATAACCTTAGGCAACACAAGCAACTTCTTAAATGGCGCTGTGACGGTTTCAAACTCAGGCGCAACCAATGATGTAACTATTTATGATAGCACTGCACTACAAATGGCAGCATCTACTGTTGGTCGCAATTTAATTTTAACGACTGAAGTTAATTTAACACAATCAGGTATCTTAGCTAGCAGCAATGGCGGCACATTAACAGCAAAAACATTAGCCGCATCAGGTAATATTTCACTCTCTTCATTCGCCAATGAATTTGCAACCATTGATTTACGTTCACGCAACAGCACCGATACTGCAAATGCAGCAGGCACCATTAGTTATCGTGATGCCACTGGATTTGACGTTAGCAACATCAGTACAACGAATACCATTAGCTTAACATCTGGCGCTGCGATCACAGATAGTGGTGCGATTACCGGATCAACCTTAACATTAAATACAGTCGGCGGCGCTGTGTTAGATTTTGGTGATACTGTTACTGGCTTTAATGCAACTAATACAGGTGGTGGTGCGATTACTTTAGTAAATACGGCTGCACCATTAACGATAACTGGGATTAGTCAAACTGGAAGTGGTGCAATCACTGTCAACAATACAGGAAACATGAGTATCACGGGTAGCATTGCGGGTGCTGCTAACGCTGTGAATTTAACTTCAACAGGTGCGTTATCGGAATCAGGTGCAGGATTAATTAGCACAACAGACACATTAACCACTTCATCTGCAACAGGCACCACCTTGAGTGGTGCTAATGCTGTTACTACTTTTAATGCAACTAACTCCACAAGTGGTGTGATTAGTTTAATTAATACGATTGCAACATTAGGTATTACGGGTATCAGTCAAACAGGTGGCGGCGCTGTTACGATTAATAACACTGGGAATGTAAGTCTTTCAGGAACAGTCGCTGGCGGCACGAGTGCTGTAAATTTAACAGCTTCTGGTTCATTAAGTGAAACCGGTGCCGGCTTAATCAGCACATCAAATACCTTAACAACATCATCAGTCACCGGTACCACTTTAACAGGCGCTGGGACAAATGCATTCTCAACCTTAAATGCTTCTAACTCAGGCGCCGGTGTGATTAATATTGCAAACACAGCGGCACTGACCATCTCAGGTATTTCACAAACCGGTACGGGTGCAGTCACAGTTAATAACACCGGTACGATTGGTATCACTGGTACGATTGCAGGCGGTGCTGCTAATGCGGTTAACTTAACTTCTTCTGGAGTCATTAGTGAAACGGGTGTTGGTTTAATTTCAACAGGTAGCACATTAACAACGACATCTGTTGGTGGTTTAACATTAGGTGGTGCGAATGCAGTTAGCGCATTCAATGCAACGAATACGGGTGGCGGTGCGATTTCGTTAGTGAATACGGCTGCACCTTTAACAATTAATGCAATTACACAAACCGGTGTTGGCGCAGTAAGCATTAACAACACTGGAGCAATTGTTAATGCTGGCGCATTAAATGCTAATGCTAGTAATAATGTCACATTAACTTCTACTGGAACCATTTCAGAATCAGGCTCGGGTAGCTTTATTATTGGTGCAACGTTAATTACGAGTTCAGTGGGTGGCACAGAGTTATTAGATCTGGGTGTTAATCAAGTAACAGGCTTTACCGCTACTAATACTACTAGTGGTAATATTCGCTTAATCAATTTAGGCACGCTTAGCACGAATGCTATCACTAATACCGCCCCTGGCGCAGCTGTTGCCATCAATAACACTGGCGACACGACCATCACGGGTAATATTAATTCAGTTGGTCAAATCGTCATGCTTATTCTCGGATCTACCAGTACACTTACAGTGAATGGTGACGTGACAAGTTCTGCTAGCGATATTACTTATAATGCAGATCATATGACATTAGTTGGCAATAGTACTGCGAGCACTGGTACTGTTAACTTTGCACCGACAACCGTTTTAACAACGACAACGGATCTCGGTGGCGCGGATGCTCCTGGTGTATTGGGCTTAACTAATGCTGAATTGAATACGGCATTCGCTAACTTGTTACGAGTTTATGGTAATAATACTTTAACTATTTCAAGCGCTATTAATATTTTAAATGCAACTTCTTTCAGATTGTATTCTAGTGGCGTGATTACACAAGCAGCCTCGGTCACTGCGACTAACTTAGTAGTCAGCAGTGTTGGCGCTACCGCATTAGATACGGTTGCTAATAATGTATCGTCATTAACAGCCAGTGTTTCTGGCAGTGCAAGCGCCTTTAACTTTAGAAACGCCGGCGCACTTTCAATTATTGATAATGATTTTGTCACGGGTGTTTCTACGAATAATGGTGCAATTTCGATTACAACTGATACTGGTGGCATCAGCGTTGCAGCTAGCACGAATGTTAGCACGGGCGGCACTGCTGACTTAACATTGAATTCTAACGCAGGCACATTAACACTTAATGCTAATTCAAGATTATTAAGCACTGGCACCATTACTTTAACGCAAGACAACATGACTATTGATGCTGCAGCACAAATTGGCGGTTCAGCTGCAAGCACAGGCACTGCTGCCACAACGTTGATTACACCAAGCACCACAGGTCGCACTATTGGTCTTGCCGGTGGCACGGGTAACTTATCTTTAACAGCAAGTGAATTAGCAACGATTCGCAGCACCAATGTAAGAATCGGTAGCACAACATCAGGTGCAATGGATATTGGTGCATGGACACCAACAGCTGATTTTGCAACGGGTGTATTAACCTTAGCTGCTAATGGTGCTATCACGCAATCGGGTGCAATCAATTTAGCAACGAGTACGGCTGATTTAATCATTCGTCATCTTGATGCTGCAAGTACAGTAGACCTCACGCAAAATAATTCATTTGGCAATATTGCTGCAACCGTTAGTGGTGCATTGTCATTAACCAGTACGTCTGCATTAGTGATTACTAGCTTAACCGATGATCTGGGTACTGTTAGCGGTATCACCACAACAAATGACAATATTACATTAAGCAGTGGCGGCACGATTACGAATACGGTTGGCAATATTATTAATGGTGCTGCGTTAACAACATCTTCTGTTGGTGGCACTGTTTTAGATAACGCACACACCGTGACAACCTTTAATGCCACGAACACAGGTGGCGGTGCAATTACTTTATTTAACACGGCAGCACCATTAACGATTACTGGTGTTTCACAAACAGGTTCTGGTGCTGTCACCATTAACAATACCGGTGCAATTGATATTACCGGCAGTCTTGCCGCTGGTACTGGTAATGCGATCAACTTAACATCCAGTGGTACCATTACAGATAATGGTGCAGGTTTAGTAAGCGGTGGCACATTAACAACAGTTTCAACCGGTGGCACCATTTTAGATGGTGCAAATGCTGTTACCGGTTTTAATGCAACCAATGCGACTAGTGGTGATATTACTTTAGTGAATACCGCTGCAACTTTAACTGTCAGCGGTGTCACACAAAGTTCTGGTGCGGGTAATGCAACCATCACTAACACGGGTAATTTAACAACAACAGGCGCAATTGCAACACGCTCAGGTAATGTTTCTTTAACCACACTTTCTCCGGATGCCTTTGAACGGATATTAACGGTTGGTATTGCTGGCATTCAATCAGGTGTTGGTGCGGTGACAGGTGGCGCGATCACATTAACTTCTGCGAATAATGCTGCAGGCGATGCAACGGCATTAATTGTAAATGGTGTCTTGGATTCTACAACGGGTTCAGGCGGCATATTAACGTTATCAGGTGGCGTCGCTATTAATGCATCACCTTTAATTGGTGCAGGTAATGTGACTTTAAATGGTAATGGTATTGATATTTCACTCGGTGCTATCAACTTCAACACTAGCACTGTCATCAGCGTCATTCGTCATATTAATGTGACAGGTGCATTATCCACTAGCGCTGGCATGAATTTAACATTAAATGGTGACAATGATAATGACGGCGTGGGTGGTGTCATTGTACAAGCCGGGGGCTCTGTGACGAGTGGCGGCACGTTAATCATTTCTGGTTCTGATTTTGAAATTGGTAATCCATTTGGCGCAGACCCTAATGCTGCGATTGAATTAGTAACAGGTTCCAGTATTAGCGCAACCGGCGCGGTGTCATTGAATGGTAATATTGGTAATTCAAATATTCTAGTGAATGGTAGCGTGACTGCAGGTGGTGCTGGCGATGTGGATATTAACCCAGCAGGAACTGGTCGTATTGTATTAGGTAATAATGTAACAACTAGTACAGGTAATATTAATGTCACTGCTAATGCTGATTTAAGTGCTAACTCTGTTCTCACCACTTCAAATGGTGCGGTCACTTTTGCAGGCACCGTCGATGGCGCACATAATTTAACGGTTGCTGCAGGCACCGGTGTTGTCACATTCACTGGTGATGTTGGTTTAACAACCGCTTTAGGCGCATTACAAAGCACAGGTTCTGGTAATGTGATTTTTGGTGGCAGTGTTGGTGATAGCACACATGTGTTAACCAGTGTTGCGATTACAGGTAACTCAACATTAAATGGCAGCACCGTATTTACCAGTGGCGCACAAAATTATGCGGCTTTAACTTTAGCAACAACGACTGAATTAAATAGCAGCGGTGGTGATATTATTATTGCTGGCGCATTAGATGGTGGCGCATCTGCATTAACCATTAATAATGCAGGCGCAAGTAGTGCAATCAGTGGCGACATCACTAATCTCACCAATTTATTTAAAAACGGTGTTGGCACATTAACGCTTTCAGGTAACAATGCCGCTTACAGTGGTACCACACGCATTAATGCCGGCACATTACAAATTGGTGTTGCCAGCGATGGACTTGGTTCAGGATTATTAGAATTTAATGGCGGCAATTTACAATCTAGTATCGTTAGCCCATTTAATGCCATCCTTAACAATAACTATTCTGTTTTAGCGACTAGCCAAATTACTGGCACTAATACTTTTTCGTTAAATGGCGTCGGCACACTCTTTAGTGGCGCCACCTTAAATATTACTAAAACCGGTGTCACTAGTATTAACTCTTTAACAGGTAACGGTAACTTTGGCATTTCCGGTGGACAAGTCAATTTACTCACGACCAGCACATACTCAGGATCTACTGATATTACAAACGGTACTTTATTTATTTTCGCAAATAATATTTTACCTGATACAACCGACATCAATATCACCGGTACGGGTGGTTTCAATCTAAATGGTTTCAATGAAACTATTAATTCGCTTGCAGGTACTAGTGGCAGCATTATCTTGAGCGGTGGCGCTACGTTAACAACCGGCAGCACAGGCGATACGACTTTCAGTGGTACACTGAATAGCGGCGGCAATTTAATCAAACAAGGCACCGGCACCTTTACTTTAGCTGGTACAAATTCAATGACAGGCACGATTACGATTAATGCTGGCATTTTAAATGTCACTAGTGCCGGCGGTCTAGGAGTTGGCATCTTCTTCCCATCACTTGTCACGGTTGCTAATGGTGCAGCTTTAAGTTTAACTACAAGCACGATGTCAGCCTCACCTACTTCCTTGCACTTAAACGGTACGGGTATAGCAAGTAACGGTGCATTGATAGCTAATAATTCGCTGACTTATGCAGGCGCAATCACTCTTGATACGGCAAGCTCGATTAATGTGGTAGGCGGCGCAACAACGTTAATCTTATCGGGTGCGATTGATGGCGCTAGCGGCATTGATAAAATTGGTGCGGGCACATTGCACTTTAGTAATACGGGTAATAGTTATGCCGGCGCAACAACTATTACGGCTGGTACCTTAACATTAGACGCATCCGGTGTGATTCCAAACGCATCCGATGTTTCAGTGAATGGTGGCAGCATCTTTAACTTAGCAGGCTTTAGTGAAACGATTGGTAATTTATCAGGTGCAGGTAGCGTCACTTTAAACGGCGGCTCATTAACAACCGGTACTGCTAGTAATTCAACCTTTAGTGGTGTGATTAGCTTAACAGGTAATTTAATTAAACAAGGTGCTGGTATCTTAACGTTATCGGGTGTGAATACGTTTACCGGTACGGCGACGATTAATGCTGGTACGTTACAAGTGGGTGTCACCAATGCATTGCCAACAACGGCTGCTGTGACTTTAGCTAATACCGCAGGCGCTGTGTTTGACTTAAATGGTTTTGACACGACGATCGGATCACTTACGGGTGGCGGCGGCACCGGTGGTAATGTGTTATTAGGTGCTAATACTTTAACGATTAACAACGCTAGCAATACCACCTTTAGTGGCTCGATGACGGGTACTGGTAATTTAACGAAGCAAGGTACGGGCACTTTAATCATTGATGGTAACAGTGCTTATACTGGCACCACTAACATTGATGCTGGCACTTTACAATTTGCAACCAATCCAGCAACGACCAGTGTGAACGTAACATCGGGTGCTGCGTTGAGTTTAGTGAGCGCAAGTTTAACCAGTCTCATTAATTTGAATGGTTCAGGCATTTCAAGTACAGGTGCATTAATTGCATCAGGTGTTTCAGCTATTACCGGTGGCATTACCTTAGGTAATAGCGCAACCAGTATTAGCTCGGCTGGCACCTTAACATTGAGCGGTATCATCTCTGGAGCTGGCGCCTCTTCTGGTATCGCCAGCATTGGTACGGGTACGTTAGTCTTATCTAGTGCCAATACATTCCAAGGTGCGGTCACGATTGCGAATAATGGCACGGTCGTTGCAGGTAATGCCAATGCCTTGGGTGGCACGGGTACGGGTACGACGGTTAGCAGTAATGGTATTTTACGTTTAACGGTTCCGGGTATTGTCGAACCACTTACATTAAATAATGGTGCATTGGATAGCGTCGGTAATACATCGTTAACCGGTATCTTAACTTTATTAACCGGCACGACAAATTCAATCACATCGACTGGTGGTACGTTCACTATGGTCGGAGCAGTCGATGGTAATGGCGCCCTCACCCTGCAAGGCACGGGTGGCATTAATTTGACCGGCTTAATTGGTGGCACGACTCGCTTGTCTTCGTTGAATGTGACGGCAACCAATACGACGATCAATACCTCCCAAGTCCGAACAACGGGCAACCAAACGTTTGCTAATGCCTTGGCGTTAACGAGTAACATTGGCTTTGATTCTACTTCTGGTGCGGTTACCTTTAATGGCACCATCGACGGTGGTTTTGATATGACGGTCGTTGGCGCAACCGCTGCCTTTAATGCCGGGGTTGGTGCAACACCTTTGAACAGTTTATCGGTAACGGCTAATACCATCACTCTAAATGGCAGCAGTGTGGCTACCGCTGCGAATCAAACGTATACCGGCAGCGTTGTCTTAGGCTCCACCACCACCTTAACTTCCAACACCGGTAACATTGCATTCACGAATGGTATTTCGGGTGGTCAAGATTTAGCATTGAATGGTGGTGGTGTCGGCACCCATACGTTTAGCATTGCTGGTGCATTATCGGTCAATAATATAACCATGACGGCAGGCGTTGGGTCGACGAATAATATCTTATCGGTAGACACGGGTGGCACACAAAACTGGTCAGTGACGGCTACCAATGGTGGTTCATTAACGGGTGTTTCGGGTGTGGGCGGCGCATTCACCTTTAGCAATTTTGCATTCCTAGACGGGTCATCGGGCAATGATAATTTCGCCCTCAGTGGCGGCACGCTTGGCGGTGGCTTGAATGGTATGGGTGGTACCAACTCATTAACTGGTAACAATGTGGTCAGCAGTTGGGGTATCACAGGCGCTAATACAGGTACCGTGACAGGTATTGGTGGTGGCTTCCTTAACATTCAAAACTTAGTCGGCGGCAACGCCAATAACACCTTCACCTTTGCCGATGGTGGTAGTGTGACATCTATCAATGGTGGCAACTTAGCGAACACTAATATCCTGGATTACGGTTCAGTCACTTCCGCTGTGACCATATTCTTAAGCTCGACCTTTGTCGGCACTACCCAAGATGGATCATCGGCTACCTTGAATACCTTCACCAATATTAACCAAGTCAACGGCGACTATGTAAACGATGAAATCGATATCTCGGCTAAGGTCTTTACGGTCGTTGAGACGGCTTATCGTCAAGGGTATATCGATGACCCACTCTTCTACTTTGGTTGGTTGGTAGCGGGCTCAACGCCTCCAGTGCCACCTACTCCTCCAACACCAGGTGGTGGTCCGTTCATCTACGTGCCGCCGATTATTCAGCAGCCCATTATTAACCATGATCCAATCATAGGGCCTAACTTGCCTGGCGATACGGATTACTCTTACAACCCAGGTACGACTGGAAACTTGCAGGATATTATTGATGCGGTATCGGGTAGTGATAGCAGTACCTTCAGCAGTATTGTTATCAACCCTACTTGCTTCTCGTTAGCGCCATAAGCGATGTTAATGTTTCACGTTAAACATCGTTGTTTTTTAGGTGATTTTTTGTAACTTTTTTTGCGATTGTTAGATTTTTCAAGGGCTTGAAAAAGGGGAAAAATTCGAGTTTTCTGCGTCAAATGGGGTGGTATTTATTTTTCAATAAGTTAGAAGACGGATAACTTCTTGATTGTTCGTGGTCAACATTGTGAAACGTAGATTTTGCTATAATTGGGGTTGAAACACGGATGAAGCGGAGAAGGCACATGAAGAACATTTTGATGATAACAGCAGCAACACTCATGCTCGCTTGGTCGGGGCAGACGGTATTTGCGGCGGTTAACAATACGGCGATTGGCGTGCAAAAACCGGCCACCATTGTCCGCCCGGGAACAGCACCGACTGTCACTACTCCGAGTGAAACGGCTCCGTCTGGCAAAATTACCATTGATCCTGCCATGAAAAAATCTGATGAAAAAAAGGACATTGTGGCGAAAGTGGTTTGGGTGAAAGGGGTCTTTACCGCGACAACAACTGATCTAAAAGTGCGCGCTCTGAAGTCTGGAAATGTAATTTATTTGCACGATACCCTGCGCACGGAAAGCGATGCAAAAGCTCAAATTGTGTTCACTGACGATGCTTTAATGACCTTCGTACCGAACACTGAATTCACCGTTAATGATTATCATTTTGACCCAAAGGGGTCGGGTAAAGATGACTCTTATATTATGGGATTGGTCAAAGGGGGTTTTAGAACGATTACCGGGCTGGTCGCCAAGGCTAACCCAGAAGGTTATAAAGTGATCACTCCGGTTGCGACTATCGGTGTGCGCGGGACGGATTATGCGGTGTTCTTAAAAGATGGCCAACTACTCGTTGCTCGTTATAAAGGCAAACCTTGCGTCACCCCTAATACGCCAGATGGCAATCAATCGACGCTTTGTTTGGATGAAAAAGGTCAATTTGCCAAAGTTGAAAATGGCGTTGTGGTGCCATTGGATGCGCGACCACCTGAATTTAATGAAAAAGGGATCATCGTCAATGTGGGGTTTGGGGATTCGTTTGATGGCATGACCATGCCTGGGACGGTGACGCCTGGCAGTATTTTGTCGAATTTCTGTATTCAATAGAAATGTAGCCTGGACACGCTTTTTGTGTCCGGGGTTATATCCTCACCCCCGCTTTGACCACCAAACCTGGACACAAAAAGCGTGTCCAGGCTACTTTCTTCCATTCCCCTCCTCTTCTTTCTCCCCCTCTTTCCCCTTGAAAAAATAAATAAAAAATATTTCCTCAAAAAGTGGAAATGCTCAAAAAAGGTTCTATATTTAATTTACAACATGATGAAATCAGCTTCTTTAATATCCTAGTAAAAATAGAGAGATAAGAAGAATGAAGCTTACGAGGATGCGAAATACACACAGACTGAGAGCCTTCAGTCGAGTACTGCCAGCATTGGCGGGTGTATTTTTGTACTCTTCGATCGCGTTTGCTAACCCCGTTTTAGATAATGTCGCTGCAGGCCAAGCCTCTGTTTCACAAACCCCGACTACAACGACGGTTAACCAAACCAGTCAACAAGCTGTTATTAATTGGCAAAGTTTCAATATCGGACATGGTGAATCGACGCATTTCCAACAACCAACGGGTGGTGTCGCTTTAAACCGCATTAACCCTTCGCAAGGTGTCTCCTCTATATATGGTTCGTTGACGGCTACTGGTCGTATCATCTTAGTCAATCCAGCAGGTATCCATTTTGGTCCAAGCGCCTATGTGAATGTTGGCGGCTTGATTGCAACCACCATGGATTTATCGAATGCCGACTTTATGAGCGGCAATTATCATTTTAGAGCAGTTGATGGCTTTGATGGCCAAATCGTTAATGATGGTCAAATTATGGCAGCAAGCCATGGCTTGATCGCTTTAGTCGGTGGCGCTGTCACTAATAATGGCTTGATCGAAGCGCATATGGGTCAAGTGATCTTAGCTTCAGGTGGCGCTGTCACCATGTCGTTTGCCGGTAATGATTTAGTGAGCTTTACCGTCGATGCTCCCAGTGCTCACGCCAAAGTGACCAACAATGGTGGTTTGATCGCTGATGGTGGTCGCGTGATGATTACGGCAAAAGCTGCTCAAGGTGTATTAGATAACGTTATTAATATGAATGGTTATGCTCAAGCTAAATCGATCGGCACCTATCGTGGTGAAATTATCTTAGGTGGTTCAAGTTCAGGCGTGGTTCGAGTTGCCGGAAACTTAAACGCTTCTGGTAAACACGCAAATGGCAAAGGCGGTAACGTAACTATTACTGGTTACAACATCTTACTTGATAATGATGCGTTTATTGATGTTAGCGGTAATGCGGGTGCCGGCAATGTTTTAATTGGTGGTAACTATCAAGGTATGGGTCCTCTGCAAAATGCACATGCAACAGTCATGGCATCAGGTGCGCAAATTTACGCCAACGGTGGTGATGGTCAAGTCGTATTATGGGCAGATGGTGTTACTAAAGTTTTTGGTACCGTCAATGCCTTAGGTGGCATGGTTGAAACCTCTGGTAAAAATTATTTAATCGTAGGAGACAGTTTTAGAGTAAATGCAAATACTTGGTTATTAGATCCACGTGATATCACGGTTGCCGCGGCTGGTGGTGCAACCCTTACTGATGTAGATCAATTCTCAGATACACCAACAACTGATGTCACGATCGCCTCCTCTACTATTAATGCAGCTGGTGCCAACGTCACCCTGCAAGCTAATCGCGATATCTTTGTGACGAATGCTATTGCAATCACTGGCGCTGGCATCACCTTAACGATGCAAGCTGGTCGCTCAATTATTACAACCGCAAACATTGGTACCAATAATGCCAACATTACCTTAAGTGCTAACGATAGTGCCGCAACGGATGCTAACCGAGGCGCAGGCGCTGGTGTCATGACAATTAACAATGCGATCACAGCCGGTACGGGTGCGATCTCCCTAACTGTTGGCTCTTCTACTAGTGGTAACTTCTCGCCAGGCGATATGTCGATATTGGCCGGCTTGACCGGTAATGGTGGGGTTACTATTAGCGTACCAACAGGTACGACTAACTCGTTTTCGGGTGCATTAACAAGTACCGGCACCTTCACAAAGAGTGGCGCAGGAAACTTAAGCGTTGATAATGATAACTCGGGCACTTTCTCAGGCCCAACTGTCATTAATGCGGGTACCGTCACTGTCACAACTGCAGGTTCTTTAGGTACGGGAGCAATCACGGTTAATAATACGGGTACCTTGGCAATAGGTGGCGCTTCCTTAACCATCACCAATCCAACGTTAAACCTCAATACCGGTAGTACGCTTTCTGATGACAGCACCAACCCATTTGCAAATACCACCACCTTTACCGGCAACATTAACTTAGCAGGCACGGTAACTATTTTTGCAAACGATCAAAGCACGCTTGGTAACAATTTGTATTTCACAACCGGTGTGGTAGCTGGTACTACCATCGTTCTTAATAAAACAGGCTCGGGTTATTTAGTATTAACAGGCAGTAACACTTATTCTGGTACCACCAACATTAATGCTGGTGGTGTGATCGCCGCTAATAATGATGCTTTTGGGACTTCAACGGTAAATGTGACAGGCGCCGTATTGGGTTTAAGTGGTACATCGTTAGTTATTCCTAATGCCTTCAATTTCTCAACAAGTAGTTCGCTTGCTGATGAAAATGTCGGTGGCGGCAATATTTTAAGTGGCGTATTGGGTAACATTACTTTCACTGGTACAAATACAGTTAGCGTTGCCTCAAGTAGCACATCATTAACATTAAATGGTACCAGCGGCATTATCACTGGCACCAGCATCACTTTAAATAAATCAGGTTCTGGTCGTTTAATCTTTGGCGGTTCAAGTGCTAACACCTTCACCGGCACACTCAATGTAACAGCAGGCTCTGTTCAAGCATTGAAAACAAATGCATTTGGTACTGCAGCGGTTGTCGTCAGCGCAAGCGCGAATGCTGAGCTGAATCCTTCTAGTAGTATTTCATTAGCAAACGCATTTAGTTTAACAGGCACAGGTGTTGGTGGCACGGGTGCATTAGTTGATTTAAGTTCTGGTTTAACGAATTCTGTTTCCGGTGCAATTACCTTAACAGGTAACACGACCGTTGGTGTAACGAATAGTACAACCACTTTAACACTTAGCAATACGATTGATGATGGTGCTAGTAACTTTAACTTTACTAAAGTTGGTAATGGTATCTTATCATTAAGCGGTACGAATACGTTTGGTTCGGCAAATGTTGTGACAGTGAGCGCTGGTACATTAAATGCAGCTAGTGCGGCAGCATTAGGTACAAGTACAAATACAGTAACAGTAACTAGCGGTGCAACATTATCAGGTTCAGGTGCATTTACGCTTCCTAATACAATCACAGTAAGTGGTACAGGCGTTGGTGCAAACGGTGCCATTATTGGTAGCGGTAATTTTGTATTTGGTGGCAACATTACATTAGGTAGCAATATCAACATTGGCGCTGTAAGCGGTCAATCATTCTCATTAAATGGTGTCATTGATGATGGTGCCTCTAACTTCTCAGTGACAAAAGTTGGCTTAGGGACAGCAGTACTTGGTGGTGCAAATACATTTGGTAACGCTGGCGCTGGTGTAACTGTTAGTGCTGGTGTATTAACTGCTAACAATAACTCAGCACTTGGTGTAACGGCAGCTCCTGTAAGTGTTACTTCTGGTGCAACACTTAATATTGGCAATGGTATTTCCATCTCTAATGCGATAACAATCAACGGTGTTGGTGCTGCTGGTAATAATGGTGCATTAGTGGGTATTGGTGCAACAGGTACTGTTTCAGGAAACATCACTCTTGGTTCAAATTCTAGAATTGCAACAGCGGGTGCCGGTACAGCATTAACAACTTCAGGCACTACTAGCGGTGCATTTGCTTTAACCTATGCAGGCGCTGGCAGTATTACAGTTAGCAACACGATAAGCACACCAACTTCAATCACGGCTAATAACACGTTAACTGCATTAAATATTAATACTGCAACAGTCACATCCACTGGTACGCAA
Organism: uncultured Coxiellaceae bacterium; assembly: GCA_964623075.1. GTDB lineage: Bacteria > Pseudomonadota > Gammaproteobacteria > DSM-16500 > DSM-16500 > Aquicella. The sequence goes on along the minus strand of CAZUVD010000003.1, from coordinate 66,878 downwards.
ACTTATAACAGTCCACTGACATTAGGTGCAGCAACAGTTACTTTCACAACAACGAATAGTGCTGTTACTTTTGCTGCGATTACAAATGCTTCTGCAAGAAACTTAACAGTGAGCACAGGCTCTGGTGCTATTAACTTAAGTGGTAACGTTGGTACGGGCACAGCATTAAGTGCAATTACCTTAAATTCTTCAGGCACAACAACGATTACTGGTACAGTGAATGCTGCATCCGTGACAACTAATGCTACGGGTACCACTGCTATCAATACTACTGCGATCACCACAACAGGCGCTCAAGCTTATAACGATAACGTCACACTAGGTGCAAATGCTGCATTAAATAGTGGTGCGGGTACAATTACCTTTGCAGGCACTTTATCTGGCGCTTCCAGAACTTTGACTATTCAAAATAATGGTGGCGCAACAGGTACTGTCACATTCACTGGCAATGTCACTTTAGCTGGTTTAACAACCGCTGCTAATGCTTATGCTGTGACGATGAATGGCGGCACTAATACTATTACGAATGCCGTAACATTCTTAAATACAGGGTTGGTCACATTAGGTAATGGTGGCGATACATTTACATTTAATGGTGGCGTAACACATACCGCAGGTTCAACAACACTTAATTCCACAATTAACACTAGCGCTGACGCCGTTAACTTTGGCACAACAACCATTAATGGTAACTCAAGTATTTTATCAACCGGTGGAAATATTACTTTAGGTGCTGTTAATAGTAACGTTGCGGGTAGTTTCAACTTAACCTTAACCGCAGGTGCTGGCACGATTGCACTTAATGGTGTGATTGGTGGTGCAGCAGGTGCTACACGTCTTGCAACCTTTACCGCTTCAAGTACACCAGCGATTGCCATTGCAAATAACTTAGCAGCAACAACGGTAAGCTTAACATCAGGTGGCACATTAACAGGTGCTGGCTTAATTGACGCAACGACATTAACAACATCATCGGTTGGCGGTACGAGTTTATCTAGTAGAAATAGTAACGGCGCAACAACTACTTACACAGGTACCAACACAACTTCTGGCGCACTTAGCTTAACAAGTACCGCTGGTACCTTAATTTTAAACGGCGTGAATAACAGCACAAGTACAGGCGGCATTAATATCACCGATCTCACCGGTATTACTGTCAATACAGCAACCTCTGTTAACGCTAACACTGGCAATATTCTTTTAACCGCAGGCACCGGCACATTAACTTTAACCGGTACAGCGGCATTACTAAGCACCGCTTTAGTTGATTTAACTCAAGACTTAATCAGCATTAGTGCTACTTCGCAAATTGGTGGTACCACCGGTTTTGCAGGCACAGCTGCAACTGTTGTGATCGACACCAATACGGCTGCTACAACAATTAGCATTGCAGGCGGTACCGGCTCACTTCTTTTACCTGCTGCTAGTTTAGATCGCGTTCGCGCAACGAATGTTAGAATTGGTAATAGCGCATCAGGTGCAATCAATACAGCCGCCTGGACTCCAGCTGCTAACTTTGCAACCTCTCTTTTAACATTACAATCAGGTAGCACCATTACACAATCTGCTGCTATCAATCTTGGCGCTAGAAGTTTAATTTTACGTAGTGCAGGTGCCACATTAGCAACCGCTGGCAACACCATTACCAATTTTGCAGCAAGTCAAACAGGTGCGTTATCGATTAATAGTGGTAGCGGTTTAGTTGTTTCGAATTTAACAGATGATATTGGTACTGTTGCAGGTATTGCAGCTGGCGCGAATAATGTCACGTTACAAAGTAGCGCTTCCATTACCGACACTTCACCTGCTAGCATCACAGCTGGTTTATTAACAACAACTTCTGCTACTGGCACAGTATTAGATACTTCAACAAATGCAGTCACATCATTTAATGCAACCAATTCAACTAGTGGTGTTATTACATTAGTTAATACTGCAGCACCATTAACCATTACTGGTATTAGCCAAGTAGCCAGTGGCGGCACCGTAACTGTTAACAATACTGGTAGCATTAGCATTTCAGGTTCAATCGCAGCTAACAATAATAACGTTGCATTAACATCAACTGGTGCCATCAGTGAAACAGGCGCAGGCTTAATTAGCACCACCGGTACATTAACCACTTCTTCAGCAACGGGCACCACATTAAGTGGCGCTGGTACTAATGCTGTTACTACCTTTAACGCTACCAACTCAACCAGTGGTGCTGTTAGTTTAACGAATACGATTGCAACTTTAGGTATTACCGGTATCTCACAAACGGGTGGTGGCGCAGTTACTGTAAATAACACTGGTAACATTAGTATTTCTGGAACGGTTGCTGGTGCAACGGGTGCCGTTAATTTAACCGCTTCAGGTTCAATCACAGAAACAGGTGCAGGTTTAATTAGCACATCTAATACATTAACCACCTCATCAGCAACCGGCACCACATTAACAGGTGCTGGCACTAACGCATTCTCAACATTAAATGCATCTAACACGGGCGCTGGTGTGATTAATATTGCAAACACAGCGGCTCTTACTATTGCTGCTATTTCTCAAACAGGTACGGGTGCAGTCACTGTTAATAATACGGGTACGATTGGTATTACCGGTAGCATTTCAACGGGTGCAAATAACGTTAACTTAACATCGAGTAGCACTATTACAGAAACCGGTGCTGGTTTAATTTCAACAAGCGGCACATTAACAACTTCTTCCGTTGGTGGCACCACATTAAGTGGCGCTGGCACAAATGCAATTGCTGCATTTAATGCAACGAATACCACGAGTGGCAATATCACCTTGAATGACACAGGCGCATTAAGCATTACCGGTGTCACCCAATCAGGTGGTGGTAACTTAAGCATTACAACGACTGGTGCAATCACTCAAACAGGTGCTATTAGTGTTGCTGGTAGCGGCACATCAAGCTTTACCGCTGGCGCTAATGCGATTACTTTAAATAACACCAGCAATAACTTCACCGGTGCTGTTTCATTCTCAAATAGTGGTGCCGCTAATGAAGTGAGCGTATTCAATAACACCGCATTAGTATTAGGTGCTTCCACTATCGGCCATAACTTAACAGCAACAGCAACAGGTACAATCACTCAAACTGGTGCATTGATTAGTAGTAATGCTGGTTTATTAACTGTAAAAACACAAAATAACTCAGGCTCTGCAATCACCTTAACTAATACTTCTAATGATTTTGCAAACGTGAATTTACAAGCACGTAATGCTGCTGATAGTGCAAACGTTGCAGGTGCTATTGCTTACACTGATACCAATGCAATTAATGTAACAGGTGTTGCAACAACAAGCACTGTTGCAATCACTTCTAACACGGCAAACATTACAGATAGCGGTGCAATTACTGGTACAACTTTAACCGTTAACTCAGTAACCGGTTCAGTATTAGACTTTGGTCATACCGTCACTGGCTTTAATGCAACGAATACAACTAGTGGTGCAATTCAATTAGTTAACACGGCTGCAACATTAGGTATTACTGGCATTTCACAAACGGGTGGTGGCGCAGTAACGATTAATAACACTGGCAACATTAGCATTTCTGGTTCAGTTGCTGGTGGTACGAGTGCAGTTAATTTAACAGCTTCTGGTTCAATCAGTGAAACAGGTGCTGGTTTAATTAGCACATCAGGCACAGTAACAACGTCTTCCGCAACTGGTACAACATTAAGTGGCGCAGGTACCAATGCTATTACCAACTTTAATGCAACCAATTCAACCAGTGGCGTCATTAGCTTAACAAATACGATAGCTACATTAGGGATTACAGGCATTAGTCAAACAGGTGGTGGCGCAGTAACAGTCAATAACACGGGTAACATCAGCATTTCTGGTTCAGTTGCTGGTGGCACGAGTGCTGTTAACTTAACCGCTTCAGGTTCATTAAGTGAAACAGGTGCGGGCTTAATTAGCACCACAGGTACATTAACCACGTCTTCTGCAACAGGTACCACATTAAGTGGTGCAGGCACCAACGCTATTACCAACTTTAATGCAACCAACTCAAGCAGTGGCGTCATTAGCTTAACGAATACGATTGCTACATTAGGTATTACGGGTATTAGTCAAACGGGTGGCGGCGCAGTAACTATCAATAACACAGGTAACATTAGTATTTCAGGTTCAGTTGCTGGCGGCACAAGCGCTGTTAACCTAACTGCTTCTGGTTCATTGAGTGAAACAGGCGCTGGTTTAATTAGCACATCTAACACATTAACAACATCATCAGCTACAGGCACAACATTAAGTGGCGCTGGAACGAATGCTATTACCAACTTTAACGCAACCAACTCAACCAGTGGTGTTATTAGCTTAACAAATACCATCGCAACATTAGGTATCACAGGCATTTCACAAACAGGTGGCGGCGCAGTAACGGTTAATAACACGGGTAACATTAGCATTAGCGGCACCGTAGCTGGCGGCACAAGCGCTGTTAACTTAACATCGAGTGGTACATTAGTAGAATCAGGTGCAGGCTTAATTTCAACAAGTAACACATTAACAACCAGTTCAGTCGGTGGCACGACATTAAGCGGTGCAGGCATCAATGCGATTAACACCTTTAATGCAACGAATGCAACATCAGGAAATATTACGTTAGATAACGCGATTGCAACCTTAACGATTACCGGTATCACACAAAGTTCAGGCACAGGTGGCGTTACTGTTTCTAACGTTGGTAACTTAACAACAACTGGCGCCATTGCAACTCGCACGGGTGCAGTATCATTAACAACTACTTCGCCAGATTCAAGTGAACGCGTATTAACGATTGGTGCTGCTGGTATTCAAACAGGTACGGGTGGCGTAACAGGTGGCGCTATTAATTTAACAGCTGCTAACAACGCCGGCGGCACTGCAAATGCATTAGTGATTAATGGTGTATTGAATACAAGTATTGGTTCTGGTGGTGTACTCACGCTATCTGGTGGTATCTCATTAAATGCATCACCTGTCATTGGCGCTGGTAATATTTCATTGAATGGTAATGGTATTGATATCACATTAGGCACGATTAACTTTACCACCTCAACCGTCGTTAGCGTGATTCGTCATATTAATGTCACTGGCGCATTAACAACCTCTGCCAGCCAAAACTTAACATTAACAGCTGACAATAATAATGATGGCCTTGGTGGTGTGGTAGTTCAATCAGGCGCTTCTATTAGTAGCGGCGGTACGTTAAGTATTTCTGGTTCTGATTTTGAAGTGGCTAATGCATATAGTGCTGATCCTAATTCTGCGATTGATCTTAAGAGCGGTTCTTCTGCAACTGCAGTTGGTACGATTTCACTCTTTGGCAATGTTGGCAACTCGAACATTAATGTAAATGGCGCCGTTACTAATAATAGCTCTGGCGCAACCACTACTTTCACACCTGTTGGCGCTGGTGTGATTAACTTAGGCGCGAATGTTACTTCTACCAGTGGTTTAATAACATTTGTGTCACCAGTGGTACTTGGTGCAAATGTCGTGGTGAATTCGACTGGTGGTTTGATTAACTTTAATAACAGCGTGACGGGTGCTTCTAACACATTAACCGTACAAGGTGGCACAACAACCTTTAATGATAATGTGACCTTACAAGATTTAATTACCGTTGCCGCTAATTATCAAGTCAGACTGTTTGGTACGACTAATACATTCACTGATCAAGTTGCTTTCTTAAATACGAATAACACGACTATTGGTAACGGTGGCGATACCTTTACCTTTAATGGTGGCCTCTCTACTGGTACAACGATTTTCAATGCAACCATTATCACTAGTGGTGATGATGTTACTACTGGCACATCACAAATTGCTGGCAACACTAGCATTACTACAAGCGGCGGTGCAATTACGTTGGGACAATTCAATGCTCAAGTATTAAATACGGGTGACCTCACATTGAATTCAGGTGCTGGCATCATTACCTTAGGTGTGATTGGTAACACTGTGCCATTTGCTAATTTATCCGTGACGACGACTGCTGCATTAGCATTACCTAATAACATTGCAACGGCAACTGCCATTAACTTAACATCAGGTGGCATTATTAATGGTGCTGGTACGTTATCAACAGGTTCATTGGTTACTTCATCTGTTGGCGGCTTCTCTAAGACAGGTGCAAATACAGTTAATAACTTTACTGCTACCAATACAACAAATGGCGATATAACGTTTGTGAATGCCGCTACAACCTTAACACTTGGTACGATTTCACAATCTGGTGGTGGCAATGTTTCAGTAACCAATACGGGTAATTTAACAACTGGCGCTATTAATACAGGTGGTGGCGCTCTCAGCTTAACTACAACTGATGCAAATAACCTATTAACCATTGGTGGCGCAGTCAATACTTCAACGGGTGCGGCTACCTACTCTTCTGATAACATGACCTTAACCAATGCAACAACGGCAACTGGCGCAATCGTTACATTAATTCCAACCACAGCTGGCGTGTTAATTAACTTAGGTGGTGCAGATGCTGCAGGTACATTAGGCTTAACAGCAACTGAATTAAATAACATTACTGCAGGCACATTACGCATTGGCAATGCTTCAAGTGGTAACATTAGCATTACAACAACTGCTGTTGGTCCTACTGGTGTTAGCAACTTAACTTTAACCACTGGTGGTACGATTACACAATCAACCGCTCTCACACAATCTGCGTTGAATTTGAAATTATCCAGTGCAGGCGCAATCACACTCACTAATGCTGCCAACAATGTCGCAAACTTAGCAGTAGCAATTACTAATGCCTCCGCCGCATTAAGCTACACAGATGCTGATGCATTAAGTATTTCAACGGTTGATGGTACCTCTGGTATTACCACTAACAATGGTAATGCAACGATTAACTCTGGTGCTTTGACCTTGTCACAAAGCATTGCCCTTGGTACTGGTGCTGGTATTACACTTACATTAAATACCACAGGCGCAATCACACAACCTAATGGCACGATTACTGCTAACACCTTAACGGTTTCCAATACAGCTGCAAATACAACGTTAGGTCAAACAAATAATATTGCGGTACTTGGCACGATTAACGCTACCGGCCGTTCATTTACTTTATTTAATAGCAATACAGCAGTGACACAAACAGGTGCATTAACAGCAACGACATTTGACTTTACAAACTCTGCAGGCAGCGGTAGCAACCTATTAAACAACGCTGGTAACGCTGTTGGTAGCTTTGGCACCATCAACACAGCCGGCCAAACCTTTAGCTTCACCAATACAGTTGCATTAGCTCAATCTGGCACGATTACCGCTGCCAACTTCGGCATCACTTCTTCTAATGCTGTTAACTTAGGTGGAAATAACAATATCACAGGCTTAATCGCTGCTAACTTAACCGGTAGTACAAATGCATTTACTTTTAACAATACCTCCGGTTTATTATTAACGGTTGGCACAGTTAACCTCGTCAGTGGCATTACTACTAACAATGGCGTAATTAGTTTAACAAATAACTTTGGTATCACTGTTAATAATGCGATTGCATCTGGTACTGGCGCAATTAATTTAACAACGACTGGCGCAAATCGCGTATTAACGATCGCTAGCACAGTAACAGGTTCTGGTGGTATTACTTACACTGCTGACAATATGACCTTAGGTGGCACAACTGCACCAGGCGCTGGCGCTACAACATTATTAGCAAGCTCTGCAGCAACTGCTATCAACGTCGGTGTTGGCGCAACGGATAGCGCAGGCGTTCTTGGTTTAAGCCAAGCAGAATTAGCAACGATTAGTGGTACAGGTTCAATCACCATTGGTAGTGGCGCAAATACAGGTGGCATCGTTGAAACAGGTACATTGAATATTGCACGCAACTTCTTCTTCACAACTGGTACCACTGTTGCAATCAATGCTGTCATTGGTGGCACAACACCAGTCACAAGCTTAACAGTGACAGGACCTAGTGGCATCACTATCGCTGCTAACATTACGGGTAATGGTAATAGCTTAACGTTTAACAACCCAGTGACATTAGCAACCAATACCGTGTTAACAGATTCCGGTGACATCACATTTGCATCAACCGTTAACTCAGATGGCACAACACGTGATTTAAGTGTGACAAGTAGTGCTGGTAGCATCTTCTTTAATGGCGCAGTTGGTAATACAGCAACATTAGGTGCTCTTGTATTGAATGGTAATGTCTTCTCACGCTTTGCAAGCACGGTTGTTGCCAATAGTGTGAATGTGACAGGCCCTATGCAATTAAACGGTGCTAGCGTCACCACAACGGGTTCACAAACTTATGGTGGCACAGTGGCATTAGGTGCAGCTGCAGTGACATTAACAAGTGGTGCTAACATTTCCATCGTGGGTGCATTATCAGGCTCTGGTAACAACCTCAACTTAACAGGTACAGGTATAGCCTCAAAGGTATTTAGCTTAACAGGTGCAACGCTTACCAATAACAACATTGTTGTTAACCCAGGCGCTGGCGAGAATACCTTAGTATTACAAACAGGTTATGCAACACAAACCTTTGCAATCACCGCTAACAATACGGGTAACGTCACTGGCTTAACAGGTTTAACCGGTACATTCACATTCTCTAACACTGGTAGCTTAACGGGTGGCGTTAACAACGATACATTTACCTTTGGTAACGGCTTCGCATTAGGTGGCAGCGTTGATGGTGGTTTAGGCGGCACGAATTTACTTAACTTTGCATCTTATGCAACAGCTGTGAATATCACTGTTACTTCACACACTGCAACGGGTTACACCGGCACCACCGCTGGCACTCCAAATCCAATCGCAGTTGGTTTCAGCAACATTACTAACTTAACAGGCAGCGCAACAACCGATACATTAACATCCACTGAAACTGGCAATAGCACATGGGCAATTACTGGTGCAAATGCAGGTTCAGTCACTATCGGTGGCGTAGCACTTGGCTTCACCAGCTTTGAAAATTTAGTTAGCGGCACAGGCGTTGACACCTTCACCTTTAGCAGTGGCGCAACACTCGCTGGCAGCATTAACGGTGGCGCAACCGGTGCTAACACTATCATCTTAACTGATGGCACGAATAGCTTTAATGTAACAGGTGCTGATGCAGGTAATATCACAGGTGTATTAGGTAGCTTCACGAATGTTGGCAACTTAACAGGTGGCACAGGCGCTGATACCTTTACGATTGCAAACGCTGGTACGTTATCTGGTGCAATCAATGGTGGTAATGGTACCGATACACTTATTGGTAAAGATTCTGGTACTGCATTTACCTTCACCGGTAGCAATGCAGGTACCGCAACAGGTATCACTTCTGGATTTACCAATGTTGAAAACATTAATGGTGGCACAGGCAATGATACCTTCACCTTCGTAGGTGGCACCATCACAGGTACGATCACTGGTGGTTCTGGTACCGATACGATTATTGGTAACACAGGTAGCAGCAATACCTTCACCGTAACCGGTGCAAATTCAGGTACCGCAAATGGTGTTACTTACAACACGATTGAAAATCTCACTGGTGGTACTGCTGCTGATACCTTCACGGTAAACGGCGGCACATTATCAGGCACGATTGATGGTAGCACTGGTACTGATACATTAGCTGCAACTGATGCTAGCACACATCCATTCACAATCACCGGTACAAACGCTGGCGCCATTACAGGCTTTGTTGGTAGCTACACCGCTATTGAAAACTTAACAGGTGGCACAGGTAACGATTCATTTACCTTTACTAATGGCCAAGGCATCACTGGTAGCATTGATGGTGGCGCAGGCGGCACTAACTATATTAACGTTGCGGCATACACAACTGCTGTGAATGTTGTATTAACATCTTCAACTGCTGGTAATTACAGTGGCACAACGAGTGGCACACCAAATCCAATTGGCGCAGGCTTCAGCAACATCAATCAATTTGATTCAGCAGCTGCTGCTAACGTTTCTAACAGCTTAACAACCTCTAATGCAAACACGACTGTCACATTAACAGGTGTTAGCGCTAACCATGGCTTTGCAGGCACTGCAACTGATGGTACCGGTGTATTTAACTTTACTAACTTTGATGTATTAACAGGTAACGCTAGTACGTCTAATACTTTAGTCGGTGAAAACGTTTCAAATACTTGGACATTACCAGCAGCATCAAACAATAGCGGCACATTGAACGATGGCACAGATACTTTAACCTTTACAAACTTTGGTAGCTTAACTGGCGGTACTGCTGCTGATAACTTTGTGTTTGGTAACGCAGCAACAGTAACTGGCATTATTAGTGGTGGCACAGGTGGCTCTAACACGCTTAACTTTGCAACTTACACCACTGCAATCAACGTAACATTCACCAGCTCAAGTGCTGACGGTTATAACGGCACAACATCAGGCACAGTGAATCCAATTGGTGGCAGCTTCGCAAATATCACCGACATCATTTTACCAGCTGGTTTAAATAACACCTTGACTGGTCAAAACACTGGTAATATTTGGACGATCTTAAGCCTCAACGCTGGTACGTTATCTGATGGCGTTAATGTCTTTAACTTTAGTAATGTTGCTAACTTAATTGGTGGCACAGCAACTGATACCTTCATCTTCTTAGGTGGCACACTCACTGGTAGCATTGATGGTGGCGCTGGCACATCAGATTTAATTCGTGGTGATGCATTAGCAAATGCTTGGGTAATTACGGGTGCTAATGCTGGTACGTTATTAGTTGCAATGCCAACCGGTAGCTTCACCAATGTTGAATTCTTAGAAGGTGGCACGCTTGCTGATACATTCACCTTTAATGCATCTGGTTCATTAAGTGGATCAATTGATGGTCGTGGCGGTAACGATACATTAACTGGTCGCAGCGCATCAACAAATGCATTTGTTGTCACCGGTGCTAACTCAGGTACGTTTGCATTAATTACGGGTGGCTTCACAGCAATCGAAAGTTTAGTCGGTGGCACGTTGGCTGATACCTTCACCTTAACGGGTGGTACGTTAACTGGTACGGTTGATGGCTTAGGCGGCACAGATACATTAACGGGTGACAATACAACGAATAGCTTTGTAGTAACAGGCGCAAATAGTGGTACAGCAACTGGTACTGGTGGCTTTAGCAATATTGAAAACTTAGTTGGTAATGCAGGTGCTGATAGCTTCACCTTAACGACAGGTGGCACATTAGGTGGTTCAGTGAATGGTGCTGGTGGCACGAATGATACCTTAACCGGTGACAATGTTGTAAATACTTGGACAATCACTTCAGCAGGTGCTGGTACATTAACAGGTATTACCAGTGGCTTTACGAATATTGAAAACTTAGTTGGCGGCACTAACAACGATACGTTTACCTTTACTAATGCAGCAACATTAGGTGGCAGCATCAATGGTGGCGCAGGTGGCGTTAACTATATCAATCTCGCTGCATATACCACTGCTGTGAATGTTACCTTAACAAGCTCAACCGCTAATGGATATGCAGGTACTACTGCTGGCACACCAAATCCATTAACAACTGGTTTCTCTAATATCACACGCTTTGATTCATCAAGCACAGCTGCTAATAGCTTAACGGGTACAAATAATGCAAGCACTTGGGCAATCAGTGGTGCCAATAGCGGTACGATTACTGATGCTAATGCAGTATTCACCTTTACTAACTTTGGTGCATTAACGGGTGGCACAGCTAATGATGGCTTTACGATTGGTGCAACGGGTTCATTAACAGGTGCATTGAACGGTGGCGCAACCGGCACTGATACCTTAACTGGTCGTGATGCTGCAAACACTTGGACAATCACAGGTACTGATAGCGGTACAGTTACCAACATTACCGGTGGCTTCACCAGCATTGAAAACTTAATTGGTGGCAATAATACAGATGCATTTAGCTTCGGCGCATCAGGTACGATTTCAGGCTCCATTAACGGTGGTGCTGGTAACGATACATTAACAGGCCGCAGCGCATCTACTAATGCCTTTGTTGTAACCGGTGCAAATGCTGGTACGTTTGGATTAATCACGGGTGGCTTCACAGCAATCGAAAGTTTAGTCGGTGGTACGCTCGCTGATACCTTCACCTTAACCGGTGGTACGTTAACAGGTACAGTTGATGGCTTAGGCGGCACAGACACATTAACAGGTGACAATGTTGCTAATACATTTGTTGTCAACACTGCTAATGGTGGTACGGCAACAGGTACCGGTGGCTTTGCCAATATTGAAAACTTAGTCGGTAATGCAGCTGCTGATAGCTTCACCTTAACGGCTGGTGGCACGTTAGGCGGTTCAGTGAATGGTGCTGGTAACACAGATACGTTAACAGGTGATAATGTTGTTAATACTTGGACGATTACTGCAGCTAATGCTGGCACTTTAACTGGCATTACCAGTGGCTTTACGAATATTGAAAATTTAGTTGGTGGCACCAATAACGATACCTTCACCTTCACTAATGCAGCAACGTTAGGTGGCAGCATCAATGGTGGCGCAGGTGGCGTTAACTATATCAATCTCGCTGCATATACCACTGCTGTGAATGTTACCTTAACAAGTTCAACTGCTAATGGATATGCAGGTACTACTGCAGGCACACCAAATCCATTAACAACTGGCTTCTCTAATATCACACGCTTTGATTCATCAAGCACCGCTGCTAACAGCTTAACGGCTAGCAATGCAACTAATACCTGGTCAATCAGTGGTGCTAATAGCGGCACAGTAACAGATGCAACTGCAACATTAACCTTTACTAACTTCGGTGCATTAACAGGCGGCACTGGTGCTGACAGCTTCACCATCGGCGCAACGGGTTCATTAACAGGCGCTTTAGATGGCAACACAGGCACTGACACCTTAACAGGTCGTGATGCTACCAATACTTGGACAGTCACGGGTGCTAATGCTGGTACTGTTACGAATATCACTGGTGGCTTCACTGGTATTGAAAACTTAGTCGGTGGCACGGGTGCCGATTCATTTAGCTTCGGTGCATCAGGTACGATTTCTGGTTCAATCAATGGTGGCGCAGGTTCCGATACATTAACAGGTCGCAGCGCATCTGCTAACGCATTCGTTGTTACCGGTGCAAACTCAGGTACATTTGCCTTAATCACCGGTGGCTTTACAGCAATCGAAAGTTTAGTCGGTGGTACGCTCGCTGATACCTTCACCTTAACCGGTGGCACGTTAACAGGTACCGTTGATGGCTTAGGTGGCACAGACACATTAACAGGTGACAATGTTGCTAATACATTTGTTGTCAACACAGCAAATGGTGGTACAGCAACAGGCACTGGTGGTTTTGCCAATATTGAAAACTTAGTCGGTAATGCAGCTGCTGATAGCTTCACTTTAACCGCTGGCGGCACGTTAAGTGGTTCAGTAGATGGCGCTGGCAACACAGATACGTTAACGGGTGACAACGTTGCCAATACGTGGACAATTAGTGCAGCAAATGGTGGTAGCGTAACGGGTATCACTGGTGGCTTTACCAACATTGAAAACTTAGTTGGTGGCACGTCAACAGATGCCTTCACCTTAACAACAGGTACATTAAGCGGCACGATCGATGGTGCTGCAGGCGCTGATACATTAACCGGTGCTAACGTTGTGAATACTTGGACAATCACATCAGCTAATGCTGGTACGTTAACGGGTACCGGTGGCTTTAGTAATGTTGAAAGTTTAGTAGGCGGTACACTTGCTGATACCTTCACCTTTAGCAATGCAGCAACATTAGGTGGCAGCATCAATGGTGGCGCAGGCGGTGTTAACTACATCAATCTTTCTGCATACACCACTGCTGTGAATGTTACCTTAACAGGTTCAACTGCTAATGGTTATGCAGGCACCACTGCTGGCACACCAAACCCATTAACAACTGGTTTCTCTAATATCACACGCTTTGATTCATCAAGCACCGCTGCTAACAGCTTAACGGCTAGCAATGCAACTAACACATGGTCAGTGACTGGTAGCAACAGCGGTACGTTAACAGATGGTACAGCAACATTAACCTTTACTAACTTCGGTGCATTAGTTGGCGGTACGGGTGCGGATACTTATAACTTCACCAGTGGTGGCGTCACAAGTGTGACAGATGCTGCTGGCAACAACGTCATTAACTACACTGCTGGCACGATTGGTTCAATCAATATGGCAGGCACGGGTTCTGTAAGAATTGATAGCGCAACGGTTGTGACCACTGGTTCACAAACTTATAACAACTTAACTGCGAATGTGAATACGGTATTAACCGGTGTTGGCATTGCAATTAACGGCACGGCAAACAGTGAAACTGTAACGGCTCGCAGCTTATCATTACAAGCTGGTACTGGCACATTAACATTAGGTGGCGTGATTGGCGCAGTGAATCCAATCTTGAACTTCACCGCTAACAATAGCGCTGGCACAAATGGAATTACAATTTCTAACAACATTACAACGACTGGCACGATTACGCTTGCTGCTGGTGGCAACTTAAGCCTTGCCAGTGGCAGCTTATCAGCAAACGCTGGCGCTGCTAACGTTACCTTATCAAGTGCAACAGGTTCAGTAACTGAAACTGCAGGCACTATTAACGGCAACTTATTAACTGTGAATGCAGTAACAGGTATTACTTTAGGCACTGCTAATACGATTACAAGCTTCAACGCAACTAATACAACCAGTGGCAATGTATCATTAACTGATGCAGGCACAACTGACATTGCAGGTGTCACGCAAACTGGTGGCAACTTCTCATTAACAACGACGGGTGCAATCACTCAATCAGGTGTCATTGCTGTCAGCGGCACATCAAGCTTCACAACAGGCGGCGCTGCCATCACCTTAACAAATGCTTCCAACGATTTCACAGGCGCAGTCTCATTCACTAACACTGGTGCAGCAAATGAAGTAGCTGTTCGTGATACGAATGCACTCGTTCTTGGCGCTAGCAGCATCGGTCATAACTTAACAGTAACCGCTGGTGGCAACATCACACAAACGGGTTCATTAGTAAGCACAAATGCAGGCTTATTAACCGCTAAGACATTAAGTGCAGGCACAGCTAACATCACCTTAAGTGATTCTGGTAATGCCTTTGCAAACGTTGATTTACGTGCACGTAATGCAGGCGACACCGCAAATGCAAATGGTGCAATTACTTATCGTGATACCGATGCATTAGTCGTTAGCACGATTGGTACAACAGGTAATGTCACCTTAACAACTGGCGGCGCATTAACACAATCAGGCGCAATTGTTGGCGGCGTATTAACAGCAACCACATTAAATAACACACCAGCTGTGATTACCTTAACCAATGCTGGTAATGATGTCACCGGTATCAACTTATCAACACGTAACGCAGCAAATAGTGCAAATGTTGCTGCAGCTATCCAATACTTAGATGTTAACGGCTTCGATGTTGCTGGCATCAACACCACTAGCACTGTTAACTTAACTTCTGGCGGCGCAATTACCGATAGCGGCTCCATCAATGGCACAACCTTAACAACATCATCTGTTAGCGGCACCGTGTTAGATTTCAACTTCCATCATGTCACAGGATTTGTTGCAACTAACTCAACCAGTGGCGACATCGTCCTTGCTAACCAATCAGATGCATTACCAACACTCAATACCTTAACATTAGGTAACGTTTCTAATGATGCAGTCGGCGGCAATGTTAGCTTAACTAACTATGGCGCAATCACTTTACCAATCGCCACAAACGTTTATAGCTCTGGCGGCTCACTTGATATCACTTCACTTTCAGGTGACAGCGATGCACGCTTGATCTTACTCACTGGCGGCGTACAAAGTGGTCATGGTGGCGTGAATGGTGGCAACATCACAATCACTGGTGCAAGTGACACAGTCGGTGTGCAAACCGCTGTACAAGTAGATGGTGTTGTTACTTCTGCTAATGGTACCGGTGGCGTATTAACATTAGGTGGCGGTGTTGTTGTCAATACCACACCAGTATTAGGCCAAGGTAATATCATTATTACCAGTAGCGGTATCGATTTAATCATCAATACAACATTGAATTATGGCACGAGCTTAGTAGCTTCTATCATTCGTAACATTTATGTCACGAGCAACGGTCACTTATCAACAAGTGGTGGTGTAAACATCAGCTTAACAGCAGATAGAAATAACACTGGCGTTGGTGGTGTGTATGTTGCTAACGGCGGTACGATTGTATCTGGCGGCTCACTCACCTTAGTAGGTAGCAACTTATCAACCTTAAGTGGTGCTGGTGCTGATGCAACAGCTGGTGTTGATATTTCAGCTGGCGGCTCAATCACCGCAGCTGGTGCAATCAATATCTCATTGAATGCAGGTCAAACCTCTAACATTGATATTAACGGTACCGTACAAGCAACTGGCGCTAACAATATTACAATCACGCCAAACGCTGGCACACAAATTAATCTGGGTGGTTCAGTGATTACAGCTGGCGGCATCATCAACTTAGCAGGACCAGTCGTTGTTAGCGGCACGCCAACATTAAATGCAGGTGCTGGTGCAATTAACGTGAATGGCGCAGTGTCAGGCTCCGGTGTACTTGCATTACAAAATAATACCTCAGCATCAGGTGCTGTTAACTTCAACGATAATGTGAACTTACCATCTGTCACGACATTTGCTCAACCCTATGCTGTTAACTTTAATGGTACCAGCACGACATTTAGCAATGCGATGACCTTCAACAATACCAATGGCTTAGGTCTTGGCGACAGTGGTTCTGATACTGTCACATTTGGTGGCGGCATCACAAACACTGCAAGCACAACAACCATCAACAGTGCCTTTGGTACAACGAATGACAACATCACCTTAGGTGCTGTGACATTAGCTGGCAATACTAATATCACTGCAGGCACCGGTGTTATTTCCTTAGGTGCAGTCACTGGTAACTTCGCATTAACATTAGGTTCAACCACCGGTTCAACCTTGAATGGCGCTGTGAATGTTAATAGCTTAAGTGCAACAACTAGCACCACCACAGTAAACACAGCTTCCATCACAACCGTTGGCACGCAAGCATATCAAAACGTTTCATTAAGCACAGGCACCAGCCTTGCAACAACCGATAGTGCAGTAACATTCTCAGGCACAGTAAACGGTGCACAATCATTAGCAATCAACGCTGGTAATGCAAATGTTACCTTCAGCGGTGCAGTCGGTGGCAGCACAGCATTAACAACCTTAACCATGAATGGCACAGGCACAACCAACATTAATGGTGGCGCAGTCACAACGACTGGCGCACAAACTTACGGCGCAGTATCACTCGGTGCTGCTACTGCATTGAATGCAGGCGCTGGTAGCATTACCTTAGGCGCAGTCACCGGTAACTCCAACAGCTTGAATTTAAATAGCACGACGACAACAACCATTGGTGGCGCCATCACCGGTGTAACCACATTAGCAACGAATGCTGGCGGTACAACAGCAATCAATGCATCCGTCACAACGACCAGCACGCAAACTTATGGTGATGCAGTCACAATTGGTGGCGCAACGGTATTAACAACAACGAATAGCGCTGTTAACTTCAACAGTACTGTTAATGGTGCAAACTCATTAACTGTTGCAGCTGGCAGCGGCGCTGTGAACTTCACAGGTGCAATTGGCACCTCCACAGCGCTCACAACTTTGACAAGCACTGGTGCAGGCGCTGTCACCTTTGGTGCAACGGTTGGTGACAATACACATCGCTTAACATCGGTTGCAATCACAGGTCCTACCACCTTAAATAGCGCAGTATTTACAACGGGTGCACAATCATATGCAGCAGGCGTGACCTTAACAACAGGTACAACATTAGATAGCAGCGCTGGTAATGTGAATACGACTACTGTAACAGGTGCAGGCCAAGCATTAGCAATCAACGTTGGTGGTACAACGAGTGCAGTCACCGGCATCATTAGTAACATTGCATCACTCACTAAAGGTGGCACAGGTACATTATCATTAGATGGCGTTAACACTTACAGCACAACCACAACGATTAATAGTGGCATCTTATCAGCAACGAATAACAGCAGCTTTGGTACCTCCGCTGCAACAGTGAATAACACTGGTACGTTACAATTATCAGGCGCATCTGCATTAACCATCGGCAATACGATTGCCTTGAATAATGGCGGTACGATTTCAGATGTCAGCTCAGCAGGCTTTGGTAACACATTAAGTGGCGCAATTACCTTAACTAACGCTGGCAGCACATCAGAAACATTTAATGTCACCAACAGCAATCAAACATTAACAGTCAACTCCATTACTGGCGGCTTGGCAACTAACAATTTAATTAAGACAGGTGCTGGCACATTAATATTACCAAACGCTAATACCTACATTGGTACAACTGCCGTGAACGCAGGCGCTGTCACTGTTGGTAACAGTGCTGCCTTTGGTACCAATGCTGCAAACGCTGTGACTGTTAACAATGCAACGATTAACTCCGTTGGTACATCCATCAACTTAGCTAACGACATTGCATTAAACGGCACATCAGACACCTTCAATATTGCAAGCGCTAGCAACACGTTAACCTTATCAGGCACATTAAGTGGCAACGCGCAATTAGTGAAATCGGGTAGCGGTGTATTAGTTGTCGGCGGTGTGACAACCAACTCATTCTCAGGTACAACATCGATTACAGGTGGTACGTTGAATGTGGGTAAGAGCTCAGCATTAGGCAGCGGCGCATTAACCGTCACAACCGGTAGCCTTGGCTTAGTTGGCACTAACTTAACACTCTCTAACACCATTAACTTGATGTCTGGTGCAACATTAATTGATAACAATGCAAACGGTCGCAACGTATTAAGCGGCACGATTAACTTGAATGGTAACAACACGATTAACGTTGCTAATCCAACAGGCGACCAACTCACAATTTCAGGTACAATCACAGGTAATGCTACCGCCTTAACAAAATCAGGTCCAGGTACGTTAGTGATCAGTGGCAACAATACTGGAACATGGACTAATGGTTCTAGCCTCACCTTATCAGCTGGTGCCTTGAATTTACAAAATAGCGGTGCACTCGGTGCAAGCTCTAACAGTGCAAACATTAATTCAAACACAACATTATTATTAACTAACCCATCTACGAATATGACCTTCAACAATACCTTCAACTTTGCTAATAACAGTACGTTATTAGAAAATAATGCTGGTCGCACTAATACGCTTGCAGGTCCTATCAACATCACGGGCGCTAACTTGAATGTGAATGTTGCCAACACCAATAACGATGCATTAGTGTTAAGTGGCTTGATCACAGGCTCTGGCGCAATTAACAAATCAGGTTTAGGTGCATTAACACTCTCTAATAATGGCAATACAACTTACACAGGTACCACTAATATCAACACAGGTTCTGTGATTATCAGCAGCAACAATGGTGCTGGTACCGGTACCATCGTTGTGAAATCAGGTACGACATTAAATATCGTCGGATCTAGCTTAGTGATTCCAAATGCAATCACAGTTCTTGCTAATGGTACGATCTTAGATGCTAACGTTAATACCACTGATCCTACTAGCAACAAATTAAGTGGCACAGTAACATTCTCAGGCGCTGGCACCATCAGTGTGAAAGGTAATGCAACGAATATCTTAACCATCAATGGCACCTTAGCAGGCTCTGCTAACTTCACGAAGATTGGTGAAGGTAAATTAGTAATCTCTAATGCATCAGCTTCTGGTTACACTGGCAACATGGTAGTAAACGCTGGTACGTTATCCATCAATGGTAACGCAGCTGTATTAGGCTCAGGCTCAGTTACTGTAAATAGCAACGCAACATTTGATATCAACGGTGTATTAAGCGCTAACTTCACTAATGCTATCAACATGAATAATGCAACCTTAACAGTAACGGGTAACAACACCTTAAGTGGCTCTGCATTAACATTAACGGGTACGAACTATGTCACACCTGCTAACACCTTAACCATTACGAAAGCAATCGGTGGTGCTGGCACATTGAATATGAATGGCAGCGGTACATTAATCTTGAATACTGCTAACACCTTAGGTGGCGTGACATTAACATCAGGTGTGTTAATTGCTGGTAACGCTAATGCATTCGGTACCGGTGCATTAACCTTAAATGGCGGCACCTTATCAACATCATCTGCATTAACATTAGCTAACAGCAGCTTCGTGGTTAACAACAATGTCATCATCGGTGGCACAAACAATATGACATTACCAACCGGTACATTGAATGCTGGTAGCACCTTAACGATTAACAACACTGCAACGACTAACTTTGCAGGTAGCTTATCAGGAGCAGGTGCTATCACCATGACTGCTGGTATCACACAATTTAGTGCATCTAATGCAAGCTTCAATGGTGAAGTGACATTATCAAGCGGTACATTACAAGTGAACTCAACCAATGCTTCACCTCTTGGCACGGGTAACTTATTCTTAAACGGTGGCACATTACTTTCTAATGTTGCAACCTCCATTAATAACACCATTGATGTTAGTGCCAACACTATCTTAGCAGGCACGGGTAACGTTACATTTGGTGGCCTTGCACAATTAGCTAGTGGCGCAACATGGACAATCAACAACAGCGGCACAACCACCTTTAACGGCGGCATTAACGGCATGGGCAACATCACCGTTGGCGCAACAGCAGGTACGGTTGCATTCGCAAGTGCTAGCCAAGGCTTTAGTGGCTTGATTACCTTAAATGGCGGTACCGCAACTGTTACCAATGGTTATGGTATCGGTAGCTCAGCGGTGGTTATTAATCCAGGCGCAACACTCAATGTGAATAATGTTAACTTAGATAACAATTCCATTACCTTAAACGGTAGCGCAGGCCAAGCTGCAACCTTATCTTCAGATGGCACTGTTATGTTAGGTGGCGCAATAACCTTAGCAACATCTAGCACTAACAACTACATCATTACCAACAATGGTACTTTAATCTTGAATAACAATATTGATGGTCAAGGTGATCTCTACTTATTAGGCGGCGCAATTCAAGGTAACTTAGTCACTATCGTTGACTTAAGTTCAGCAGTAACCGGCACCATGTACATCAATGGTGAAGTCGGTACGGTCACACCATTAAACAGCATCCATAGTAATGTGGCTGTCACCTTTGGTGGTACTGATAACATCACTTATGGTGACCAATTCTGGAGTGCTGCAAATCCTATTACCTTAGTAGCTGATGCTAAATTCATAAGCTTACATGGTCATGTCATCATGAATGCTACGATTAATGGTCACTTCCCATTAACCTTTAGGGCTGCAACTTACATTGAAATCAATGCGCCAATCGGCACTATTGATCCAGTTCAATATGTCACCATGATTGCACCTAAGATTTACTTAAACGGCGGCAGCATTATCTCAACTGGTACGCAAAATTATAACGGTATGATTTATAACAGCAATACCACATTCAACACAATTGCACCTAACGCGATGATTAACTTTACAAATACTTTTGCAAATCCTGTTCAAGCAAATACTGTTAGCGCACCTGTTGCACCAGTAGCTATTAATACCTCATCTGTACCACAAGTTGTTATTGCTGCTAATACAACACCTGTTACCACAAACACGCCTGTGATTGCTAACAACAATACTTATACCGTTGCTAGCAATAATGCGATGAGCAATGATTCATTACAATTAGCTTCATTAAAATTTGATAACAGTAATAACTTCAACTACAAGAATGAAGATGATGATAAAAAGAAAATGAAAATTAAAAATCTTAATGATATTGAAGACAGCATGATTGTGGTGGCTGTTAACGATAAAACCGCTCCTGTTTATACACTGGGTACGGTTAATGTGGTTAACACAACGGAAACCATTGCTCCTGCTAACTTCGTTAACTTCTTTGATGAACGCGGTGAAGAAGATAATCTTAATAAGAAGAAACAAGCAATCATCGAAATCTCAGTATTAGGTACCAGTAAGAATAAGCTCTTGTAGCCTGGACACGCTTTTTGTGTCCGGGGTTGCTGCATAGAGATATCTCTCGATTCGACCACCAAACCCGGACACAAAAAGCGTGTCCAGGCTACATTCCTAACGCAACGCGGCGCCCATCCTATCTTATTGATTTATATCAATAAATATAATTCCCCAAACAGTGGAAATGTGCAAAATATACACTATAGTTAGACTATAGGCGCTTACTATAAATCAAATAATTTAAGCACTTATAAACGAGGGATATTTGCCCAAATGAAGAAAGGTGCTACGCGCAACTACATGCGTCGGCTGGTTGGTGTCAGCCGTGTGTTACCTATATTCTTAGGTGCATTCCTTTTTTCGTCTTTGATATTCGCAAATCCTGAATTTAATAATGTTGCCGCAGGTCAAGCAAGCGTTTCACAAACCGCAACAACGACAACTGTTAATCAAACATCGCAACAAGCCATTTTAAATTGGCATAGTTTTAATATTGGTAGTGGTGAGTCAACCCACTTTCAACAACCTACCGGTGGCGTTACCTTTAATCGCATTAATCCATCCCAAGGTGTATCGCAAATTTACGGTAACTTAACTGCGACCGGTCGCATTATTTTATCTAACCCTGCTGGTATTCACTTTGGACCAAATGCTTATGTGAATGTTGGCGGTTTAATCGCAACAACAATGGATATGTCCGATAGTGATTTCATGAGTGGTAATTATCATTTTTCACAAGTCGCTGGTTTTAACGGCGAAATAATAAATCAAGGACATATCGTTGCTGCAACACATGGTTTAATCGCATTAGTTGGTGGCGCAGTCACTAATGACGGTTTAATTGAGGCTCATTTGGGTCAAGTTATCTTAGCATCAGGAAGTGCTGTAACAATGTCATTTGCTGGTAATGATTTGGTGAACTTTACAGTTGACGGGGCAAGTTCAACTGCAAAAGTTACCAATACGGGTGGGTTAATTGCTGATGGCGGTAAAATTTTAGTTTCGGCTAAAGCAACACAAGGCGTATTAGATAATGTCATTAATATGCAAGGATATGCGCAAGCGAAATCAGTTGGCGTTGTAAACGGTGACATCGTCTTTAGTGGCGGCACGAGTGGTATCGTGCGCATCGCTGGCAATGTTAATGCCAGCGGTAAAAATGCGGGTGAAAAAGGCGGTAATATTACCGTTGTTGGTCACAACTTATTATTAATGCCAACAGCATTACTTGATGTCAGTGGTGACGCTGGCGCTGGTAATGCTTGGATTGGTGGTAATTATTTTGGTTCGGGTCCGCTGCAAAATGCCAATGCAGTAATCATGACAACTGGCGCGAAAATTTTGGCTGATGCAATCACTACCGGCAAAGGTGGTGAAGTTATTTTATGGGCTGATAATTACACGCGCTTCTTTGGTGAAATCACTGCGCGCGGTGGTGCAGTGAGTGGTGATGGTGGTTTTGTTGAAACATCAGGTAAACAAGATTTAGAAGTTGGTTTGAGTGCAAGCGTTAACACATTAGCACCACATGGTAAAACAGGTGATTGGTTACTCGATCCATCAACATTAAATATTGTCACAGGCGGTACAGCAACCCTCGCTCAAGTAGATCAATTCACTGATAATCCAGGCACAGCAACGACGATTGCGCCAGCCACTATTAATGCTGCCGCTGCCAATGTTTCATTAAGAGCAAATGGTGATATCACTGTTACTAATGCCATTGCTATGACAAATGCTGGCATCACCCTCCTCTTAAATGCTGGCCGCGATATTATTGTTAATGCCAACATTAGCACTAACAATGCGAATCTCACTTTGTTTGCAAATGATAACGCCGCCACCTCTGCAAATCGTGGTGGTACCGGTATTGGCAGCATCTCTGTTAGTGGCGGCGTAACGCTTTCAACAAGTGGTGCAAACACTATTGCATTAACGATAGGCCCTACGAACAACGCCAACTTTAAACCGGGTGCCATCAATATTGCTGGCAATCTCACCACCGCGAGTGGCGGTACCGTTTTATTAACCTTACCAACACCAAATTCAGGCCCAAACAGTGTTATTTCTGGAACGATTACAACCTCTAACCTCACCAAAGCTTCAGGTGCTGGTCAAGTCACACTAAGTGGTAGTAATTCATTTATTGGCACGAGTGTTGTCACCTTACAATCAGGCTCTGGCACTATGATTGCCAGTAATGTCGGTGCATTCAATAGTGTTGGCACTTTTAGCATTGCCAGTGGCACAACTCTTCAATATTCAACCAACTCGCTTAACAACACTAGTTCAAACTACACTATCAACGGCACCGGTAACGGTGGTATTGGGGCATTAGTATTTAATGGTACAACTGGTTCTTGGGGTAATTTTGGTACTTTTACCATGGGCTCCGATTCCACTATTTCAGTGGCAGATGTAAATAGTACGGCAACCATTTCCGGTGGCATCGTAGGCGCTTTTGGTTTAACTAAAATTGGCGCCGGCACCTTGTCATTACAAGGCAACAGTACCTACTCAGGCACAACAACTGTTACAGCCGGTACACTTTCATCAGGTGCTAGCGGTGTCGGTACTAGTACGGCAACAGGTACAAGCGCGATCTCCGTTGCAGCTGGCGCTAGATTTGACGTGTTAGCTGCTTTAAACAATAATAATAAAACGATTACGATTGCTAATACTGGCATTTTAAGAATTTCAAATAGCGCAACATTAATAAATAATGTTGCTATCTCTTCTGGCACCATCGTTTTAGAAAACAATCCATTGACCGGCGGCAACCCTTCTTATAGCGGCACCATTAGCGGTGCTGGTGGTGGTGTCAATGTAACATTATATGGTGTTAGCTCCTTTAGCTTTACTACTACCAACTCATACACGGGAGCAACGACGATCACAAGCGGCCTGCTATCTATCAATAGCTCAAATGGTTTGGGTACAAGTGCTGGTACTGGCACATCTTCTGTTAGTGTATTAAGTGGCGGCGCTTTAGGTATCACTACGGGTAGTTTAAATAATCCAAATACGATTAGTATTGCTGGTAATGGTTTTGCAGGCTCAGCCAATGCAGCACTCTATATCACAAACATTCCAGCGACTCTTTCGAATCCTATTTTAGTTAGCGCTAATTCCACTATTCTCTCAACGGTTAACACCACTTTTAATGGCACCATTAATAGTTCAGGTGGTAACTTTAATTTACTGGTTCATAATACGGCAGGTAGCTTGACTTTTGGTGCAGCGGTTGGTGGCTCATTAGGGTTAAACTCAATGAGTGTGTCAGCACCAAATAGCTCCATTGCATTTAATAGTACGCTTCGTTTATCTGCTAACAATGCATCAGGTGGTATCTCCACTATGTTAGCCGGCGGTAATATTACCTTTAACGCTAACGTCACAAAAGATGGTTCATTTAGTGAATTTATCCTCTTACGCAGTGACTACAATGGTACCGGTACGGGCACCGTTGTCTTTAATGGCGGTAGCAATATTTCCCTTGCTTCTGGTAGTGGTTTATCAATACAAATTATTTATAATCCTACCGTCTTTGGGACACCTACAACGTTTTATGCAGGCGGCGTCACACCAATTGGCTACATGCTAATTCAAGGATTAGGCGCATCAAATGATACAACGACTAGCAGTTTAGCAAGCTTATCAAATAACGCTGCCGGTCTCTTAGGCACTGGAAAAAATTATGCATTAGCAAAAGATATTGATGCATCCGCTACATCAACATGGAACTTCAATGGTAGTATTTTTAATGGCTTTAATCCAATCAGCGGTCTTAATAATAATTTCTTCAACGGTTTAAATTTTGCGATAACCAATCTCTATATTAATCGTCCTAGCACCAATAATGTAGGTTTATTCTCTAGTGGCAGCGTTGCCATTACTAATATCAATTTAATTACACCAAATATTACTGGCGCACAATTCACAGGTGGCCTTATCGGTAATCAATCTAGTTCAAATGGTATTGATGCAGGCGGTGTGTACGGCGGCACCATTACAGGCACCTCAGATGTGGGCGGTATTATTGGTTCTAGCAACTCTATTATTGGTATTTCACGTCTCATTAATACAGCAACTGTGACAGGTACAGGTAGTAATGTGGGTGGTATTGCTGGGTCAACGATAAGCAGCGTTACCAACTCTGTCAATTATGGTAGTGTCAGCGGCGGCAGCAACGTTGGTGGGATTGTTGGTTTTGCTAACTCTAATAATAATAAGCAAGATTTAAGCAACGTTGGCAGCGTTACTGGCTCAGGCAGCAACGTTGGCGGTATTATTGGTTTGCATGCTAATGCCGGGGGATTAAGCAATGCCTTAAATTCAGGCGTAGTCACTGGTGGCAGTGTCGTGGGGGGTCTTGTTGGCTCACAAACAACATCAGCAGTCACCGTCAATAGCTTCTGGGATACAGACAGTAGTGGACGCAATGCATCGCAAGGTGTTGGTAGTAATACCGGCGGTACCTTTACTGCCTCCGCCGGATGTATCTCAGGGACTTGTACCAATGGTGGTACGGTTAATTTATCTTCGCAAGCAACGTATTCTACTTTTACGTTTGGTGGTGATTTATGGCGTATACATGCAGGTGATACACGTGCTTATCTCGCCTTTGTTAATGCCAACTACCCACTTAATACCACACCTGGCACATTGAGCTATGAAACGACTTACACTTATAAATTAAAAGTATTTGATATTCATGAATTACAAGCGATTGAAACATCTGCAACAGCATTGACCGCTAACATTATTATCAAAAGAGATTTAAATGCGAGTGGCACTTATAATGTCGCTGACATTTGGGGCACCACTAAAACAAATGGTCGTTCTGGCTGGGTACCAATTGGTGATGGTGGTCAAGCATTCTCAGGAAGTTTTACTGGCGGCTATGTTGTTTATAATCTTTTTATCAATAGACCATCAGCCCAATACGTTGGCTTATTTGGCATTAATTCCGGCACCATTTCACAAACGGCAGCGATTGGTAATGTTTTTGGTTTGCAATTCGTTGGCGGTCTTGTTGGATATAACGTGGGCTTTATTGACAATGCATATAGTTTAGTAAATGTCACCGGTAGCGCTAGTAGTAGTTATGTTGGTGGTTTTGTTGGTTATAACGGTGGGCAAATTACTAATGTTTATAGTGCCGGCTTAGTACAAGTTGGTAGTGGGTCAACAAACGGTGGCGCATTCATAGGTGTTAATGCTTTTTCAGTAACAGGTTCGTATTATGATACATCTACTAGCGGCGCATTACCTGTTGTTGGTTCCGGTTCATCAAGTGGTATCACTGGTAATGCAACGGCTGCCATGAAAACACAATCAACGTTTGTTGGTTGGGACTTTACAAACATTTGGCAAATTCAAGCAGGTATTACTTATCCATACTTTAAATTCTCATCCTTCCAACCTATTTCTTCATTCTTCATTCAATTAACGGCAACGGGTGCACCTGCAAGCGGTAGTGTGCATGTCTTAAAAAATGGTGTTGATTTTAAAACGTTTACGGCTGATGGTAGTGGAAATGTTGTCTTTACCTTTGAAGATGGTGATGTTGGTGTTAATGATAATTTAATTGCGTTTATTCCAAGTAATACTACTGCTGGTAATTTGATTTTCACTTTACCAACGACATCAGCAATATTATCTGGTTTCTCTTTTACAGCAAACACTGCAAATGTTGCCTCACCTAGTGGCGCTGTTAGTGCTAGCATTGCAGGTATTGCAACGGGTCGCGGTTCTGTTGTTGATACTGGTTTATTGTTTACAGCATCCGGTGGTAATTTAACATTTACATCTGCTAAAAATTTCGCATTAATAAGCGCTAACACGCTAACATTAAATGGCAACATCACAACGAGTGGCGGCGGTACGATTTCCTTAGCGGGCCCTACGACATTAAGTTCAGGCGCAACACTCAGTACAACAGCAGCAGGTGCTATCACTATTAGTAGCACATTAAATAGCAGTGTTGCTGGTAGCAATGCCTTAGTGTTAAGCGGTACCAATGTTTCAATCACCGGTGCTATTGGTGGTACGACTAAACCTTTAAGTGTTTCAGTAACCGGTACTGGCACCATTGGTGTAGTTAATGTAAGTACAACGGGTGCGCAAAGTTATAATGCAACCACTAGCACAACATTAAGTGGAACATCTTACGTGACATCCGGCGGCACATTTGGTGTAACAGGTGCCGCCTTATTAGGTGCGAATCTTACAATTGATACCACGAATGCTGGTGGCACTCCCGCTGGCGCTAATATTTCATTTAGTTCAACGATTAATAATGCGCAAACACTTACATTAACTGCAGGTACTGCTGGTGGTGTTACAGTAAGCGGTATTGCTGGTGGCACGACACCATTAACTAGTTTCACTGCAAGTGGTAACACTATTAGTACTGCTGGCGTTAGAACAACTGGCGCACAAAGTTATACTGGAACAACAAGCTCAACATTTAATGGGACTTACCTTTCAGCAGGCGGTGTATTTGGTGTGACTGGTGCTGCATTATTAGGTGGCGCAACTTCTATTGATACCACAAACGCAGGCGGCACAGCAGCAGGCGCAAATATTACCTTCAGTTCAACGATTAATAACGGACAAACATTATCATTAACAGGTGGCACTTCTGGCGCCATTATATTAAGTGGCATTGCAGGTGGTACCACACCATTAACAAGTTTCACTGCTAATGCAAATACTATTAGCACCGTTGGTGTCAGAACAACAGGCGCACAAAGTTATACGGGTGCCACGAGTTCAACCTTTAATGGCACTTATACAACAACCGTTGGTGCAGGTGGCACATTTGGCGTAACAGGTGCTGCATTATTAGGTGGCGCAACATCGATAACAACAACTAACGCAAATATTTCATTTAGTTCAACGATAAACAACGGACAAACATTATCATTAACAGCAGGTTCTGGTGCGGTAACATTAACAGGTATTATTGGAGGTACAACTGCATTAACAAGTTTAACGGCAAGTGGCGCAACCATTGCGGCAAATAATGTAAGAACCACTGGCGCGCAAAGTTACACAGGCACCACGAGTACTACATTTAATGGTACTTCTTATTTAACAGCAGGTGGCACGTTTGGTGTAACCGGTGCTGCATTATTAGGTGCAGCAGTAGCCATTGATACGACAAATACGGGTGGCACACCAGCGGGTGCTAATATTTCATTTAGTACAACGATTGATAATGCACAAACATTAACTTTAACCGGTGGTACTGCAGGCGCAATCACAATAAGCGGCATTACGGGTGGCACAACACCATTAACTAGCTTTACTGCAAATGCAAATACGATTAGCACCGCTGGTGTTAGAACAACAGGCGTACAAAGTTACACAGGCGTAACCAGTGTAACATTTAATGGTACTTATAATATTAGTGGCGCAAGCAATGCGTTTACGGTAACAGGCGCTTCTTTACTTGGCGGCGCAACAAGCGTGACAACAAACAATGGTAATATTTCATTCAGCTCAACGATTAATAATACTCAAACACTTTCATTAACAGCAGGTACTGGTTCCATCACCTTTAGCGGCATTATTGGTGGTGCAACTGCTTTATCAAGTTTAACAGCAAGCGGTAGCACGATTACCGCACTTAACGTCAGAACAACTGGTACGCAAAGTTATACCGGTAGCACGAGTACAACATTTAATGGTACCTCGTATTTAACAGCCGCCAACACTTTCAGCGTGACAGGTGCAGCATTATTAGGTGCAGCTGTCGTTATTGATACAACAAATGCTGGTGCTTCACCATCAGGCGCAAGCATTACTTTTAGTTCCACGATTAATAACGCACAAACGTTAACATTAACGGGTGGTAGTACAGGTGCTGTTACTGTGAGCGGTATTGTTGGTGGCACGACACCATTAACTAGTTTCACGGCATCAGGCAACACGATTAGCACGGTTGGTGTTAGAACTACTGGCGTACAAAGTTATACAGGGGCTACGAGTTCAACCTTTAATGGTACTTACATCACAACCGTTGGTGCAGGTGGTACGTTTGGTGTAACAGGTCCTGCATTATTAGGTGGCGCAACGTCAGTGACAACCACGAATGCGAATATTTCATTTAGTTCAACGATTAACAATGGTCAAACACTTTCATTAACAGCCGGTACAGGGGCTGTGACTGTGACCGGTGCAACAGGTGGCACGTCAGCATTAACTAGTTTCACAGCAAGTGGTAACACGATTGCTGTTAATAATGTGAGAACAACAAGCACGCAAAGTTATACGGGTGCAACTAGCACAACCTTTAATGGTACATCTTATTTAACAGCTGGCGGAACATTCGGTGTCACGGGTCCTGCGTTATTAGGAGCAGGTGCAACGATTGATACAACCAATTCCGGTGGCACACCAGCAGGCGCGAATATTACATTTAGTACAACGATTAACAATGCACAAACATTAAATTTAGTCGGCGGTACAACGGGTGCAATTACTGTTAGTGGTATTGCTGGTGGTACGACACCATTAACTAGTTTCACAGCGAACGCTAATACGATTAGCACTGTTGGCGTGAGAACAACCGGTGCGCAAAGTTATACTGGTGCTACAAGTTCAACATTTAATGGCACTTACATTACAACCGTTGGCGCAGGCGGTACGTTTGCAGTTACTGGTCCTGCATTATTAGGCGGCGCAACATCTGTCACAACTACAAATGGAAATATTTCATTTAGCTCAACGATTAATAATGGTCAAACACTTTCATTAACAGCCGGTACAGGGGCTGTGACTGTGACCGGTGCAACAGGTGGCACGTCAGCATTAACTAGTTTCACAGCAAGTGGTAACACGATTGCTGTTAATAATGTGAGAACAACAAGCACGCAAAGTTATACGGGTGCAACTAGCACAACCTTTAATGGTACATCTTATTTAACAGCTGGCGGTACGTTTACTGTGACAGGCCCTGCATTATTAGGCGCAGGTGCAACGATTGATACAACCAATTCTGGCGGCACACCGGCGGGTGCGAATATTTCATTTAGTTCGACGATTAATAATGGTCAAACATTAAGTTTAGTGGGTGGTACAACAGGTGCAATCACTGTTAGCGGTATTGTTGGTGGCACAACTGCATTAACTAGTTTTACAGCAAGTGGCAACACCATTGCCGTTAATAATGTAAGAACAACTAGCACACAAAGTTATACTGGTACAACTAGTACTACTTTTAATGGTACATCTTATTTAACAGCTGGCGGTACGTTTACTGTGACAGGCCCTGCATTATTAGGCGCAGGTGCAACGATTGATACAACCAATTCTGGCGGCACACCGGCGGGTGCGAATATTTCATTTAGTTCGACGATTAATAATGGTCAAACATTAAGTTTAGTGGGTGGTACAGTTGGTGCAATTACTGTTAGCGGTATTGCTGGTGGTACAACGCCATTAACCAGCTTCACAGCAAACGCTAATACCGTTAGCACCGTTGGTGTCAGAACAACCGGCGCGCAAAGTTATACGGGTGCAACTAGTTCCACATTCAACGGCACTTATACTATTTCAGGTGCTGGCAGTGCATTTGGTGTCACAGGCGCTGCCTTATTAGGTGGCGCAACATCAGTGACAACTACGAATGGTAATATTTCATTTAGCTCGACGATTAACAACGGTCAAACACTTTCATTAGCTGGCGGTACAGGCGCAGTCACAGTGACCGGCGCAACAGGTGGCACAACTGCATTAACTAGTTTTACAGCAAGTGGTAACACCATTGCCGTTAATAATGTGAGAACAACTAGCACACAAAGTTATACAGGAACAACCAGTACCACATTTAATGGTACAACATACTTATCAGCAGGCGGCACATTTGGTGTCACAGGTGCTGCGCTATTAGGTACCGGCGTCAGCATTGATACAACGAATGGCGGTGGCACACCAACAGGGAACAATATTTCATTTAGCTCAACTATTAATAACGCACAAACACTAACGCTTAATAGTGGCACAACGGGTACCACTAGTTTCAGCGGCATTATTGGCGGTAGCACACCACTCACCAGTATCACAGCAACAGGCGCAACGTTATTTAATGCTGGAGCAACAGCAGCAACGACTACAGGCGCACAAACTTATAATGGTGCCGTTACAATTAATGCAGCAACAACCACTTACACTGTTGGCACTAACATGACTTTCAACAACACCATCACCGGTGGTTCTGCTGGTAGAAACTTAACATTAACAGGTGGCGCTGGTGCGAATGTATTTACACTTGCTGGTACGTTAAGTAGTTTAGGCACAGTCACAGTCACTGGCGCCGGCGGCACTGACACGTTAGCGGTTACAATTGCTGCAGCAAAATCATTTAATATTACCAGCAGCAATACCGGTACTATCACCGGCTTAGCAGGTGTTGCAACAGCGTTCAACTGGAGCGCTATCTCGAATTTAACCGGTGGTGGCAGTGATACATTAACAAATACCAACACCACAAATGCTTGGACACTCACAGGATCAAATACGGGTACCGTGACAAATCTTTCCGGTTCATTTACTGGCATGGCCAATTTAACAGGTGGTAGTGGCACAGATACATTAACGGCAGCCAACGTTGCTAACAGTTGGTCGATCACTGGCAGCAACACTGGTAGTGTTACAAATTTAACTGGCACCTTTAGTGCTATGGAAAATCTTACTGGTGGAACGACCACTGATAACTTCACGATTAATGGCGGTACGATCAGCGGCACCATGGATGGTAGTTCGGGTACAGATACTATAACGGGTGGCAACACTACAAATAATTGGACGGTTAACGGTACTAATGCAGGCACGTTATCACCAGGAGGAAATTTTACAGCGATCGAAAATATTGTTGGCGGTAATGCAACCGATAACTACTCTATCACTGCTGGCAGTATCAGTTCGATTATTGATACCTCAGGCAATAATACTATTTCACAAACAGGCGGAACGATAGGATCTTTTGCATTCACAGGTCCGACACAAATTAATACTTCTGTCACAACAACCGGTACGCAAACCTATACGGGGGCTACCACATTAAATACCGATGTAACATTAACAACAACGAATAGCGCTGTGCTCTTTGGTTCGACAATTAATAGCTTAACATCCGGTCGCGCCTTAACGATTAACACTGGTACGGGTGGCGCCATTACATTTAACGGCGCAATTGGCAACACGCTAGCATTATCCTCTCTAAACCCAACTTCAACTTCCGCCATTAATATAAATGCCGGCACTATCATCACAACGGGCGCGCAAACCTATACGGGACCAGTCATATTAGTTGTTGATTCAACCTTACGTAGCACAAGCTCGGGCGCAATCAGCTTTAGCAGCACAATTAATAGATATGTTTTCGGCACTGGTAACTTAGTGGTTGCAACAACGGATGGCAATATTACCTTTAGCGGCGCTGTTGGCGGCTCAGTACCACTTACAAGTATTCGTGTAACAGCACCTGCTTCAACAAACAATGTTAGCTTTGGTGGCACTGTTAATTTAAATAGCTCCGTTGATTCAGCTATTATCGCAGGACAAAATATTTCATTAGCAAATTCATGGTCTAACATAGCTGGCGGCTCAATATATTTCCGTACAGATTACAACGGTACAGGCACTGGCACCTTTAGCATGACAACTGGAAATATTCAAACCTCCGGAGCCGGCACCATCAACATCTATTACAACCCAACCACTTTTGGCACCCAACAAACATTTTACACAGGCGGAACAAATCCAGCTTCATTCATGTTAATCCATGAGTTAGGCGCTGCCGATGCAACAACGTCAGCAACGCTTGCCTCACTTTCTAATAATTCAGCTTTATGGGTGAATGGAAATGGTTTTGCATTATCAAAAGACATTAATGCCTCTAGCACTTCAAGCTGGAATGGTGGCGCTGGTTTTATACCGATAGGTACATTAGCAAATCCTTTTAGCGCTCATTTTGATGGCTTGGGATACAGTATTATTGGTTTAACCATCAATCGTCCATCAACTAATTATGTTGGCTTGTTTGGACGAACGTCCAGCTTAACAGTGACCCCACTTCATTTTATTAGAAATGTTAATTTGATTAATGTTAACGTCACCGGTTTAAACCAAGTGGGCGCTCTCATTGGCGAAGCGACTACTCAAGGCGGTAATGCAACTTCTATTACCAACATTTATGCTAGCGGCACAGTGACTAGCAGTAACGGTAGTGATATTGGTGGCCTTATTGGATTAATGACTGGAACCGTAGAAATTAAATTCTCCACCGCTGCAATTAATGTCACGGCTAATTCATCCTCAACGAATGTCGGCGGCCTTGCGGGTAACAATAAT
Source organism: uncultured Coxiellaceae bacterium (assembly GCA_964623075.1). Classification (GTDB taxonomy): domain Bacteria; phylum Pseudomonadota; class Gammaproteobacteria; order DSM-16500; family DSM-16500; genus Aquicella. The sequence goes on along the minus strand of CAZUVD010000003.1, from coordinate 32,576 downwards.
GTTTCTGGCTTCCTTGGATCGATTCAAAATAGTGCCTCTTTTGGCAGCGTTAGTGGTGGCACCAATGTTGGTGGCTTTATCGGTATCAATCAATCCGCTACTGGCTGGATTGTTAACTCCTATTCATTAGGTGCCGTTAATGGCGGCACCAATGTTGGTGGTTTTGCGGGTCAAAATATTAACGACGGCAATATTAACGGCGCCTACAGTACAGGAGCTGTCACAGGAACGACAACAGTCGGCGGTTTTGTAGGTCTTAACACAGGCACTAACACCAGTGTCACTGCAAGATGGGATACTGATACTAGCGGCAGAAGTAACGGCTACGGTTTAAACACTGGCTGGGTTGGCAGTGTATTAACCGGCGGTTGTTTCTCAGGTTCATGTACGAATGGCGGCACCTTGAATTTATCTCTTGCTGCTAGTTACGCCACCTATAGTGGCGCTACGATTGGTACCAATCCTTCAACCGACGCCTTTTTAATTTACAGTGGTCAAACACGACCCATGCTTGCTATTGAATATAATTCAGATACACGCTTTATTTACTTCACACAACGCATCTTTACCGCACATTCATTACAACTGATGTCAATCAATGCCACAGCGCTTGCTGCAAATTACAATGTTGGTTATGACATTAATGCAAGCGGCACACATCTTGCTAACGATGTTTGGGGAACGACCACTAGCAACAATTTACCAGGCTTTAGACCAATTGGTGATTCAACCACTAATTTCACTGGCAGCATCACCGGACCTTACGCCATTACTGATATTTATATTTACCAGCCAAGTGGTACAAACGTTGGTGTCTTTGGTTTCGTAGGTAGCACTGGTTCAATTTCAAAAATAGGGGTCACAGGCAGCGTACGCGGCTTAACAAATGTTGGCGGCTTGATTGGTACAAATGCGGGTACTGTTTCCAATGCTTATAGCACTGCCAATGTGTTTGCCGGCAATAGCAGCACTAATGTCGGTGGTTTTGTTGGGATTAACTCTGGCTCTATTTCATTCGCATATAGTGCGGGTGCAATTAGTGTTGGCACCTCTCCTACCAATACGGGTGGTTTTGCAGGCAATAATAGCGGTACCTTTGCAAATAGTTATTGGGATACCACCACCTCTACATTTGGTAGTGGTACCGGTACGGGTTCTAGCACCGGTTTAACGGGCAACATTACTTCTGTTATGAAACAACAAGCGACTTACTCAGGTTGGGATTTCACAAACATTTGGAAAATTGATCCAGGAGTTACTTATCCATACTTCAGATTACCAACAGCAAGCACAACCTTCTTAACAGTGATTATCACAACCGCATTAGCACAAGGTACCGGCGTACACTTATTAGTAAATGGTGTTGATATTAAAACGGCGCTCGCAGAATTAACAGGTGATGTCACCTTTACCTTCACCGACGGCGAATTAGCATCAAACAGCGTATTATTAGCATTCTTACCAGGCAACAGCACCTTAGGTAATTTAGTCTTCACCGTACCAACGGCAGCAGGCGGCACTGTCACTGGTTTATCTTTCACAAGTAACACCGTGTTTGTCACACAACCATCTGGCGCTGATAATGCATTAGCAACTTCTTCTGTTGCAGCCGCACGCGGCACCAGCGTTACGGATACTGGCTTGTTGTATACTGTTTCAGGTAATAACATTACCTTAGCTGCTGGTAAGAGTTACACATTAAATTCAAGTTCAACTTATTCTTCTGATGGTAATATTACAGCAAGCAGTGGTGGCAACATTACCTTTAATTCAGCAGCAACGTTAAGTGCAACATCCACGTTTGCAGCACCTGGCGGCAATATCACATTAGGTGCCATGGAATCAGCTTTCAATAATCTATATGACATCTTTATCTCAGGCGCTAGTGTCTATACACAAAATGGCAATATTGGTAGCACCAATAGATTGCACGCATTCAATGTGATATCAGCAAGCAGTGTATTATTAGGTGGTAACATTACAACCAATTTTGGCACCACCTTTAGCGCTCCTGTCACCTTGACTGCTAATAGCATATTAACCGTTGCTTCTGGCGGCTCTGTACAATTTAATAATACCGTTAATGGTGCATTTGCATTAACAGTAAACTCTGCAGATCAAGCCGCTTTCAATGCTAACGTTGGCCAAACAACACCGCTTGCTTCTCTCACCGCAACGGCAACCAATGGTATCACTGTCAACTTTGGCTCTTCCATTTTCACAACCACTGGCGCTCAACTTTATAACAGTGCATTAGCAATCAATGATAATGTGACTTTCACTACGACTAATAGTCCAATTACATTTGCTTCTACATTTGATTCCTTAAGCATTGCTCGAAGCCCAAGTTTCACAACGGGTTCTGGCAATGTTACCTTTACAGGTAATGTTGGTGGCGTACACCCACTTGGTTTTGTGGGAGTCACCTCGACTGGCACAACGACAGTCACAGGTACATTTGTCGCCGCCGCGTTGACCGTTAATAATGGTACTCTCGTTTTAAACGATACTTTAACATTATCTAACGCATTGCAAGTGACAGGCGGCAGCAGCGCGCTTAGATTAAATAATAATATTACTGTAAACCTAGGTGGTAGTGCTTCTGCTAGCTTCAGTGGAACCGTTGACAGCTTCAACTCAACACCACGAAATTTATTCATTAATGGTGGTTCACAATCTATATTTAGTGGCGCAGTTGGTAGCACATTTGCTTTAGGCGATATAACCCTTATTGCATCCTCTAACGTACAATTCGGGAGTACAGTAAACGCCACTGGTTTATTTACAAGTACACCGCTTACTTATTTAGGTGGTAATGTCACAACCACCGGTGCCACCGGCCAAAGCTATTCCGGAAATGTAAACTTAACTAATAACGTTCAATTAATTAGTGGTGCAAATGCAATTACGATTGGCGGTGCTATCAGCGGTAGCGGCCGCACGTTGACATTGCAAGATAATACAGCGGGTGCAACCGGAACTATTAATATCGGCGCGATTACCGCTTTAGATACTTTAGTAACTTTTGCAAGAGGATACAGTATTATTTTTGCTGGCTCAGGCGCTGGTGATACAACCATCACTAACGCTGTTACCTTCAATAATACCGCCGGCTTAACATTATATAATGCCGTTTATAACTTTACCGGTGGCGTCACTTATGCAGGATTATTAACAACCGTTGGCGCTACGATCAACACGAGTAATACACCCATTTCATTTAGTAGCATCTCAAATACCGCTGGTAACTTAGTGATTAACTCCAATGGTGGCAACATTACACTGGGTGCCATTAATAATGTTGGAACCAATCTCTATAACTTCAATTTAAATTCTGGTGCCGGTACGATTACTTTAAATGGCGGTATCGGCACACCAAGCAATTTCAATAATGTCACTATTGATTCAACCGGTATCGGCAATAACTTAGTGGTTAACAATAACATGGTTGCTAATAGCAACATCTTAATCAACATTGGTGGCGGCATCAGTGGTACAGCAACCTACACTGTACCTTATTTCAGAATCTTCAGTATTTCTGGGGGCTTGGTTAGTTTAGGTAACAATAATGCAGTATCAACTGCCTATATTGTCAATAATAATGGTAATGTCATCTTTAATAACACGTTAGCATTAGCATTAGATAGATTAACCGTGTTTGGTAACGTCACTCTTACCAACTCAGGCGGCGCACTCACCCAAACTGCACTCGCCTTTACTACTAACGTTAGTGGCACCACTAGTTTATCTGTTGGTGCAAATCCAATTACATTGACTGCCCCACTTTTCGCAGGTGTTGGTAACGTCTTCACCGGCGCCTTAACATTAAGTAATTCAGGAAACAATGATATTAATATTCTTGGCACATCAAATTACACCATTGCCGCATCAAACATTGGTCGCAGCTTAACTATTAGCACCAATGGCACTGTTACTCAAACCGGTGCTATTGTTAGCGCTAATGCTGGCACATTAACTGTAAAAACAACGAATGATACAGGTAGCGCCATCACCTTAACAAATGCCAGCAATGAATTCACCAATGTTGATTTACGTGCACGCAACCTTGCCGATAGTGCAAATGTTGCTGCAGCAATTAGTTACACTGATGTAACAGGCTTTAATGTTAATACTATTGGTACATTAAGCACTGTTAATTTAACGGCGAATGGTGCATTAACTGATAGCGGCGCAATCACTGGTACAACATTAACAACTTCATCTGTTGGTGGCACGGTATTAGACTTTGGCCATGCACTCACTGGCTTTAATGCAACGAATACTACCAGCGGCAATATTACGTTAGTGAATTCTACTAATGCATTATCAGTAACGGGTATTGCACAACCATCAACAGGCACAGTATCCATCACCAATAACGGCGGCAACTTAACATTCAGCAGCGCATTAAATAATGGTTACGCATTAGTTGCTTCCAGTTCTGGTAGCGTGATCTTCAGTGGCGCATTAGGTGGCTCAACCCCACTTGCATCGGTAAATGCAACAGGCACCTCAGGCGTTCAATTAAATGGCGGCGGCATTACCACCACCGGCACACAAAGTTATACAGGTGCAGCAACATTGGGTGCAGCAACCACTTTAACCACAACAAACAATAATATTGCTTTCAGCAGCACATTGAATGGCGCACAAACATTAACATTAGCAGCAGGTAACGGTGTTGTTTCATTTGGTGGCGCAATCGGTACGACCACCGCACCAACCACCTTTAGCAGCACAGGTGCTGGCAATGTCAGTTTTGGCGGTACCGTTGGCGATTCAACACATCGTTTAACCAGTGTTAGCGTCACAGGTAGTGCAACAGTTAATAGTGGTGTCTTTACATCAGGCGCGCAAACATTTGCAGCCGTGACATTAGGATCAGGCACTACATTTGATAGCAGCACATCAAACGTTAATATTAGCGGTAATATCACCGGCGGCGGCTTTGCCTTAACAATGAATGTTGCAGGCTCGACGAGCGCCATTGACGGTGTGATTAGTAATATTAGTTCATTAACATCGGGTGGTGCTGGCACACTCACCTTAAGTAATGCCAATCTCTACACCACAACCACCAATATTAATGCTGGTACGTTAGTTATCTCTAATGCAAGCGCATTAGGAACAGTAGCCGCAACGGTCACGATTGGTTCGGCTACATTACAAATTAATGGTAATGCCTTCACGCTGCCATATGCCATGACATTAAACAATGGTGCAACCATTATTGATAATGGCAGCAACTCAACTAGCGTATTAAGTGGCAACATCACATTAAGTTCAAGCGCTAGCACGACTGAAACCATCAATGTTGTTAATAGCAATCAAATATTAACAATTAATACACTGATAGGCGGCAATGCATCAACCGGCAATTTAATTAAATCAGGTAACGGCACATTATTATTACCTAATGCTAATAATTCTTATGTCGGCATCACCACGATTAATGCTGGTAGCGTTGATATTAGAAATAACACCTCATTAGGTTCTGGCAACATTGCACTAAACAATGCAAGCTTAATTACCGCAGGTGGTTCGAATCTGGTGATTGCAAATAATATCGCTTTTGGTGGCACTAGCAATACATTTGATATCGCTGGTGGTGCAACATTAACGTTTAACGGTATTTTAAGTGGCAACACTACCTTTGTTAAAGCAGGTAACGGTGTATTAACGATTGGCGGCCTCAGCCCTAACACCTTCTCAGGTACCACCACGATCAACGCTGGTACATTAAATATCGCTAAAACATCTGCCTTAGGTAATGGCGCAGTCACAGTCAACACAGCAACCTTAGGTTTAATCGGCACATCATTATCATTAAGCAACACGTTAACGTTAAACACAAGCAGTGTGATTGTTGACACAAATGCAAATGGTCGCAACACATTGAGTGGTGGCATTACCTTAAGTGGCACTAACACCGTTACCGTTGGCTCACCAAGTGGTGCGTTAACCTTATCTGGCGCCATCACGGGTAGCACAACACTATCCAAAACAGGTACCGGTACCTTAGTCTTATCTAACAATAACTCCTACTCAGGTACCACGACTGTTTCAGCTGGTACGTTAGCATTGCAAAACAGTAATGCATTAGGTACAAGTTCTGCGACGATCAACTCTTCCACCAACTTATTATTAGTCGGCACCGGACTCTCCATCGGCAATGTGCTTGCCTTCCAAACAAATAGTAACTTAATTGATAACAATGCAAATGGTAATAATATTTTATCAGGCACTGCCGGCGCTATTACGTTAGCCGGTACTTTCAATGTTAATGTTGCCAACCCTACTAATTCTAACTTATCAATTACGGGTAACATTACCGGCACCGGTTTAACAATTAACAAATCAGGTTTAGGTAATTTAACTCTATCTGGCGCTAAAGCTTACACTGGCAATTTGAATGTCAATTCCGGTATCGTCACGCTAACCAATAATACTTCAGCAGGTACTAGCACTGGTCTTATCACCGTTAAATCAGGTGCTGCATTAATCATCTCAGGCACAAGTCTTGTCATTGCAAACCCAATCACTTTCCAATCAGGTGGCACCATCACTGATAATAATGCAGCGGGTGGCAACACATTAAGTGGCACGATCACTTTAGCAACTGGCACCAACACCATTAATGTCAACGGTAGCACTGCTAACGTATTAACATTATCAGGCGTGGTAACCAGTGGCGCTGCAACCACGTTGAATAAAATAGGTGTTGGTGTGTTAGCAATGACAAACACGAATAGCTACACCGGCACAACCAATATTAACGCCGGCACCATCAGATTAGTAACCAATGCTGCCGCATTAAATAACACCACTGTTAATGTCAACACCGGTGCAACACTGGATATTTCAAATGCTTTAGGTGCTAACTTCACCAATGCACTCAACTTAACATCAGCAACGTTACTGGTGACTGGCACCAACACACTAAGTGGTAGTAATTTAGCATTAAGTGGTAGCAATGTGATTAATGCAAATGGCAGCTTAACGATTTCAAAAGTGGTAACCGGTACTGGCACCTTATCATTCACAAATGCGGGTGGTACGGTTGTAATGTCTGGCACTAATAATTATTCAGGTGCAATTAATTTAACAGCAGGCACGTTAACAGCTGGTAATGCCAGCGGCTTTGGTACTGGCATCTTAAACTTAAACGGTGGCACATTAAATGCAAACAGCGCCTTCACTTTAGCAAATAGCAGTTTCACCGTAGGCGGCACAGTAATTATTGGCGGCAGTAACAATATCGTCTTACCTACCGGCACTATTAATAGTGATGCACAATTAACTATTTCAAATTCAGCAACAACCAATTTCAATGGCAGCATCAGTGGTAGCGGCAACTTAATCATTAGCGCAGGCACTACCCAAATGTCAGCTAGTAACGCAAGCTTTAGTGGCAGCATCACTTTAAACGGCGGCACTTTACAAATTAATTCCACAGCAGCATCTGTATTAGGCACAGGCACCTTAAACTTTAATGGCGGCATCCTTCTTTCAAATGTTAACAACAGCATTGCTAACGATTGGAACTTAGGCGGCAACACTGCCGTGAATGGTAGTGGTAATTTAACATGGACTGGCAACGGTCAATTATTAAGTGGTAACACATTAACATTATCAAGCTCTGGTACTACCGCATTTAATGGTAGTTTAAATGATGCCGGTAATATCACTATCGGCGCAGGCAGTGTCACGTTCGCAGGCACCAGCACTGGCTTTAGCGGTATCATTACATTAAATGGCGGCAGTGCAACAGTGACAACCAATACGGGTATTGGCACGGGTTCCGTGGTGATTAACCCAAATACCACCTTCACTGCTAATGCGGTCACATTAGATAATAATAATTTCACCTTAAATGGTAGCGCAGTACAATCTGCAACGTTATCTACCTTTGGTAACACGATGTTAGGCGGCAGCATCACGATTGGCACCAGCAGTCAAAACAATTACATCATTGCTCAAAACGGCACATTAATTATTAATAACAATATTGATGGTGCAGGTGATTTAATTTTACTTGGTAGCGCAATCTCCGGAACCTATTTCAACGTCACACCAACTGTTGTACCTCAAGGTTCACAAACGGGCGTCATGATTATCAATGGTGAAGTGGGTCGCACCACACCATTAAACAGCATCATTAGTAATGTTGCCGTCACTTTTGGTGGTACTGATAATATCACCACCGGCAATCAATTCTGGGATGCCGCTAATCCAATTACCTTAGTGGCTGATGCTAAATTTATTAGCTTAAATGGCAATGTCACCATCAATGCAGCTATTAATGGTAACTTCCCATTAACCGTTCGCGCAGCAGGAGTCGCTACCGTCAATGGTGCCATTGGTGATTTAGATGCAGTACAATCATTCACAATCAGCGCACCAACGATTTACTTAAACGGTGGCGTGATCGTTTCTACGGGTTCACAAAATTATAATGGTAATGTGACATTCAACAATACGACTTACAATACATTAGCACCAAATAGCACAGTAACATTTACCAATTCCTATGCTACACAAAGCATTGCTGTTAAAACAGCAGGCAATACCAACAGTAACATTAACACTAGCAATGCCAATCAAGTGCCACAAGTCATCATACAAGGTACCAATAATTTAACTTTACCTTCAATGACCACTGTTAAAATGCAAATAGCAGCTAATATGATTGATATCGCACCATTCAAAATGGTGTTGGTGCAATTACAACAAGAAAACTTAAAGAAAATTCCTATTGATGGTGAATTAGTTTTAGCAAGCCATTATCCATTCCATACATTTAATTTCACTGCGATGCAAATGATGCAAGCACCAAACAGTATTCGCAATATGCCAACCACCCTGCTTGCTTCACAATATATTGTGCGCCAAGTTAAAACCGTTATTAAACGTTCAGTCACATTGCCTGTCATCATCAACACAGTAAGCAAGCAATATGCTTTCAAACAACCTACCAAACGCTTATTCATTCCAACTTCCATGCTTTCCAAAGGTAGTATGCTGCATCTTCGTCCTTAGAGACTTGCCCCGTTTTTACGTTTTATGCTCTATCGGGGGTTAGATGCACCGATACCCAAGGACGACAAGGAAGAAGTGAAAGAGTGGCTGGTGGGCAAACCAGTGACTTTAGCAAGAGGATAGCTTCTCTCCTCCCCGAATTCGTAACCCGGATGTTAGATGTAACATCCGGGATTTTTTCGTTTCTATCTGTATGATTTTTAATGAGAAATCACGGTAGAAATTATGCAAAAATACGCTATATTTAAGATGTAAGCTGCGAGAAATTAGGAGTGCTTGTGACTAAGAAGAATATCAAACCAAGCTCTAGATGCAAATTTACACGGTTTGTCGGCTTTTTTTTCGCGTCTGTTATTCTCACCGCCACGAGTTATGCAGGCCCTAGCCAAAAAATTAATGCGATTTATATTTCGCCGTTAAGTTCTGCGCGTGCTGCGACGCTTGCAACGATTTTCTTGCCTGGCGCCACGACGGGTTGGATACATAAAAATTCACCGAAAGCCCTCCCTGTTAATTTGAATGAAACGGATTTAGAAAGAAATAGCGCTGCGCCGCAGATTTAAAATACACGTTGTTGCCATAACACTACCCGTCATCCTGGAAATAAACTTCGTCATTGCGAGGAGCGTAGCGACGAAGCAATCTACCTTTAAGATAAAATCAAAAACTAGATTGCTTCGTCGCCCTATGGGCTCCTCGCAATGACGAAGTTTATTTCCGGGATGACATACGCTGTTGCTAAATAAAAAAAATTGGAGTAATTTACGCTCCTGAACCTTTAACACTTTTTTGACTGGGTTCATTCTCTGAAACCACCAAACCCGGGCACAAAAAGCGTGTCCAGGCTACTCTCCCCTCAAACAAAAAAGGCACGTATATGCGCTCAATCGGTTTTTCATTAATCGAATTAATGATTGTCGTTTCAATCATTAGTATTTTAACCATGATGGCAATTCCATCATATCAACATTACACCCTGCGCGCGCGCTTCACTGAAGTGATGACAGCAACACTCCCTTTCAAAACAGCTATCAGTGTCGCGCTACAAACGGGCACACCATTATCAGAATTAAATAACCACTCATCCTGGATACCACCAGAACCCAAACCTACTAAAAATCTTGCCCGCATTAGCGTAAAAAAAGGCATCATCACCGCAACCGCGACAAGCTTAATTAATCAGGCAACATTGATACTGACACCGAATGAAGATGGCAGTCACTTCAGTATCGATGGCACATGCGTGGAAATGGAGCTTTGCCATGATTAACCATCATCCCACCGACCCTGCACTCCATTTCATCGAACAACTCCTACATCATGCTGCAAATGAAAATGTTTCTGATATTCATCTCGAACCGCAAGCAGAACAATGTCGAATTCGCTTTCGGCGCCAAGGATTGCTTTATCTAGCCAATACCATTCCCACGCATTTTGCGACACAAATCACTGCTTGTTTAAAAATCATGGCACAACTGGATATTACTGAAAAACGCATGCCGCAAGATGGTCGTCTTTATTTTGCGAATTTAACAGATACCAATATTCGCATCAGCACATGCCCTTCGTTATTCGGTGAAAAAGTAGCGCTTCGCTTAATGAATCAACAACAAAGTTTTTTGCAATTATCGCATCTAGGCTTAAATCCAGATCAAAAAACCATGCTCGAAGAAAAATTAAATCAACCACAAGGTTTAATCATGATAGTAGGACCAACAGGCAGCGGCAAAACATCCACGCTTTATGCAGCGCTCAATCACCTAAACCAAGTTGAAAAAAACATCATAACTATCGAAGACCCTATCGAAATAAAACTAGATGGCATCACGCAAATCAATGTTAATCCGCGCATTGATTTAAGTTTTTCGCATTTATTACGCAGCATTATGCGTCAAGATCCGGATGTCATCATGATTGGTGAAATCCGCGATCGAGAAACCGCCGAAATTGCGATACAAGCCGCACAAACTGGTCATCTTGTGCTTTCCACCCTGCATTGCGATGATGCCACTGATTTTTTAGCGCGCTTAAATATGCTAGGCATCACTACACCCTACTTACAAACGGCTCTTTCACTTATTATTGCTCAACGTTTAATTCGCACACTTTGCTCACATGGCGATGATTGCAGCCAATGTCATCAAGGCTATGCTAATCGCACTGGTATTTTTGAATTATCCACCATGCAAAAAAATAACATCCACACACCAGAAACATTATGGCAAGTTGGCATGCAAAAAGTAAAATCGCAATTAACAACAATGACTGAATTGAAACGAGTATTAAATCCATTATGTTAAAAAATTATTTAAAATTATATCTTGCCAAGTTTGAGCGTATCCATAAAAAAGATATTACTTATTTTTTTAATCAATTATCTATATTTATTCAAGCCAATATCCCACTAGCAGAAAGCCTAGAATTCTTAGCATTACTGACTACTAAAACACCGTTAAAAAGTGTCATTTATTTATTATTACTGGATATTCAATGCGGGATACCACTGTCCTCCGCCATGAAAAAACAACACACGATTTTTAATGCGATCACTCAACATTTAATTTACTTAGGCGAGCAAACCGGTCGATTAGAAAAAATGTTAACAACTATTAGTACACAGCATGAAAATCAGTTAGCTTTTCATAAACGCATCCAACAAGCGTTGTTTTACCCATTCATCATTTTGTTATTTGCGAGCGTGGTGAGTTTTATTTTACTATATTGCCTCGTGCCGCATTTTGCCTTGCTTTTTCAAGATATCAAAACAGACTTACCTGCATTAACCGTCTTTATTTTTGCATCATCCGACATATTGCATCACTATCTTTGGCTGATTCTATTATTAATTGCCCTCATCATATTACTAATCACGCTGCAATATGAAAAAGCATTATCACTTCAATATTGGTGTCGAACAAAATGCTTGAAACTCGCCATCATCCAACCTTACCTCCAAAAAATTGCGTTAACGCAATTCGCTCGTCACTTAGCCCTAACTTACTCTGCTGGTGTTTCGCTGTTAGAAGCAATACCATTGGCCGCCAATACCACGCAACACCCTCGATTAATATCATTAAGCTTTTACTTAATCCATCAAACCCGTAATGGCATTCCACTATCTGACGCCATGAAGATTAGTCATTTCTTTCCCCCATTATTCATCCAATTTGTTAAAATCGGTGAAGAATCAGGTAAACTCGATATCATGCTTGATAAATACGCCCACATTGCCGAAGGGGAGCTAGACACCTTGATTCAACGCATGAATGTGCTACTAGAGCCCTTGATTATGCTATGCCTTGGTGTTGTAATCGGTGGATTGGTCGTGGGTATGTACTTACCGTTGTTTAAACTAGGAAGCGTATTATAACGATGGATATTCTCTCTTTTTTACAAGCAAATCCTGGTTTTTTCTTATTAATAATTGCTATTTTTTCGCTATTTGTTGGTAGCTTCCTGAATGTAGTCATTCACCGCTTACCCATTATGTGCGAACGCGCTTGGCAATCAGAATGCAGGCAATATCTAAACTTAAAACCCGAAGCAGAAATAACAGCTTTTAATTTATGCCTGCCAAACTCTCACTGCCCAAATTGCCACAACGCTATTCGCCCTTGGCACAATATTCCCATCTTAAGTTTTCTATACTTACGCGGCAAATGCGCAAAATGCCAAAAATCGATTCCCTTGCGCTATCCTTTTGTGGAAGCGCTAACCGCGATTATTTCTGTTTTTGTCGCTTATAAATTTGGTGTCAGTATGCAAACCGTTGGCGCACTTATTTTTTCCTGGTTTGCAATCGCCTTAATCTTTATTGATTTCGATCACCAAATGTTACCTGATGAATTAACATTATCGTTGCTATGGGTAGGTTTATTTTTAAGTATTTTCAATGTTTTTTGCACACCTTCAGATGCAATCATTGCTGCCATTGTCAGTTATCTTTTTTTCGCTCTCATTCAACAGTTATTTCAAGTATTGCACAAAGATGCGCTCGGCCAAGGTGATCTTAAATACCTTGCCGCCATTTCAACTTTTACCGGTTGGCAGATATTGCCAATCTTATTATTAATCGCGTCACTCTCTGGCATTATTTGCATTTTAGCGTATATGATTTTGCATCGCCGTTTTAAAAGCATACCTTTTGCATTCGGCCCTTATCTCGCACTAGCTGGTTGGATCTGCATCATCTGGGGACAACAAATCATGCTGTATTATACTGATTTCGTCCAAGGTAGAATGTATGGCAGCCTCTAAACCTCCCTTTGTTGTCGGTCTCACTGGCGGCATCGGTTCAGGCAAATCCGTGGTTGCAGAATTATTTGCAAAAAAAGGCGTACCGGTGATCGATGCAGATGTCATCGCCCGCGCCGTCACCGCTAAAGATGAACCCGCATTACACGCTATCACCCATCAATTTGGTAAACATATTTTATTAGCCAATGGTGAATTAGACCGCGCAAAGTTACGCGCAATTATTTTTCAAGACCAGCAAGCAAGACTGTGGCTTGAAAGTTGTTTGCACCCGGTAATTTTGCAGCGCATGCAAGCTGACATTCAGCAATTATCAACGCCTTATTGTATTGCCGTCATTCCGCTATTGTTTGAAACCAACGCTACGCATTTTATTGATCGCATTTTAGTGGTTGATGCGGCGCCAGAAATACAAATCAAACGCGCGAGCTTACGCGATCACAAAAGCGCCGCTGATATTGCTGATATTATGGCAACGCAACTATCTCGAGCAGAGCGGTTAGCGCTTGCAGATGATGTCATCGTCAATGATGGTTCACTGGAAGACTTAGAGATCGAAGTAAACCGATTAAACAATTTTTACCAATTATCCCCCCGAAAAGGATCGTAGCCTGGACACGCTTTTTGTGTCCGGGGTGGTTGCATCTGGATACCTCTCGATACAACCACCCCGGACACAAAAAGCGTGTCCAGGCTACGATCATTCCGGGGTGACATCGTAAGCAAAAAAACCTGTCCAAATTGGAAACAAACCGTGTTATTATTATCGAATGAATACAGACGTCACTATTTACGAACAACCGCTAAGCGAAATCATACGGGTGTGTTTACGCTTAGAACAAGTATTTCAGCAAATTGATCATCAATTAGCTGATACGTCCATTCTTGGCACACGTAATGTCATTCATTTCATCATCAACGTTTTACACTTACTTGAACGACCAGACTTAAAAGCAAAGCTCGCCAAAGAAATCAGCCACCATCAAAGCAACTTAAAACGTTATGGCGTGTTACCCAATATCGATTCCGACAAACTAAACTCGCTCACTCAACAATTAGATGACTTATCCCGCACCTTGATTGAAAGCAGCGGCAAAATCGGTCATCGCTTACGTGATATAGAATTACTGAACACCTTACGCTTACATTTAGCAAGCCCAGGCGGCGGCTGCAGTTTCGATACACCGCTTTATCACTACTGGTTACAACAACCAACAGCCACACGGATTGCAACCATTAATGATTGGTTAAATGATTTTTCAGAAATTCGGGCTGCTGTAACATTGGTACTAGATATTGTGCGCAAACATTCACGCACAGAAGAAAAAACCGCGATTCACGGCTTCCATCAAGAATTACTAGACCCACAATCTAATTTACGCATGATTCGCATCGGCATCGACCCAAAGTGGCATACCTTCCCTGAAATCAGCGTCGGCCGACACTTTTTAAGCATTCGTTTCTTCATACCCGATATCTACAAACGCCCAATGCAATTTGCCGACAACATGACATTTTCCCTATCTTACTGCAACTAGTAGCCTGGACACGCTTTTTGTGTCCGGGTTCCCCCCCCTTGTTACATCATACTGTCATCGCATTGTCATCCCGGAATTTTTACCGTTTTTTGGTAAAAATGTCCGGGATCCACGGTAGGTGTTATACAAAAAATAGGTTCTGTGCGAATTGATAAGTGGATCCCGGACAATTTCCTGTGGAAATTTCCGGGATGACAGTTTGATATAACAAACCACCCCCGACCGCAATTTAACGCAGGCGAGGTCTTTTAGCGGTCGGCTCAGATTCGGAATCTGATAATGATTCACTTTCCGTTGCCTCATCACCGTCACTATAATCACTGAATCTATCTGCACGATCTAGACTATCTTCATCATCAGATTCAGATTCAGATTCAGATTCAGATTCAGATTTAATATCAGCACCAACCTCTTGAACTGGCTCAACAACCCCAGGGTAACCTTGCAACAATTCCTTAGCTACAAATATTAAATGCTCTAATGCACAACCATCATTCGTGTCTTCTTCTTGAAAAGTATCACCAAGTATTTGACAAAAATCAGTGACAAATTTTTCAAAATTAGGATTTAAAATACCACTACCTTTTATGACATCATCATGTACAGTTACAACATTTTTCTCATAGTGTACTGATTGAAAAGAAACATTTGCAGGTAATAAAGTTGGACAATCAGAAAACACGCTTTTTGCTTTACGATGCAACGCATGCAAATCATCAAAGAAATGATAGGCGAGACTAACATCGATATCGGGATGTTTGCTTTGATAATCTTTCAAAAACCCGTGAATCAACATAATATGGGTTGACAACTTACTACCATCCGAATGGTAGTTATAATGAAATTGCGACAATTTACTCGGCGTTGCCCTTGCATGCGACCCCAAGTTGCGATTATTAACAATATCAATAAACGAGCCCTCAAACAAAAACGCTTTACCAGGACGCAAAGCGGCTAATTCATTTTTAATGACAGCAACATCACGAAAAAATAATCCCGTCGCATTCACTTCTTGCCCTAGAGCATCATAGTTCTTATCTTGACGACGAGAGGCAATAGCAACATGGACTTCATCATGCGTATCAGCAAGCCCTGCCAAATACTTAATTAACTCGCTATTTGCTTTTAACAATATTTCATCATAAAGCGCCATATCTAATTTCTGTAATGCCAATAAAAATTCTAAACGCAACTCGGTATCTGCTTGACCTAATGCACGCGCAGTAGCACCCTCAAGAACTAAGCTCCCAATAGCGTTCGTACGAAAATAGTCGCGTATTTCATCTAAACAACTTTTACGAGCCGCCTCATTAATCAAACCATTTGCATCCGGCCTTTTTGCTAACTCAATCAGTTTTGCACCAAATTTAAAAGCACCGATTGCAATTAACCCCTCATAAAGAATATTGTAAACTGCACCATCTGCATCTGATGCTGCAAGCGCAATCTTACGCGTTTCGCGAGTTTGAGACATATTGAAAACCTCTCGTTTTATTTTTTTATTATATTTAAAATGGCATCTACCGTTTCATCTAGTGAATCTGCACGCAACGATAAATGTAACTCAGTAAATTCTTTTTTTAATTGTGTGATTTTTTCGGGATGCGCCAAATATTGCAACACTTCATTGGCAATAGCATCACTGGTTGCTGCTTGTTGAATTAATTCTGGTACCAATAATTTTCCCGCTAACAAATTTGGCAATCCGGCAAATGGTGTTTTCACCAACCATTTAGCTAATTGTTCAGTCAACCAATTCATGCGATACGTTATGACCATCGGCTTTTTAAATAACATAGCTTCTAAGGTTGCAGTACCTGATGCTACAACAATCACATCAGAAGCCGCCATCACATCATGCGAGCGGCGAGTAAAAAACGTTAGTGGTAATTCTTTTGCATATTGTTTGAAATAAGCATGAAATTGCTGATAACGATGTTCATTGACATGCGAGGTAATAAAGCGCGCGTGCGGATATTTTGCTAATATTTTTTTTGCCGCCAACAACAGAGGTTCCGCTAAATGCTTAATCTCTTGACGACGACTGCCAGGCAGCAATGCGATATAAAGCGCTTTTTCATCTAACCCAAGCGAGCGACGCGCTTGCACGACATCAGGCTCTAATGGAATTTGCAACGCTAACGGATGGCCAACATATTTCACTGGCACATCGTGCTCTCGATAAAATGCTGCTTCAAACGGTAATAACGTCAACATTAAATCAACCGCTTTTGCAATTTTGTGGATACGATATCGTCGCCACGCCCAAACACTAGGGCTAACATAATGCACGGTTTTAATGCCGCGGGAACGCAATACGCGTTCAATTCCTAAATTAAAATCAGGCGCATCAACACCAATAAAAATATCAGGTTTATTTTTACTAAAATGATTAAGAATATTACGACGCAAAGCAATTAAACTGGGTAAACGCATTAACGGCTCAATAAACCCCATCACCGCTAATTGCTCGATATCATATAAGCTATGGCAACCTGCCGCCATCATAGCTTGGCCGCCGATACCTTCAATTTCAATCTGCGGGCAACGCTTGCGCAGCGCTTGAATTAATTGCGCCCCCAATAAATCGCCAGATGCTTCACCTGCTAAAATGCCAATTTTCAACGCACTATACCTGCAGTTGATGCTTGAATAAATTGCGCTAACGACGCTACATGCTGACAAGTAAAGTTTTTTAATTCATCCAGCGCTTGTGCGACTGTTAAACCTTTACGATAAATCACTTTATAAGCACGGCGTAATTGCTTTTGCGCATCTTCGGTAAAACCATGACGCTGCAAGCCAACGCTATTTAAACCATAAGGTTTTGCATAATAACCAGAAACTTTGACAAACGGCGGCACATCTTTAATGATGACAGAGTTGGTGGTGGCAAAACTATAAGCACCCACTCGACAAAATTGAAATACGCCGGCAAACCCACTTAAAATCACATGATCTTCAATCGTCACGTGTCCTGCAAGCGATGCATTATTAGCAAAAATCGTGTGATTGCCCACCGTGCAATCATGCGCGATATGCACATAAGCCATGAATAAATTATCGTTGCCAATTTGGGTAATCATGACATCATTCGTACCACGATTAATGGTACAAAATTCACGAATCACATTACGATCGCCGATTTTTAACAAGGCTTTTGGATCATGAAATTTTTTATCTTGTGAATCACCGCCAACAGACGCGAATTGATAAATTTTATTGTCACAACCAATGATTGTTGGTCCATTAATCACAACATGCGGACCAATCCACGTTCCATCGCCTATTTCCACATTTGCGCCAATCACCGAATACGCACCAATATGTACGTTATTACCGATTTTCGCACTTGGATCAATCACTGCTGTTTTATCAATCATGATGCTACCTCTTCCGTTTTTTTAGCACTCATAAATTCTGCTGAACACGCTAATTCATCACCCACATATGCTGCGCCTTCTAATTTCCAAATATCACGCTTAGAACGCAACACTTTTACTTCCAATCTTAATTGATCGCCAGGCAATACCACGCGACGAAAACGCGCGTTATCAATACCGGCAAAATAATACAACACACCATCACTAGGTTTGCAATTCATTGACTTATAAGCCAGCAATGCGCCCGCTTGCGCCATCGCTTCCAGAATCAACACACCAGGCATCACCGGTTGCCCCGGAAAATGGCCGACAAAAAATTGTTCATTCATGGTGACATTTTTTAATGCCACTAATGATTGCCCCATTTCTATTTTTAATACTCTATCGATTAATAAAAACGGATAACGATGCGGCAAATATTCTAAAATTTCATTAATATCCATAACAGGCGTCATACATCTTCTCTCTTTAAATTTGATTCAAGATTTTTCACGCGTTGCATCAAATTTTCTAACCGATGAAAACGTGCGTTATTTTTGCGAAACTCGTGATTTGGCACAGCACCGACAATACCCGATGAATAAATACCAGGCTCTGTAATGGATTTAGTCACAGCCGTCATACCCGTAATAATGGTTTTATCACAGATATGAATGTGTCCAGCAAAACAAGTAGCGCCACCAATCATGCAATGCGCGCCAATTACTGTACTGCCGGCAATTGCAACACAACCTGCAATAATAGTACCTTGACCAATTTGCACGTTGTGACCGACTTGAATTAAGTTATCTAACTTCACACCATTCCCAATCACTGTGTTATCAATCGCACCGCGATCAATCGTGGTATTGGCACCAATGGTGACATCATCACCCACAATCACACCACCCAATTGCGGCACCACATGCCAAACACCTTTATCATTGGCAAAACCAAAACCATCACTACCAATTACAACACCGCTTAATAAATGTGTACGAGCACCAATAGTGACATCGTTATAAAGCGTGACTTTTGCATCCAACTTGGCGCCATCTGCAATGTGAACATTATCACCAATCATACATCCGGGCCCAATCGTTACATCACGACCAATGGTTACATCACGACCAATCACGCAAGTGGCTGCAATGCTAGCACTTGCATCAATTGCAGTATTGTCACCAATAACAACACTAGGATGCACACCATTAACGCGCTCGGATTTCTTATTAAAGTAAGCTGCAATTTTTGCATAAGTAAAATATGGGTTGCGACTAATAATCGCATTGCTGCCAGGATAATGCGAAACATCTTCTTCACCCATAATCACCGCGGAGGCTTTCGTGGTTGCTAAATGTTTACGATATAATGCATTCGATAAAAAACAAATTTGCCCTGTGCGGGCTTCTTGGATAGGTGCAATCCCTGTGATCACACACAGTGGGTCGCCTTTGATAGTAACGTTTAAATCGTTAGTTAAATCCTTTAACGTATATTCAACATGATTTTTCATAGAAAAATTTTATGCTCTTTATAAAAAAAATCTCCCCCAAAATGGGGGAGATCGTGTTAATTGGAAACAACTTCAAGGTTTAACCCTTGTTAAATTGTTTTGCCACATCTTTTGTAATGTCATTACCAGTAGCAGCAAAAATAACTGCTTGGGAATCAAATACAAATGCGAATGAATCTTTCTTCGCGATGGTGGACACGATACCATTTAAATCATTCAAGATGCCTTGCATGATTTTGGATTGTTCTTTTTGTAAATCTTGTTGATAAGCAACTACTTTCTTCATCAACTCAGCTCTGTCGTCAGAGATTTTCTTTTGCATTGCATCTCTGTCTTTTTGAGACATGGTTGGTGCTTCTTTCTTAAAGTTGTCTAACTTATCTTGTAACGCTTTTTGTTCGTCGGCAATTTTGGCTTGACGATCTTTAAAATCATTTTCTAACTTCTTACTTAACGCTTGTACACGTGGAGATTGCTGTAACACTTGTTGTACATTCACAATAGCTACTTTGATTTGTGGAGCAGCTGTTGTATTTGCATCATCAGCGTAAGCAGCAACGCTCATCCCTGCGGTAACTAAAAGAGCACTAACTAACATGCCAAACTTTTGCACGATCTTCATGATTTTCTCCAAAAAAGTAAAATTTAACCCGTTTTCCATACAATCCACTGCCACACATTGTACTGCCAAATTACAAAACCTCACACCGTTTTTTATCAGAAATTAGCGCCCATAGCAAACTGGAAGCCTTCTAACTGATCGCCCGATCTTGGGTTACGGTTCAACGGTTTAGCTAAGCTTAA
The DNA here is from genome assembly GCA_964623075.1 of uncultured Coxiellaceae bacterium. Lineage (GTDB taxonomy): Bacteria > Pseudomonadota > Gammaproteobacteria > DSM-16500 > DSM-16500 > Aquicella. Next base: position 12,063 of record CAZUVD010000003.1, on the reverse strand, counting down.
GCGGATAGGCCCAAGCGGCGTTAACCAGTCCGCTTCCACACCCACAGAGTAGCGTAATGGGCCAGAATCAGAGCTATTACCACCATAGGAACGGTTACTTAAGGTGGTGTAAACATTACCAATATCAAAATAAGCCTGTGTACGCAGGTTGTCCGATATGAAATTAGGGAAAATCAAGCCAACACTGCCATCGACCAAGATATTACCACCAAATGGGTTACCATTCGAGTCTCTTGGGCCCAAGGTAAAGCCTTGATAACCGCGAACGGAATCAATACCACCGGCATAATAATTTCTAAAGAATGGGTAATCATGCACCCCATGGAAGCCATTTCCATAGCCTAAATCGGCTCGGGAGAGCAAAATAAACTGTTGATAGAGTGGTTGGTACCACTTAGCATGGTAGTTGACTGTATAAAATGTGAGCGATTGTGAGGCCAATGGCGCAAAGACGTCGAGGTAAATTGTTTGCAAAATACCCTTAGTCGCAAAAATCGCCTTATCTCGGCTATCACGGGTATAACCCACTTTCATGTCTAACTGCTGATAATGAGTGCCATGTGACGCCACAAAAGTGCTAATTTGATTTGAAATGTTACCTTGAATCAAATGCACTAACGTATCTTGATAGCCAAAACCTGCCTGAACGCGATTGATCACTGTATCTTCGTTACCCACCGGAATGCCATACAATACGCCTGCATCGTATTCATAAGTGGTAAAACTATTTTGAATACCACCGCCTCTTGGGTCAACACGCGATGCCGCGACACTCAATGTGCGGCTGATACCATCTAATGTGTAGTACGGGTCGGTGTAATCGATACCATAAAATTGTTCGTACTTACTACGTTGTAAATTCACGCCTAAGGTATTACCGGTACCAAAGAAATTCTTTTGATTAAAACCAAGGCCTAAAATCACACGATCAACTTGCGAGTAACCAATTTTAAAAGTCGCCGTCGCAGAATTGTCTTCTTTTACTTTGTAGTTAACGTCGATTTTATCGGAACTTTCTTTAACTGGATTGACCGCCATTTCAACTTCACGAATAAATGGCAACAAACCTAAACGTTGTTTTGAATCTTCTAATTTAGTGGTAGAAGCAGGCGCTGATTCCCACTGCAACATTTCACGACGCAACACTTCATCGTTGGTGCGATTGTTTTCACTAAAGGTAATGTGACGCACATAAGTACGCTTACCGGCTGTGACATCAAACACTAAATTCACGGTATGTGTTTTGTCATCGACTTGTGGTTTAAGTGAAATCGTTGCAAACATATAACCACGATCACCTAATAAACGCGTGATAGCTTTTTCTGAATCCAAGATTTTTTGGCGCGAGAAAATATCACCGTGCTTTAAAATAATTTTGTCTTTAATTTCACTTGTTGCCAATACTGGGCGGCCTTCGATCATGATTTTATCGACCGTATAAGGTTGACCTTCATTGACAATAATAGTAACAAACACTGCTTTGTGATCCGGTGTCATTTGCGCTTGCGCGGATTTGACATCAAAACGAATGTATCCGCGATCCATATAATAGGAGCGAATTTTTTCAACACTCATTTCTAATTTTTCTTCCGAATAACGATCGGTTTGTGAAATAAAGGTAAAGTAACCAGACGTTGTTAAATCCATTTGGTTAATTAATGTTTTTTCATCAAAAGCGTGATTACCAATAATGGTAATATTACGCACTTTCGCCACTAACCCTTCTGAAATCTTGATATGCACTGCAACACGATTGCGCGGCATTGGGTCGGTTGCTACATCCACACGCGCATTGTAGCGACCTAATGAATAATATTGGTTTAATAAACTTTGTTTAATTTTTTCTAAAACAGAAGGATTGTAAACGCGGCCTTCTGCCACATCGAGTGATTTCATAACAGTTGTTAATTTCTCGGTAGGAATAACTGAATTACCAGTAATTTTTAATTGTCCGATGGTTGGTCTTTCAACAACATGAATCACTAATGTATTACCTGATCGCGATAAGGTAATGTCATCAAAAAAACCTGTCTTATAGAGTGCGCGCAAAATCGCTGCGGTTTTTGCAGGCTGCAATGTTTCGCCACGCTTGATTGGCAAATAACTTTCAACGGTTGCAGGTGTTGTGCGTTGCAAACCTTCTACTTGGATATTGCGGACAACAAACGAATCTGCCCAAGCAGCATGGAATAATTGCAAAAGGATAAAGATAGAGCAGGCTAATTTTTTCATCGCTGATTGTTTGCTTCAATAATTTAGAGTTGCCAATTATCTTGGCTTTCTGCAGCAAAATCCAGTGATTTATACAGACAATATTAAAGCACCTAGCGCAAACACAGGCGCTGCTGCAGTTAAGCTGTCAATTCTGTCTAATAAGCCGCCATGACCTGGTAATAATTTACCGGAATCTTTAATACCAACTAGACGCTTAAATAAACTTTCCGATAAATCGCCAACAATTGAAAAAATCGCTGTGACGATTGACAGAATAAAACAATAAATCCACTGACCATCAGGAACATTTGATAACAATAAAACCACTAATGCCAAAATAGCAGAATAAGTAATCGCAGCGATCGCGCCTTGCACACTTTTACCAGGACTGACCAGCGGTACTAATTTCGTTTTACCAAAACGTTTACCCACAAAATACGCCGCAATATCCGAACCCCAAATGATGGCAAACAAGAACATGAGCACATAAACGCCATCTTTAAATGCCCAGCGCAGATACAATATTGCCAACCAACAAGGCACGATAGTCAACACACCCATCACACCACGCATAAAAACACTACGGGTTAAAAAATTACTTTGCCCTTTGAATAGCAATACCAAAATTAAAGCAACCACCCACCAAGCGCACCCAAGCCCTAAGACAAATGGAATGGTTAAATACGTTGAGTTAAACAAAGCGGCACTCATGATAATTAAATACAACATACGCGGCGCTAACGTTTTTAATCCCATTAAGTTGGTCCACTCCCAACTGGCGGCCAACGCAATAGCACTCATTAACACTAAAAACCCGACGGGCGGCAAAATAAACAAGGCACTTAAAGCCAAAACCACCAATATCACGCCTGTTATGATTCGTTGCTTTAACATGAACTAGTTTCCTTTTCTTGGACTTCACTACGACCATAACGACGTTGACGCTTGGCAAAATGCGCTAAGGCTAACTCTAACTCTTCTGCATTAAAATCAGGCCAAAGTTTATCGGTAAAATATAATTCTGAATAAGCCAATTGCCACAACATAAAATTACTAATGCGCATTTCACCACTAGTGCGAATAAATAAATCGGGATCAGGTAAATCAGCAAATGATAAATGTTCGCTAATTAATTGCGGTGTGATATCAACACTTTTTAATGTGCCTGCTTCGACTTTTGCCGCTATTTTTTGCATTGCTTGCGTGATATCCCATTGACCACCGTAATCAACGGCAATGATTAACACCATGCTTTTATTTTGCTGGGTTAATGCTTCGACTTCGTAAATCTTTTTAACTAATTTTTCACTGAATCGTGTACGATCACCAATGAAACGTAATTGCACGTCATTCTGATGCAACATCTCTACTTCACGCTCAAGCCCTGTGATGAAGATATCCATCAACGCACTAACTTCCGCACGCGGACGGCGCCAATTTTCGCTACTGAAGGCAAATAGAGATAAAACCTTGATACCTGCTTTTCTGCAATTTTTGACAATGTCACGCGCAGCGTTAACACCTGCTTTGTGACCAGCTATTCGCGGGAGAAAACGTTTATTGGCCCAACGCCCATTGCCATCCATAACGACGGCAATGTGTGCTGGTAAGTTTTCGTTTGACATGGGTTACATCGCTAATAAATCAGCTTCTTTCGCTGTGGTTAATTGATCAACTTCAACCACGAATTTGTCAGTTAATTTTTGCATGCTATCGGCTAAACGACGCTCTTCATCTTCGGTCATGGTTTTGGCTTTGACGGCTTCTTTCATTTCATTGTTACCATCACGACGAATGTTGCGAATGCTAACGCGTGCGGATTCTGCTTCGGTTCGCACCACCTTAATTAATTCGCGACGACGTTCTTCATTTAATGCCGGCATTGGCACACGAATGACATCACCTTGGGTCGCTGGATTTAACCCTAAACCAGAATTGTGAATGGCTTTTTCAATTAAGGGTGTCATCTTTTTTTCCCACGGTGTAATCGTGAGGGTGCGTGCATCGGTCACATTAATATTAGCCACTTGATTAATCGGCATATCTGAGCCGTAATAATCAACACGCACATGGTCTAAAATGCTAGGGTTAGCACGACCAGTACGTAATTTTGCAATTTCAGTTTTATAAGCTTCGATCGCTTTACGCATGCGCGCTTCAGCATCTTTTAAGATATTTGACATGATTATTCTCCGTTATGTATCAACGTGCCGATATCTTCGCCTAACATAATTGCTTTTAAACCACCCGGTTTATTCATATTGAATACACGCAATGGCAAGCCTTGATCTTGGCAAAGTAAAATGGCTGTTAAATCCATAACACCTAAACGTTGCGCAATCACTTCTTCATATTTTAATTGGTGGAAACGTTCGGCCTTAGGATTTTTAATAGGATCTTTATCGTAAACACCGTCGACTTTTGTTGCTTTTAATACAATATCAGCGCCGATTTCAATACCGCGCAGTGCTGCAGCTGAATCGGTTGTCACTAAAGGATTACCCGTGCCGCCTGATAGAATCACAACATGGCCACGTTCTAATTTTTCTTTCACGTGGCTTCTATCGTATTGTTCAGTCAAGCTAGGAATACCAAAGGATGAAGTTAACGTGACCGGAATACCTTTTTTCTCAAAAGCATCCCGTAACGCTAAACCATTGATAATGGTTGCCAACATGCCCATTTGATCGCCTGAAATGCGATCAAAACCAGCGGCGTTTAAATCCGCACCGCGGATTAAATTACCACCACCAATCACCAAAGCAATTTGCACACCTAATTGCAGTGCGCTATTTACTTCAGTGGCAATTTTAGCGAGTTTGTTGGCATCAATACCAAAGAGGTGATCGCCTTGCAGCGCTTCACCACTTAGTTTAAGTAAAACCCGACGATAAATGGGCGCATCCTTGGTTTCCATCATGTGTTAGCTGCCTTGCACTTGTGACATCACGGTTTCTTTAAAGTCTTCCACGGTTTTTTCAATGCCTTCGCCTACTTCAAAACGATGAAAAGCGATGACTTTAGCGCGTTGTTTATTTAACAAAGCTCCAACTGTGACTTCTGGATCTTTCACAAACGGTTGCCCCACTAAACTGACTTCGTCTAAATATTTCTTTAAACGACCAACCACCATTTTCTCGATGATTTCAGCAGGTTTGCCGCTGGTTGCCGCTTGTGCCATGTAAATTTCTTTTTCTCTTGCAATCGCATCAGCTGGTACGCCTTCAGGAGAAATCACTAATGGCTTGGTCGCAGCAATGTGCATCGCAACATCGCGCGCAACATCTTTATTGTTAGCATCTAATTCAACGAGCACACCAATGCGGTTGCCGTGAGTGTATGAGCCAACAGTACCACCGGTTGATTCACTGTAAACCAAACGACGAATTTGCACATTTTCGCCAACTTTCGCGACGAGTTCTAAGCGTGCCTCTTCAACGGTTTTTGGTTCAAAACCAACTAATGGCAAGGCAGATAATGCAGTAATATCTTGCTGATGTGCTTTTAATGCGGTTTGTGCAACAGCATTAACAAAGGCGGTGAAGTTAGTATCGCGTGCGACAAAATCGGTTTCGCTATTTACTTCTAGCATAATCGCTTTTGAGCCTTCTTCTAAAATCACAATGGCACCTTCAGCAGCAACGCGGCCTGATTTTTTGTCAGCTTTGGTGCGGCCTGACTTGCGTAATTCATCAATCGCCAGTTCAAGATCACCTTTGCTCACTTCAAGTGCTTTTTTGCACTCCATCATGCCAGCGCCAGTGCGCTCACGTAATTCTTTTACTAATGTTGCAGAAATAATTGTCGACATCTTGTCACCCCTTACTTGGTTTTGTCATCTTGAGCAGCATCACCTGCTTGCTCAACGAAATCTTCAACGACTTCTGTTGCGCTATTATCGAGAACGCTTGCACGTGCATCTAAGATCGTGTCAGCAATTTTACTCGTGTAAAAACGTAAAGCGCGTGATGAATCGTCGTTACCTGGGATAACGTAAGAAATGCCATCTGGATCATTGTTAGAATCAACAATACCGATCACAGGAATGCCTAAACGGTTAGCTTCGCTCACCGCAATTTTTTCATGACCCACGTCGATCACAAAAATCGCATCAGGAATACCGCCCATGTTTTTGATACCGCCTAAGCTGATTAGCAATTTATCTTTTTCGCGATCAAGGCCTAAGATTTCTTTTTTCGTTAAACGACCGAATTTGCCGGATTCAAACATTGCTTCTAATTCTTTCAAGCGTTTGATGGATTGGCGAATGGTTTTGTAATTGGTCAACATACCACCTAACCAGCGACGGTTAACGTATGGCATTTTGCAGCGTTCTGCTTCTGCTTGCACAATTTCTTGCGCTGCGAACTTGGTACCCACAAATAAGATTTTGCCTTTTCTAGCAGCAACACTGCCGATGAAGTTAAGCGCATCTTGGAATAAGGGTTGGGTTTTGCCAAGGTCGATAATATGGATTTTGTTGCGAGCGCCATAGATATAGGTGCCCATTTTTGGGTTCCAGTAACGGGTTTGGTGACCGAAATGAACGCCAGCTTTCAATAGTTCTTGAATCGTGACTTGCATGATATAATTTCCTCTTTATTGGGTTAAGCCTCCGCCTATCCACTTCGACCAACTTTTCCTTAAAAATCAAGGATTAGCACCCGGTGAAGCGTTATGACAAGCGTGTGGACTATGTTGTCGTTGCTAATTAAAGCACGCCTTTATACCATATAACCCCTCAACCGACAACAAAAGCAAAGGAATCCGATGTCTGAGATTATTATTAAAAACGCAGCTGATATCGCCAAAATGCGCATCAGCGGCAAATTAGCGGCTGAAGTGTTAGAAATGATTGAGCCGTTTATTAAGCCGGGCGTTAGCACCGATGAATTAAATCAAATTTGCCATGATTATATCGTGAATCAGCAACAGGCGATTCCTGCCCCCCTGAATTACAATGGTTTCCCCAAATCCATTTGCACCTCAGTCAATCATGTTGTTTGTCACGGGATTCCTAGTAGCAAAGTATTAAAAGATGGCGACATTATTAATGTCGATATCACGGTATTAAAAGATGGTTATCACGGTGATACCAGTAAAATGTTTTTTGTAGGTAAGCGCTCAATTCTGGCTGAGCGCTTAGTGAACATCACTTTAGAGTGTTTGCAAATCGGCATTGAACAAGTCAAACCAGGTAATCGCTTTGGTGATATAGGTGCCGCGATTCAGCAACACGCAGAAAAAAACCGTTTCACCGTGGTGCGTGAATATTGCGGGCATGGAATTGGTAAAATTTTTCATGAAGCACCGAATGTGTTGCATTACGGCATCCCAGGCACCGGTGAAGAATTAAAACCCGGCATGATTTTTACAATTGAGCCAATGATTAATGCAGGCAAACGTGATGTGAAGTTATTACCAGATCAGTGGACAGTGGTAACAAAAGATCATAGTCTATCGGCGCAATGGGAACACACGATTTTAGTCACAGAAACAGGATTCGACGTTTTAACAAAACGTAAAGAAGAAAATTACCCTTAAGGAGAGTTATTCATGTTTGAATTACCAAAACTACCATACGCTGAAGACGCATTAGCACCGACCATTTCTGCAGAAACACTACAATATCATTACGGCAAACATCATTTAGCTTACGTTAATAATTTAAATAACTTAATCAAAGATACTGAATTTGCCAGCATGTCACTCGAAGACATCATCATGAAATCAAGCGGCGGCATGTTTAACAATGCAGCGCAAGTTTGGAACCATACTTTTTATTGGCATTGCATGACACCCAATAAAACCGAACCTTCAGGTAAATTATTAGAAGCGATTAATAAAAAATTTGGTTCAGTTGATGAATTTAAAAAACAATTTTCGCAATCAGCTGTTACATTATTTGGCTCTGGCTGGACGTGGCTTGCGAAAAATGCTGCGGGTGAATTAGAAATCATGAACACCGGCAATGCTGACTTACCGATGAAATCGGGTAAAACAGCGCTATTAACCTGCGATGTATGGGAACATGCGTATTACATTGATTATCGCAATGTGCGCGCGAAATATGTTGAAGGGTTTTGGAACTTAGTGAACTGGGATTTTGTTAGTAAGAATTTTGAGTAAGGCTGCGTAGCCTGGACACGTTTTTTGTGTCCGGGCTACTTTTTAAAATATCATCTTATTTTAATGCAACAAAGCCAGCCGGGTTTCAAAAAAATTATTCCTTATCTTAACGCTTGAATTGATTGGTTTTAGCGCCGCTATCCAATGAAGACGCTGCGCCTTGAGCTGGCAACTGATCACTGGCTGATTGCGCTGAATCATTCACAGCTTCCATCACAGACTTAAAAGTAGTTCTTGTCTGAATCCCATTAATTCCCAAAGATTTATTAGAACGAGCAGTACTACCACTAAAGTTGGCGGTATCACCAGATGATTTCTTTTCATAATGGTTGATGCCAACAGCCGCAGCAATCACACCCGCAATACTTCCGAAACCTCCACCAATCGTTAAACCTGTAATCACTGTAGCAACAAGTATGGTGATTGCAAAAGGTGCCGACATAATAGCTGCGAACAGTGCTACTGGAACCACCATCACCGCAAGAAAAGCGCAGCAGTTTTGCAACATTGACTTACCACTCTCTGCGTCTTCCCTAGCCTGCACAGCACTATAATAACTTGCCCGCATACTTCGACCACTTCTACCCGGATCGCGAATACCAGAATAATCAGCGGTATATAATTTGCCACCCAGTGCATGCGCTAAAAAAACAAAAAGCGCTGTCGTTGATACGAGAGTTGTACCATACATCAATACTGCGCCCAACCCTAAAGCTGCAACAGGCGGAAACATCACTACTAAAGCAATAAATGCTGCCGCCGTAAGAACGCCAATCGTTATGCCCACCGCTGTTGAAATACCTAAAACTTTATTTTCTTCTTCATTTGTTAACTTATGCGTCATAGAAAACACCTACTTTAATAAAATTATAATAAATTTCTTAATCCTCATCATAACAAATGAACATTAAATAAACCTTAAAGCTGCCGTAGCCTGGACACGTTTTTTGTGTCCGGGCTACAATAGGGTTTTGATAATTCAAAGACCTTGCTTAATTGTCCCTGCTTTAACGGACGCATATGTGCATTCAAGGTTTTTTCTGCAACATCATCCCCTAATAATGTCATTAACAACGCATTCGCAGCTTTTACTTTTTCATTTTGTGAAAACGCAAAATGTTTATGGAAGAAAAGACTAATAACATTGCGAGCTTTATATTCACGCGGATCTTTCAATCGTTGGTCGACATACTGTAGCGTGGCAAGAATAGCTTTTGTTTTTGGTGTAGCCTGAAATAATGAGTTTACTTTACCTGAGTGACGCACCCGACTCAACTCACGTTCAAATTTGTGTTTATCCAACTCAGGTAAATGATCGAAATTTTCTAATAACAAATTCACCGCTTTTAAACGATATTCATTATCATAAGAAGAAATACCCGAATCCGAATTGACAACATTAACAATATAACTGAGATTTCCACTTTCAACCGCCACCATCAAAGGTGTTTTCCCTATTTTATTGTGAGCGACAGACTCGTAATCAGCCTTACTAAAGAAATACTGATGATTAGCGTTTTTAGCGGCCAAATGAGCAATGGTCTCGCCTTTATTATTACTGATCACAGTATTTGAATTTTTTACTTTCTTGAATTCATCAATAATATATTTATCAAGCGCTGTTACAGTATCCTGAGCAGCGATTAACATGAGAATAGTATTACCATCTTTATCACGCTTATTAAGTTGCGATGCTGCATCTTCATAATCAAACATAAAATCAACAAAACGCTGGTCTTGATTTTTCCACGCAGCAAATATGTCGATGTTTTTTTGTTTCATATATCGCTTAATATAAATAATTTCAGCTTGAACGAGTTTATTTCTCTTCTCGGTTGCCCAAAAATAATTCTTCCCTACTTGATCTATCTTAGCAAAAGCTTTGCTTAATGCTTGTTGTTCATTATAAGGATTAAGCTGCAAAGCAATATCCATATCATCGCGAACCCGCTGCCTTAACGCTGACGGCTCGATATTTAAAATATTATTCTTAATCTCCAACACTGGAGAATCATTCAATGAAACCTGAATATCTTGTAACTCCGAGAAAAATTCTTGCGTTAACAACGCTTCATCACTCCGATTGGTTTTTTCTAAACATTCAGGATCGATGGTCGCAGTGAATCTTGCCGGGATATCCATGCTTTGCTCGGTTGTCCTTTTTGCATAACGTTCATCAATGGGTTTCGAACCACCCGGTGTAAACCAAACACCGGTCATCGATATTTCAGAGGTATAACCTGGCGAAACACCCGCTAAGAATTCTAATATGTGGAAATAACCGCCGCCATGCGAAATGGTTATTTTTTCTTTTTGCTTTAGTGATGAAGTATGCTCGCTAATTTTCCAAGGCGTTCTTCTAAAAAATAGTTTTAAATTTTCATTTGTTTTTGGCTTAAAGTGAGATGTTAACCCTTCTTTTATGCGCGTATTTTCTTGTTGAATTAAAGCCGTCTCTACATCCACTAATAAAGCTTGAGCGACACTCACCTTATCAACATCCGACTTAACTCTTAATTGCGCAAGCGCATTTTTAATTTTTGCAACCAAAGCCATTTGCTCTGGCGATTTATTAAAAATTGAAGAGGAAGGTCCGAATTGATAAGCGTTGGCAGTTAATAACCGGTATATTAAATAATGCGCTTGCTCGTATTTTTCTTTAAATAATAATTCTTTAAGCTCTTTCATCACATCATCAACATTGATACCCGTGATTGAAGCACGTAATGGTGTGGCTATTTTTTCACTCTCTGTTATTTCATCAAGAGTGAATGCTAAAAGCTTAATATGCTTGGGCGAATACACTTTCATTAATGCTGCTAAATGAATTTTTTGCTGTTTACTAAAGGCAGCCAAAGAAACGGTGGCGAGTATCTTTTCATAATATCCCTCGCCACTAAGCCCATATAATGAGTGAATTTTTTCTGAATGAATAATAATTAAAGATAGTTTTTCAAATTGCGAGATAGCATCTAATTTATTAAAATTTTCAACGGTAGATGGTCGAACACGGTCATCTTCATCTAATGGCCAAAATGCTTCAATAATTCTCGCTGCCAAAAAGCGATCATCGTCATTATTAAAGAAAGTTTCCAAGGGTTTGTTGCGCGCATAAATCTTTAATGAAGCGAGCTGCTTTTTGTTAAGCCGCGTTAAATCCACAGCCAAACACAATTTAATTAAAAACTCATGATCGGAATTTTTCTTGTCTTTTGGAATGGGTAAACGATCAAACGTTGCAATTACGAGATTTAACAAGTTAAATAAATGAGCAGGATTTTTATAATACTTTCTATCAAGTACCTCTCTTAAATCCTGCACATCATTTTTAATTTTCAATAATGCTTTCGGTAACATTGCAAAATGCTTGTCGGCCTCAGGCACACGAGTCAACTTCAAGCCGGCAATCTGCGGCGCTTGACTCGTGGTTAAACGACGATGAATCTGCCTAAGTAATTGCAAGTATTTCATAGGTAGGCCTATCGTTTTAAACTACCTTTTACTTACCGAATGAGCTCGTGCGCGCTGCTCAGAAACCACTGTAGCGCCTGAATTCGCAGCCGCTGTTACATCAGAAAACATGGCGATCCCTTTAATATCCGGTAGCGATGCTGAACGTTGGATCTTTACTTTAGGAGTGCTATCTGCAACAACATTGGAAGCATTAGCATTAGCATTAGCATTAGCATTAGCATTAGCATTAGCATTAGCATTAGCATT
>CAZUVD010000002.1:208737-445658 GCA_964623075.1 uncultured Coxiellaceae bacterium | reverse complement strand
TGATTTTCCTTGAAAAGCTGGATTGCTTCGTCGCTGCGCTCCTCGCAATGACGACATTAAAATTTACTCCTCGCAATGACGACATTGAAAATGTCGACACAACAAAACTACCCCCGTTCATATTCTTTAGCGATAATTGCAATTAACTGTCTTGCTAATTTTCGCTTGGTAGCAGCTGGTAATGTCATTTGCTGCTCGTTTGTAATCACGGTTACTTCGTTATCATCACTGCCCATACCAAAACGTTCATCGAGTTGATTGGCAATAATCATATTCATGCCTTTCTTTTCACGTTTTGCTTTTGCTTGCGCGATCACATTTTCTGTTTCTGCTGCAAAGCCAACGATAAAAGGCTTGTTTGCTAATTGGGCGACACTTTTAACAATATCTTCCGTGCGCAGTAAAGATAATGATGTTTGCTCGTTATCTTTATGAATTTTTTGTGGCGCAATTTCAGCTGAACGATAATCAGAAACAGCCGCAACGGCGAGGAAGATATCACATCCTGGCATTTTTTTCATCACAGCATCATACATTTCTTGGGCGGTCACAACTTGCTCACATTTGACGGTTGTTGGTTTTGCCATCGTTACAGGGCCCGTAATTAAGGTGACTTCAGCGCCCGCTTCACGCGCCGCTTCTGCTAAGGCAAAACCCATTTTGCCAGAGCTTGCGTTGGTTATATAACGTACAGGATCAATATGCTCGCGTGTGGGCCCTGCTGTTACCACCACTTTCAAACCCGCCAATAAATCATGCGCAAACAGGCTACTTACTTTTTCGAGAATGCTTTCTGGCTCTAACATACGGCCAGGCCCAACTTCACCACAGGCTTGACTACCATCAGCAGGACCAAACACATGGATGCGTTTGTGTTGTTGCAAGCGTTGAAAATTCTCTTGTGTAAACGTATGCTTCCACATCTGTTGATTCATCGCAGGCAGCAATGCTATCGGCACCTGCGTTGCTAAACACAGCGTTGTTAACAAATCATCTGCCTGACCATGCGCCATTCTCGCCATAAAATCCGCTGTTGCTGGTGCTACCACGATCGCATCTGCCCATCTTGCTAATTCAATGTGACCCATCGCGGCTTCTGCATGCAAGTCGAATAAATCATCATGCACGGGGTGGCCAGATACTGCTTGCATGGTTAATGGAGTAATGAAACGTTTGGCATTTTCCGTCATCACCACCCGCACCACTGCCCCCGCATCACGTAAACGTCGACACAGTTCGGCACTTTTATAAGCCGCAATGCCGCCGGTCACACCTAACAGAATTCGTTTATTCGCTAAAAAAAGTGTCATTCATAAACCTCTTTTATTTAGCACAAACTTTACCATTTTTTCGATCAAAACGCAGGGGATTACCGATGAGTATTTTAAATTGGCCACATGAAGATCGCCCACGTGAAAAACTCCTTGCTCATAGCGAGCAACTTTTAACCGATGCTGAATTAATCGCGATTTTCTTTCAGACCGGTATTCGCGGCAAAACGGCGTTAGATTTAGCGCGGGATTTATTACAGCAATATGGTGGTTTAAAAAAATTAATGTCTGCGCCAAAACATTTGTTGCTGCAACAACCCGGTATCGGCATAGCAAAATATGCCGCATTAAAAGCGGCTATAGAACTAGGTCGACGTTCCACGCATCTTTCAATCGCGCCAGGTCAAAGTTTAGGCAACAGCCAATTGACACGCGCCTTCATGCAAGAACGTTTGCAACATCACACGAAAGAAGTATTCGCCTGTGCTTTTCTCGATACCCATTTCCATTTAATTAGCTTTGAAGCGTTATTTGTTGGCACGGTGAATCAAGCTAACGTTTACCCTCGCGAGATGGTTAAACGCACACTCGAGTTAAATGCCGCGAAAGTGATTTTGGCGCATAACCACCCATCGGGTGACCCAAACCCCAGCCAAGCTGACAAAGAGGTCACACAAACGCTTGTACAAGCGTTGGCGTTGATTGAAGTAGAGGTGGTTGATCATTTAGTAGTAGGCAGAGAAGTTTATTCTTTCGCCGAGCAGGGAGATTTGTAGCCTGGACACGCTTTTTGTGTCCGGGTTAGGTCGCCGCACAAACAAACCCGGACACAAAAAGCGTGTCCAGGCTACGAATACTTGCTCTCACCTAATCTTTCTGGTATAAGTTTCAGCCTTGTCACATTTACATGATAAATAGAGAAAAGCCATGGCTAAAAAGTGCCCAGTTACCCAAAAAGGTCCCCAAGTAGGGAACAATGTGTCTCATGCTAACAACAAGACCAAGCGTCGTTGGTTGCCAAACTTGCAATCCAAAAGATTCTGGTTAGAAAGTCAAAAAAGATTTGTCCGTCTTCGCATTTCCACACGTGGCATGCGTATCATTGACAAGCACGGTATTGAAGCAGTGCTCAATGATATCAAATTACGTGAAAAAGCATTAAACGAGCAAATTTCCGGCTAAATTTAAACAGGTAGAATTCTAATGCGCGACAAAATTAAAATGCTCTCTACAGGCAAAACTAAAGCCGGTAAACCAACGGGCACTTTTCGTACCACTACGAAAAACAAAAAGAAAACCACCGATAAATTGAAAATGAAATATTACGATCCACGCGCCTATAATGCCAACACTGGCAAAACAGGTATGCACGTATTGTTTGAAGAAACGAAAGTCTAAACTGCTTCATTGAACACACAACCTGGTCATGATTTTCGTGACCGGGTTTTTTTGTGCCTGGAGATTATCTGGTTGGTATGCACAAAAAAACCCGGACACAAAGAGCGTGTCCAGGCTACGACAATGATGATTGTTTGTGTATGTTCCTGGACAACGCATTCGGCGATTGTCCAGGATGACAGAAAATTAAGCTTCTTGCGGAACGTAGGTTTTCAACAATCGAACAAAGCGACGCAACGTTTCAATACCTGTTGCTTCTGCTTGTTGGCACCATTCTTGCAATGCATCCAACAATTCTTTTTGGCTCGCGGTACTTTTGCTCCAAATATCTTGTAACTTCATGCGATATTGGTAAACAACGCGTAACGATTGGAAATTTTCCAATACGCTGGCTAAACGCTTCTTTTGCGCCGCTTGCATGTGCGTGGTATCACGTACTAACAAAGTGCGCGCACGTTGTAACAATTTCAATGAAGCACTACCGGCACGCTTACGTTCATCACGCAACATAGGCAACATGACATCACGCGTATAACGCGCCATGACTTGAAAACGATATGAAATAAGCGCTTTGATCGTATCCATATCAACTTGTGTTTTGGTTGCTAACATTTTAGGTTTTGGCATCACGCGTTTTGGTTTGGCTAAACCAAACAACTGCAATGCGCGTATCGCTAACCAACCAATATCAAACTCATACCATTTAGATGAAAATTTAGCAGACGTTGCAAACGCATGGTGATTGTTATGCAACTCTTCGCCGCCGATGAAGAAACCAATCGGGATAATATTGCGTGATTCATCTTTCACTTCAAAATTGCGATAACCCCAATAGTGGCCAATACCATTCACCACCCCTGCCGCAAAGAACGGAATCCAAGCCATTTGGATCGCCCAAATGCTTAAACCGATGGGTCCAAATAAGACCAAATCAATGATCAACATTGAGATAATCCCTTTGGCGCTATGACGGGAATAAACGTTACGTTCCATCCAATCATCTGGTGTGCCTTCGCCGTAGCGATCCATGGTTTCTTGAACTTTTGATTCTTGACGATAAAGCTCAGCCCCTTCAAAAAAGACTTTTTTAATGCCTTTAGCGATCGGGCTATGTGGATCTTCGTCGGTTTCGACTTTTGCATGATGCTTACGATGAATGGCTGCCCATTGTTTAGTCACCATACCGGTGGTGAGCCAGAGCCAAAAACGGAAAAAATGGCTAACGATTGGGTGTAGATCAACCGCACGATGTGCTTGAGAGCGATGTAAATAAATGGTCACTGAGAAAATAGTCAGCTGAGTAAATACCATTAAGACAACAACATAGCCCCACCAAGGCATCGGACATAGGCCTGATAGTAACGTTTGCATCATAAAAGCACCTCGTAGTTATAATAATTAGGGGGTCATTGTAGCATAACAAAGAGAGAAATGTACCGCGACCACCTCCAGCTGTTCCTAACCCGTCGTGCCCGTGAACGTGCCCGCGTGCGTGCCCGGTTTTTTCGCTTTTCCCGGAAATCAAAAAACCGGGCACGCACGCGGGCACGCTCACGGGCACGAGAATTATGCGTATTGCTCCATATCAATAACATTGTCGTGGAAACCATCGAGTGTGGGTCGATGACCGATGCTGATGATCGAACAATTCGGTAATTGTTTTTGTATCAATTGGTACATGTATTTTTCGCTAGCAACATCTAGCATGGAAGTACTTTCATCCATGAAAATCCAATCGGGTTTTTGTAATAACACACGTGCGAAGGCAATGCGTTGTTGTTCGCCTGGGGATAATTGTTCGCTCCAACGTGCGGTTTCATTTAAACGAGGAATGAATTTTTCTAAATGACAATCAATGAGAATATCTTCTAATTGAGCGCGTAATTTTGCAGTCGCTTTTTCTGGGAAAATAATCGCATCGGCTAATGTGCCAATGGGCATGTAAGGTTGTTGCGGTAAAAACATCACCGATCTTGCTTCAGGATAAATAATTTCACCACTCGCAAATGGCCAGATACCGGCGATGACGCGTAAAAAAGTACTTTTACCAATACCGGAGGTACCTTTAATTAAATAATTTTTACCGTGCGTGAATGTTTCATTAATGTTGGATAACAACATTTCTTCGCGCGGTGTTTTAATATTTAAATCTTTAGCGATTAATGATGAAGTTGCTTGTTGCGATGTTTTTAAATGCGATTTCTTTTCTACTTTTGTTTCAACTTCTTCAATGTGATTTAAGAAAGTTGTCAACCGGCGACCCGTTGCACGCCAAACTGCGATTTGCGGGTATGAATCCACAAAGAATGATAATGCGTCTTGCAGCCCTGAAAACGCACGCAAACTTTGCATCAAGCCACCTAACAAAATGACTTTGCCAAAATAATTTGGCAACACCACAATCAATGGTAGCGCTACAGACAATTGCCCAAATGTTGAAGTGAATGACAATAATTTTGTTTGTCGCACGATAATGCTATACCAATTATCAAGCACCCAACCAAACAAGTGATTCAAAATACCTTTCTGGTGTTTTTCACCGCGATATAAAGCAACATTTTCAGCGTGTGAACGCAAATCAATAGCAGCGAAACGAAACGTTGCTTCGCGTCTTTGCTGTTCGAAATTCAAATTAATTAATGGTCGACCTACTTTAAACGTGATCAACGTACCAATAATGGTATAAACCACACTAACCCATAATAAATAGTGATGAATAACCACGCTGCCAAAGGGCCCTAATGGAATCGTTAAATCACCTGACAACGACCAGAGCACATAAGAAAAACTAATAAACGATAATACATTACCAATAAAACTCAATGACAATGTAATCGAACTCGATACAATCGCGCCGACATCATCTTGAATACGTTGATCTGGGTTATCTGTTTTTTCATCGAAATTTTCTAAATAATAATAACTACGGCCTTGCATCCAACGTTGAATACATTCTTCGGTTAACCATTTTCGCCAACGTAAACCAAACATTTGCGTGACATAAAATCGACTAACCACTAATGCAATAATGACAAACGCAATCACAAAAAATAGCCCTAGCAATTGTATCGCTTCTTTTTCGCGATAACCTTGTAGTGCGTCATAAAAATAATTATACCAATACGTTAAACTGACTTCGGCCAATACCACTGAAATGGTTAAAACCACCATCACACCATACCAAAGGTAGGCACTTTTTTTATTTTCAGATTGCCAATAGGATTTAATTAATTGCCAGACTGTGAATTGACGCGATTCTAAAAACTTATCCATAGCCACCATCCTTTAGCAAATATGTTGCAAGCCTGATCATTCACTATACAACGATTCGCTACGAAATGGGTATATCATTCCGCTTTAACTACTTGATATACTTGTCGGGATTTGGACAGGAACCCAATACCATGCAGGCAGCTAGCAGGATCCATTCTCGTACTTTTTCTTCTATCGTGCTGTTATTTGCAGCAGCTATTTCGCTTATTAGTTGCAGCTACAACCCACTCAGTGGCAACAATCACACAACCGGCAGCGCTGTTGGTACCATTTCAGGTGCGGCTATTGGTGGCGGTTCAGTTGCGGCTTTCGGTGCGAGCAAGCCATTGATAGGTGTGGCGGCTTTAGCAGGTGGCGCTATTGGTTATTACGTGACTACACTGCGTTTTGATGCGGGCGGCGTTTATCATTCGGGTGGCCAAGTGTATAAGGTGGGTGATTATGTGGGCATCTACATTCCAACGGATCAATTATTTGAACCAAACTCAACTGACTTTTTACCACAAGCAGAAAACATCTTAGATAGCGCAGTCGATGTGCTTGCTCGCTATCCTAGTAATAACATTATGATCTCAGGCAACACTTCTGGTTTTGGCAGAACGCGATATGAGCAAAAATTATCAGAAAGACGCGCAGAAAAAGTTGCCGCTTATATGTGGAGCGCAGGTATTAACGATTTTGTCGATGGCACCAATGATTTTCGTCGCTTAAATTATGTGGGATATGGCGATTATTTGCCAATTGCTAGCAATCTGGATAATCCTGGTATTCGTCAGAATAGTCGTATTCAAATCACGTCTTATCCTTGCAAAAGTGATTTGCATTTAGATGCAAGACACATGACTTTGCATAATTTTGGCGAAATGGCAGATAGCACCCCTTCGAATAATTGCACTAAGAGTGGTTCTTGTTTTGAAGGTGATGTTTAATTTAATCCTAGCGCTTGCCAAACTAATTCCGGTGGCAATGTTTCATAACAAGCCGGTTTTTCAACCGAAGGCCCTTTGTACTGACATTCGCGTTTGTAACAAGGTGAGCAAGGAAATTTCGCCGCCAGATTTTTTGCCTGCATACCCATAACCCCGGTGTATTCGGGGTTGGTTGATCCATACAATGACACAAGCGGTATGTTTAACGCCCCGGCAAGATGGCCAAAACCCGTATCAACTGCAACGGCAGCGGCAGAGCCTGCGAGCAATGACGCCATTTGTTGAATCGTTTGTCGTGGCAATGCTTCGACGGTGGGTACGGATTTAGCAATACGCTGGCTGCGCTCTAATTCCTGTTGATTACCGCCGCTGATTTTCACGTTAAAACCATGCAGGGCTGCGATCGTTGCTAACTGCACCCAATAATTTTCCGGCCACATTTTAGAATCCCAAGTGGTGGCATGTAAAAATACTAAATATTTTTGCTGTGTATTGTTAATGAATTTCGTGCGATCAATACCAAAATCAGCGGCTGTTGCTGGCTGCGAGTAATCTAGCGCTTGGCTAAACAAACTGCGCATGCGAATAACCGCATGTTGATAAAAATTCACGGTGCAACGTTTTTGATAAGCAAGCGCTGCTGGCCATTCTCTAGCTGAGCGAAAATCTAAACCAACACGCAAACCCTGTGCTAAAAAGCCTAAAAATGCGCTTTTTGCTAAACCTTGCGCATCGAGAATAAAATCATATTTTGTTTCTTTTAATTCTGCTCGAAGCTTGCGCCAACCATCGCGTGTTTCACGAGCGAATACATTTTTTCGCCATTTGCGTAAGGCAACCGGTATGACGCGTTTAACAGCGGGATGCCAGGCAGGAATTTCAGCAAAACTTTCTTCGACAATCCAATCAAATTCAATACCAGGAATCATTTGGCTGGCATCTGTTAAAGCCGGTAAGGTGTGAATCACATCACCCATCGATGATGTTTTGATGAGTAACACGCGCATGATTATATACCCCAACGATCAATATGCGCTAACACCATCTCCGGTGTTAAATCACGCATACATCGATGATGCACTAATGGACAAACACGTTGAAAACACGGCTGGCATTCTAATGCTAATTTTAAGACGGTTGCATTTTTGGCAAGTGGCGGTGTGAAATCAGGGCTTGTTGAGCCATAAATCGCAATCAATGGTTTACCTAAAGCGGCTGTCACATGCAATAACCCTGAATCATTGCTAACAACGCCTGAAACACATGACAATAAATCGATAGTTTCAAATAATGCTAATTTACCGGCTAAATTTTCAGCGCGGTTATTGGTCAGTTGCATCACATTATCAACGACCGGTTTATCTTTACCCGAACCAAATAACCAAACGGCAAATCCACGCTCAAGCATGGTATTGGCTATTTTACCGTAATATTCTTCCGGCCAGCGTTTTGATGGGCCAAATTCCGCACCTGCGCATAAGGCAATAATAGGTTTACTGGTTGCATCAAGCTGGTGCTTTTGTAAAACCGCATTGACGCTATCTTTAGAAACAATAAAAGCGGGCAAAGGATAGTCAGCGGGTAACGGTTGATCGCGCTCTAAACCTAACGCCATGTATTGCTCAATCATCAATGGATAACGTTTACGATCCATCGGTCTTGCATCGTTTAATAAACCATAACGCCACTCACCTAACCAACCGGTACGTTTTGGAATGCCGGCTAAAAAGGGAATCAATGCCGACTTGAAAGAATTAGGCAACACGATTGCTTGGTCGTATTTATTTTTCCGTAAAGCTTGCGCAATGCGAAAACGCGTTAATAATTTTAGTTCGCCGTGGGTAATCGGTATTTCGATTGCTTGGGACACTTCTTGCATGCGCGCTAACAAGGGGAATGTCCACGCAGGCGCCAAGACATCAATTGATACTTGCGGATTTTGTTGTTTGATAAAGCGCAACAATCCCTGCGACATCACGGTATCGCCAACCCAAGAGGGGCCGATCACTAAAATGCGTTTTGGCTGTTTGGTCATAGGGTTAAATTTTCAAAATATAAAGTGCGCCGCAATAAGGACAGAGACTTTCTTTAGTATCTTCGATTGGCAAATACACCCGCGGATGGGCATCCCAAACACGGTCGTGTCTTGGCGGGCACGATAATGGTAAATCTTTAGAGGTAATTTCATATACCCGCTTAGTGCAGGCTTGGTCATCTTGATGTTTGGTCATAGGTTTCTGTCTCACTCTCAGAGAGTGGGTATCATAACTTATAAAAAGTAGCCTGGACACGCTTTTTGTGTCCGGGGTGGTTGCATTCAGAAGTATCCAGAGGCAACCAACCCGGACACAAAAAGCGTGTCCGGGCTACAAAAGCGTTTTGATGCCTGATTGTAGATTGATGGCGGCTTTAAAGCCTAACTGTGTTTCAGCAGCGCTAACGGTACCGTAAGAATGCAAAATATCGCCAGGTCTTGCAGGAAGATGGCCGGTGGCAATGGACGTGCCACATGCTGATTCAATGTATTTTACCAAGTTCAAAAGCGTTTCAGGTTTTCCGGTCGCCACATTCAATACGCCATGATAATCGCTTTGTAGCGCTAAAACATTTGCATTGGCAATATCGTTCACATGAATAAAATCGCGAGATTGTAAACCATCGCCGTAAATTGCTAAGGCTTTACCTTGTCTTGCCTCTTCCATGAAACGACTGATGACACCTGAGTACGGTGAATGCGGGTCTTGCCCTTGACCATAAACATTGAAATAGCGTAATCCTAAACTAGCTTGGGCATGCAACCGTTTATATAAAGCAGCATACGATTCATTTTCAATTTTTTGTAATGCATAGGGTGATAACGGCGTACTGATTAATGGCTTGGTATCATCACAAGGTAGCACAGTGGCATCGCCATAAACCGCAGCACTCGATGCATACACTAAACGTGCGGGGCAAAGCGCAGTGCGTACTGCTTCTAGTACGTGTAAGAAACCTTGAGTGTTAACTTGAAAAGTGTAAACCGGATCTTCAATCGATAATGGTACTGAGGCAATGGCTGCGAGATGTAACACAGCATCGCAACCTTCTATTAAATCGACTAACAAGGGATATTCAAGAATATCGCCTTCGACAAAATCAAGATTGGGATGGCTTAAATCTAAATTGGTAATGGCACCACTGGATAAATTATCTAAAACGACAACTTGTGCCTCGGTTTCTAATAATCGGCGCACAGTGTGAGACCCAATAAAACCTGCGCCGCCTGTAACTAACACGCGCTTTAGTTTCATTGTTAACTCTGTGTGACTGGCAATAATGGCACCCAAGTGCGATATAAACTAATGCCGATGTAAAGCAACAAATAGCCAACAGAAACGGCTACTAATAAATGATTGGTAGCAGGATATACCCAAAGTAACCCAGCAGTTGCAGCTCCCCATAACACGGTCAGCAACAACATACATAAGCGTAATAATTTATTATCGGTTAAATAATCTAATCGTGATGGGTAAACATATTTAATAGGCACAAAACTCAACACCGCTAAAACTAATAAAATGCCTAAATTGGTCATGTTATCGGTTTGCCAAAAAAATAAATAGAAAACGGCAATATTCCAATAACTCGGAAATCCTTTGAAGAAATGATCAGACGTTTTGGCATCGACTTGTGTAAATTGATATGCCGATGAAAACGTAATAATCATCACACAAAAAATGCGGAAACTTTCCGGTAATAAATTAGTGACTAACAGGAAAAAACACGGCACTAAGGTGTAATTAAAAAAATCGACGATGTTATCGAGTAACGCACCATCAATTTCGGGTGCAACTTCTTTAGTTTTAATCATGCGGGCAAACATGCCATCGACCGCGTCAATTAAAATAGTGGTAAACATTAACCAAAGCGCTAATGAAAAATGTTGTTCGTGAATGGCTAACAAAGCAAATAAACCAATACAGGCACCACTCGCCGTAAATGCATGCACAGACCAACCTAAACAACGATTAATCACATTTGGTTTGTTGCTAGAATGGATAGTCAACTTATCCCTCCATTGATCTCTTTTGCTGACGCGAAAACGCGCGTGTTAATATTAATGCTCCAACGAGACCCGATAAGATGGACCCGATGATGACGCCAATTCGAACTTCACTCAGATAAAGCGCACCAACACTCTGAAACGAAAGGGTACCAAGAAATAAGCTCATAGTAAAACCAATCCCGCATAAAAGCGTAACGCCGTAAAATGCTAACCATGAGGTATTTTTCGGTAATTTTGCGCGTTTTAGCGTAATCAACAACCAAGAAAAACCAAATACACCCACTTGTTTACCGATAAATAATCCAAACACGATTCCTAATACGATTTTTTCTTGCAAAATCTGTAGAGAAATTTCCGATAAATCAAACCCGACATTCGCCAACGCAAAAAGCGGCATGATGCAATAAGCAACATAGGGGTGTAATATTTTTTCCAGTTTTTGCGCAGGTGATACCACTTTGACACCATCACTCGGAATAGCAAACGCTAGCAAAACGCCACCAATGGTTGGATGAATGCCCGAATATAATAATGCCGCCCATAAACAAGCCCCCAATAATAAATAGGGTAACATCGATCGAACAAACAACACATTGAGCAAATAAAGCACTAGAACTAATATAAAAGACAATGCTAGGAAAAAATACGAGATCTGTTGTGAGTAAAAAATCGCGATAATTAAAATAGCGCCAATATCATCAAAGATCGCTAATGCTAATAAAAATAATTTTAATCCCGTTGGCACCTTACGCCCAAAAAGACTGAGGACGCCTAATGCAAAAGCAATATCGGTTGCCACCGGTGTTGACCAACCGCGCAATGCTTCAGCATTATCGTGATTGATTGCTAGATAAATGAGTGCCGGTACCACCATGCCGCCTAGCGCTGCGAACCCTGGTAATGCAATTTGAGCAGGTTTAGACAAACTGCCATCCATAAAGCCGCGTTTTAATTCAAGCCCTACTAATAGAAAAAATAACGCCATCAATCCTTCGTTGATGGAAAACAAAAAAGTTTGCGCAAATAATTGGTGCAATTCTCGAAATGGAGAATTTGCCAACATCATGGCAACTAATGCGGCGAAAAATAAAATAATGCCGCTCGCCGATTCAAGTATCAGAAATTGACGAAGAATTTTTCGCATTTATTTCTACCCTGAAATTGCAATCATTTAAGATGTATTACTCATATAAGTAATTAACAGTATTGTTTTTCTTTGATATATGCAATAAATTCAGCAGTACTGTCTTAAAACCTGACTTGGATTTCTCTCAAGGAGTTTGTGAATGCCGATTGCAATGTCTGATGTTGATTTGAAAGGAAAACGCGTACTCATTCGTGAGGACTTCAATGTGCCAATGAAAAACGGGCGCATCACGAGCGATATGCGGCTTCGTGCTGCATTACCTACCATCAAAGCAGCGATCGATGGTGGTGCTAAAGTTGTCATGTTGATGTCACATCTCGGCCGCCCAGCTGGCGAAACCTTTGAAGAAGCATACACGCTAGCGCCTGTGGCTGAAGCTTTATCAAAAATGTTGGATATGGAAATTCCGTTAGTCCCCCGCTGGCTTGAAGGCATGAATTTAGGCGATGCTAAAGTCGTCTTACTCGAAAATGTTCGTTTCAATCATGGTGAAACAGACAACAATGTCGAATTATCCAAAAAAATGGCTTCACTCTGTGATGTCTTTGTTATGGATGCGTTTGCTACGTCGCATCGCATGGAATCTTCCACCTATGGCATTATCAAATTTGCCAAAATTGCCTGTGCTGGCCCTTTATTGCTTTCTGAATTAAATGCGTTGCAAAAAATCATGGAAAACCCCGCTCATCCTGTTGTTGCGATTGTGGGTGGCTCTAAAGTTTCTACCAAATTAGCGCTCTTGAATTCCTTAGTGAACAAAGTAGACGCATTAATCATTGGTGGCGGCATCGCTAACACTTTCTTAGCGGCTGAAGGTTACACAGTTGGCAAATCACTCTATGAACCTGATTTAATTGATGAAGCGGAGCGTCTAACGATTGAAGCAAAAGCGCGCAAAGCGGAAATTCCATTACCGGTTGATGTCGTAGTCGCCGAACGCTTCTCAGAAGATTCTGAAGCGTTTGAACGTTTAGTTTCTCAAATCGACGACAATGATAAAATTTTTGATATTGGTCCTGATACCATCAAAACCTTTGTTAGCATTATCAAAAAAGCCAAAACCATTTTATGGAATGGTCCAATTGGTGCATTTGAAATCGATGACTTTGCCAATGGCACTAAAGCAATTGCGAAAGCCGTCGCTGAAAGTAAAGCATTTAAAGTCGCAGGCGGTGGTGATACACTGGCTGCCATTGAAAAATACAAAATCGCCGATAGCATTGATTATATTTCCACCGGAGGCGGTGCTTTCCTCTCAATCCTTGAAGGAAAACCATTGCCTGTCGTGACAGCGCTAGAAGAGCGAATGAATAAAGATGAAAAGGTTGCATGAAACCACTCCGACGCACAAAAATAGTTGTTACCTTGGGGCCATCACTTGATGACCCCATTGTTTTAGAAAAGGTCATTCTCGCTGGTGCCGTTGTTTTTCGCGCAAATTTCTCTCATGGTGATGTTAGCAAACATGATGAACGTATCGCTATGGTGCGCGAAATTGCCGCTCGTCACGGTATTACCGTTGCGATCTTAGTCGATTTGCAAGGCCCCAAAATTCGTATCGGCCGTTTTGCTAATAAAAAAGTCGACCTAAAAGAAGGTCAAGATTTTGTCTTAGATACCTTGCTTGCTGATGCGGCAGGTAATGAACAAGCGGTTTCTCTCGATTACAAAAACTTACCAAACGATGTCCGTCCCGGTGACACTTTATTACTAGATGATGGGCGCATTGTCTTTAAAGTTAATAAAGTCGAAGCGACTAAAATCTTTTGTCAGGTTGTGGTTGGTGGTGAACTATCTAATAACAAAGGTATTAATCGTTTGGGTGGTGGTTTATCGGCTGCTGCATTAACAGATCGTGATCGCGCGCATATTAAAGATGCCGTTCGATTAGATGCTGATTTTATCGCAGTCTCGTTTCCAAGACAGGCTGAAGACATTCATGAAGCACGCGCTTTATTAAAAAAAGCCGGTGGTAACCAAGGTATTATTGCTAAAATCGAACGCTCAGAAGCGATTACCAATTTAGCAGGCATCATTCAAGCATCAGATGCCGTCATGATTGCTCGGGGTGATTTAGGGGTTGAAATTGGTGATGCCGAATTGCCCGCTGTGCAAAAGAAAATTATCAATGTTGCGCGCACTTTCAATAAACCGGTGATTACGGCAACGCAAATGTTAGAAACCATGACATACAACACCATTCCGACGCGTGCTGAAGTTTCAGATGTGGCCAATGCGGTACTGGATGGCACCGATGCCGTGATGTTATCGGGAGAAACCGCGGTTGGCTTGTATCCTGATCGTGCGGTCGCTGCGATGGATCGTATTTGCTTGAGCGCTGAAAAGCACAGTAGTGAAAAAATGATTCATCATCCCCTGGAAACGCAAATGCGATATGTGGATGAAGCGATTGCCATTGCGACTATGTACACAGCCAATCATTTGTCGATCAAAGCCATTATTGCTTTAACCGAATCAGGCACCACCCCTTTATTAATGACGCGCGTTAACTCAAGCATTCCGGTGTATGGTTTAAGTCGACATGCTGCCACATTGCGTCGCATGACATTATATCGCGATGTTTACCCTATTCCGTTTGAAGCAACCCATGTTGATCGTCGCATTTTAAATCGGGCAGCGGTCATGCAATTGCAAGCACGCGGCATCTTAAATAATGGTGATTTAGTCATTATCACTAAAGGTGATTTAATTGGCGTACATGGTCGTACCAATTCAATGAAAATTGTGACTGTTGGCGATTTACCTGATTATTCCGCAAAATAAAATCAAGCTTACTATTCATTTTGGGAGACATCGACATGCCTGATACTCAAACTAAAAAAATTCAATACAGCCCAAAAAAACCTTTTTTATCGATAAAAAAGGATTTTTTTGCAACTGTTCATAAATATGATACGCCCAAGCAATTTTGGCGTGATTTATTTTTATTTGTTTTCGGTATAGGAAATTTTGTTTTAGGCCTTAAAGATGTCGCTGTTGGCATTGCTAGATTAGATGGTAACCAAGTTGGTTTTGGTTTTGCGAATATTTTTCGTGGGTTAACGCAAATCATTGCGAGCCCATTATCTATATTGCGTATTATTCCGCGCGGGTTATTAACGATTAAAGATTTTTGTGTGCCGCCAAAACCGGACACAAAAGACGCTAATCCTGCTGTGAAAGAAACATCAGCCGAGTTAAAAACCAAGTTCGAGCAAAAGCGAGATGAGCTCATGCAAGCAAAGAAACAAGCAGATGCACAGAGACCGCAATATCAGGCGCCTCTTCCTCCTGGAAAGGAAAATAATCCTCATGGTAGTGTTGATCAAATCAATCTAAAAGCTCTACATGGCGCTTTTGGTGACATCAGCAAAACCGGAACACTTCACATCGATGAAGAAAAAGCATACGCAGCAATCGCAGGTGGAGCCTTTAAAAAAGCAGGTCGCGGAAGATAATAGGTATTATAAGTCATTGATGACACACAAACTCGTGTCATCAATGACTAACATTTTATTTACGAATATAAACCGCTTTTATCTCACTTTTCTCTGGCAAATATTCTCTTATAAAACTCAAGTAATCTTCCACTCGATTAAACTGCTCTCGTAAAGATTCGCCTTCCATGTTGCCTGCTAGGCTAATATCAACATGAGTCAATACGCTATTGCCGCCAATAAAACTCACCAATGATTCTATGCCGCCAAAATGCTCGTATAAACTTTCTACTTGATTGATTTCTAAGCTAGTTTCAAAACTATGTTTGCTGCCGACTAATTTGATGGAATACAGAATATGTGTCTTTTTTTCTTGAAATGCTCTTTGAAAAAATTGAGCGCTATAAAATAATCTTGACCTTTCTACCTGCCGATTCGCCAATTCTTGTTCAATTGGAACTAACATTTCATTATCACCAAAATACAAAATAGTGGGCTTTACATTAGGATTATCGGCAAAAGCTGTTTGCGCTTCGACGCAATGGTCAAATAAATCATCGACAAATGTTAAATTGATTTCTTCTTTAGGCCAATACCTTGCAATTTTCCGCGCTAATAATTGTAACTGTGTGTTTTTACCTTGCTGCTTCTTAGGCACAATATCATTTTCAGGAGATATTAAAGTCGCATATTTTTTTTCTTTTAAATCACTCATTAATTTTCTTTCTAAAGGCATAACGTATGACATATACCCTCGACCACAGTCATCTAAAGACACATCATCTTCAGTTGAAATGGTTAGCAATGGAATTTCAGTCGCTAAATGAAAATGCTGTGCGGCGTTACCCAGTATACATGATGAAAAATATTCTCGATCGATATCGCATGCGACACCTTTATAACAAATTTTAACGGTATCTTGTGATTGCAAGCCAGATACCGCCCATCTGATAACATATTGCCAAATATCCGCTGCAAACGATTTTGACGACCGTTTTGTCACAAAGATGACGCAATCAAAATTTTGATCCTTTGCAAATTGAACAATAGCAGGTGATAGATAATGGGGTGTAACATAATTTTTTGTGCCGATGGTTGTTCCATCTAAATCCAGTGCTAGTACTTTCATTGGCTCGCTCGTTTTAAATTATTGTTTTTATTACCGTCAATACGCCCAAATTTTATGCTACGATGAAGACTTATATAGGATAGGAGATCCGACTCATGATCAAACGTTTTCTTTGTATCGGCTTTTTACTGTGCTCGTCAATCACTTTTGCAGACGCCGTGCCTAATACGAATAAACTACCCGAGAAAGGTACCGTTTCTTTAACGTTTGATGATGGTCCAAACCCTGTTTATACCCGACAAATTCTAGCGATTTTAAAAGACAATCATATTAAAGCCACTTTTTTTGTCGTCGGCGTTAATGCTAAAAAATATCCTGATGTCATTAAAGAAATTCGCGATCAAGGTCATGTCATTGCTAGTCACTCGCAAACACATCCGATGTTAACCAAGCTAAACAATACGACTTTGAATTATGAAGTGGCAGAACCCTCTGTCATTGTTAATGAAATCATTGGCGTAAAACCAAAATGCTTACGCTATCCGTTTGGCGCATCCAATGAACATGTTCGCAATGTGATTCGTGAACATGGCATGCAACCGGTGCCTATGGGTTTTAATTCTTTTGATTATGAACGCCCAGGCACTCAAAAAATTGCCGATCAAATACTAAACAACTCTTACCCTAGAATGGTTATTCTATTGCACGATGGTTATGACAAACGTGAACAAACGGTTGCAGCACTACCCATTATCATCGAAGGCATTAAGAAAAAAGGCTTAGGCTTTAGTACGATTTGCGGTTAGTTAAAACGTTTATTGTGATAAGTGCGCAATTTTGGTAGGATTTTGACCCACAAGAATAGCAAGGTACAGCGAGATGTGGGTCTTATTGCACCAACTAGTGTCGCCGAAAAAATTTTTTCAATTATCGAGCCGATTAATGCCATGGCTTTATGTCGCCTTCATTGCGACTTTTAGTTATGGCTTAATTGGTTCGCTACTCGCTCCCGCTGATTATATGCAAGGTGATGGCTTTCGCATCATCTACGTACATGTTCCTTGCGCTTTTCTTTCTCTTTTTATTTATGCTGTGATGGCGAGCGCTGCTGTTAGTAGCATTGTGTTTCGCATTAAACTCGGTTTTCTTGTTATCAAACATAGCGCGCCAATTGGTGCCATGTTTACTTTGCTCGCTTTAATCACCGGCAGTATTTGGGGCAAACCCATGTGGGGCACTTGGTGGATTTGGGATGCACGTTTAACATCCGAATTAATTTTGTTATTTCTTTATCTTGGTATCATCTTGTTTCAATCGGCGATGCAACAAAAACAACAAGGTGAACGCGCGGTTGCCATTTTAGTATTAGTCGGTTTTATTGATATTCCGATTATTCATTATTCCGTCACTTGGTGGAACACCTTACATCAAGGCGCAACATTAAGCGCTTTTAGCAAACCGGCGATTGATGATTCGATGCTTTATCCACTGCTGGCTATGATTGCTGCGTTTTTAATTTATTACGCGATTGTTTTATTTTTAAAATTAAATCACGCATTAACGGCGGGTTTAACGAATCACCATTGGTTAGAAGGAAAATCACATGCTAACTAGCTTACAGCAATTTATCAGCATGAATGGTTATGGTGTTTATGTTTGGAGCGCTTATGGTAGCGTGATCGCAACACTCGCTTGGCAATGGTTTCAACCATGGCAACGTTACCGTCGTTACAAAAAAACAGTTGCGAGCGGCTCATGAATAACATTCACAAGCGACGTTTATATTTTGTGATTATTTTTTTAATTGTTCTAAGCGTTGCCGTTAGCTTGATTTTATATGCGTTAAAACAAAATATTAATGTGTTCTATACCCCTGCACAATGGCAAGAAGCTCACGTGCCTTCTGGTTATCACTTTCGTTTGGGTGGCATGGTTAAAATGGGTAGCATCACGCGTGATAAAAATAGTTTAGCCGTGCATTTTATCGTGACCGATTATAAAAAAGAATTACCAGTATCTTATGTCGGCATTTTGCCTGATTTATTTCGTGAAGGAAAAGGGGTGATTGCAGAAGGTAGCACCGATCAAACGGGTACGTTTATTGCAACACAAGTGTTAGCGAAACACGATGAAAATTATATGCCGAAAAATGTTTACCAAGAATTGCGCGCCAATTCTGCAAAATAACCATCACGGGAAAAAACATGCTTAGTTTATTCGGACAACTTGCACTTTATTGCGCTTTTGCTTTTTCCTTGATGCAAGGTGTATTACCGTTGATTGGCCATTATCGCCATAATCGTTATTTAACAGCGATCGCACGTCCTGCTGCACTTGGGCAATGTGTGTTTGTGCTGGTTGCCTATATTTTACTGACGATTGCTTTTGTCACGAGTGATTTCACTATTATTTATGTCGCTGAAAATTCTCACCCCCTTTTGCCTTTTATGTATCGCTTAACCGCTGTTTGGGGTGCGCATGAAGGTTCTATTTTATTGTGGATAGTGATGTTAAATGTTTGGAGCATTGTTTATGCGCAAGCTGATAAAACATCGCTTCGGCCATTAGTGTTGGCTGTGTTAGGCGTGATTAGTTTTTCTTTCTTGGGATTTTTGTTATTTACTTCCAATCCTTTTTTAGTAAGTGAGACACCTCTTTCTGGTCGTGACTTAAATCCATTACTACAAGATTTTGGTTTTGTGATTCATCCGCCGATGTTGTATGCAGGATATGTTGGTTTTTCAGTTGCCTTTGCGATTACCCAAGGCGCACTACTTGCCAAAAAATTAGATGTGCATTGGGCAACTATCACTCGTCGTTTTGCTTTGGCTGCTTGGTGTTTTTTAACCTTAGGCATTGCTTTAGGAAGTTGGTGGGCGTATCGGGTTTTAGGTTGGGGTGGTTTTTGGTTTTGGGATCCGGTTGAAAATGCTTCGTTGCTGCCATGGTTAACCGGTGCTGCACTCATTCATGTTTTAATTCTAGTGGAAAAACGCGATACAGCAAAAGGCTTGGCTGCATTACTTGCGATCATTTGTTTTTCATTGAGCTTGCTCGGTACGTTTTTAGTTCGCTCTGGTTTATTAGTGTCAGCGCATACGTTTGCTAATGATCCAACACGGGGCATGTATTTGCTCATGGTATTGAGCGTGTTATTAACCGCAGCATTAGCCGTGTATGTTTCGCATATTCCGCCGCTTATTCAACATACCAAGATTCGTTTTGCACGTTTATCGCGTGAAATGGCGCTGCTATTTAATAGCGGCTTATTATTGTTAGCAATGCTTACGATTTTATTGGGCACACTGTATCCGTTAATTTTAAGTGCGTTAGGTTTTGGTAATATTTCTGTTGGCGCGCCTTATTTTAATTTAGCCATGCAACCGATTATATTAGTCATCATGATCATGATGGGTTTTGCTGTGTTATGTCATTATCATCAACAAACTGCTAAAAATTTGTGGCAACAATCTTTTCGTAAATTCGTTTTTTGTTTTTTTGCCGCCGGCGTTATTTATTATTTCTTAATTGATGCATTCGATTTTGTCACTTATTTAAGCTTGAGTTTAAGCTTATGGATTATCGTGACAGCAGTCAGCGCTCGAAAAAAATTACCTGCCATGGCACTCACGCACACGGGTTTTGCTGTTTTTATGATTGGCATAGTCATGTCTTCGGCAATGAGTTTAGAAACTCAAACTCGCATGAAACCGGGTAGCTTAACAAAGCTCGGGCCCTATGAATTTTTCTTTGTCAAAGCCGAGGGCGTTGCTGGCTCAAATTACAAAGGTATTCGAGCAACCTTTGATGTGAGCAAAGGCTCAAGACACATCACTTCCCTCTTTCCTGAAAAACGTATTTATGTTGTGCGCGAAATGGTGATGACAACCGTTGATATTCATCCGGGCATCTTTCGTGATCTTTATATTGCTCTCGGTGAACCGTTAGAAGGTGATGATTGGTCTGTACGTATTTACTACAAACCATTTATTCGCTGGATTTGGGCGGGTGGAATCATGATGCTTCTAGGTGGCATTTTGGCTATACTACGCCGTAGGGCCAATTAATAGCATAAGGTGATCACCACATGATGATTTTGAAAAAATTAAAAACTGCTGCACCTTTTATTATGCTTTTCTTATTATTAAGCATGTTGTGGCATGAGTTATATTCAGCCAGCTCGAGCAAATATAGTTCATCTATGAGTGGCGAACAACTTCCCTCTTTTTCATTACCTACTCTGACTGGCAAAACATTGAGCGCTCATAGTTTGCGCGGTCACGTCTCTATTTTAAATGTGTTTGCGACTTGGTGCTCGGCATGTAACGCTGAACACAATATGATGATGCGCATCAAAAATGAATATCACGTACCGATTTATGGCATTTTATACCGTGACAATGGCGAAGAAGCGAGCCGCTGGTTAGCTAACAAAGGCAATCCATATGTCATGGTTGGTAATGATGCACGTGGTGCAACTGGCGCAGATTTAGGAATTGTTGGTACACCTAAAACATTCGTGATTGGCCCTGATGGCAGAATTTTGTATCAACACACCGGTGTCGTTGATCAAAGCCTGTGGGAAAACGATATTTATCCGATTATTAAACAATATGCGCGCTAATCTATTTATCAAATCGCTGATCTGCATAGTGATGTTAGTCGTCACTAGTAGTTGCTATGCAGATGATTTGTTAATGCCGCAAAATAATGAAGCAACAGCTGCACGCTTTGTCGCTCTTACCAAAGAAATTCGCTGTGTTGTTTGTCAAAATCAAAATTTAGCTGATTCAACTGCCCCCATTGCTAATGATTTGCGTCAAAAAATTTACACCATGATTTTAGAAGATAAATCAGACGCTGAAATCAAAGATTATTTGGTCAAACGCTATGGCGAATTTATTTTATTACGCCCACGTTTTAATTTGCTGACATGGTTTTTATGGTTATTTCCAATACTTGGTATTGCTGGTGTCTTCATTTATCTGTTCCGTTTTAAGTCAACTCCTACAGCAGCTTAACCCCAAAACCCTTCAAATATGATAGGCTAACCAGATAACAATTATTCTAATGACAAATATGGAGCCTGTAATCATGGCTGATGAAAATCCCTTATTATTGAAGAAGAAAAAATATCCCGTCATGGGTTGGCGCGAATGGGTAACACTACCGGAACTCGGCATTGCTCGCATAAAGGCCAAAATTGATACAGGTGCGCGCACTTCAGCATTACATGCTTTTTCATTAAAGCCTTTTACTGAAAATGGCGTGAGTATGATTCGTTTTGAAATGCACCCCCTGCAACATGACGTGGAAACAATGACTACTTGTGTGGCGCGCGTGGTGGATAAGCGCTTAGTGACTGACTCTGGCGGTCACGAAGAAGAGCGTTATGTAATCGAAACGCCAATCACTATTGCTGGACAAACTTGGTCAATTGAGATTACCCTCACCGAGCGGGAAAATATGCTATTTCGTATGCTGCTTGGAAGAAGGGCTTTACGTAAACGTTTTATCATCAACCCAGCACGTTCATTTGTCACAACAAGGGTCCCAAAGAAATGAAAATCGCGATTTTATCGAGAAATAGCAATCTCTATTCAACCAAACGGTTGATTGCTGCCGCCAAGGCTAGAGGCCACCGCGCAGATAGCATAGACACTATGCGTTGCTATATGAATATCACTTCCGCTACACCATCTGTGCATTACAAAGGTAAAGAATTAGAAGTCTATGACGCCGTCATTCCACGTATTGGTGCCTCGGTTACGTTTTATGGCGCTGCGGTTGTGCGTCAACTAGAAATGATGGGTGTGTTTTGCGTCAATGAATCAGTCGGCATCACACGTGCGCGCGACAAATTGCGTTCGCTACAATTGTTATCGAAAAAAGGCATCGGCATGCCTGTTACTGGTTTTTCGCATTCATTAGACGAAGTCAAAAGTTTAATTTCCATGATCGGCGGCCCGCCACTCGTGATCAAATTATTAGAAGGCACACAAGGTATTGGTGTGATTTTAGTGGAATCGGCGAAAGCGGCACGCAGTGTACTTGAAGCGTTTTTAGGTTTGAAAGTAAATATCATGGTGCAAGAGTATATTAAAGAAGCAGGCGGCGCTGACATTCGATGTTTTGTGGTTGGTGGCAAAGTTGTTGCTGCAATGAAACGCCAAGCATTATCACCAGAAGAATTTCGTTCCAACTTGCATCGCGGCGGCATCGCAACCCCTGTTGAAATCACCGACGAAGAACGTGACATGGCAATTCGCACTGCACACATTATTGGATTAAACGTTGCTGGCGTTGATATCGTACGCTCAAACCGCGGGCCATTAATCATCGAAGTGAATGCATCTCCTGGTCTTGAAGGCATCGAAAAAGCAACTGGCGTTGACGTTGCCAGCCGCATTATCGAATTTATCGAACAAAGCGCTGATCACAGTAACAAAAAACACCGATAAACTCTGATTGACCACACAACTCAGCCTGCTATACTTTCCCCGATTCCTGCCGGGGTGGCGGAATTGGTAGACGCGCCGGTCTCAAAAACCGGTGAGAGCGATCTCATGCCGGTTCGATTCCGGCCCTCGGCACACATATTTTTCCGCATTTCAAAAACCTGTCTCGGTGGCACAGTGGATAGCGCGGCCCCCTCCTAAGGGGCAGGTCGGCGGTTCGAATCCGCCCCGGGACGCGTTAAATGCTTTATTGCCATCCCTTCCAGGTTAATCATGCGCGCTGTGTTTCCCATCAATTATCACCTTAATTTGAAAGGTGGTTTTACATCGTTACGCATATTAAAATTTTTCATCTTACTCAATTGATGATTCGGATTACCAATGACTGAAATTTCACAAAATATAACCATGTCACTATGCAATGAGGTGAAAAAAATTAGTCATCATTTCATGCGCATATTGGATATCCAATATTTTGTTTACACGAAATCACTTGCAAATAAAGGCGTGATAGCCCTCGCCTCAAATGCTGAAATTTTGCAACATTCATTATCCGCTGGGTACACACCGCCCCCAGAAACTTGGTATGGGTTATCGACGCCTAAAGGGGTTTATATTGCCGACCCACGTTACACTGAAGGCACCTGGATAACTGATGGTCTGCCAGCACAACGTGAAAAATTTGGTATTGATTTTCCGATCACGTTCATTAGCACACAAAAAGACACGGTAAAAACTTTTACTTTCATGTCAAGTCATACTAATTTGTCTTTTGTAACACAAACATTAAATCAACAAAATTTATTTTGGAGTTTTGCGACTTATTTTGAAGAGCAAGCCAAATCCATCATCAAAAAAATAACGCCGATGCCACTAAATTTTCAAAATATATCGCCGCCAACATTTATAACGAATTTGCTTACCGATGATAGAAAACAACAACTATTAAAATCAATTAAGCCCAATTATTATTTATTTGAATATAACAATCAGCGAATTCGATTATCCCCGCGTCAATGTGACTGCTTACAACAATTATTTTTAGGTAAGACTATAAAAGAAATTGCCAAATCTTTAGCATTAAAACCAACCACTGTTCAAAGCTATTTAGACGAAATTAAAAGAAAATTTCAATGCGATACGCGCGTAAAACTTCTGGAAATATTCATTAATAATATGCAATAAAATACGCCTCGATATCGGCGATTCATATCGTTCGCGGCTCCCTCCTCCTAAGGGGCAGGTCGGCGGTTCGAATCCGCCCCGGGACGTTTTTGTTTTTATTAATACAAAGCTCATCTATTAAATGTAGCCTGGACACGTTTTTTGTGTCCGGGGTGGCTTTGTTGCATCAAATTGTCATCGCATTGTCATCCCGGAAATTTCCGCAGGAAATTGTCCGGGATCCACTTATAAATTAGCACAGAACACATTTTCTGTATAAAACTTACCGTGGATCCCGGACATTTTTACCAAAAAACGGTAAAAATTCCGGGATGACAATTTGATGCAACAAAGCCGTCCGGGGTTGTTGTATATGGATCCCGCGGACAAGCCGCGAAACGGCGTCCAGATACAACAACCCCGGACACAAAAAACGTGTCCAGGCTACATTTAATAGCTTTCTTTATGTATCAAGTTTGAAACAAATGTACATTGGGGAAAAATGGATGACATAGAAACTTATATTCCATCATGGTACGCTGCGCCGGACTATAATTTCTTGGGCAAAGGCGGCAACATAAATGGATAATTTTGTAAAATCAAAAGACGATCAATCAATACATTTTAAAATTTCCGGAAAGGGTGAG
This sequence comes from uncultured Coxiellaceae bacterium, assembly GCA_964623075.1. Taxonomy (GTDB): domain Bacteria; phylum Pseudomonadota; class Gammaproteobacteria; order DSM-16500; family DSM-16500; genus Aquicella. The sequence goes on along the minus strand of CAZUVD010000002.1, from coordinate 420,820 downwards.
GTTACATTATTTTTTGTCCATGGGTGGTTGGGAAATTTACATTGGTGGGATCATCAACACGACGCCTTTGCTGGGCAGTTTCAAATTGTTCAAATGGACTTGGTTGGTCACGGTAAATCGTCCAAAACGCGACAAGTCTGGTCAATTGATTCTTTCGCAGAAGATGTGGTAGCAGTGATCAAGCAGCTTGCACTTAAAAATGTCATTCTGATTGGACACTCGATGTCAGGGAGTATTGTTGTGCGAGCCGCAAATAGTCTTCCCGCCATCGTGAAAAAAATAATTCTTGTTGATACTATTCACCATGTTGCCCGAATGCCCACGATGGACCAAGTGGCGCCACTTTTTACTGGATTAAAAAACGATTATCAAGGAACCATTTTCAATATGGTCCCGATGTATATGTTTGCTAAGACATCACCCAGCGCTGTAAAAGAGAAGATTATAGCTGAATTTGCGGTTGCTGATCCTGATGTGGCTATTTCCAGTTTGGCACCGTTTTATTCAACACCGATCGAAGAATCATGTCGTAGTCTCGAAATACCCGTCAGAGCCATTCAAAGTAATCTTTATCCGACTGATGCCGAAATGAATAAGTTATATTTCAAAGACTATGATCATAAAATCATTACCGGTGTCGGTCATTATCCGATGCTTGAAGCACCTACAGAATTCAATAAAGCAATGAGTGAATTTCTGTAGACATTTTTGGGGCGGTTCAAATCCAATAAACATCATTCGAAAATTTAATATTGCTCAACGAGGTTATCTTCATGCAAAAAGGCCGTCAGGGGTGACAGAAAAATTACTGGCACAGCTCACTCCTCGCTGAGTTATGACCCGAACGATAGTGATATCACGTATTCACAGCATGTAACATATTAACTTGCGCATCCACTGCCCCATACGCAGCCTCGACATTTACATAGGGAATACCACGCTGCGCCGCATACACTGATAACGAACCATCATCTGTCATATAACGATTATTTTGTAAAACGGTGTTAAATCCTTTTGCTTTCAACTGTTCGAATTTACCAACTTCTGTTACCAAAAAGAAATTGTGTGGGTTTTGCGTAGGAAAATAAGCAACGTTTGCCGCTTCACGTGCAAACTTACCATGCGCTAAATAACTTTTAATACTTTCATGTGCATTATTATGCAATGAAACAATCGATTGACTGCCTATCATATTTTTAATTTGATCTGCAAAATCAGACACCACTGCAATCACCTCGGGTGTGACATGCGAGCTATTTGCGCGCAATGTTCTCGCTAAACCATTGCGCGTAAAAATTCGATTGGGATCGAATTGATATTGCTGGCCATGAAACGCGAAACGAACATTGCGACCACCATGATGAGAAATGGTAATCAATTTTCCCGCATGCTGACTTAAAAATCTGCGCGCCGCTGTTAGCGCCGTCGTTTCGTTTTCATGTAGATGGATGTAAGTATAGCGCCCCGATCTACCTGATTGCGACAAATCAACTGTCGTATCACCTAATCGGTAGGGTGCCGCATAGAGTGATAGGGTGACCCCCATGAGCATGCAAAAAAGCCCTTTTCTAACATATTGATTCATTGAATATATCCTTATATTTCCTACAAAATAACATATTCTTTAAGATTCCACACGTTTTCAAATCCTCGCCTATAATCAAATTATTAAACAAAGAGGAGTACGTGTAATGCTAAAATTATTAGGCATGCTAGTGCTGTCGTCAGTCGTTACGTTAATGTCGGCTTCATCATGGGCAGGTTATGTCTGTTATACGGAAAGATATGACTCGCGCACTTACAACAGAGTAACTGCACAATATGAAGGCTGCCGCATAAGCCAATACTCATGCGATCAACAAGGACTAAGACACTTTGGATATTACGACAATTACCGCGCAACAAAACAAGCTCTCAAACGTTGCGTACATAGCAACCCACGTTTTATTGATTAACCACGTTACCCGGATGAAATGCTTTTTATTTTATTCGTCTTAACGATTTGAATGTAGCCTGGACACGCTTTTTGTGTCCGGGTTTGTTGTGTCTGGATCCCGCGGATAAGCCTCGGAATGATGTCCAGATACAACAAACCCGGACACAAAAAGCGTGTCCAGGCTACTTTAAAAATTATTTTTCTGTGAAAGTCCGGATTCGAATCCATCATTAGTGCTGGTTGCTTTTTCTTCTTGTTTTAGTTGTAAGGCAGGTTTTTTCCAGGTGAATGGTTCAAGTAGCGTTATGTCGACGAAATTATCTGTTCGTTTGTACTCTGGGTCTGAGACAAAACCAAGCTTGGTATAGAATTTTCTTCCGCCTTCGTTTTTCTTTCTGAGAAGTAAATGGATTGTATTTAAATTTGAAATTTCATTTAAGTTAATTAGCGCATTAACTAATTGAGTACCGATTCCTTTTTTTTGAAATGCGGGATCGACAACTAAAAGATTCATATAGACGGCTTTTGGATCTGCTGACTCACGTTGAAAAGTTGCCCAGCCAACTAATTTTCCGCCAACACTTGCTTCTACCCAATAATGTAATTTTCCTGCAGAAAATTCTGACAATTCTTCTTTAAAATAAGTTTCATAATATTCTTGTACTGAATTTTCTCCATCACGCCAAGAAGTTAATTTCTCACTAATTTCGTGTGGTTTTAAATGTGCATAGCCATCAATAAAACTATCGACCAGTATCGTTCTTGCTCGCTCTTGGTTAATTTTACTGGGAGCGCTTACCAACTCAATCATCCCAAATGAAGTTTCTCCGGGAATGGGAAAATAATATTTTGTGACTTTAATCGGGTAGTTTGATAGTGTCGCTGCAAACATTTTGTACTCCTATTATTCTTAGTAAAAAATTATATCTCACTAAATAGGCAAGCAGTAGCCTGGACACGTTTTTTGTGTCCGGGGTTGTTGTATATGGATCCCGTGGATAAGCCTCGGAATGGTGTTCAGATACAACAAACCCGGACACAAAAAGCGTGTCCAGGCTACATTAAAATCTTTTGCGTGAAATTTTATCTTTCTACTTAGGCAAAAAACATTCAGCTTTTCGTGTCTGGAATGTCGGTCACAAAAAGCTCAAACCACATTGCCAGGCATTGTTATGCTAGTCTCTTCGCTATCTTTTTATGTAAAATCGCCTCTCTAATAAAAATACTACAAACGAGGCAAAACAGTGGACCCTTTGAAATTTAATAATAATGAAATACGCGACCTTGTCGGTGCTTTGTTAAACACAACCATTAATGACCGTGAAACTCTCTATCGCGAGATTATTTCTACAGCGGTTGATCACTTAACTGAAGGTCAAGATACAACTTTTAGTGATCTTGCCTATGCTTTGCAGAGCTATGCATTTTATTTACTCAATGTAAAAAAAGCAAATGATCCAAACATTTGCAAATTGTTAATGGAATCAATCGAGTCATGTGATCAATGTAGTATTAATGAAATTTTCCTCCATAAGCTTCAATCATTACAACTGTTACACCAATATATCGTGCGAGAAAAAAAGACTTCTTTATTAGAGACCATATCCCAAAACATCATTTTATTTATCAAAAATAACCATCAAATTCCGCCAAGCATTCAGACGAATGCCATGCTTATTGCAGCACATACTAGTTTATATCGCGTCGAGTTACTAAGACGTAATCTTGATACCGCCTTACACCATCTTAATTTATGCGCTCAACTTACCAAAGAAAATGGCGGATATTGGGAATCCTTTGTTGCTGAAGCCACTAAAATAAAACTACTAAAATTAGAGTTTGAGGGTACAGAAAAAAGCAGTGATTACTATAAAAATCAAATAAAAGAAATCGAAGACTTTTTCTGGGCATGTTTTGATTCTCAAAAAATAAAAGCCTTAAACTCAAATGGAAGTAATGAGATGAATAAACTGAATATTCTTTTGTTTGATTTATTCTTATTACGATGTAAAAAAATATTATTATTAGGTAAACAAGTAACTGATGGCGCTGACAAGCCTCAAAATCCACTGACAGCACATGAATATATTGCCAAACAAGTCAGCTACCTTATTCCCATTCCACGAATCAAAAAAACCAGTCGAACATTAATTGATAATATACTTAAATGTGAAGAGTTTATTCGCAGTACTCAATGCTTGCCGTTATTTCTCACCTATTTTCCTGAAATCAATCATCCGCCATTTGTGCTTTATGTTCCAAAAGAAAAATGTGGTGATTTGTTTGAATTTGCCCCCCATTTTCATTTAAGCAACTTATATTTGAATGAATTTAACCGTCTTTCCAAAAGAGATGCTAAAAATAACAATGCAACACCTAGCTTGAAGTAGTACTAGTAGCCTGGACACGCTTTTTGTGTCCGGGGTTGTTGCCTCTGGTCACCAAACCCGGACACAAAAAGCGTGTCCAGGCTACGAAAACTTGATAGAATCATCTCACTTTCTGCTCTACCCCTCCACACCCCCACCACTTATATTTACTTTCTCTTAGGAGCGCGTATGCGATTTATAAAAAATTTTTGCTTTCTCGTTTTCATTTTGATACCGGTTAGTGTGTTTTGTAGTGATCGTTATTATCTTTGCGGGCCTGACGAAGATGGTTGTTTTCTCGATAATGCGCAATATTGTGCGTGTATCCCTTATGATGAGGAGAATGCAGAACATGGCTATTGTTTGGATTTCGATAAAATGACTTGTTCGCCGTTGAAAGATAAGCCGGATTGTGATGACGATATGAAATATTCTACTCAAGGTCAATGTTTGGCAACGATTTTTCAAAGTGAGCCAAATCCCCCTTGCAAAATGACGACTAAATCGTTTTGCAGCAACAATCATACGGCATTTTGTGCCATGAATGGTGAGCCTGGAAGTTGTCATTATTAGTGTATATATTACAGATAATGACATAAAGGTAATCGCGATGATTAATGATAAAGAACATTTACTATCCATACTGAAAGCAGCAGATTTTCCATATGTACTTTATGAGCATGCGCCGGTATTTACGGTCGATGACATGCATCTTTGCAAAGATATCCCAGGCGCACATGTTAAAAATTTATTTTTACGCGATAGAAAAAAAACGGCATATGTTTTACTGACCGTGAAAGATGATAAAAGAGTGGATTTATTATCGCTTGGCAAAACGTTACAACTTGATCGTTTAAGTTTTGCAAGTAGCAATGATTTAATTGAAAAGCTGAATGTACAGCCAGGATCAGTTACCCCTTTTGCCATTTTAAACGATCAATCAAAAAAAATTACATTTTTTATGGATGACGATTTATTACAAGAAGAATACATCAGCGTTCACCCGATGGAAAACACAGCAACTATTCGCATGAAATTGGCTGATTTGTTGCGGTTTATTGAACATAGTCATGGTAAAAAAATTGAGTTTATGAAATTGTAGCCTGGACACGCTTTTTGTGTCCGGGGTTGTTGTATCTGGATCCCGGCCAACAAGCCGCAGAACGACCGCCCAGATACAACAACCCCGGACACAAAAAACGTGTCCAGGCTACGATCGATGTCATGGCTGGCAATGATAATGATATGAAACTATCATGGCACTTAACCCCCCGTGGATTGCGGCTTAATGAAAAGGGTATTCTCTTTTTGCAAAATACGAACTCGTGAATCAATTGGAATAATTGATGAATATTGTGTAACGGTTATTGGTGTTGCATTGCTATCTCGTTTCACAATAAATTGATACAAACCTGCATGCTGATCGCTAACATCTACAACATAGCCAAGGCCTGCGCCAGCAGCTGCCCCCGCACCACCAAAAATAACCGCTCCCAATACTGCTCCGCCTACGGTGGTTGCTATCAAAACAGGAGCTGCAAAGCTGACAAATGGGGTTAACGTTAATCCCATAAATCCACCTGCAGCAGCACCGCCTATAGCACCCGTAACACCACCCACTTCAGCACCCGTTTTTGTTCCTGCGCGAGGTTTAAAATCTCTCTGCTGAATTTTTTTAGCAGAAATAACAACGCCATTTCCATAATCATGAGTCGTCGCACAACCAAACAGTGCTATGCTACCAATTAATACTCCAAATATAGTTAAAAGCTTTTTCATTAAGTAAGTGATTCTCTTCATTTTTATAATTCTCTTAAAAAATTAGTTCTTTTGAAAATAGACAATAACACCCAGGTGCAATAATATGAGCAAACACTCACATTAACAACTCGCATAAAAAAAGAGAAAAAAATGAAGTCTAGAAAGCATCGCAACACAGTGAAAAAAAAGGGAAAGCAAGACCGCGCGAAAGCAACCATCGAGACTATTCTGCAGGGAGCTGCTCACGTTTTGGTGAAAGAGGGATATGAAGGTACCAATACTAATCGAATCGCAGAAGTTGCCGGAGTCAGTATTGGCTCCATTTATCAGTACTTCTCAAATAAAGAATCCATTATTGGGGAATTAATCGAACTTCATATCCAAAAACTCATGGATGTATTCATGGAAAAATTCAATACATTAAGTTCAGTTTCATTAAAGGATGGAATTCGCATTTTGATTAGGTCCCGAATTGAAGCGCGCTCAGTGGAACCGAAACTACAACGCGTATTTGACGAGCAGTTACCAAAAGTAGGTAAGCTTCGCCGCCTAAAAGAATATGAAAACCAAGCTGTGGAAATGATAAAAGATTACTTGCTATCAAAAAAAAATGAAATGTCGGTGAAAAATATAGAGATGGCAGCTTTTATTTCTGTTTATGCAGTCGAGGCAGTCATTCAGGCAGCATTATATAATCGACAAGACTTACGGGCTGGTGGTCACTTGGAAAATGAACTTACCAATCTTCTTGTTAGCTATTTAGTCGCAGATAATCCATAACACTTATAGCAAGCAGTAGCCTGGACACGTTTTTTGTGTCCGGGGTTGTTGTATATGGGCGGTCGTCCCGCGGCTTGTCGGCCGGCGTCCAGATACAACAACCCCGGACACAAAAAACGTGTCCAGGCTACTTTTTATCGTTTCTTGGCACTAACTGCTGCGCCTTGATCGTCCATTTTTCTCTTGGTAGAGGTTGACGAAGTCGAAGCAACAGCCGGATCATGTTGCAAGCTGGTATTGCGATAACATCGTTTAAATACATCAAGCATGGTTGGAGTAAAATGTTTTATAAAATAATTTTTTAATTCTTTTTGCAACGCATCACCTGTTAAAGTAACTTGATACACAAAAAATGAAGAATAGGATTCCTTTATTTCACGACCGTCTGGCAAAATGTGTTTTTTTGGTTTTGGCATGCCATTAACATCAAAAATGCGAGAACCTTGTTTCATCGCTAGAAATGATTTTACCGTAAGTGTTTCTTCAGCTTTTCCAGCCAACTCCTGTGTTGCATCAGCAATTGCTTTTTCGACCGTCGTAGATGAATGTTTTCTTTCATGAAACATATTTGCCAGTTCCGTACAAAACGCTTGCATCTCAGTATTGACATTTGATGCATCAAACTGCGCTGGAAAAGTTCTTAATCCCGTTACATAAGCTTCTAATGCCTGAATCAAATAAGGTGAAAACACTAAAATATCACTTCTAACGTAATGACTCGCCTTAATCTCGGTCTTTTCTCTTTCAGTTTTTTGTTCTAATGCTTTTTCCCCAACGCAAGGAAGCCTGACTAATTCTAAAAAACGTGTCGCTGCAGCAAGATTTGTTTGATCATCCATAAATGCTTTTCTTGCTTGATGAAATAAATAATCATTTTCTTCAACTGAACTTTTATCACCCGTGATGGTTGGTGTCCGCCCTTCATCTTCACTCGTCGTTAACCCTAAAAATGCAACTCCGATTCGAATTGGCTTGTATGCTTTTTCAAAAGCATTCAGTAATGTAAAAAGTTCGGTGATGCGCATTTTTTATCCTCATGATTTTTTTATTCTGGCCGATCATACTTGATGCCGCCCATTGCTTCAATCAAACGGGTAAGATACTCTAATCCGAAATATTAAATCATGAACAGGCAATTTATGCCCTCTTTTGACGAAAAAATTCACTACTCTATTCGCGAATGCTCGCTTGGTAGCGCTTTAATTGCTCACAGCGTGCAAGGTATTTGCGCCATCATGCTAAGCGATAACCTTGCTGAACTGACAAGTGAATTAAAAAATCGTTTCCCAAAAGCTGAATGTATTTTAGATGAAAAAAAATTTGCAGCTTTAACGACTAAGATTATTAAACACATCGAATCACCATCAGTATCATTCGATTTTACACTCGATATTCGCGGTAGCGCTTTTCAACAAAAAGTGTGGCGGCAATTACAAAAAATTTCTTTCGGCAAAACGGTGACATACACTGATATTGCTAAAAAAATCGGTGCGCCAAAAGCAGTGCGCGCTGTTGCTAATGCTTGTGGTGCAAATGCGATTGCGGTTCTGATTCCTTGTCATCGCGTGATTCGTCGTGATGGTTCGTTATCGGGATATCGCTGGGGTATTGAACGAAAAACAGCGTTATTAAAATTAGAAATGTAGCCTGGACACGTTTTTTGTGTCCGGGCTTTGTCTGTCAATACGGGAACAGCCCCGGACACAAAAAACGTGTCCAGGCTACGAGGACTCTTATGTTTAAATCTATTTTTAGTTTTACTTGTGTTACTTTAATTGCTTGGTTTTCACAAAGCGCATTTGCTGATTCAAACACGGAATATCAAAACGCTGTTCTTCATGCCGCCTTACATCAATCCGCAACCCTTCCCGCACCATTAACCACCATTCAAAATAGCAAAGTCAAAATGGTCGTTTTTACTGGCTATGATGGTTACAAAATATCTGACACTAATCTTGGTGCAAATGTTTGGGCAACAGTGGCGCCTGAGTTAAAAGATTTATGTGCGCAATATCAAGCAAACAATTACCGCACGCGCTCAAAAAAATTAAATCTTTGGATTGCACAATTACTAGGATTACCGGCTGAAAATGCTGACAAACGTCGCTTTGTTGAAATAGAAGTGCCTGCGATTCAAGCTTATTACGGCCCCGCTAATAGTCACATCGGAATCTTTCGACCATGCACTGATCCTCGCATCACGCCACATGATGATGGTTCACCCATTTGCCCCAAATTTATGGACATAACCGATACTAATATTTCGCCGGATTTCAAAACATGGTTTATTAACAACAGTATTAACGCCTATCAAGCAGACAACGGCGCGCCATGGACAGAATACGGTTACACTTACAATTGGAATCAAGCCGCTAATAATACCTTTGGTGTCAGTGAATTCGTTATTTTAAAAGGCACACCTATCACCGTGCTGCCAAATCAAAATGATGCTACCAGTGCTTATACGACTGCGGAAGAATATTGCAAATAAACGGCTTTGCTGCCTGCACGAAACCTATTTTGTGTTTCAAACTTACCGTGGATCCCGGACATTTTACCAAAAAACGTAAAAATTCCGGGATGACAATTTGAGGTAATCAATGCGCATCAAATTTTTGTCTTCGATTATTAGTAGTTCGTTAGGTAACATTCTAGAATGGTATGATTTTGGCTTGTTTACTATTTTTTCGACGTTATTCAGTCGCTTATTTTTTCCAACTGATAATCAGCAAGTAGCACTCATTGCCACCTTCGGCATTTTTGCTATTGGTTTTTTATGTCGCCCCGTTGGTGCTTTATTGTTTGGCTACCTAGGCGATAAACGCGGGCGCGCCGTCACATTACGTTTATCCATGATAGTCATCGCCCTTCCCACTTTTTTAATTGGCGTGTTACCTACTTACGCCCAAATCGGTGTGCTAGCGCCAATCACACTAACACTGATACGCATGATTCAAGGCATCAGCATTGGTGGCGAATATAGCGGTAATTTAATTTATCTAGCAGAAACAGCACCGACTCCCTATCGTGCCACCTTTACCGCTTGCGCTAGCATGGGTGCAAACACGGGTATTTTATTAGCATCACTCGTCGGTATTATTACCAGCAGCATGCCGGAGCACACACTAGAAACAATCGGCTGGCGTATTCCCTATTTGTTAAGCGGCGCTATTTGCTTATTTATTTTTGCATATCGATTAAAGATTGCTGAATCCGGTGTGTTTAATGCTTTAAAAGAAAAGCATGCACTCGCACACAATCCAATAAAAACTGTTTTTAAAAAAAACCTGCCTGAGTTATTCCGCACCATTGGCATGGTTTGCTTTGGAAGCACGTTTTATAATTTTTGTTTTATCTATTTACCAACTTATCTGATTTCTTTACAGCAATTATCGCTTTCTTCGATTTCATATTTAATCACAGCGCTTATTTTGTTAATGATTGTATTAGCGCCTATTTGTGGCTTCCTATGCGATAAAATGGGTCGGCGGAAAATGTTGTTATTTAATTCTGCCTTGGCATTCACTGTCATTATTCCCTGTTTTTATTTATTACATTTTAATATCACTGCATTATCGATTTGCATTCTTGTGTTATTAACGGTTATCAGTTCGCTGGAACAAGGCACGACACCTATTTCGCTTGTTGAAAATTTCCCAAGCACAGCGCGTTATACGGGTCTTTCGTTTGGTTATAACATTGGTAATGGCTTATTAGGCGGTACGGTTGCGATGGTTTGCACCACATTATTAGCTATGACACAAATCACTATTTTACCTGCTGTTTATATAGCCATTTGCGCTAGTATTACTTTTATAGTCGTTTACTTTTTTGTGCCTGAAACTCGCGGTAAATCGTTACTCGCAACCACAAATTGATTAATGGCATCTGCCAATGCGTGTGGATATTGATAAATCATGGCATGACCACCATTTTTCCAGCGTAATAATCGTGAATGTTTAATGGTGGCTGCGATCATTTCACTATTCACCGGAGGAATCACTTGATCGGCTTCGCCATTTAAAATTAAAACGGGTAATTTTAATTTAGCAATTTCTTTAGCTGTGTTTTTGTCTCTTACCCATTCTTGCACGGCAATCATTTGTTGGGCAGCAACCACCTTCGGATCCACTTCTTGATAAGATTCAGGTAAGAAACGATTATTAATCAATGAAATCGCCATTGGTAATCGCTCATTACTCGGAAAAAATAATTCTACCGCAACCATAAAGCGACCAATTTTATAACTCGGAATATTCTTCATCGAATTTTCAGTTTCAAGTGTTGGACGCACTGCATTACCAGCGAGTGCTGTATTAATTAACACTAAATGACTGAGTGAATGCGGGTATAACACAGCATATTGTTCTGCAATCATGCCGCCCATCGATATACCTAACACCGTTGGCTTTTTTAAATGTAATTGTTGAATCAACTCATGGGTATCGCGCGCTAAATCTTTGCATAAAAAAGTGGATGATTGGCCATGTGATCCTGCCACCAAACGATTATTAAAAACAATCAATTCATGTTGGCTTGCAAGGTCAGCAATAAAGTCTCTATCCCAACTAGTCACATCGGACACATAACCGGTGATTAACACAATTGGGCTACCGTGACCAAAGCGATAATATTCTAATTGCCCCTGATCGACATTGGCATAATGCGGTGTTTGTTTCTTTAATTCCGAGACAGGGTAGCCCGTTTGATTACCCTGAGAATGAAAAACATGATGCGTGCTACAAGCCGATAGGACTAAAACGGATAGCAACAAACAAGCTGTTTTGATCATATCATATACAATGATAGGTTTATTTAGTCGCATTTTCGGCACCTTTGCCATATTTTGTGCGTATCATACCCCATATTTACTATCTTAGGCAAAACAGCCTAAGTCACTTTTTTTACAAAAAATTTTTGTTCTTAATATGCTCTTAAGCTAAGTCCGATAAACTGACAGCAAATAATAAGTACCTGAAAATATAAAACGACGAAGGGTTAGTGATGAAGGCAAGATCGATATTAAACTTCAAAGGCAAAAATGCCGTGATTGGTTGTTACCACTCGCGGCATGGCGCCAACAGTCAATGTCTTGGCTTATGTCACCCGTATGAAAATTTTTTTTCAATCGACAATCGAAAACATGCTAGCCCTGATCTTAACATCCCTTTCTCCAATCGAGATTTGCCTGAAATTTATAATCAGAAATTTTCGCTTACATTAGTTGAAAATCTGCATCCAGATAGCTACACCAACTATTTTTTAAAAAATATATTTGCAATAACCAATGATGATGGTTTTATTTTTATAAAATCATGTCCACGTGAACGTGATTTTCGAATATTGTTAAAAGGCAAACGTTATATTGAATTGCCAAATGATTTTGAAGAAAATAGCTGTGTGCTCATTCCTAAAGATCAAACTATCTCTATTGATGAACTAAAACAAAAAATTAAAAAAAATAGCGCTGTTTCGCGCTTAATTTTAGCAGTCACACCTGCGACACAAGCCACTAATATTGATGTATTAACTTATTGCAATATAGACGCTGATACGTTACCAAAAACAGTTGATAATCTAGCAGCTAAAAATGTTCCAAATGAACATTTGCGGCAATCAAAATTGAAAGAAGAAATTGAAAATCTTTATGTAGAACTTAAAAAACTCAGTAATTACGCAACATCGGTAAACCCAACTTATAATCATCACCTACGCAATCCAACATTAGATCTCGCGAAATGTTTGATCAAAAAATCAAATGATTTTTTTAGTCAGCCTGAAATAGAAAGAGACGATAAAATGGTTGCCTACAAAAATGAAATGAGCACCATACTGACTAATATTCTTAATGAAGATTTAGTAAAATCTGACAAATTTGTGCTGCGCATTTTGGCAAACATTGCTGTTGTGTTGCTCTTACCAATAGCGGGTATTTTTGCCGTTGGCTATCAAATGCATCAAACCAAAAAAACATGCGGTCGTTACCTACCGTTATTTTTTGATGATGGAAAATATACCCATAGCAAAAACATCAAAGATAAAGTAGATAACCTACCCGATTCATACCATTCAATTTCATTGCCGTTCTAAACGGCTATTTTTAATAGCGCCATCAACTGGTTGTGTGGAACGTAATGGATTAATATCCAATCCGCCACGTCTAGTATATCGACCCAATACCGTTAACGATTTCGGCTGACAATGACGCATAATATCCATAAAAATACGCTCTATGCATTGCTCATGGAATTCATTGTGATTGCGAAAAGACACTAAATATTGCAACAAACTTTCATGAATAATTTGTTTACCTTCATAACTGATTTGCACACTCGCCCAATCTGGCTGAAACGTCACCAAACAATTTGATTTTAATAAATTAGAATAAACAGTTTCATTTACGTGGTTTTCACGTGTTTTAAGCAAGCTGGCATCTGTCTGATACACAGAGCATTCAACATCTAAGGTATCAATGCATAAACCCGAAAGTTCACTGATCGCAAATAAAGTTTTATCACATGGCAATGTACGAATTGTCACACTCACATCACCTTGTACGCGTTCTGCAATGTCTTGCTTAATAATGGCAGCAATAGCTTCAGAACTTGCAAATTTTGTTTGATTGAATGAGTTAAAATATAATTTCATCGATTTTGATTCGATGATATTAACAGAATCACAGCTGTAGGCGATTTCAGCAATCGCAACCATGGGTTTGCCTTTCATATTTAACCATGACACTTCGTAATGATTCCAAACATCATAGCCATAAAAAGGTAATGGTTGAGCAATATTAATTTCATCACGTTTACTTTGACGAGAAATGGGAAATAATAAGCTCGGTGAGTATTGCGTTAAATATTCAGATTTCTTACCTAATTCAGAATTAATTAAATGATCAGGATTTTCGATTGAATTTGACACGATGTTATCTCACATTAAATGGATTTTAGGAGCTCACTGTTTTTTTGCTTTTAATCGGTTTTACTTCTAGCAAATAAATACGTCGATTATCGCTGTGTAATATCTTAAATCGCCACTGGCCGATTTTGACATTTTCACCGCGTTTTGGCAAATGGCCAAAATTTTGCAATATAATGCCGCCAATGGTATCAAATTCTTCGTCTGAAAAATCAGTATCAAAATATTTGTTAAATTCTTCAATTTCAGTCGACGCTTTAACGATGTAAGAACCATCTGCTAATTTTTTAATTTGAATATCTTCTTCATCAACATCATATTCATCTTCGATGTCACCGACAATTTGCTCTAACACATCTTCAATCGTCACTAACCCGGCAACATGGCCATATTCATCAATGACAATGGCGATGTGATTGCGGTTAATACGAAATTCACGCAACAAAATGTCTAGACGCTTACTTTGCGGCGTGAAAACCGCAGGTCGCATAATGGTTTCCATTTTAAATTGTGCGGCAGCATCGGTGGTAAAACTATACTTAATTAAATCTTTCGCTAATAAAATTCCGACAACATCTTTACCCGAGCGATCTAACACTGGGAAACGCGAATGCCCTGATTCTTTAACAATCGAGATGATTTTTTCAAACGCATCTTCTTTATGCACCACAATCATTTGATTTTTCGGCACCATCACTTCGCGCACTTGCATTTCAGCGACTTGCAAAATACGTTCCATCATGCCGAGCATTTCTGTGCTTAATAAATCACGCTCACCAGCATCACGTAGCATTTCCGTTAATTGTTCGCGATCTTGTGGCTCTCTTGACATTAATGCCATTAAACGCATTGGCCAAGAACGTTGTTTATTTTTATTATCGTCACTCATGTTATTTTACTTTATCTCCGTTGTTTCATAAGGATTGGCAAAACCTAATGTTGCTAATACTTTAATTTCTAATGCTTCCATCTTTGCTGCGTCTTTATCATTCATGTGATCATAACCCAACAAATGATAAACACCGTGTACTACCATATGCGCCCAATGGGCTGTTTTTGTTTTGTGTTGTGCTTTTGCTTCGCTGTTTACAATACTGGCACAAATCACGATATCACCTAATTCGCCTGATGAAAATTCTTGTGGTAAATCACTTGGAAAAGATAACACATTGGTGGGTCCTTTCTTTTGGCGATAGGTTTCATTTAATTCTGTCATTTCAGCCACATCAACAATACGCAAAGTCATTTCACGAGAAGTGGTTTCTTTTTTTAATGCAGCATTCGCCCATTTGCGTAATAAAACTGTTGATGGAGAAGAAGCATCGGTATCCATTTTTTGTATAATAATCCGATGCTTCATTGTTTTTCTTTTTTTATTTTATTTATTATGTTTCTTTTCATGATTCTCATAAGCTTCTACAATGGTTTGCACGATAGGGTGACGCACCACATCTGATGTTTGGAAGTGTGTGAAACCAATACCGGGAATGTTTTTTAAGACTTCTTGCGCATGCATTAAACCCGAATCACGACGATTGATTAAATCGATTTGTGAACTATCACCCGTGACGACTGCTTTAGAATTAAAACCAATACGTGTTAAAAACATTTTCATTTGCTCAACGGTCGTATTTTGCGCTTCGTCTAATAAAATGAAAGAATCATTTAATGAACGTCCACGCATATAGGCTAATGGCAATAATTCTATAACATCTTTTTCGATTAATTGATTTACTTTCTCAAAACCAATCATTTCGTATAAAGCATCATACAATGGTCGTAAGTAAGGATGAACTTTTTGCGCAATATCGCCTGGTAAAAAGCCTAGCTTTTCACCGGCTTCCACAATCGGTCTGACTAAAATAATGCGGCTGACACTTTCCATCTCTAATGCTTGAACAGCGCAAGCCACGGCTAAATACGTTTTACCAGTCCCAGCGGGTCCACAACCAAAGCTAACATCATGACTTTGAATATCGCGAATAAAATGCACTTGGTTTTCACCACGTGCGGTGATAGCACCTTTTTTAATACGAATATCCATATGAGCATCCTGTTGCTCTTGACGCGGTTTTTTGCCTACCGTTTGTAAATACAAATGGATCTCCTTAGGCTCTAATGTAGTCAATTTTTCAGTCTCAATATAGAGGTTGTTGATGGTATCACAGGCTTGTTTGACGGCAACGGGTTCACCTTTCACAGAGAACGTGTGACCACGCTGTCTAATGACAACATTGAGACATTTCTCGATGAGTTTGAGGTGTTCGTTTAATTTACCGCAAAGGTTAAACAGCCGATGATTATCTTCTGGGGCGAGAGTCAGAATTTCTGAATGTAGGAGAGTGTTCAACGTTATTTTAACACCTCGTGTTAATTCGACACTTTCAGTATAGCCGATAACAGGGCTTAATTTACTAGTAAAAGTTAAATTATTTTTCCAGTCATTGCATAAGTTTCGGCGGTTAAAATTTCAACCATTACGACTTTTCCGATTAAACTTGCATCGCCTGGCAAATGGATGACGCGATTATTTTCAGTCTTTCCAGATACTTGGCCGGGGTCCTTTTCGGAGACCCTACTGATTAAAACAGGCTGTATGGTACCTAACATCTTGCGACTTAAGGCATGGGTATTTAAGTTAATCCGGGATTGTAAAATATTTAGCCTTTCTTTCTTCACTTCCATAGGCACATCGTCTAATTGCTGGGCTGCAGGGGTTCCGGGGCGGGGGCTATAGATAAAGCTATAGGAGTGGTCAAAATTCATTTCCTGAGCCAAATTCAGGGTCGCCATGAAGTCTTCATCCGTCTCCCCTGGATAACCAACAATAATGTCGGTCGTTAGGCTGATATCAGGGCGAATAGCGCGTAATTTACGGATTTTAGCCTTATATTCGAGGCTAGTGTAACCGCGCTTCATGGCGGCCAAAATACGATCAGAGCCGCTTTGTACGGGTAAATGCAGCTGATTGGCGAGCTTTGGAATATCCTTAAAAGCTTGAATTAAGCGGCTAGAAAAAGCGGTTGGGTGTGATGTGGTAAAGCGAATACGTTTTAAATCGTCAATTTCTGCCATTAATTCGATCAATGTTGCGAGATCAGCATCATGGCCTTCGTGCATTTTGCCGCGGTAATCATTGACGTTTTGACCAAGCAAAGTGATTTCACGCACGCCTTGATTCACTAAACTAATGACTTCCGCTAACACGTTATCGAGTGAGCGGCTGAGTTCTGCACCGCGAGTAAATGGCACGATGCAATAACTGCAATATTTACTGCAACCTTCCATGATAGTGACATAGGCACTGCAACCGTCTGCGCGTGGCTCTGGTAACAGATCGAATTTTTCAATTTCAGGAAAACTAATATCAACAACCGCTGCGCGTTGATTTCTGCGCTCGTTTAACATATCGCCTAAGCGATGGATGGTTTGGGGGCCGAAAATTAAATCAACATAAGGGGCACGCTTTAAAATAGCGGCGCCTTCTTGGCTGGCAACACAACCACCAACACCAATAATCACGTTTGGATTTTTTTGTTTGATCGCGCGCCAGCGACCTAATTCGGAAAACACTTTTTCTTGGGCTTTTTCTCGGATCGAACAAGTATTAATCAAGATGACATCCGCATCTTCGGGATGCTCGGTTTTTTCTAGCGCGTGCGATTCCATTAAGACATCTGCCATTTTGCTAGAGTCATAGGCGTTCATTTGACAACCATGGGTTTGGATGTAAAGCTTGTTCAAATTTTAGCACCATTCTGTGTTTGTGGTGGGCTATGATAGAGCAATTATGGTATATTGCCAACCGCTGAAACTAAGGTAACGAGAACACTATGATCCACGAATCGCTCGAACAACGCATTGCTAAACTGCATTTACGAGATATCAAACGACATATTTTTTTATGTTGCGATCAAACATCGCCTAAATGCTGCGATAAAAAAAACAGTTTAATTGCATGGGAATATTTGAAAAATCGCTTGAAGGAATTACAGTTAACCGAACTGGGTGGCATTTATCGCACGAAAGCAAATTGTTTGCGTGTTTGCCAGCAAGGACCAATCGCGGTTGTTTATCCTGAAGGTGTTTGGTATCACTCTTGTGAACCGCGCGTTTTAGAGCGCATCATTCAAGAACATTTGATTAATGGTGTGCCGGTTGCGGAATATATTCTTAGTGTCAATCCAGAACAGGTATAATTTGTGACGCGCATTTATCAAAACACATTGCTTAATGTAAATTCGAATGTGACATTAGATGAAAAAGCGAGTCATCATCTTGCGCGAGTGCTGCGTGTGAATGTTCATGATGACATTATTTTATTTAACGGTGATGGTCATGAATATCCGGCAACCATTACCAATATTACGAAAAAAAATGTCAGCGTTGATATTAAAAGTAAAACCATTTGCAACCGTGAATCACCTACTGATATTTATCTCGCACAAGGTATTGCGCGTGGCGAGAAAATGGATTTTATTATTCAAAAAGCAGTGGAATTAGGCGCTAGTAAAATATTTCCGCTTATCACCGAGCGTTGCAATGTACGCACAACGGCGGAACGTGAAGAAAAGCGTTTACGTCATTGGCAATCGATTGTAATTAGTGCGTGCGAACAATCGGGTCGCAATGTAATCCCTGAATTATTGCCAGCGCAATCGCTTTCGGATTTTATTAGTAAAATATCTGCCGATATTAAATTTGTTTTAACACCGCATTGTGATTCGTCTTTATCTTCAGTAAAGCTAAATACAAATGGGAAAATTATTTTATTGATAGGTCCTGAAGGTGGATTGAGCTCGCAAGAGATTCAATTAGCCATGGATCATCAATACCAAGCTTTGCTGTTAGGGCCTCGTGTGTTGCGAACTGAAACGGCAACGATCGCGGCATTAGCGGTGTTGCAAGTGACGTTTGGCGATTTTTAGGAAAAGACGGGGACGCAAACGTTCACATTTACTGAACGGGAAGCCACTTAAAAACCTTTTATCCAATCAGTCGATCGAGTAGAATACACCGCTTTTTAATTGGAGGTCATTGCTATGCCTGATGAAATTGATTTAGCTAATGTGTTGATTGATATCCAAACTGCCCGTCTCGTGGATGAAATTCGTGCACGCTCTAATAATAATACGATGGGTTCGCCAAACTGCGAAGAATGCGATGAATTGATTCCTGTTGGTCGACAAAAGTTAGGATTTAAGATTTGCGTGCCTTGCGCTGAAGATAAGGAACGTAAGAAAAATCTATATGGTGGTTAATTTTTAACCTATTCTCTCGTGTTATAATCCTAAGGATGGATGGTAGATAAGGATATATTGCCTAATGGCAAACGGCGATGTTTTGGGAGAATACCAACAAGCGATTCATGAGCTTTCCGAGCGCATTGTTGCCGCTCAAAAGCCAATTCGTATTCTTGACTCTTTAAAATGGGATCGAGAAGTCGAAGAGTATTTTTTTCGCCACAAATGCAAAGAACTCCCACTGATTAATCCCGAATATTATCAAAAGAAAAACCCACTCTCTTTTGACCCTGAAAAAAAACGTCAAGAATTTCACGACATTGATCGTGAAATTCGTCGACGCCTCGGACAATATAGCGGTGTTGGTAGCATCATGCAGCGCATGTGTTATGAATATATCCGCGTTATTGAAATGTTAGAGGCAAGAGGGACACCGCTTTTCACTGAAATTTCACAAGAACTCTATGGTAGCTCTGAAGATGCTTTTCATGTCGGTGCGCCGACGTTAAAAGATTTTGCAGCATTGGTCAGTGAAACGCTAAATAATTTGGGTGATCAAGTTAAAACAAGTGCAGATGATGCTATCTACACAAGTAAAGAAGCGGTAGATATTTTACGTGAGCGATTAAGTACTTATTTTGCTGATCGCTCAAAACCTTGCGTGGAATTAAGCGATGGTATTATTGCCGATGCATCAGCCGGTGCTGAAAAAATTAAAATCCATGATGGTTTGAAATTTAGCTTGCGAGAAATTCACACATTTGAAGTTCATGAAGGCTGGGTGCATTTAGGGACGACTCTAAATGGTATGTCACAACCGATTTGTACGTTCTTAGGTAAAGGTCCGCCATCATCAACGGTGACGCAAGAAGGTCTTGCGATTATTACTGAGTTATTTACTTTTTCATCTTATCCCAATCGCGTTCGTCGATTAACGAATCGCATTAACACGGTTGGCATGGCGGAAAGTGGCGCAAACTTTTTTGATGTTTTTGAATTTTATCGTGCATCGGGTATGTCTGAAGATGATAGCTATCAATCAACCGTTCGCGTGTTTCGTGGTAGTACACCTGATGGTGGGCCGTACACAAAAGATTTAGCGTATAGCAAAGGTTTTATTTTGATTTATAACTACATGCGCTTAGCAGTGCAACGCGGCATTGTTGATCGTATACCTTTGTTATTTGTTGGTAAAACAACCTTAGAAGATTTACATATTTTGGCGGATTTAATGAGTGAAGGAATTTTAATTCCACCGAAATATGTTCCACCGCAATTTGCTGATTTGGCAGCGTTGAGTGCGTGGATGGTTTATTCGTTGTTCTTGAATCGGTTGGATTTGAAGCGGTTGGCATTGGATTTCAAGGGTATTTTGCAATAACGCTGTCATCGTATTGTCATCCCGGAAATTTCCGCAGGAAATTGTCCGGGATCCACTTATCAAATTTACAAAACATTTCGTCATTGCGAGCGAAGCGAAGCAATCCAGCTTTTCTTCTCAAACAACGAAAAGCTGGATTGCTTCGCTTCGCTCGCAATGACGGATTTTGGATTCGCGCGGGTGGATCCCGGACAATTTCCTGCGGAAATTTCCGGGATGACAATGCGATGACAATTTGATGCAACAAACCCGGACACAAAAAACGTGTCCAGGCTACATGACATCCATTGGGTCTACATCTAGTGCCCACTTTACGGGGTGCGAGCCTGGTAATTTTTCAATTTGAACCATTAGCCCTTTTAAAAAATTTTGTAATGCGCTGCGGCGCTCAGCGCGGACTAATAATTGTTGGCAAAATAATCCTTTGCGTTTTGCCATGAGTGCCGGCACGGGGCCTAAGACCGATACGGCATCGGTGAGTGATTCGCCTAAGCGTTTTACGGTTGATAAAAATTGAGTGGCGGTTTTTTCGGTGAAGCTTTCGGCACGAAAAATGGCGAAATAAGCAAACGGTGGCATTTCTGCGGCTTCGCGTTCTAATAATATGGCTTGTGAAAACGCTGAATAACCTTCATGAATCAAGGTTTGTAATAATGGATGATTGGGATGTCTTGTTTGAATCACCACGGTGCCAGGTTTATCAGCACGCCCTGCTCTGCCTGCGACTTGCACCAGCAATTGCCCCATTTGTTCTGCAGCGCGAAAATCAGCGCTAAATAAACCGCTATCAGCATCAATGATGCCAACTAAAGTAACATTTGGAAAATGATGTCCCTTTGCCAACATTTGTGTGCCTAGTAAAATCGCTTTTGGTGTTGCATGCACTTGCTCTAGCAATTCATTTAATGCGTTTTTCTTTCTAGTATTATCTCGATCTAATCGAATAATGGGGATATCAGCAAACGTGGTTTTTAAAACTTGCTCTAAACGTTGCGTGCCCAATCCAATTGGTTGCAATGTATTTTTGTGGCATTGTTCGCACTGAGTGGGAATTGATTTTTGCGCATCGCAATGATGGCATTTTAAACGCGCGGGTTTATGATGATAAACCATTCGTGCATCACAACGTTTGCATTCGGCAATCCAAGCGCATTCAGTGCAATACAAAACCGGCGCATAGCCTCGACGATTTAAAAATAACATCACTTGATTATTTGCAGCTAAATGTTTTTGCATGGATTGCAATAAAGAATGCGACAGACCTTCATCTAAATGATTAACACGCAAATCAACTATTTCATATTGCGGCATAGCGGCATTACCTGCGCGCTCTGATAAATTAATATATTGATAACGTTTGCGCTTCACATTGAGTAATGATTCTAAAGAAGGTGTTGCTGAACCTAATACAATCGGGATTTGCATATGATTGCCACGCATGATGGCAAGATCGCGTGCATGATAACGAAAACGATCTTGTTGTTTAAATGACGTATCATGCTCTTCATCGACAATAATTAAACTTAAATTGGCAAACGGTGTAAAAATAGCAGAACGTGTGCCAATAACAATGGGAGCGGCACCACTGCTTGCTTGCAACCAAGCACGTAAACGTTCTTTATTACTTAAACCCGAATGCATCACCGCAACATCGCATTGAAACCGTTGCCGAAAACGCGCAACCGTTTGCGGTGTTAAACTAATTTCTGGCACTAAGACTAAGACTTGTTTATTTTGTTTTATTAATTCTTCAATCACACACAGATACACTTCTGTTTTGCCACTGCCTGTTACGCCATCTAATAAAAAAGTTTTAAACGTTGCGCTTGATTGCAAAATGGTGGCAACAGCCGTTGATTGCCCGTGATTTAATGTTAACCGTTCTGCTGGCGCTTCAAGGGCTGGTTTATTTTTAGCAGGGGTAACACTGGCAGGCTTGCCTTGGCGAATCATGCTAGGTAGTGCATTTAACAATACTTCGCCTAATGAATAGTGGTAATAATCTGCTGCCCACAAACAAAGCTTATAGACATCTTCGTTAATAACCGGCGTTTCATCTAAAATGGCAAGGGCTGGCTTTAATTTGCCATAGGGCACGGTGCTTTGATCGCTGACTTCTATTAAAACGCCGACCAAGGTTCTGGATTGAAAGGGTACTTGAATGCGAATACCGCGCTTTAATGACTTAAAATCAATGGATTGGGCATCGAGAGGCGGTAAATAATCAAATAAACGGCGCAAAGGCGTTGGCAAAGCGATGCGCAAAATCAAAGCAGCGGTCATGTTGTTAACTTGTTCAATGGTTATTGCTGTTATAATAATACAAATAGACTAATTAAGTGAGGATTGAATGTTACTAGGTATCACTCAGAAAGAATTAGAAAAAATACTTGATAAAATGATTGACCAGTTAGTCCAAGCTGGTTTTATGCCAGAACCTACACCTGAAAAAAAGAAAGAAATGATTACTGATATTTCGCAAAAACTGACTGAAGACGAAGATATCCTGCTCACCAAAGATAAATTAAATCAGCCAGAAACCCTGAAATTATTAGGTGCTGCTTGTTTAATTGAAATGAAGCCAGACGGCAAAATGGATTTTCGTGATCTTTTCAAAAATAAACTTGAATTAAAATTGGGTGATAAAAAATTACTCCAAGAATTATATGAAACGATGATTAAGATCAAAGCGATACATGATCCAAATAAAATAGAGGAATTGATTAAACGTCTAGATAAAATACTAGAAATATTAGAACAACGCCTGCATGTCGATAATAAAAAAGAAATCATTAAAGATATGCATATTCAAAAATTATTAGCTGATCAAAGACATGCTGATTATGGTGTTGATACGCAAAATCCGGGTGCTTTGTTAAAAGTTTTTGAAGGCACTTGTGTGGGGAATTTAACGGGTAAATTAAATTTAGCACTTGCAGGTTCACAAAATGCGGCAGGTAAAGCGTTAGATAGTAATACGGGTTCGCCTGATCCGGTTGGCACTAAGACCTCGAATGCGATTAATAACTTATTAGATGGCAGTATCAACTCTAAATCTGAATTAGAAGTTGCAGTTGAAAAGGCTTTTAAAGATGTGGGGATAGGACTTACCAGTCCGACACCAACACTTTCCCCTAACAAAGGTTAACTACTTGATTTAGCGATTAAAAATACTGTTAATTCCTCTGCTATACTTTTGGCATAAGTCATTAGAATAGTGGGGAGTTATTATGGCAGGCTTTGAAAAACCCAATGTTTTTCCAGACATTACTACGCGAGAACAACTAGAAATCGTTCGCGCGGAATTAATGGGTAAGCTCGGCATTATTCAAGATAGAATTAATAGTAATTTTGAAAACTACAGTGATTATGGAAAAATTCTTAAAGTAACCATTCAATTCTGCAGTGAATCATTAAATAAAACGATTGCGGCATTTAATCAAAATGCTGGAAAAGAAGAATTGCCTGAAATTAAAGACTTAGTTCTCCAAAGAGAAAAATTATTTTTCTACAATGTTAGTCTTATCATTAACGTGCTAAATAGCCTTTCAGAAGATGACCTTAAAGATTTGTCAGGAAAAAAGAATACTGAAATAAATGACGTTATCAACGCATTGAATTCAACAAGATTGGTAAGTGACTTTATTCATGACAGTGTTTATAAAAATAATTTCATTAATGAGGAAAAGTTAATTAGCCTGCGCAATTCAACCAAATCAACCCTTGAAAAAAAACTATCAGAAAATAAAAAATTAAAATTAGCCAGCAAGACCCAGTCTATTTATGAAGGATTAGATAAAACCCTTGTTTTTTGTGCTTATTTAACGTTTATCAAAGTCAGCTTAATTGCCTTAGATGTTGGAATTGATATTCTCCATTCTGATAATGCTGTATTTGCAAAAAAACAACTGCAAATGATGCAAGAGAAAGCAGTTAGTAAACGAAATGCTGAGATTGGCAGTCTGCGCTTAAAAGAACAAATACAAAGGGCAAGATTAGCAAAAAATGAAAAAGAAGTAATGTCGTTACATGGCAGTTTATTTACAGGAGAAAGATCAAGAGAAATAACGGAGAAAATTGCCGAATTAAAAACCACGCTAGCTCCTCCTGCTGGTAAGAAATCTTGAAGGAGTGAATGATGAGTTTATCGCTGCTTATCAAAGACAATATCAAACCAACGCCAAGTCAAAATAAGTTATTAAAAGATTATATTGACGCAAAAAATAAATATAGTGACATTATTGACGTTAGCCATCATCGTATACATTCGCGCGCTAAAAAATTGATTGAATCCATTGAAGAGACCATGTCTCTTATTGACAATGATTCGCTATTTGATCAATCAGAAAGAATTGACGATATAACAGCACTAGACTACCCTCATTTAAAAGAAAGGGAATCACTGCAATCTGATTTAAATGATTTAAAATTACAACGCTGGCATAATTTTTTTCATCATGTGTCTTTAGCCACAAAGTTATTAAGTAGCAATCATGAAGATGAAGATACTTTGATTCTTGAGATGAATTTATTAATTCAAGCAAATGCTTTAATTAACCAATCTATTAAAGGCACTGAAATTAATCTCACTTATTATGACTTATGTCACACTTCCATTTCGGATACGATTCATTTTCACGAAAAAAACTTAACATCAAAATTAAGTGAAAATAATAATCGTTATGAAAACTGGAAAGAGGTGCAAAAGAATGTTGCCATCGCTGTTGCTGTTTTCATTTTAATTACCGTCATGGTGTTAAGTGGTGGTCTGGTTGCACCCATTGTTGCGGCGGGGGTCATTGGTTGCTTGCTATTATTGCAAACGATTAATGCATGTATTGCGTTAGGTAAAATGATGAAACATTATGATGAGAATAATCGAATTAGGGATGAACATCACAAAAAAGCACCGGATTTAACGTTGCAAAAGAATACTCTTTTTGTTAGTCGCAACACCAAAAAAATTGAGTCAAACTATCAAGCACTTGAAACCCGTAAGAAGCAATTGTAGCCTGGACACGCTTTTTGTGTCCGGGGGCTTTTCCTAGACCCAGCGGTTTGGCCACGGGATCCAGGAAAAGCCCCCGGACACAAAAAGCGTGTCCAGGCTACTATGGTATAATATCCCTATATAGAGGGGGATTGGGCATGGAACCAATTTTAATCATGGGAGCAGGGAAAATTGGCTCATTGATTGCCTTTCTGCTCGCGCATTCAAAAGATTATCAAGTATATTTAGCTGATACCATTACTGCCAATCCTTATGTGAAACGCATGGGAGAGTTACCAAATTTTGAATATGTCATTCTCGATGCTAAAAATGAAAATGATATCGCGGATTTTATCCAGCAACATCAAATCACTGCTATTGCTTCAAGCTTACCCTTTTATTTTAACCAACATATCGCGCAAGTTGCCCTAAAAACCAATATACATTATTTCGATTTAACCGAAGACGTGAAAACAACCACGATGATAAGACAACTCGCGCGTGATTCCATGCGTGCCTTTGTACCGCAATGCGGTTTAGCGCCTGGTTTTATCAGTATTATCGCCAATCACTTAATGAAAAACTTCCCACAATTAAATACTGTTAAAATGCGTGTTGGTGCATTGCCGATTAATATTAGTAATGCATTACAATATAGTCTTACTTGGTCAACGGATGGCTTAATCAATGAATATGGCAATCATTGCCAAGCGATTGCCGATGGCAAATTAGTAACAGTGATGCCGCTGGAAGGGTTAGAAGAAATTAAAATGGATGGTTTAACGTATGAAGCATTTAATACTTCAGGTGGTATTGGTAGCTTAGTGGAAACTTACGCGAATAAAGTATTAAATTTAAGTTATAAAACCATACGCTACCCAGGACATTGCAGCAAAATTAAATTTTTGATGAATGATTTAAACTTAAATCAAGATCGTGATACGTTAAAACGTGTACTAGAACATGCTATTCCTAAAACATATCAAGATGTCGTCTTAGTGTATGTTTCAGTCAATGGCTTACAACACAATGAATTTATCGAAGAAAATTATGTGCGTCGCTTTTACCCGAAACACATTAATGGTATCGCATGGTCTGCCATTCAATTAACAACGGCTTCAGAAATTTGTGCCGTCATGGATTTAGTGCTGACAACTCCCAATCATTATCATGGTTTTTTAAAACAAGAAGATTTTTCATTTGCTGATATTATCAGCAATCGGTTTGGCAAATATTTTGAATAAGTGAGAATCAGCATGGATTTATTAGCTAAATTGCATTTATCGGCTAAAAATAGCGGCGCAAGTGCTGGTCAGCATTGGTGGTCACGCACAAAATCGCTAGGCGAAATTATTTCTTATAATCCAACCGATGGTAAAGCCATTGCTAGCATTTATCGTGCAAATAAAAATGATTACGAACAGGTGATAAAAGAAGCTGAAAAAGCATTTCTATTTTGGCGCGAAGTGCCAGCCCCAAAACGTGGGCAAATTATCCGAGAAATGGCCAATGAATTACGTAAAGCCAAAGACTTACTAGGTAGCCTCGTCTCTCTTGAAATGGGTAAATCGAAACAAGAAGGTGATGGTGAAGTGCAAGAGATGATTGATATTGCTGATCTTGCTGTTGGTCAATCGCGAATGTTGTATGGCAACACGATGCATTCGGAACGACCTGCACATCGCATGTATGAGCAGTGGCATCCAATTGGTATCGTGAGTGTGATTACTGCTTTTAATTTTCCGGTTGCAGTTTGGTCGTGGAATGCCTTTTTAGCAGCGATTTGCGGTAATGTGGTTGTTTGGAAACCATCGCCCAAAACAGCTTTATGCGCGCTAGCTATTCAACACATTTGTAACAGTGTGTTTGAACGCTATGGTTATCGCGGTGTTTTTTCATTAGTGATCACAGATGATAATGATTTAGTAACCACGATGGCAAAAGATACGCGCATTCCTTTGGTTTCGTTCACAGGTTCAACCCATGTTGGCAAACTGATAAATACGACGGTTGCTGCGCGGTTAGGTAAAACCTTGTTAGAATTAAGTGGCAATAATGCCATTATTATCGATAAAAATGCTAATTTGAAATTAGCGATACCCGCTATCGTCTTTGGTGCAATTGGAACAGCAGGTCAACGCTGCACGACCACTCGCCGCTTATTCATTCATGAATCCTTATATGACAAATGCGTGAAAGCATTGAAAGATGCTTATGGCAAAATTACGATCGGTGATCCATTAGATCAACAGCATTTAATGGGGCCTTTAATTGATAAAGCGGCTGTTTCACATTTTGTAAAAACGATTAAAGATGCAAAAAAACAAGGTGCGAAAATATTATTTGGTGGCAATGTCATCAAACGCCCTGGCTTTTTTGTTGAACCGACGTTGATTGCTGCTCGCAATGATTTACCTTGTGTACAACGTGAAACGTTTGCGCCGATTTTATATGTGATGAAATTTAAAACCTTAGAAGAAGCAATTGCGCTGCAAAATGCTTCTCAATTTGGTTTGTCATCGGCTATTTTCACTCAACAATTATCAGTTGCAGAATTATTTTTATCAGTGCGTGGCAGTGATTGCGGAATTGCGAATGTGAATATTGGTACATCAGGTGCTGAAATTGGCGGTGCCTTTGGTGGTGAAAAAGATACCGGTGGCGGGCGTGAAGCAGGATCCGATGCTTGGAAGGCGTATATGCGCAGACAGACGAATACGATTAATTGGGGTGAGGAAGTGACGTTGGCGCAGGGGATTAAGTTTAGGTTGTGATGCTTGCTTTTATCGTGCCCGTGAACGTGCCCGCGTGCGTGCCCGTTTTTGGGGTTTCGGGGAAAGCGAAAAAGACGGGCACGCACGCGGGCACGTTCACGGGCACGATGGATGGTATGTTTGTTACTTTAACTCTTTTTCAAACGAAGTCCGCACTTCACTTCCCACATCAAAATTTCGTAAAAACCGATGCAATTCTTTTTTCCAACTTTTACGCAATGTTTTGCCGCGTGTGTGTTCTTGCATGCCATCTAAATCGATTAATATTGGTTGATATTGTTTATCTAACAAGATATTAGTCATTTTCAAATCGCCGTGCGTCATGCGTAAACTTAATAAGCTGCGTAATAAACCACTGACACGGGCAATCATCGCTTGGGTTAATGTTTTATCATTTTGGTGTTTTTTAAAGAATTCACCGACATTTTCACCTGGTATGTATTCTGTCACATAATAAGATTTACCGCGTAATCCGAAAACGCGTTGTTCAATAAAGGCGACGGGCGTTGCGGTTGGAATAAATAGTAATGTTAATTTTTGCGCGAAATGCCAACACAATGATGCGCGCGTGGGTCGCAAACAACGTCGTAACCAATGGAAAAAGCTTTTCATGTTATAACGTTTGATGACAAACTCTTTCCCATCTAGGGTTACTTTAACAACAGTAGAAGAATGCCCTGCTTTTAATAAATGCACGCTAGAATTTGAAAATAATAAATCCGGGCATTCCATGAAACGCATGAATTCAGGTTTTGCATAATGTCTGTCATACATTGCCAATTTAGTGAACGTATTGATTCTGGCAAAACCTGTGGAATTTCGCATGATTTTTTTTTGATAACTTATCCAGCGTTCTTCATAGCATTTTTTAATGGCACGCAATAAATTAACGTTATCTTTTTGCTTAATTAACCAGCCGCGTTGTTTCGCATAATAGCGAAATAGCATTAATTGATACGATTCCACACCGGCGCCTAGTTGCGATAAAAACAATGCTAAATTTTGCATGCTTTCTTTTTTATCTAAAATGTCGCCAGTAGAAATAATTTCACCGCCATCTAAGCTGTAAACTTGCACGTGTTCATGTGAAACGCGTTCTACATCATTGAATACTTCTTTTTCGGTGATTAAAAAATTTTTTAAATGTAAATCTTGTTGCATTAAGCCTAATACATGCTGTGTTGCGATTTCGGTAATAACGGCGTGTAACACCACTAATACTTTGCTGATATGTTGTCTTGCATTCCAAATTTCATATAAATTAATGGCTTTCGTTAACCGCTCAAAAATTAAAACTTGGCAGCGTTTATCATCCGATACACATTCTGCTAATAATTTTGGTGTTGGAATATTATTTTTTTGAAGTGCCTTTATACCCGCTATTTCTTTTTGAATATGTCTTGCAGCACGTTTCTTATCAAAGAAAATTTTGGCAACGACCTCTATCCCTTGCCAGGTGCCAAATGCGACTAAGCGACGAGCAGGAATTAATCGCACTACTTTTTCAGCGACAAATATATCGCCTGTATCTAATGGCAAATCAAATGGTTCATCGAAACCAAAATCAGCTTGGTAAAATTTATTATTTGTGTTCACGATATAATTTTTCGCCCCGTTCCCTTACTTTTTGCCAAAATATACTTTCTTTCGCTAAAATGTTTTTAAGCGAATTTTGTCGATAAGCACACATAAATCGATATTCATCGCGTTTAGTTAAACCAATATCGCGACTGGAAAAATATAGCCCTGCCAAATCTTTTATGATCCACCGGCTTGGCGTTTTACTTCTTATTTGCGCACGATGCAAGTCAATTAAGCATAATGCGGCTTTATTTTTTCGTTTTAAAAAATGACATAAATAAAGATCGCGGTGATTAATGCCATTTTCGTGCATGATTCTGGTTATACGGGCAACTTCATTAATTAACCGCCTCTTTTCTTGAAAAGAAGGTGGATTTTGTAGCCAATGTTTAGTGATGGTTTCTAAACTTTCACTTGGCGCGATCTCTTCTAACAACACAAAGGATTCATGTGCTGCAGGGTTCCAGCCGCGCTCACCAAAGCCTAATACCGAAGGTGTATCAATCCCTAAACGCTGCAATAAATGTATCGCTAACCATTCATTTTCAGCTGACGTAACCGGCATTCGACCTTGCAGTAAATTTTTAGCAATTTCTTTAAAGCCAACGCCGCGATGTTGCTTGATAAAAAAATAATGATCGCCAATTTTAACGCGTTGTGTTTTTCGGCCATCTAAATCGCGATAGACTTCACCTTTGAGCGCCATCATTTGATCAAACAATGCGACGTATTTGTTAAAATAGGGTTGCAGAGCGTCATCAAGATATAACTGCACGCGCCCTCCCAATTTCTTCAATTAAATCTGCTGCCTTTTTTGGTAAATCGTAAATATCAGCATTTTTAGCAAACTGAAAACCATTTTCGCCTAATTGTTTTAATTGATTTTGCGTTATGAGATTTAATAATAATTGATTCCAATCTTGTTGTTTGAAGGGAGCTGGCAATACTTTACCTGCATTTGCTTTTTCGACATAAAAAGCATAACCGCAAGCTGCTACCGTTAACACGGGCAGCCCTGCTGCTAATGCTTCTAAAATAACAGTGCCGGTATTTTCATGGTATGATGGGTGCAATAATAAATCCGCTGCTAATAAATAAGCGGGCACATCATCTTTAGCGCCTAAAAAGCTTACTTTTTCGCTGATTTTTAGGGTTTTTGCTAATGCTAAAAATGCGCCAGGTTCATCTTTACCTATCACCCACAATTCCAAACGTGCGCGCACGTTATCTGGTAACGATGCCAATGCGCGAATACTACGATCAACGCCTTTTGTTTTAAAGCCAGAACCAATCATTAATAAAATTATTTTATCATCCGCAATCTTATGTTTGCTGCGGAGATTTTGTCTTGTTGTTATTGCTGCATCAGTTCGTAAACGATCTTTATCAATACCAGGTGGTAATAAATGAAAACGATTTGCTTCGGTTTGATAATATTGCGTGTAATGCTCTTGCTGTTTTGCTGATATTAAAAAAATATGGGTTGGTAATGATTTTGCAAACACCGCATTTTCTAATGCGGCCCATTGTCGATAACGCGGCAACAAGGTATATAATTTGCTGCGATCCTCATGAATGCGCGCAACATAACAAACATCTGCGGCATAATAAATATCCAGATGTGGCATTTTGTTAAAACCAACGGTTAAGTCGAATTGACCTTGCGCTATTTCACTTTTACAAGCTTTGGCAAACGATGCGGCCTTGACATGATTTTGCCAGCCTCGTGTCGGCAACAAATGTAACGTGATGCCGGGTTCTTGCTTGCCTTCCCAGCGCGCAGTAAAAACATGGATTTCATGCCCGCGATCACGACAAACTCGCAAAATACGTAGAAAATCCCGCTGTAAACCGCCGTAAGGGAAATAATTAAACAAGCAAAAAGCTAATTTCATCTATTTTTAACTTCTCTGTTAGACATTTTCTTCTTATGCTAGTCTATCATTTTATATGACAAACCAGACATAAGGAAATACATTCTAATGCAATGGCGACCCCTTCTCCTCTTAGCGTTTTTAAGTGTTGCAATCTCCATGCCTGTGATGGCAGAAGATGCTCTTAGCCCGGTAAACAATGAAGAAAGCAAAGATAAAATCCAAACCTATTCCCTGCCGGATAATATCAAGCTCACTTCAGCCGTTAAAATTGAATACGATAAACCTCGCATTGTCATCAAAGAAGTCTTTCCACAATTAACAGCAGAAACCCCCAATGAAAACGTCGATGAATTTAATGATTTGGTTGCTGAAATTATCGAAAATGCGGTTGCTGAATTTAAATTAGAAGCTAGCAACAATCAAATCATCAGTAAAAATATTCCAAAATCCGCTTTAAAAAATAATTTATACATAGATTTTTCAACGTCATTTTTACAATCAGGCAAATACCCGATTATTAGTATTCGCTTTAATATTCAAGGCGACATTATCGGTCAAGCGCATGGTTTTCATAAACATGTCACCTTAAATTTTGATTTAAAAAATGGCGAAGAATTATCTTTGAGTGATTTATTTAAAGAAAATAGCGATTATTTAAAAATCATTGCTGATTACACTAATGGTGTTTTAAGCAAAGCGCCTGCTGCAAATAAAGAATTAATTGATAATGGCACAAAACCAACTGAAGATAATTTCCTTCGCTGGAATGTTAAACCTAATGGCTTGTTGTTTACTTTTGAAGAATATCAAGTAGCGCCTTATTCTTCAGGCGCGCAAACCGTATTAGTGCCTTATGCCATTTTAAATGATGTGATTGATATTGATTCACCGATTAATGGCTGCGTGACGCATAAAACACGTTGTTTAAATAGCAGCTTATTAACCGGTGGTTTTATTGATGAAGCATTAAATTCGATTAAATCGAATCGATTTCTAACATGGTTGTCTCAATCCAAGTCTTAGCTTCTTGTAACACTTGGTCTGCGGTTTTACCTACGGTTGCAATCTCAGGCCCGATGACAACTTGTATCGTGCCTGGTTGCTTGATAAATTTTCGGCGTGGCCAAAAACGGCCAGCGTTATGCGCAACAGGAATAACCGGTGTGCCGGTTGCTACCGCTAAACGCGCACCCCCTAATCGATAATGCCCAACTTCACCCGTTGGTACGCGTGTGCCTTCTGGGAATACAACTATAAAACGGCCTGATTCTAGGCATTTTTTACCTTTGGTAATTAATTGCTGCATCGCAGAAGAACGATTATTGCGATCAATAGCAATGGGGTCACCGACTGCTAACCCCCAACCAAAAAAAGGTATCCATAATAATTCACGCTTCACAATGACAGCGGGATTATGAAAAACGATTGGCAGGTAAAATGTTTCCCAAGTGGATTGATGCTTGCTAAGCACAACGGCGGCGTGGTCTTTCGGAACGTTTTTTAAACCAATTACTTTGTAATCGACTAAACATATTTTTTTAAATGCAAAAATAATGGTGACTAAAAAAGTGCGAATCAAGGCGTGACGATAACGCAGTGGCAAAATCACTGCTGCAACACACAATAATCCATACACTGATATCATGGCAGTGCAAACAACAAAGAAGAAGCTTGAGCGAATAAATAAATTTACTTTCGAATACTGTTTTTTCATAAAGTCACTCAATATTAAATTGTTTGGCTAACAATGAATTCAGCGGCTTTTGCTAAATTTTCAAATTGCTTAATGTGTTGTAATTCAGGATGTTCTGCTAATGTTTTTTGGCCATTACCAGATAATACTAATAGGGGTTTACAACCTGTATTGATTGCTATTTGCATATCAGTATAAGAATCGCCAATAAAATAGGTTTGTGCTAAATCTATTTTGTATTTTTCTTTTATTTGTTTAATTAAACCCGGTTGCGGTTTTCGACAAACGCATTTTTCATCTGGGTGATGCGGACAGAAAAAAATTTCTTCGATACAGCCGCCAACGGTTGCCAATTCATGAATAAATTTTTCATGGATGCGATCTAGCATTTCCAAATCATAAAAGCCACGGGCAACACCGGATTGATTGGTTGCAACTAGTACGCGATAGCCAACGCGATTTAATGTAGCAATTGCTTCAAGACTGCCTGGAATGGGAATCCACTCTTCGGGGGATTTGATGTAATTGACAGAGTCGTAGTTAATGACGCCGTCGCGATCTAAAATGACGTACATAGATTTTCCTGTTAGTTATTGTAGCCTGGACACGCTTTTGGTGTCCGGGTTTGGTGGCCATGGATACAACCACCCCGGACACCAAAAACGTGTCCAGGCTACATTCTAGGTAACATGATACGCATTATACAAAAAATTATCCCCGCATATAGCGGGGATAATGGGTAAATCACAGTCATTCTAGCGCTTAGTCGAGTTTGTAAACTAAACCGAGACCGAATTGATCTGAACGTGGAGCAACTGATACTGAACCAAATGGAGTGTTAACATTTTTGGATTGATAAGCAACGAAGTCGTATTCACCACGTAAGTCTACGTTTTGAGTAAGAGCAGTTTGCATACCTAAACCAAATTGGCCACCAGTGCGTGACATGTCAGCATCTGAGAAACGTGAACGAACAACACCTGCACGTACGTATGCTAATGTGTGATCAGATAACATGATACCAGGAATAATCGCTGCGCCTAAACCATATGAAGTTTTTAAACCTGTGCTACCAGCGTTATCGGAAATGTTTGCGGTACCAACGGTGCCAAACAATTCACCAGCAAGATAAAAGTTTTGGTTAATCACACCGCCATAACCTGCAAATAAATTAAATGGAACGCCACGATATGCACCACCGGTGGTTTCTGAACCATTTACTTTTACATTTGCGGTATTGTTAACGATACCAATGCTCGCACCAACATAAGGCGCTGTGCTTGCAACTGCAGCACTTGATGCTGTTAATGCAATCGCACTTGCTAATAATACTTTTTTCAACATATTCCTAACTCCTAATTATAATTTTGGATTTTGTTGATATCCGTATAAACCAATACTCGTCCGTGCCGGCATCATAGCCCAGACTGAGTAGTGATTCAACATTAGATATTTGAGGGGTTATTTTTTACCCACATCAAACGAAGCAAACACTTCGTTCAATTGACGTGCAACGCGGATGAAGGTAGTACGCTTAGATAATTCTTTTAATCGATGAGCACCAACATAAGTACAAGTTGAACGTATACCGCCCAAGATATCGAGAATAGTATTTTTCACTGCACCGCGATAGGGGACATTAACTGAACGACCTTCGCTTGAACGGTAATCAGCCACATTACCATGATGACGTTCCATTGCTTCGGTTGAACTCATGCCATAGAAACGCTTAAATTGCTTGCCATTTACTTCTACGATTTCACCTGATGATTCATCATGGCCTGCCAACATGCCGCCTAACATGACAAAATCAGCGCCTGCAGCAAATGCTTTTGCAACATCGCCAGGTTTTGTACAACCGCCATCTGCGCAAACATAACCGCCTAAACCATGCGCAGCATCTGCACACTCAATAATCGCCGATAATTGCGGATAACCAACACCGGTTTTTTCGCGCGTGGTGCAAACTGAACCAGGACCAATACCAATTTTGACAATATCGGCACCCGATAAAATTAATTCTTCGACCATTTCACCGGTCACCACATTACCCGCCATGATCACTGTGGAGGGAAAACGTTCACGCACTTGTTCTAAAAATGATACGAAACGTTCGGTGTAACCATTAGCAACATCTAAACAAATAAATGGTATCGGGAATAAATCCATAATTTGCTCTAAACGAGCAAATTCTGCTTCACTAATACCGACTGAAACAAAGCAAGATTTCATCACTTCTGGGTGCTTTGCCAAAAAAGCCTTCCACTCTTCTAATGTTAAAAACTTATCGAGTGCTGTTAGCAACTGATGTTGCGATAAGGCTTCAGCCATTTTAAAGGTGCCGGTGTGGTCCATGTTGGCGGCGATAATGGGGATGCCTTGCCAAGTGGTTTGCGTGTGCTTGAATTTAATTTCGCGCACTAACGACACATCAGCGCGTGTTTTTAAAACGCTGCGTTTTGGACGAATTAAAACGTCGTTAAAATCTAATTTGATATCGTTTTCAATACGCATGGCAACCCTCGGTCGTTATTAAAATTAATTGTATCCTCGCAAACCCCATTGAGCAACGAAGGATGTAGCCTGGACACGTTTTTTGTGTCCGGGATTTGTACGTGTATTTGAGTAAAAGCCCCGGACACAAAAAGCGTGTCCAGGCTACTTTAAATTTTTACCAGCTTAGCATAATAGAACCCATCCATACCGTGTTGGCCGGGTAAAATTTGTCGGCCTATCTCGCATTTCACACCAAATGTTTCGGGTAATGGTTTTTCACTCGCATCAGGGGTTTCTGCCATAAATCGGCGCAACACATCAGCGTTTTCTTCTGGGAAAATAGAGCATGTCGCATATAAGAAGATGCCACCAGGTGCTAACAATGGCCATAATGCTTTTAACAAATCTAATTGTTTGGCGCTTAATGTTTCGATATCCGTTGGTTGACGCAATAATTTAATATCAGGGTGTCTGCGAATCACACCACTTGCTGAACAAGGCGCATCTAATAAAATGCGATCAAATAATTTGCCATCCCACCATTTTTTAACAATACCAGCGTCGGCACAAATGCATGTTGCGTCTTGCTTTAAACGTTTTAAATTATCATGAATTAAATGCATGCGCGCTGCTTCACTTTCGATGGCAACACACGCCTCTAATTCAGGGCATAATTCTAAAATATGCGTTAATTTGCCGCCTGGTGCGGCACAGGCATCTAACACACGTAAATTGGGTTTTAATTCGAGTAATGATGCTGCTAATTGTGCCGCACCATCTTGAACGCTGACCACGCCTTGATTAAATCCTGGAATATCTTCGACCGGAATCGCAGCTTCCAAGGTAATGCCTTGTTCTGTTTCTGCAATCGGAGTAATGCTGCCCGTGATTTTTGCGCTATTTTCTGCGAGATATTTTTCACGTGTTGTTTTCGCGGCATTAATACGTAATGAAAACGGTGGATGTTCGTTATTCGCATTTAAAATGGATTTCCAATCATTAGGCCACGCTTTTTTGGTTGCATCAATCCACCACATTGGATGCGCTAATTGCGCTTCTTCATCTAATTCGATCAAGACTTCAATTTTTTCGTGTTCGCGTAAATATTCGCGCAAAATCGCATTAATAAAACCGCGCGCCCATGCTTTACCAAGGACTGCTGATGCATTCACGGTTTCAGCCACTGCCGCATGTTGTGGCACACGCATATATCTTAATTGATAAAGACCAACCATAATTAAAGCGTGCACATCCGTGTCATCTGCTTTCATTGGTTTTTTTAGCAAATGGCTTAAAATCACATCGAGTGTTGCGTAATGCCGACAAACACCATAGCTGACTGCTTGCACAAACGCGCAATCGCGCTTTTTGTTTTTGATGGCTTCTAATTCATCCCGTAAACATTCTGCGAGAGAATGTCCTTCTGTTACTTGATAAATAACGCGTGCTGCAATTTCGCGGATGTTAATCATAAAAAGTGTTCGCCTATTGTTAACTGTTTTTGATGCGCATTAAAAAAATCGGCAACCGGTAATGGTTTACCACCAGGTAGTTGTAACGTTAATAAACGCAGTACGCCATTCCCTGTTGCGATATCAATGCCTTTTGAGCTTGCTTGTAACAATGTGCGTGGTGTTGCGGTTGTAGTTTCTGGTAATACGGTTGCTTGCCAAATTCGTAAGTTTTGTCCTTGCCATGACGTATGTGCAATCGGCCAAGGATTAAATGCTCTGATTTCGCGATCGATTTCGATGGCTGAATCTTGCCAATCAATTAATGCTTCTTCTTTTGAAATTTTGGCGGCATAAGTTGCGTGTGCATTATCTTGTACGATGGGTGTTAATTTACCTGCTGCTAATAAATCTAATGTGTCGATTAATGCTTTTGCACCAACAATCGCTAATTTATCGTGCAAACTCGCTGATGTTTCATCTTTGCTTATTGGATTGTGTGTTTGCAATAAAATAGGGCCGGTATCTAAACCGGGATCCATTTGCATAATGGTAACGCCGGTTTCAACATCCCCTGCATGCACGGTTCTTTGAATCGGTGCAGCACCACGCCAACGCGGTAATAATGATGGGTGAATGTTTATGCAGCCATGGCGCGGAATACTTAATACGGCAGCGGGCAACAACATACCATACGCTGCAACCACCATGACATCAGCATCTAATGCCCGCATTTCTTGTTGTACGATTTCATCTTTTAATGTGGTGGGTTGATAAATCGGAAGATGGTGTTGCAAGCTTAATTCTTTCACGGGGCTTTGCGTGATTTTCAAACCGCGGCCACTGGGTTTATCTAGTTGCGTGTAGACTGCAATCACATCGTATTGTGAATCGATTAACGCTTGTAGCGTTGTTGCCGCAAAAGAAGGTGTTCCCGCAAAGATAATTTTCATTAGCGCTCATACTTTTCAAGTTTTTTACGAATACGTTCAATCTTCAAACGGGAAAGATGATCGATAAATAATTTTCCGTTTAAATGATCTATTTCATGTTGCACACAAATCGCAGCGAGTTCTGATAAATCCCATTCGAAAAATTTACCATCAATATCTTGACCGCGTAATCGCAAATGCATGGCTCGCTTAATATGATCAGCAATGCCTGCGCCCACTGACAAACAACCATGTTGATCGATTTGCTCACCTTCTTGACTGATGATTTCAGGATTAATCACACAAACGGGTTGATCGCGATTGGGTGATGTATCCATCGTAAAAAATCGCTGATGAATATTCACCTGGGTTGATGCCAAACCCACCCCTTGATGGTGATACATGGTTTCATACATATTATCCATCACGCGACGCAATTCTGCATCAAATTTGGTCACTGGTTGCGCGACGGTACGCAAGCGCGGGTCAGGATATTTAAGAATCGTGAGTAAAGCCATTGATTTTGCTCTGTTGATTTTAGCCAGCCGGCAATTTTAGGGCAAATGGGGATGGGTTGCAATCTTCCCGGTGAGCGTGCGGGTTAACGTGCCCGTGAGCGTGCCCGCGTGCGTGCCCGGCTTTTGCTTTTAACGAGTAAAAGCCGGGCACGCACGCGGGCACGCTCACGGGCACGATTTTATGTGACGCCTGCTGCTAATCGGTATTTCTTCATTGCGGCGTCTGTTTCATGCAACTCTTCCAACAAGGCGGCATACGTTAACAATGTCTCTCTATCCGCGCCCAACTCCAAACTACGATCAAAATATTCTTTCGCCTTGCCATACAATTGGATGCGCGCGCATAAGCGGCCTAACGTTAATAATAGCGGCTGTTGATCGCCATACATTTTTAACCAGGCACCAACAATGACTAATTGTCGATTTAAATTTACAAATGGTAATGTGCCATACATAGCAACTAACTCCGGTTGCCAGTGATTTCGTAAAGTGCTACGAATTAATTCTTCGATTTGTGTAAACGCAGACACTTGCAATAATTTTTTCACATACGCTAACACCACATCTGGATTTTTACGCACGTGACGCGGCAACGAATACCACAACTTTTCTAACTCTGGTAATGTTTTATTTTCTGTGTTTTTAATGATTTCGCAATACACATTTTTTTCAAATAAAGCAAACTGTTCACTTGTTAAAATTCGGGCTTTACGCATGTTTGGTAACAAAGCTAACAAACGTTGCCATTCTGCTAAACGCACATAGGCTTTTTCAAGTAATGATAAAATACGCGGGTGACGTGGCGACATTTTTAATAATCGCTCAAGTATTTCGGCAGCGTGTCTTGGTTTTTCATGCGTTAAATCGATTTCAGCTTCTGTTAAACCAATGGCCAATTCTGCATGTGGTGCAATTTTGCGAGCTTTTTGCAAATATTCAGCTGATCGTTCATTTGCTTTTAATTCTCTAGCAGCACGTGCTGCACTTAGGTAATTCATTAAGGGATCAACTGATTGATGAATACCCGCTAGTAATAATCGTTCTGCTTTTTTGTAACGACCTTCGATTAATAACGTTAAGCCATGTTGTGTTTTGTTTGATAGTCTATGTTCGCGACGAAAACGCCACCAATTTTTGATGCGAAACCACATCAATTGCAGGTGATCAATAAAATCGATGCAAAAGTAAAAAATAAATAACAACACAACAAGCGCGGTTAATGCAAACCAAAGCGGCATTTCGATAAGCCATGGATGCATTAAAATGGTGACGGTTCCCGGGTGTTGCATCAACCAAACGCCTAGGTATACGGAAGCTGCAAGGATAATGAGTAATGATATTAATTGTCGCATATAGGTCTCCTGTAGCCAGGACATGTTTCTTTGTCCGGGTTTGTCGCTGTGGCCATCAAACCCGGACACAATAAACGTGTCCAGGCTACATTGCTTTTGCTAATTCATCTAATTGTTGTAATAACGTCATGGTTTCTGGTGCATCACTTCTAAAATAGCGTTTAATCCATGCGCTCATACGGGTGATACTGATTTGATACACTTCAGGTTGATGATGCAGTGCTGCCCACATGGCATTTTCTAATTGTGCATGTAAGTTTTGATAAAGATAGGCTTTCGCTTCTGGTGTGATAACCGGCGGCAAATCATCACCAATATATTTAACGGTGACAATTTTATTGAGTGCATCGATGCCATGTTTTAAACCATTTCGCCACCAGCTGTTTTTACTGCTATCTTCGATTGGTTGTATGGGTTCTACTTTTGTGCCTTGTAATGCAGGCAATGGCAATTGATCGATTTGACCGCTTACTTGTGATAAACGTGCATATAATTCTGCACTTGCATTATCGCGCGCTAACTCTGCCGCTTGTTGTTGTGCTGCTTGTTGCGTTTTTTCTAGATTTTTTTGCAAATCAGTAACGGTTTGGCCAAGTGTTGCAATACGCTGATTAGTTTCATGTGATTGCATTTGAACGCTAGTGACTTCGCGCGAAAATTGGCTAGCCGCTTTATTAAATTCTGTTTGGATAAATAAAACAGCGCCGACAATTAACGCGGTTAATGCCATTAAGAGTATGGCAACAGAAATCCAGGTTTTATTTTTGCTAGGTGTTTCTGGTATTTCATCTCTATCCAGAATATCTTCTCGCATATCGCGCCTCTCTTGTCGTTGTCGTTCCGTTAAGAATAGCATGGTATCACGCGCTACCCATATTGTCTGAAAACCTAAATCAGACGCAAGGTTTTTTATCCGCTCACTCATCACTAACAGTGGTGTTTTTTGTAAATCTGGCCAAATAGCATTACCTAGCATTTTTTTTAAATGATCAACTGCGGCG
Organism: uncultured Coxiellaceae bacterium; assembly: GCA_964623075.1. Taxonomy (GTDB): domain Bacteria; phylum Pseudomonadota; class Gammaproteobacteria; order DSM-16500; family DSM-16500; genus Aquicella. The sequence goes on along the minus strand of CAZUVD010000002.1, from coordinate 379,764 downwards.
AAGGATGAACAAACAATCATATCAATTTGATGATCTTTGATTAACGCAACAATAGGATCGGCGTTTGTTTTTGGCTGTAAGCGGCGATAAGCAACAACATGCGTCACCGTCGCACCTTTATCTAATAATGTTTCCGCTAATAATTCACGACCACCCTCACCTCGAATAATTGCTACTTTTTTGCCGTTTAATGCGGCAAATTCGGGCAGCGCCATTAAACCTTCGGTACTCCAGTCTTGTTTGGAAAAAACAGCTGAGTTGTAACCTGCTTGCGTTAATGCTTCGGCGGTGGCTGCACCGATCGCTGCAAATTGCACCGTGGAAGGCAATACTGGCCAACGTGCGCGTAACGTTGGTACCGTGCTAATCACGGCTTCTCGACTGATGAATATTAACCAATCTTGTTCACCCAATTTGGCAATGGCTTGCTGAAAACCAGCCATGTCTTCAGGTGGCGCAAATTCAATTGTCGCAAAATGGGTTGCCATACCGCCTGCTTGCCTAATTTGCTCGCATAATTGACTGCCCTGCGGATCAGGTCGCGTGACTAATACATGCAAATTTGACAATGGTGTCATAAATAGTCTCGTAAAATTTTTTCAGCGCCCAATTGTAATAATTCAACCGCGACTCGGGTGCCTATGCTATCTGCTTGTTTTTCATCGCCTGATAAATTAGCGCGTAAAATGCGTGTGCCATCGCGATTGGCAACAATTCCATGCAATGTTAAAGTATTTTTTTCGATCACAGCATAAGCACCAATCGGCACTTTACAACCGCCGCCTAAACGACGACACATCGCGCGTTCGGCTTCAACACACGCTTGTGTGATGGGATCCGTAATGGGTGCAATTAATGCTAAAATTTTTTCATCACCTTCGCGACATTCAATGCCTAAGGCACCTTGCCCTGCGGATGGTAAACATTCTTGCACAGTAAAATATTGTTTAATGCGATCAGCTAAGTGCATACGCTTTAAACCAGCGCTAGCTAAAATTAACGCACTAAATTCGCCTTGATCTAATTTTTTTAATCGAGTTTGGATATTGCCGCGTAAATCGTGCATCACAATATCGTTGCGCAACGCATATAACTGCGTTTTACGTCGTAAGCTAGATGTGCCAATCACGGCATTTCTCGGTAATTGTGCAAATGATGCGTATTCATTCGAAACAAAAACATCGCGCGGGTCTTCGCGTTTACCAATGACGGGCAATATTAAACCGGGTGGTAATTCCATCGGCACATCTTTCATTGAGTGCACTGCAATATCCGCACGGCCGTCTAGTAAGGCTTCTTCTAACTCTTTCACAAATAAGCCTTTACCGCCAATATCGATTAATTGCGCATCCAAATTTTTATCAGCAACCGTTGTGATTCCCAATAATTCTACCTCAAGATGTGGATTATTTTTTTGCAATAATGTTTTTATCGATTCACTCTGCTGCAATGCTAGTGGGCTTTCGCGTGTGGCAATGACGATGCGGCGTTTTGTCATTTTTGAAACAACCTTTTTGAAAATATGGCTGTATTCTCGCATACTGTACCGCTCACATAAATGCGTTATAATCAAAAATCCATTTTATTTGCGCTAAATTTAGGAGCACTTATGTTTAAAGCCCACTTTTTGAAATCCCTTGCCTCGCAATTAAGTGGTGCCCTGCCTAATCACCTTGATACCTTAAAAAATGATTTTGAAAAAAATTGTCAGGCAATTTTGACGAAAACATTCAATAAATTTGATTTAGTGTCGCGGGAAGAATTTGATACACAAACGAAAGTGTTGCTTCGAACTCGGAAGAAGTTAGAAGAAATGGAAGCGATAATTCGTGAATTAGAAAAAAAGTAGCCTGGACACGCTTTTTGTGTCCGGGGTTGTTGTATCTGGATCCCGCGGACAAGCCGCGGGACGACGCACGAACACAAAAAACATGTCTAGGCTACTCTACGGTTGATAATTCCCTCAAACCAACTTATTGTAGTTAGTTCTTTTATTGAGTCCTCAAATTAGGCACGTATGTCTGAAAAACTAACAAAGTTTTCTCAAAATGATTATGAAGTCACTCAACGTGACTTATTGTATGATGGTATTTTCCGCATGGCGCGTTATCATTTGCGTCATCGTAAATTTAATGGTGAATGGAGTAGCACGTTTACGCGCGAAATCATGGAACGAAAATCAGCCGCGGCGATTTTACCCTATGACCCCGTTTTAGACCGTGTTATTCTCATTGAGCAATTTCGCGCAGGCTCACTCGCCAATCCAGAAAGTCCTTGGTTAATTGAAGTCGTTGCCGGTGTTTACACCGATGAATTGCCGTTAGAAGTCGCCATTCGTGAAGCAGATGAAGAAGCGGGATGTAAAATTCTGGATATTCAACAAATTTGCGAGTACTTTGTCAGCCCCGGTGGCAGCAACGAATATTTACATCTTTATTGCGGTCGGGTTGATGCAAGCGATGCCGGTGGTATTCACGGCCTTGCCGATGAAAATGAAGATATTCGCGCGATTTGCTTATCGTTTGATGAAGCGTATAAATTGGTTCAAGAAGGCAAAATTAAAACGTCGCCTGCGATCATTTCATTGCAGTGGTTACAATTAAATAGGGAATGGCTAAAACAATTATGGCAGACCAGGTAAAACCAACAAGATCAAAACCTACTTACAATGCTGAAGCCATTGAAGTATTAAGCGGCTTAGAACCAGTCAAACGTCGACCTGGTATGTATACTGATACCACCAACCCCAATCATCTTGCGCATGAAGTGATTGATAATAGCGTCGATGAAGCGTCTGAAGGTCATGCTGATCGCATCGATGTCATCTTACATAAAGATGGCTCACTGGAAGTAAAAGATAACGGTCGCGGTATGCCGGTTGATTTACATCCAGAAGAAAAAGTTTCTGGTGTTGAATTAATTTTCACGCGCTTGCATAGTGGCGCGAAATTTTCAAATAAACAATATCGTTTTTCCGGCGGTTTACACGGTGTTGGTATTTCTGTTGTCAATGCGTTATCCAAAAAACTCGAAGTGACGATTTGTCGCGAAGGCAACATGTATGGCATGAGTTTTGCTAATGGTGAAAAAGTGCTACCGCTAAAAACCGTTGGTAAAGTCGATAAAGGTGTCACCGGTACTAAAATCCGTTTTTGGCCAGATGAAAAATATTTTGATGTCGCCAAATTTGCCGCTAATAAATTACGCCACACTTTACGCGCTAAAGCGGTATTGTGCCCAGGTTTACATGTTACTTATTTAGACGAATATACCAATCAATCCGAAGAATGGTATTACGAAAATGGTTTGAGTCATTATCTGCAAGACGCTCTAGGCAAAGATGAACGAATTCCTGATGAACCATTCGTTGGTTCTTTCAGCAGTGAACGTGAAGCCGTTGATTGGGCAGCTGCGTGGTTACCAGATGGTGGCAATTTAGTAACAGAAAGTTATGTTAACTTAATTCCAACAGCACAAGGTGGCACTCATGTTTCCGGTTTTCGTACCGGTTTATCAGATGCCTTACGTGAATTTTGTGAATTCAGAAATTTATTACCACGCGGCGTTAAATTAACCGCTGACGATCTTTGGGAACAGTGCTGTTACATTTTGTCGGTTAAATTAAATGAACCGCAATTTTCTGGTCAAACCAAAGAACGCTTATCTTCACGCGAATGCGCCGCATTTGTTTCAGGCGTAGTGAAAGATGCTTTCATTTTATTTTTAAATCAACATGTCGCCGTCGGTGAAGCATTAGCGCAATTAGCGATTAGCAATGCCCAAAAGCGCATGAAAGCAGCCCAAACGGTGCAACGCAAAAAAATCACATCAGGTCCTGCTTTGCCTGGCAAATTAATTGATTGCAGTCAGCAAGATGTGACGCGCAGTGAATTATTTTTAGTCGAAGGGGATTCTGCAGGTGGCTCGGCTAAGCAAGCACGTAATCGTGAATTTCAAGCTGTCATGCCGTTACGCGGTAAAATTTTAAATACCTGGGAAGTGGATTCTAGTGCGATTTTATCGTCACAAGAAATTCATGATATTTCAGTTGCGATTGGGGTTGATCCTGCTTCTGATAAATTAGATGATTTGCGCTACGGTAAAATATGTATTCTTGCCGATGCTGACTCCGATGGTAATCACATTGCAACCTTGCTATGCGCTTTATTTGTTAAACATTTTCGCTCACTGGTCGAAGCTGGCCATGTTTATATTGCGATGCCACCTTTATATCGCATCGATCATGGCAAAGAAGTGTATTACGCGCTAGATGATGCTGAAAAAGAAGGTGTGTTAGATCGCATCAGTGCCGAATTTAAAGAACGCAAACCAAAAGTGAATGTGATTCGCTTTAAAGGTTTGGGTGAAATGAATCCATTGCAATTACGCGAAACAACAATGGATCCTGATACTCGTCGTTTAATGCAGCTAACCATTAAAGCAAAAGATAAAACAGATGAAATGCTCGACATGCTGTTAGCAAAGAAACGCGCATCGGATAGAAAATCATGGCTAGAAGCTAAAGGCCATATCGCTGAGATAAAATAGAGGTTACAAAAAATGGCTACTGCCAACAATATCGAACACATTGCATTATCTGAATTCGCTGAAAAAGCGTATCTCGATTACTCTATGTATGTCATTTTAGATCGCGCATTACCGCATATTGGTGATGGCTTAAAACCCGTACAACGTCGCATTATTTATGCGATGTCAGAGTTAGGCTTAAAAGCAGGCGCTAAATCGAAAAAAAGTGCGCGCACAGTCGGTGATGTGTTAGGTAAATTCCACCCGCATGGTGATTCAGCTTGTTATGAAGCTTTAGTATTAATGGCGCAGCCATTCTCTTATCGTTACCCTTTGATTGAAGGTCAAGGTAACTTTGGTTCACCTGATGATCCAAAATCATTTGCTGCGATGCGTTACACCGAATCTAAATTATCAGGTTATGCGGATTTATTATTATCGGAACTTGAATCGGGCACGGTTGATTGGGTGCCTAACTTCGATGGTACTTTGCGTGAACCTTCTTTATTACCTGCGCGCATTCCCAATGTGTTATTAAATGGCACAACCGGTATTGCCGTTGGTATGGCAACCGATATTCCACCGCATAATTTACGTGAATTAGTCGATGCGTGCGTGCACTTGCTTGATGAACCAAAAGCAACGCTTGCCGATATCATGCATCACGTATCCGGTCCTGATTATCCGACGGATGCTGAAATCATTACACCAAAAGCAGATATTAAAGAAATGTATCGCACGGGTAATGGTTCTGTGCGTGCGCGCGCTGTTTTTGAAGAAGAAGATGGCGAAATTGTCATTACTGCGCTGCCTTATCAAGTTTCTGGTTCAAAAATCTTGGAACAAATCGCGCAACAGATGCAAGATAAAAAATTACCGCTTGTCTCTGACTTGCGTGATGAGTCAGATCATGAAAATCCAACTCGTTTGATTATTATTCCGCGCTCAAATCGCGTTGATGTCCAAGCATTAATGGATCACTTATTTGCAACCACGGATCTTGAACGTAGTTATCGCGTTAATTTAAACATGATTGGTTTAAATGGCCGACCACAAGTAAAGGGTTTGCTAACCATTTTAACGGAATGGTTAGAATATCGCTTAGCAACCGTTAAACGTCGTTTGCAATTTAGATTAGATGCAATCAACTACCGTTTACATATTTTAGAAGGGTTGATGGCGATTTATCTAAACTTAGATGAAGTCATCCATATTATTCGTACACAAGATGAACCGCGCCCTGTTTTAATAAAACGCTTCAAACTAAGCGATGATCAAGTCGATGCGATCTTAGACACCAAATTGCGTCACCTCGCTAAACTTGAAGAAATGCAAATTCGCACTGAAAAAGATAATTTAACCAAAGAACGCGATAACATCGAATCCACCTTAGGCAGCCCTGCTAAATTGAAAAAATTAATTCGTGAAGAATTATTAGCGGATGCCAAAAAATATGGTGATAAGCGTCGTTCACCATTAATCGTGCGCAAAGAAGCGCAAGCAATGAAAGAAACAGAAATTTTACCAACAGAAGCCATCACCATTGTTTTATCGGAACGTGGTTGGATTCGCGCTGCGAAAGGTCATGAAATTGATGCACTTACTTTAAGTTATAAGGCAGGCGATCAATTTAGAGTGGCGGCGATTGGTCGCAGCAATCAACAAGCAGCGTTTTTAGATACGACGGGTCGCTCATATTCTTTACCAGCGCACACCTTACCTTCTGCGCGCGGTCAAGGTGAGCCATTAACCGGTAAATTAAACCCACCACCAGGCGCTGAATTTATTGGTGCGATGTTGGGTGAGCCTGAACAATTGTATGTATTAGCTTCTGATGCCGGATATGGTTTTATCGTCAAATTAGGCGATTTATATGCTAAAAACCGTGCTGGTAAAGTGATGTTGTCTTTACCAAATTCATCAAAACCACTTATTCCACGATTAGTTACTGATGTTGAAAAACAATTTGTTGCGATTGTGACTAATATTGGTAACTTGTTAATTTTCGCTTTGAAAGATTTACCGCAATTAGCAAAAGGTAAAGGCAATAAAATGATTAGCATTCCTGGTGCGAAAGTTGCATCACGCGAAGAGTTTGCATTAGATATTGCATTACTTACCAATGACCAAAATCTTGTGGTGGTGGGTGATGGTCGTAGCTTCACAATGAAACCAAGTGATTGGAAAAATTACGTGGGTGAAAGAGCCCGTAGAGGCAATAAATTGCCAAGAGGTTGTAGAGGCGTTGCAAAACTAGCGATTAGTTAATCGTGCCCGTGAGCGTGCCCGCGTGCGTGCCCGTCTTTACCGCTCTTAAGAACAATAAAAGACGGGCACGCACGCGGGCACGTTCACGGGCACGTTAATTAGTTAGGCGTTTGCCAAACAAACCCCACCCTTCTGCCACTTTTCACTTCCCACGCACTGCTCGCAATAAAACATTCCCGCTAAATCATACTTATTTTTTATCTCAAGCAAGCGCGGATAATTCGTGCCCCAAAAAACCGTTTGCCAATTTTTAGCGACATAATCTGCTGTGTTTAAATAAGTGCCTGCATTCGGTGCTGCATTTTTAAATGCCGACATCGCTTGATTAATATGATTAATTTGATCGACATCATCTGTACTCATCACAATTAATGCTGCCGCTTGCAACACATTTGGATTAGTCGCTGTGTTACTGGTGCGTTGCATAGCATCAATGGTCGATCCTGCTAAGCCTTTATCGATTTGAAAACTAACATCACTCACACGCGATGCTTTAAAAATCATATTCGATAATGATTTTATATTTTCATCTTCGAATAAATGCAGTGGTAACCACCATGATTGAAAAAAGACGGTATTTTCATTGGTCGCGGCTATTTCTGGAAATTTCTTTTCAAGAAAAGCTTTGTTCCATAATTTATCGGCTGGGATATTGACTACTTCCGATTGCATTGAATAAACCGATTCATTTTTTGCAATCCACTCTTGGAACGGTTGCCACGTTTTGACAAGTTCTTGCTCGTCTAAATCTCGAAATAATAATGCGATATTAATTTGATTATTTTTATTAAAGGTAAATTTATCGCCCCAATGATCGTTATTTAAATATTGGCGGAAAAACACTAAATATTGTTCTAATAAAATGTGATAAGCAGCATCTGTTTTTGCAGTCACGGTTGCTTTAAACACACCGGCTGAGGTTGGCAATGGATAAGTTGCAAATGTCATGCTCGTGACAATACCAAATGTTCTAGCGCCGCCGCCGCGTATCGCCCAAAATAAATCTGTATTTTCGCAATTATTCGCAATGACTACATCGCCATTAGCAGTCACAACCTCTACTTGTAAAACATTGGCAGCAGATGTGCCGAATTTTTTAGTAAAACCGCTTAAGCCGCCGGATTGGGTAAAATGATCGATGGTTCCCGTTGATGAAAAACCAGCGCCTTGAATATAGCGATGTTGTTTAGTCGCGACTTCATTAAATGCATCTAACCAACTTGCGCCTGCGCCGATGGTAACAGCAGGCAATCGATATTCTGACATTAAACATCCTTTAGGTGTGAATGCGGGCTCGATAGTGATGCTGCGTAATTTTTTGGTATCGATGACTAAACCATCTGTTGTCAGAGAATCATTACTAGCTAATTTTAATTTGTGATTGCGTGCGAATTTAAGCGTGGTTGCAATGTCTTTAGCTGTTTGTGCTTCGAGAATATAACCACTAATCGGTATGCCTTGCTCTGAAGGTAAATCAAAAGGGGTTAAGCGACTGAGCAATTTACCTTGCAACCCTTTCCATGATTTGGCGTTTGGCCAGCATTGGTCACCGGGGACACAACGACATAAACGGGCACGTTCACTTGCATTCAGTACATGATCATCATCACTTGCCACTGCCGCGGTCATCAAGACGAGGCCGAGCGAAAACAGCATAATCTGCTTAAACATGAAAGACTCCTGTCATTTTGAAAATGATACCGCAACCATAACGTCATTGCGAGGAGCCGTAGGCGACGAAGCAATCCAGCTTTTAAGGAAAATCAAAAACTGGATTGCTTCGTCGCCTACGGCTCCTCGCAATGACAAAGTTATTACTTATCTTCATCCTCATCTCGTTGCGGCCAAGTTTGCGGGGTGCCTGGTGGTCTTGGTACTGTGCTTAATGGTGTGGGTTTGACGCCTGAGCCTTTACCATGGCTTTCACTATCGCCACTTGACGTTGCAACGACGACTCGATCGGAATGGCACTCTTCGATCAAATCATCCCATTCATATAGGCGATAAATGGATTTCACTTTCATAATAGCGTCTGCTTGGCTTTGCTCTGTTAAGTATTTTTTAGCTTCAGATAAGGTTTTGAATTGGCCACTATCTATTTCGCGATTATTGCCAAATTGTTTTGTTACTTTATATGTCATGACATAGCCTCTCACAAATTGGTGAGATGCTAGCATTTTTGTTTGGATTAGGCGAGTTACTTAGGCAATACCCCACGCCAAAAATCCATGGCTACGGTGACAAACTCATTGTAGTTGTCTTTCATGCGCTGCGTGGTCGAATGTTGTTTAAAAACATCGCTGCAGCATTTTAGCCATAGTTCATATAATTCATGGGCGTTATGTATAGGTTGATTAACACCGCGCTTTAGCCATTCTTTCATCATTAAATCAGCCGCTTCATTCCACATTTGCAACATGGCTTGCCATTGTGCTTGGAAATTTTTTTGCTGTTCGCCCAAGGACATCATTTGCCAATGTTGTTTTAAGGTTTCAAGCCAAGCTTCTAATTGTTGCTGATGTTTCTCAGGATGCATGTCTTTAAAAATCTTTTTTAAATTTTCATCATTGGCTTGAAAGAATGCTTGCGTTTGCTGCAACCACAATGTGTACCATTGATTGCTGTCTGAATGATTTTCTTTATTCATTTTGTATTCCTTTCATGGTGAGTATTCAATATGGCTAATGCGCACGAAACAACGCTTAAATGAATATCGTTGATATGGCTAACCAGTGCCGGCACACGTGCGCCTAACATTAAACCAGCGTTGCGTGATTCAGCTAAGTATTCTAATTGTTTCGCCAAAATATTGCCTGTTTCTACATTCGGAACAACTAAAATATCAGCATCGCCTGAAACCACAGAAACAATGCCTTTTTGTGCTGCGATTTCACTTGAAATCACGTTATCAAATGTTAATGGGCCATCTAACACACCGCCTTTAATTTGGCCACGCTCTGCCATCTTACATAATGCGGCAGCATCGACGGTTGATTTCATTGATGATGCAACTGTGTCCATGCCTGCAATAATAGCAATTTTGGGTTCAGAGATTCCTAATGCGTGCGCGTAATTAATCGCGTTTTGCGTGATGTCACGTTTCACTTCTAAATTAGGATCAATGTTAACTAATGTATCTGTTAAAATGAGAGCTTTCGGATAAGTTGGAACATCTAATACAGAGGCATAACTGATGTGCGTATTAGTCATTAATCCTTTCTCATGTTTTTGCATCGCATGCAATAATTCTTCTTTGGTAGCACCGCCTCGAATTAACAAACCTAACTCATCATCGCGCGCTAAGCTAATGGCTTTTGTTACTGCGACATGGACATTTTCAGCGATGATCATTTGATACTGACTAATATCAATTTCTGCCTCATCTGCTGCTTTTTTTATTAAATCTGGTGGGCCTATTAAAATTGGTTTAATCATGCCAGCCACAACGGATGCATGCACAGCTTGAATAATTGTTTTATGCACTGGAAAAATAACGCCCGCCGTGAGCGCGCCAAGTGTTTTTGCTTTTTCTAAATAAACATCAAATAACGAGTAAGGACGGCGCAAACTAATTTCTGGCATGATTGCTTTTTTGCGGCGAATTTTTTTTGTTGGCGCAATAACTTCCGCTTGCCCTTCCATCACCACTTCATCTTTTTGATTGCGGCATTCACAAGAAAAGATGACGCGTTTTTTTTCTTCTTTTTTTTCAATCGCAGTGACTGTCACTGTCAACGTATCACCAATCGCCACTGGTTTTTTAAATCGAATGGTTTGCCCCACATAAATCGTACCAGGTCCCGGCAACTGCGTCCCCAACACCGTCGAAATCAACGCCCCACTCCACATCCCATGCCCAATGATTTTATGAAACATATCACTATGCGCAAACTCAATATCCACATGCGCCGGATTAATATCACCAGACATGATGGCAAACACTTGAATATCTTTTTCGGTTAAGGTGCGGACTAAACTGGCAGAATCGCCAATATTGATTTCATCGAAAGTGCGGTTTTCCAAATAGTCCATTTGGGAGAGCTCTTTTCCATGATTGTTCTTAATTATACCATGAAATTTCCCTAAACGACGTCCTAGTTAAGGTAGCCTGGACACGTTTTTTGTGTCCGGGTTTCGTGGCCACACAAACAAACCCGGACACAAAAAACGTGTCCAGGCTACTAATACTTCATCCATTCATCCATCAGCCCATGCAACTCTTTCACGCCTAGGCCGCGGAGGGCGGAGAAGACTTGGTAGGTGATGTTGCTGCTGTAGCTGGCTAGGCATTCTTCGACGAAGGCGACTTTTTTGCTGATTTCATTGTTGCTTAATTTGTCGGCTTTGTTTAAAAGGATGTGGACGGCTAATTGTTGTTCGTCGCAGTATTGTAATAATTGTTGGTCTAAGTCTTTCATGGGGTGGCGGATGTCCATGACCATGATTAAGCCTTTTAGCGATTCGCGGGATTGGATATAACCGTCGACTAATTTTTGCCACTTCTTTTTCGCAGCCAATGGCACTTTTGCAAAGCCGTAGCCAGGTAAATCGATCAATCTTCGACCATCATCGACGATGAACACGTTTATTAATTGCGTGCGGCCGGGTGTGTTACTGACGCGCGCTAAACCTTTGATGTTGGTAATCTTGTTTAATACGCTGGATTTACCGGCATTTGAGCGACCTACCATGGCAATTTCGATGCCCTCGTCTGGCGGCAATTGGGTAACTTCGGCGGCGCTTAAAAGAAAATACGCTTTTTGATAATGTGATGACATAATACACCCTAAATAAATGTGGCTCGCAAATCTGATTCCTCTAACAAGGTCAGCAAACAATACCGATATGGACATAAACATGATACTTAATTCTTTAAATGTTGCACAGCAAGAGGCAGTGAAAGCTCCTATTGGTCATCAATTGATCTTGGCCGGCGCGGGTAGCGGCAAAACACGGGTCTTAACGCATCGTTTGGTGTGGCTGATTGAGATGGAAAAGATTTCCCCGTTTCATGTCATGGCAGTGACTTTTACCAACAAAGCAGCCAATGAAATGCGTGGCCGTATTGAGACTATGCTGAATGTGCCTGCAAAAACCATGTGGATTGGTACCTTCCACGGTTTATCGCATCGCTTTTTGCGCGCTCATCACGTTGAGGCTGGTTTGCCACCTACTTTTCAAATTTTAGATTCTGACGATCAATTCCGTATGATCAAGCGCACCATCAATGCGCTTGGGCTTGATGAAGAGCGTTGCCCGCCGAAAGAATTACAATGGTTTATCAATGCGCAAAAAGAAGAAGGCCGCTTACCACATCAAGTGGAACCTCGCGATTTTGCCGGCCAAACGTTTGTGAAAATTTATCAAGCGTATCAAGAGGCTTGTTTGCGTTCTGGTGTCATTGATTTTGCTGATTTGCTTTTGAAAACGTATAGCTTATTAAAATCGAATGATATTTTACGTAAACAATATCAACAACGTTTTCGTTGTATTTTAGTCGATGAGTTTCAAGATACCAATACGATTCAATACGCTTGGTTGAAAATGTTTGCAGGCAGTGAAAGTGCTGTGATGATTGTGGGTGATGATGATCAATCAATTTATGGTTGGCGCGGTGCGCGTATTGAAAACATTCAACGCTTCTCAAAAGATTTCCCGGGCGCGCAAGTGATACGCCTAGAACAAAATTACCGATCAACGGGTACTATCTTGAAAGCAGCGAATGCTTTAATTTCGCAAAACTCAGGTCGCTTAGGTAAAAATCTTTGGACGGAAGGAAAAGATGGTGAATTAATTACTATCTATGCCGCATTCAATGAAACCGATGAAGCATTTTATATTGTGAATCGCATACGTGATTTACGCCAAGATTATCGTTTACGTGATATGGCGATTTTGTATCGTTCAAACGCACAATCGCGGGTAATTGAGGAAGCGTTAATGCAATTTGGTATTCCTTATCGCGTGTATGGTGGTTTACGTTACTTTGATCGTGCAGAAATTAAAGATGCTTTAGCTTATTTGCGTGTGATCGCCAATCGCGGTGATGATCCGGCTCTTGAACGGATTATCAATACACCAACGCGTGGTATTGGTGATAAAAGCATGGTGGCGATCAGAGAGCATGCGAAAAATAATGCGAGTGATTTGTGGTCTGCGTTAATAGCATTGCTAGATCAACGCGCTTTTCCTGCTCGCGCTGAAACTGCTTTGCAATCCTTTGTGAACATGATTGATAGCATGACAGCACGTACTGAAGGCTTGCCTTTGCATAAACAAGTCGAACATGTGTTAAATGCTAGTGGTCTGATGACGCATTATCGCAAAGAAAAAGGTGAAAAAGGTTTAACGCGCATCGAAAACTTGGAAGAATTAGTGAATGCAGCACATCAATTTTCACAAGAAGGTGTTGCTGATGATTTGCCGCCATTAACCGCCTTTTTAGCATATGCCGCACTAGAATCCAGTGATGATCAAGCAAATGAATATGAAGATAGCGTGCAACTGATGACCTTGCACTCTGCTAAGGGCTTAGAATTCCCTGTTGTTTTCTTAGGTGGCTGTGAAGAAGAATTATTCCCGCATTTCTTATCGATGAATGATCCCGTGAAATTAGAAGAAGAACGTCGTTTATGTTACGTCGGCATGACACGCGCGATGCGCAAATTATTCATGACGTATGCCGAATTACGCCGCATGTATGGCAAAGAAGCCTATCACCGCCCTTCTCGCTTCTTACATGAAATCCCAACGGAGCTGATTGATGAAGTGCGTTTTCGCACCAAAGTCACACGACCGGTTGGTATGAGTAATGCTTATCAACCTGAAGCGGTTGGCATGTTCCGTGTTGGCCAAGAAGTCAATCACCGTATTTTTGGCAATGGCACAGTGATTGATTGTGAGGGTGATGGCGATGACATGAAAGTCACTGTTCGCTTTGCGAAAATCGGCACGAAAGTATTAATGGCAAGTTATTTAAGCAAGTAGCCTGGACACGTTTTTTGTGTCCGGGTTTGTTTGTGCATACAAATGCGTCCAGATACAACAACCCCGGACACAAAAAGCGTGTCCAGGCTACATTTTAATGGTAATTTATTGGATTTGGTGACGGTGATTTATGTTTTTAATGATTAAAAAATTACTTTTTAAACTGTCCGCTGAGAATGCCAAAAATTTATCTTTATCTGCGCTTAAAATACTTAATCGCTTGGGTGTTGCCTTCCTTTTTCCAAAAGTCTCGTCATCCCCCGTCTCTATCATGGGTCTTACTTTTCCCAACAAATTAGGTCTCGCGGCAGGGCTTGATAAAAATGGGGATTATGTTGATGCTTTGGCGATGTTGGGTTTTGGTTTTATCGAAATTGGTAGCGTGACACCTTTACCGCAACCAGGAAATCCTAAGCCGCGCATTTTTCGCTTAGAGCAAGATGAAGCGGTCATCAATCGCATGGGTTTTAATAGTAAAGGCGCGGATTATGTCGCTGACCAATTAAGTAAAATGAAATATCGTGGAATACTTGGCATTAATCTTGGGAAAAATTTGGCAACACCGATTGAAAATGCTGTTGATGATTATGTGATTGGTTTTCGTAAACTTTGGAAATATGCAAGTTACATTGCGATTAATATTTCTTCACCTAATACTAAAAACTTACGTGAATTACAAATGGGTGATGCGTTAAGTGAATTAATTTCACGGATGCAAGCTGAGCGAGATCAGGTTTTTGCTAGTGAAAAAAAATATGTGCCTTTGGTTGTGAAAATTGCGCCGGATTTAACGGATGATCAATTGAATGCGATTGCGGTTACGTTAAATAAACAGAAGATCGATGGTGTCATTGCAACGAATACCACTTTATCGCGAGTTGGGGTAACTGATCATGTTGATGCAAACCAGGCAGGTGGATTGAGTGGTAAGCCGTTAACTGCATTAAGTACCAGCATCATTAAGAAATTAAGAATGATGTTGGATACTTCGATTCCGATTATTGCATCGGGTGGAGTGATGGATAAAGCCTCAGCTGATGAAAAGATAGCAGCGGGAGCGGCGTTAGTGCAAGTCTATACGGGATTAGTGTATCGCGGACCCGGATTAATTAAGGAGATTTTGTAGCCTGGACACGCTTTTTGTGTCCGGGGCTTTCCGCTTCGTTTAACAAAAAAACCCGGACACAAAAAGCGTGTCCAGGCTACTTTAAAGCTGCATCTACTGCTTTTGGGTTACGCTCGATGACAACCAAATAGGCTCTTGCTGCACCTTCAGGTTCTCTAACACCTTGCTCCCACTTTTCCAATGTTCTAATACTAAATCCATATTTATCAGCAAATTCTTTTCTAGTCAGATGTAATTTAGCACGAATCGATTTCACATCTACGTGCTTGGGCACTCTCAATTTATGTATTTTTACTTTTGTTTTTTCACCTCGTGCGTGAGCAAGCGCTTCTTTTGCACCCTTTAATATGCTTTCACCGATCTTACTCATCGCTATTCCTCCAAAGATTCTTTTACAATCAATTTAATAATTTTATATAAAACATTTTTCTCTTCTTGCGTAATATTTACCTTCCTGCTTTTCTGATAAACCGTAAAAAGATAGATTGGTATATTTTCATCGTGGAAATAATAAATAAATCACGTGTTTCTTCATCCATGCAAATCTTTGCTTGCTTTATAAACTCAGATGTTTCAACCACTGTTTGTGAAACTAGGATTGTTACTTCCATATTTTACCTCGATAAATAATCAATATCAACCCCAATGGGGTTTGTTGGGTAATTTGAAATTTATTTGTAGTGGCGGGAATTAAAACGGGGAGATTTTTTGTAGCCTGGACACGCTTTTTGTGTCCGAGGCTTTCCGCTTCGTTTAACAAAAAAACCCGGACACAAAAAGCGTGTCCAGGCTACTTTATTCAACGGTGACTGATTTCGCTAAATTACGTGGCTGGTCGACGTCTGTGCCTTTTAATACGGCGACGTGATAGGCAAGTAATTGTAAAGGTATCGTGTAAAGTATTGGTGACAATAAGGCATGAATAGATGGCATCGCAATAATATGCGCATCAGAAAATGCTTCTTGATGAAATAAATGCACTTGATCGGTTAATACATATAATTTACCACCGCGCGCTTTTACTTCTTGTAAATTCGACATGCTTTTTTCTAATAAGTGATCGCCTGGAATAGTCGTAATCACTGGCATGTTGTTATCAACCAAGGCAAGCGGGCCGTGTTTTAATTCACCTGATGGATAACCTTCGGCATGAATGTATGAAATTTCTTTCATCTTTAATGCGCCTTCTAAGGCAATTGGATATAACATACCGCGGCCGATGAAAATCGCATGTTCTTTGTTGGTGAATGCTTTCGCCCAATTGGCAATTGCTTTATCTTGTTGTAATACTTTTAAAATTAAAACTGGTAAATGCTCTAATTGCTGCACTAACTCAGTTTCTAATTTAGCATCATGCGCGCGCGTGCGGCGCAGTGTTAATGCTAATAAAAATAAAGCGGTTAATTGTGTTAAAAATGCTTTAGTGGAAGCGACACCAATTTCAATCCCTGCGCGCGTTAAAAAACTTAAATCCGCTTCACGCATCATGGTGCTACCTGGCACATTGCAAATTGCCAAAGTACTTAAGTAATCCATTTTTTTCGCTAGTCGCATTGCAGCTAACGTATCTGCAGTTTCACCTGATTGCGATAATGTCACAAACAAACTACGTTTGATCGGTGCAATCGTACGATATCTAAATTCACTAGCCACTTCTACTGAACAGGGAATGCCCGCTAATGCTTCTATCCAATAACGCGCAACCATGGCAGCGTGATAACTGGTACCGCATGCGATTAAATGCACGTGTTCTACTTTCGCAAACACCGCGTCTGCTTTTGGGCCAAAGATGGCTGGTAACACATGATCTTTAGCTAGGCGACCTTCTAAACACGAACTAATCGCTGTTGGTTGCTCCATGATTTCTTTCATCATGTAATGACGATATTCACCGCGCTCGATAGAATCACTTTGAATGGCGAGAGTGTGGTGTTCGCGATGAGTGATTTTATTTTCTTTATTATAAATTTGCACACCTTCTAAGGTGATATCCGCTAAATCATTATCTTCAAGATAAATAAAATCTTGCGTGAGCGATAATAATGCTAATGGATCTGATGCTAAATAATTTTCACCCATGCCTTTACCAACCACTAACGGGCTGCCTTGACGCACGGCAATCATACGGCCTGGATGTTGTTTCGCAATAATGCCCAACGCATAAGCACCTTTTAATTCATCGGTTGCAGCACGAATCGCTGCTAATAAATCATTATTTTTACGAAAATGGCGGTGAATTAAATGCACAGCAACTTCGGTATCGGTTTCCGAATGAAATTGATAGCCTTCTTTAATTAATTGATCGCGCAATTCGGCGTGATTTTCGATGATACCGTTATGCACTAGAGCGAATTCATCATGGGAGGTGAAAGGATGTGCATTACGTTCAGATGGCGCACCATGCGTTGCCCAACGGGTGTGGGCGATACCGGTGTGACCTAAAAACGGGCTTGGATGCATGGCTGTTTCTAATTCACGGACTTTGCCAACAACGCGAATGCGTTTTAGGGCATGTTCATCATCAACGACCGCAACCCCAGCTGAATCATAGCCTCGATATTCGAGCTTTTTTAATCCATCTAACAACATGACAGCGACTGGTCGCTTGGCAACGGCACCGACTATTCCGCACATATGAATTTCCCGTGATAAATAAGCAATATTGCGAGGAATTTTAGCATGAAAATGGGTGTATTTCGCGCATGTTTAAAATATTTTATTAATCACGGGGTTGGGAATATAAACGTTGTCATCCCGGACAACGCCTACGGCGTTTCCGGGATGACAGCCAACCCTGCAACCCAAATCGGGTGATCGTTTACACAAGGAACATATTGAAATGACTCGCCGCCCAACGCGCGCCATTGCTCCCGCAACCGAATATTTACTTCTTCTAACGTCTCAAGACAATCCGCCACAAATGAAGGGCAAACCACTGCAATATTTTTAACACCCTGCTGAATAAGTTCGGGCAACAATACATCTGTGTAGGGCTTAATCCAAGGCGTGCGACCTAAACGTGATTGGAATGCAATGCGATATTGCTGATCCGTTAACCCTGCTTGTTTTGCAATCGCTCGCGTGCTCGCATAACACTGTGCGCGATAACAAAATTGATTATTAACATCCATCACAGGGCACGCATGAACGTGATCGCAAGCGGCTTTACACGCACTTTTGCTAATGTGTCGCTCTGGTAACCCGTGATAACTAAATAACACCACATCCACTTTATGCTGATCCATGGTTTGCTTAATTAAATCAGCGGATGCTGCAACAAATGCCGGCTGCTCATAAAAATCTCGCCACACATGAATCGCGGGAATATTCCATTGTTTGCTAATTAAATTTAATGTTTTTTCAATGGCTGAACCATTGGCAGCTGATGAATATTGTGGAAACAACGGTATGACATGAATCGTGTGACAATCGGTTAATGTTGCTAATGCGCTCTCAATGCTCGGGTTTCCATAACGCATACCCAGTGCAACTTGATACGCTCCGCCCAATTTATTTTGCAAAGCCTGTTTCAATGCTTTTGAATGTTCCAATAATGGCGAGCCTGCTTTCGTCCAAATTTGTTGATAGGCGTGAGCGGCTTTACCCGCACGAAATGGCACGATCAACACATTGACTAACAACCAACGCACTATCGTCGGCAAATCAATCACGCGCGGATCATTTAAAAATTCGGTGAGATAACGATACACACTTTTACGATCACAATGATCGGGCGTACCTAAATTGATGAGTAAAATACCGGTTTTTTTCATGTGTCCTTAATGAATCATTATTCTTTTTTTAAATCTGTTTTAAATGGGGATGCGGTTGGATCAAACTTTCTAGGCTTTGAATTTTCGGGTGTTGGTTTCATCACAAAAGGTGAATTGCGATGTGATGCTTTTGCACTTGCGATTTCTTGCTTGATTTTCTTTTCAATCGAATCCATTTCCATGCGAATGCCAACATCTTTACGAATCATTTTAGCAAGTTTAGTAACATCATCATTAGCAAAGATATCAGAATCAAATAATGCTTTATTGAGTTGATTCACTTTTAATAAATCCGAACCCATCACTCTAGCAGTTAAATCTGAATCATTCGTCATGCGCGACAACATATTTAAGTGTGTTATAAAATTACCTTTTCTAGCCATGTTAACGCAAATTGGATTTGGTTCATCTTCTGAAAGCAACTCATCTGCTGCTGCAATTTGCTGACCAAGTGAGGGTAACTTCGTGCAAATAAATCCTGCGGGCGCTATGTTGAAACCTTGCTTAATTAATTCTTTTCTTTCGTCACTCAATTCAAGCGCTGCGCCATCTTTATCACGCAATACAATGTTGTTATTAATGATATGCTCCATAACAGCATCTGCTTTTGCTGCATGCACGGTTTTCCATTCAGCATGTAAATCCGCTTGCTCATTCACGAGTGCTGCTAATTGTTGTTTTAATTCATCGACATTATTTTTATTTTGTGACGCTTCTTGATTTTCAACTTGTTGTGCTTTGTACCAAATTTCAAATAACTTAATCAACTTCGCGGTTTCTTCACATGACATTTCTTGTTCGATACGAGCAATGGCACGTTCATGGCGCATAAGATTCATTTCAGCAAAAACATCCATTAAAAATGCTTCGAAATCTTCTTTTAAAACGAGTTGGCGGATGCGCGCATAGAAATCAATCGTGATGGGATGCAAGGGGTCGTGCGCAAGAATATAATCGATCGTTTTAGATGCTTGATCAAATTTCATTTCCATGTGGAACACCCTCATTTAACTCAATTTATTAATATTATTATAGACTTCGATTCTGAAGGAAACCTTAAGTACCTGTCATCCCGGAAATCGCCGTAGGCGATTGTCCGGGGTCCACCCGCATGAATCCAAAGCTCATTGTTTTGTAAACACATGAGTGGGTCCCGGACAATCGCCTGCGGCGATTTCCGGGATGACAAATTACGCTTCTTGCAGCTGACCTAACAAAATATCCAACTCATCTAAACTCTTATAATGAATCACCAATTTGCCTCTGCCCTTGGCATTACACTGAATCGCTACTTTCAACTTTAATTGATTGGTCAAGCGGTCTTGTAGGCGGACGATATCAGGGTCGGCTGGTTTGCCGGTTTTAGCGGAGGTCGGTGAATGCAGGCGACGGACTAAATTTTCCGTTTCACGCACAGAAAGGCTCTTTGCGGCAATCATATTAGCCGCATCTTGAATGGCCGATTCTGGCAAACCAAGCAAACAACGCGCATGCCCCATTTCAATTTGACCACGTTCGAGCATGGTTTTAACTTCATCAGGGAGGGCGAGCAAGCGCAACAAGTTGGTCACACTAGCCCGTGACTTACCAATCGCTTCAGCCACTTGTTGGTGCGTCATGCCAAGTTCATCAATTAAACGCTGCATCGCCATCGATTCTTCAATTGGGTTTAAATTTTCGCGTTGAATATTTTCAATCAAGGCAATCGCAATCGCTGCTTCATCGGGAATATTGCGAATAACAACGGGCACTTCCGTTAAACCGGCCAGTTGCGCCGCGCGGAAACGTCTTTCACCGGCGATGATTTCATAGCCATCACCTATCGGGCGCACGATCAAGGGTTGAATAATACCTTGGGTGCGGATCGAGTTTGCTAATTCTTCCAGGGATTCAGGGTCCATCTCACGGCGTGGCTGATATTTGCCACGTTGGATTTGGTCGACAGACATTTGTGTTAATGATTCAGATGTTTCATCCTGAGAGGAGCTATCATGTGCAGGTTCCAAGCCGGTATAGGCTAATAATGCATCTAATGACTTACCAAGACCGCGTTTTTTCACCATAATGGAATCCTAAGTTAAGCAGAAAGTGGTTCACATGAGTATGTTATTCATATTAATCAATCACGGGGAAAAATGGAATGACGATCCCACCACGAGTCCGTGTTTTTTTTGCTTTGAGCATTCCGGATGCAATAAAATCCAGCATGGAAAAATTAATGGGCGATATCAAAAAAACCACGCGCCATCATGCGATTCGCTGGACGACACTCGATAATCTCCACATTACCCTGCAATTTATCGGTGAAATGCAGACCGAACATGTACCGCTATTGCTGGAAAATGTCCGTGAACAACTTAAAACCAGCGTGAAACTGCCACCTCTTACTTTCGGCAAGCTGAATTTATTTCCAAGCCCCTTTCGCCCTCGCGTCATTGTGTTAGAAATGGGAGTGCATCCTGAATTGACAATGCTAGCAAAAACCATAGCTGAAGGCATTGCAGCGACCTCCTATCCCGTCGAGAAACGTTTATTTCGTGCGCACATGACGCTTGGTCGCATCAAACAACCAAAAAGTTTGAATATGAATTTCATCAATATGATTAAAGTGCCCGAATTAACGCCCTTGATTGTCGAAGAAATTGTGCTTTTTCGCAGTGATCCACACCCTGACGGGTCGCATTATACCGAAATTGGGAGACTCGCTTTAACGTAGCGAACGCCGTATTATAGTCACTATCCTAAATTAAACGGCTAAACGTAATGAATAGAAACCATTTTCATGTCATCAAAGACCCGGTGCATGGCACCATGCAATTTACCTCCATCGAAGATAACTGGGTCAAACCATTCATTGATAGTCCGCATTTTCAGCGTTTACGTCACATCAAGCAATTAGGCATGGGTGATTTTATTTTCCCAGGCTCCGTGCATACCCGTTTTAATCATTGCCTGGGTTGTTGCTATGTCGCCAGCCAAATTGCGCAAAAAATTGGATTAGTGGATGAAGAACGACAATTGGTGATGATTGCTTGTTTATTGCATGATATTGGTCACGGACCTTTCTCACATGCGTTCGAAGGTATTTTTCATAATAAATTAATTCGTCACGAAGATTGGACACCCCATTTTTTAGCCGATTACGATACACCTGAATTTTTCCAACAATATAATCGTAAAAATCCTCGCTATCATTTAACGAGCGAAAAATTCCGCCAAATCGCCGATATGATCATGCACCGTCCGGTTGAAAAATGTGTGTTAGCCGATATTGTTTCCTCGCAATTAGATGCCGACCGGATGGATTACTTATTACGGGATAGCCATTTTTGCGGTGTGCGTTATGGTGAATTTGATTTTCGTTGGTTATTGCATTGCATGTCGATTGTGGAATCAAAAGAAGGTGAGCGCTTAGGGATTACGCATAAAGGTATTGGTGTGATTGAACATTACCTAATGGCAAGACGCTTAATGACACGCAACATTTATCATTCGCAAAAAAAATTAGCGCTAGAACATGGATTAGTGCAATTATTATCGTTGCTTTCCGAAAGCTTAGAACATCACGAGCCTTATAAACCATTTCGTCATTTAAGTTTGAGTCAATTTTTAATTGCAGCGAATCATTTCAATCTAGCAACCGCTAAAAGTACTGACATTGATGCATTAAAAACAAAATTCATTGAAGCCAATTACGCAAGTTACAAAGAATTATGTGATTACGATGTATTTGCCCTCATCAAAGAATTAGCGAATCTCAACGATAATCACGCAGCCACTCAAATTGCAAAACGCATTCATGCCCGTCAATTACCAAAAATCGTACGCTTAGATGGCCATGATTTAGAGCATGTCAAAACTGAATTACTGCAATTTAAAGCAAAACACGCAAAACAATATCAAGATTGGCAAATTTCATTAATTCAAACACCTCATCAATCCTATAGCGGCGAAGATGATCCGATTTTAGTGGTTAATGAACATAATGCCGTCAACCCTATTGGTAAATTTTCACTAATGATTAATGCAATTTCCGATAAATTAGAACATATTGCTTTTTTATCAATTGATGCGTCCATTTTTGACGATGCGAATGTGCAATCTTTCATGAAACAATTGCAAACATCCGAAGTGGTTGTGTAAGAGGACAATATCATGAGTATTCAAGTAGTCATTCTCGCAGCAGGTCTTGGTAAACGCATGATTTCAGATTCACCTAAAATCATGCATCCGCTGGCTGGTAAACCGTTATTACAACATGTGATTGATGTTGCCCTAAAAATCAGTCCCGATAAAAAACCCATTATTGTTTATGGTCATCAAGGTAAAGTCGTGCAAGATGCTTTTGCCGGCATGCCGGTTAATTTTGTGTTGCAACCACAGCAATTGGGTACGGGTAATGCCGTGATGTGTGCGCTGCCAAGTATTAATGAAAATGATCAAGTATTAATATTATCCGGAGATGTGCCACTAATCTCTGAAGAAACCTTACAACGATTTATTGCAGCTGTCCCTGCCAATGCGGTTGGTATTTTAACCGCAACGCTAACTGACGCCAAAGGCTACGGTCGCATTATTCGCGATAAAAAAAATCAAATCATCCGCATCGTCGAAGAAAAAGATGCCAGCGCCACAGAAATACTAGTAAAAGAAATCAATACGGGTATTTATTTAGTGCCTGCGCGCAATTTAAAAACTTGGTTGCCGACTTTAACCAATGATAACAAACAAAGTGAATATTACTTAACAGACATTATTGCTCTAGCTGTCTCTCATGAAATTCCTATTTTCGATGCAGCGCCTACTTTCCCTGAAGAAATCATGGGAGTGAATGATCGTGTGCAATTAGTCGCCTTAGAGCGCTTTTATCAACGACAATTAGCGCATCACTACCTGCGACAAGGCGTGACGATTTTAGACCCTGATCGTTTTGATGTACGCGGCACATTGCAAGTCGGTCGCGATGTTGTCATTGATGTCAATGTTGTTTTCACAGGACACGTTGTACTAGGCGATGATTGCGTCATTGGTCCCAATTGTTTTATTAAAAACACTAAATTAGATGCACGGGTAAAAGTGCATGCCAATAGTTATCTAGATGGAGCAGAAGTTGCTAATGATTCTGTGATCGGCCCTTATGCTAGATTACGTCCAGGCACCGTGTTAGAACGTGAAGTGCACATTGGTAATTTTGTGGAAGTAAAAAATAGCATTGTGCGCGAAGCCAGTAAGATTAATCATTTAAGTTATATTGGTGATAGTGATATTGGCAAATTCGTTAATATCGGTGCTGGCACGATTACTTGCAATTATGATGGTGCGAAAAAACATAAAACACAAATTGGTGATCATGTTCATATTGGTTCGGGTACAAAATTAATAGCGCCAGTTTCTGTAGGCAATCATGCAACCATTGGTGCGGGCTCCACCATCATTAAAGATGCGCCTGCTAACCAATTAACGTTAACGCAACGTCTTGAACAACGATCAATGAATTGGGAAAGACCGAACGAATCTTCAAAGTAACGTCTTAGAATCTGCGCCTGGTTCTTCACGCACTAGGCGCGGCACCAAATATCCCGGTAACCGTTTCATCATGCCGCTATGCAGCGCTGTTGCTTTCGACTGCGGTATATCAAAATGCATGGCGCCTGCTACTTTATCTAAAGTGTGTAAATAATACGGCATCACACCTGCAGAAAATAACGCTGAACTTAATTGCACTAATGTTTCAACATCATCATTTATCTCGCGCAATAGCACGGATTGATTCAGTAAATGCGCGCCCGCATTTTGCAAGCGTGTTATGGCTTGCAACACTTCGTCATTTATTTCTTGTGCATGATTACAATGCAACACTATAACCACTGAAAATGGTAATGATTTTATCCACTCACATAATAAAGCGGTGACACGACTTGGCAACACAATCGGTAAACGCGTATGCAAGCGTAATGTTTTCACATGCGGAATTAATTTTAAGCGTTGGCTAAATTGATTTAACAATTGATCAGACACACTTAACGGATCACCGCCACTTAAAATCACTTCTTCGATACTATTGTCACTCGCGATATACGCCAAGATATTATCCCACCCTGGTCTGCCGGGTGTATTGTCAGCATAAGGAAAATGTCTGCGAAAACAATAACGACAATGGATCGCGCAAGCACTGGTTAATGTCACCAATACTCGACCATGATATTTGTGTAACAATCCGGGAATCGGATTCGCCTCTTTTTCAGCTAGGGGGTCGCTCACATAATCATCATGGGTATTTAATTCAAGATCGATAGGCAACACTTGTTTTAGCAATGGGTCATGTAAATGACCCCGCTTAATGCGTTGCAAATAGCTATGCGTCACCTTCAAAGGAAACTGTTTCGCCGCTAAATAGGCTTTCGGCAATAAGCTTTGGTCTAAACCCAATAATTGCCAAAGCTCGGCTGGATCTGTCACTATATTGGACATTTCAACCTGCCAGCTGTCTTTTTTATGATCATTTATCACTTTATAATCTCGAAAATAGGCTAAAAAATACGCCTGAAAGCTATTGCTGGTATAATTATATTAAGCGTCTCTTTAGTCAATCTATGTCTTAGTTGCGAGGCTACCATGTTTGATGCTGACCGCCCCATACAATGCGCTCGAGAAGATCGATTAAATCGGGCTCAGTTTGCCAAATATTTGGCTCGCTGCATTTTAGACCAAACCGACATAGAAAGCATGGTGATTGGTTTGTATGGCGACTGGGGGGTTGGTAAAACATCCTTGATCAACATGATGATAGAAGAATTAAATTTTGCCGCCACTAATATGGAAGATAATCAAAAACCCATCATCTTAAATTTTAGCCCTTGGAGTTATTCCGGGCAAAATGAATTAATTTATAGTTTCTTTCGTCGTTTATCCTCAGCACTGCGTTCTGCACCCTATTTAGAAGATGCCGATGAAATTATTTATTTATTAGAATTGTATGTTTCATTTTTCACCCACAAGCCTGTGCCTAGTGTGTTACAAAAAAAGCGTTCTCTTTATGATCGCATTTTTAATAAAAATAAAGTTGAAGATTACGGTTGGGAATCGGGTCGCGATTTAACGAAAGTTAAAGCCGAATTAAATGAAAAATTAAAAAAATTGAAGCATAAAATTATTATCGTCATCGATAATATTTCTAGATTATATGGTCACGAAATCAAACAAATTTTTCAGATAGTAAAATCCATGGGTGATTATAATAACACTACTTATGTATTAGCGTTTGATAAAGAACAAGTTGCACATGCGCTAGATCAACTCGAAGGCGGTGGTGGTGATGAATTTATTGAAAAAGTGATTCAATTGCCATTTGTTATCCCTGAAATCACAGCGGTTGATATTGAAAATCTATTGAACCAACATTTAGAAGAATTAGTATTATTAGCGCCCGTTGATAGCTGGAATAAAGAATATTGGGCAGATGTTTATTATTGTTCTCTAAAATATTTTTTCACGAATGGTCGCGATATCACGCGTTATATTAATATTTTGAGTTTTAGTTATTCTAGGTTACGTGACATCGTCAATCCCGTTGATTTTTTTGCTCTCACGGCTCTGGAAGTATTCACACCACAAGTTTATAGCGGCATACGTGATAATAAAGATTTATTCACGGATTTACTCGATAATGTGTATGCTTTTGATAACACTCAAATCAATCGCGATAAAGCACGAGTCGAAGAAATTTTATCGCGTAGTGACGGTATTCCACGAGAAATATTACTGGAATTATTTTTAAAATTATTCCCGCGATTACACCATATTTATCAACCTGAGCTCACTTTTTATCACAATGAAGCTTTAGCTCGAAAATTACTGCGCATCTGCAGCCCTGATTTATTTGATGCCTATTTCCGCTTATCTATGCAATCAGGTAGCATCTTAACAACAGAGTTTGAGACTATTTTAGCTTCGGCAAAAGATGCGGTTAGCTTCGATCATGCACTAGCTCGCCTAAATCAAGATAATCGTGTGATCACTTTTTTAAATATGTTAGATGATCCTATCTTGTTAACGATTCCTCTGGAAAATATTTCGCCGATTATATCTTCTTTATTAGATGATGGTGATTTATTCCCAAGCGGGATTGAAAATGCGTTAAGTTTACCAACGAGTTTACGCATTCATCGCATTATTCATCATTTGTTACAACGCTATTCTGATATCGATGCCCGTTATACTGTGATGAAAAATGCCATCATGAATGCCAACAAAAGCATTTACATCATTGTGCATGAATTAAAAGAACAAGAAAAAGAACATGATCAATCTGAAGAAACGTATTTACCGGATCAATTTCGTGATTTGTCACCGCACTACTTGGATACGTTAAAAAAACTAACTGCCGATCGCATTCAATACTGGGCAAAAGATGAAAGATTATTATTGCATCCGCAATTAATTCCGATTTTATATGCTTGGCGTGATTGGGGTAAAGACGATGATTGTTTCAATTACGTTAATGAAATCACTAAAACTGATCGTGGCTTAGTTATTTTCTTAACAAAAGCATTGCAACGTGCGATTGATATGGTGAGCGAGCAATATGTCTTAAATCCTGCTTGGGAAAATGATTTAGTGAACATTAATTCTTTTATAAATGCAGAAACATTATTACCTCATGCAAAAATATTATTTGAAGATGATTATTTTGAAAAATTACGCGAAAAAGAACAATTAGCGTTGATGATATTTTTAGATTTGATGCATGCCAAAACCAACAAGGTCATCCCCAATACGACATCGTAGCATGGACACGTTTTTTGTGTCCGGGGTTTTTGTCAATCGAAGGGAAAAGCCCCCGGACACAAAAAGCGTGTCCAGGCCACTAAGCCGTTTTTAATTTCGAAGCCGCAAACAAAGGCTCTTCCACCGAAACTCGTAATTGATCTAATTTTTTAGCCATCCGACATCGATTAGCATTTTCATTAAACATGCCTAATCCGACAACACCAATACTAAAACCTAATACCGCTATTGGCACAGAACCTGGATTTGGTACTGCAAAAGCAACAACCATCATTGCCACCCCGAATAACATCATTAAAGCACCCATAAACGCAGCGCGTAGGTTTCGCTTTCCAGGTGCCACGTCTTTAATACATCGCTTTAATTCCATTAAAGCTGCGCCATCTTTCATATCATTTAACACTGCCAATGCTGCTTTTAATGAATCTCGCAATTCAACCGCTTCTTTTTTATCGTCGAGATTAGCCATATTGGCTAACAATTTTTTACCTGTTGAATAGACTTCAAAGCAAGCTTCCTTTTGTTTTCCATCAGAAAGTGTTTGCCATTTTTCATAAATGTCCTGAAGTATTCGATGGGATTCCATATCAGTAAATTCATGTGGATGTTTGAATGTTAAATCCGGCTGTTTATCCCTTGGATGTGCAATTTCCCCATTAATACTTTGAGCCACTCTGACACTGGCTTCTTGAGTTAAATCTGTCAGTGGTGCGCGATAAGCTAACGATAGCTTAGCGGATTCATCTGTTGCGTTAGTAATAAAGGAAATATTATTTCTAGCATTAGCCAATATTTTTAATTCACTAAACATTTTTGTATACACTCGCTGCATAGCATCTGTTTCATCGCCATGCACCAACGTCAGAGCGGGTTTAAGCGCGCGCAAGCTATCGGCAGGATATTGATCGGGTGCCATTTCGCGATGAAAATAAAAATAAGCAGGTGTGACGATAATGATTCTGGCATTAGGATGTGCTGAACTCATTTTTTCTACTAATGCTTTGTATTGATTCGCCAATTCTTTTACTTTTATCGCTTGCTGTGCTGAGGTTAATTTTCCCGCTTTGATTTGCAGTAATAAATGGCGTATATCGTTTCGGCCTAGCATCAAGACGATCACATCAGAATCTTGATAAGATTTATCCAACTCTTTTGTCGCCATTTGTTCAATGGTTGCGTTCGGATCAATATTGATCAACGTATCAAGGTGAGCATACTGATTTGCCAATTTTTCCAACCCATTAAAATCTGATTTAAACAGACGAATAAACCGCTTTTTAAACGTTCCTAACGTTCCATCACCAATGATTGAGATTTTTTTTAATCTGGTTGTTGTCATGATTGGCTTCACCTGCTTAACGGATAATGGCCCGAAGTGTAGCTTGGACAGGCTTTTTGTGTCCAGGGTTTGTGGCATAGGAGGGGAAAGGCCCCGGACACAAAAAGCGTGTCCAGGCTACATTAGCATTTTTACCCTTTTTGCAATTAATCTAGCTGCGCGACAATACTGAAGAAGACGCGAGGGGCGGCGCCGTTACCGCGATTGGTGGTGGCGCCAAATGATACAAATTGGCTGGTTGCTTGTAATGCAGACACCTGTTTCGTGATAGGTTGCGCCCACATGATGTTACCGCTTACCCATCTTGTGCAATAGAAACGAGCGCCAATACCGGTGGAAAGCGCGGTTTGTTTGGTAGGAATACCGGTGATGCTCTTGTAATTCCAGATAGAACCACCATCATAGAAAATATAAGCTTGCACGTTTTGCACAAAGAATTTTTCAAATGGCATATCGTAGCGTAATTCAACGCTGGCTGATGCACCGCGATCACCAATTAATTCAGCGACATCATAACCGCGTCCTAATTGACTACCACCAAAGGTAAATTGTTCTGAGGATAACAATGGATTAAATGCCCATTGTCCGCGGAAAATACCGTAAACAGAAATTGGGCCTTTGATCGCTTGTAAACGACTAGCTGTTACATCGAATTTAGTATAGTCGCCTCTACCCCCTGGACGAGAAGTTGTTGCTGTATCAGGATTGTAGTTAGAGCTGTAACCAAATAATGGCAAGCCTTGACGAACTTGACCGCTTAACAAGTTAGCGCCAAAGAATTTATCCGCAAAATTATAAATAGCGCCTAAACCAACGCTGCGTAAGTGATCGGTATACAATTCGAAGTTACCAAAGTTATTTACTTGCGAATCTAAATAATTAAATGTTGCTTGCAATGTCAACGTTTCAGCGCGTGAGCGAATCACTGGAACATTTAAGTTCGCATAGTAATTCATATTCACACCATCAACTTGTTGCGATTGCAAAATAAATAATGGATGTGTGTGCGCGCGTGTGCCGCCTAATGTGTAGCGCCAACCGCGATCATTGAGCGCTGCATCATAGTTGATATCGGTATAAGTTAATTCACCACCGCGTGGTGTTTTGGTGAAAGTTATTTGGGTTGCATCGCCAGAATTTAACACGGAATTCACGCCCAAATTGGCTGTCATCTGTTGCGGACCAATGTAGAGCGTACCGTAATTATCATATGACACATAACCGGTTATTAAACGATTTTGTGTTACTAAATTAAGGTCTGCAGCGCCTGGTAATTTTTTCGATGGCGATAATACCGCGCGCACTGATGTTGCTGGAATTTCATTAGCGAGCGTTAAATATTTTTCCATGCGACTGATTTCTAATGGTCGCTCTTTCGTAATTTGTTTACCAAAACTTTGCACTAAGCATTTCGCACCACGTGGATTACCAGTGACAATCACATCACCTAAATATCCTTCGATCACTTGTACGTGTACGATACCGCCTTTCACGTGTTGAGGAGGCAACACGGCACGTGAAATAATATACCCTTTGTTGCGATAGTAATTTGTAATGGTTTGAATGATGTTAAACAAATCAGCAACCGTGATGGTTTTATGTAAATCTTTTTTATAAATTTGTTCTAATTCAGATGTTGGAATGGTTTTGTTACCACTTAACACAATGCCATTTAATTCGAATTTAATTTTTTTTGCTTGCTCCATCAAAGGAGATGGCGCTGCTTCTTCCGGTGCTTGAATCGGTGTCAAGGGGCGTGCTTGTGGTTGAGGCATTTCTGTCGATAATTCACGACTAACTTGATCAGGAGTTGCGGCAGCTGGAATAGTATCAGCCCAAACATTATTGGCTTCGAACGTGCCAAGAACAACGAGAGCGGCAATCTTGGTAGATATTTTGAAATCCATCTCAATTCCCTTTAAAGTTTTTTGCCCATTCTAATCAAAACTTTAACAACCTATAGCTTTTTTATCAACCTTTATAATAGAGGGATGCAGAGTAACAAAAGTTGAGGTACCATAGCTCGCGGGCGTGTGTCGCATTATTCAGCTGCATTTAAGTAATCGGAGAAATAGCTCAATGGAAATGCAACTCGGTTGTGTACGTTTAGCGCGCGGAGAATCTTTCTCTGGTCTCATTCCTTTATCCCAAAATGCTATTCACGACGGCGAAGTTGTTTTTAATACTGGCATGACAGGTTATGTAGAATCTTTAACCGATCCATCGTATGCGGGTCAAATTTTAGTTTTCACTTACCCTTTAATTGGTAATTACGGCGTACCGAATAGCTCGACTTGGGAATCTGCTAAAATTCATGTCAAAGGGGTTGTGATGACGCATTTAGCAAAGCATCACTCCAATTATGCAGCGGAACAATCACTGCAATCTTGGCTTGAACAATACCAAATTCCTTACATTGTCGATGTTGATACGCGGGCCTTAACCACATTGTTACGCAAACACGGTGTTATCGCTGGCGCCATTACCCCGGCTTCGACTTCAGTTGATACATTCGAAACCTTTGATCAAATTGACTGGGTAAAACGTGTTTCGATTGAGCAACCGATCGAATATGGTTCGGGTGAAAAATTAATTATCGCCGTTGATTGCGGCATGAAAGAAAATATCTTGCGCTCACTACTAGCGTTTCCGGTGCGAATAAAACGCGTACCTTTCGATTATGATTTTACCAATGAACCCTTTGATGGTGTCTTTTTGTCAAATGGTCCCGGTGACCCGGTACAATGTCAAACAACGGTCAACATTATTAAAAAAGCCTATGCTAAGAAAAAACCTATCTTCGGTATTTGCTTAGGGACGCAACTGATGGCAATCGCCGGCGGAGCTAGCACTTATAAATTACCGTTTGGTCATCGCGCTCATAATCAACCTTGCATGGATTTAGCAACAAAACGCTGTTATTTAACGTCGCAAAACCACAGTTATGCCATTGATGAAAAATCCTTGTCAAACGATTGGCAAGTGACTTTTCGCAATTTAAACGATCAAAGCATCGAAGGCATTGAACATCGCCATTTACCATTTTTTTCCGTGCAATTTCATCCTGAAGCGGCACCAGGCCCGATGGATACCCAATGGTTATTTAAAAAATTTTATGATTTGGTCAATGTATAAAGCAGGCAAACATGCATTATCAGGGAAAGAAAGTTTTAATTTTAGGCTCAGGTGGTTTACGTATCGGTCAAGCTGGTGAATTTGATTATTCAGGTTCGCAAGCTATTAAGGCGCTAAAACAAGAAGGTATTCAAACTGTTTTAGTGAATCCCAATATTGCAACGATTCAAACGGACCCGCAAATGGCGGATGTTGTTTATTTGCAACCGCTAACACTTGATATTGTCACCAGCATCATTGAAAAAGAAAAACCAGATGCGATTTTATTGGGCTTTGGTGGGCAAACAGCGTTAAATCTCGGTTTATTGTTAGAAGAAACGGGCGTGTTGGCGAAATATAACGTCAAACCATTAGGCACATCCATTGATGCTATTCGCGAAACAGAAGATCGAGATATTTTTAAACAAGCCTTGTTATCCATCGGGGTTAAAACACCAAAAAGTTTAGCGATTACCAATATGTCTGATGCGGAAATTGCAGGTCTGCAAATTGGTTATCCGTTGATGATTCGTTCTGGATTTTCGTTAGGTGGTCTTGGTTCTGGTAAAGTGGCTAATGTCGACGAATTACGACAACGAGCGGCTGAGTGTTTTACCGGTTCGCCACAAATTTTAATCGAAGAATATTTATTTGGTTGGCGCGAATTCGAATATGAAATCGTGCGCGATATCGATGGTAATACTCTCACTATTTGTAACATGGAAAACATGGACCCGATGGGGATTCATACTGGTGAAAGTATTGTTGTAGCGCCAGCGCAAACCTTATCCAATGCAGAACACCAATTATTAAGAAACATTGCCATCACCGTTGCCAATCATTTTGGCATTATTGGCGAATGTAATATTCAATTTGCAGTAAACCCTGCCAATGGCGATTATCGTGTGATTGAAGTCAATGCACGTTTATCGCGCTCTAGTGCATTAGCCTCAAAAGCAACAGGATATCCGTTAGCGTTTGTTGCTACTAAATTAGCACTAGGGTATCGACTGTATGAAATCATTAATGGTGTCACGCAAAAAACCTGTGCTTTCTTCGAACCAGCATTGGATTATTTAATTGTCAAAATTCCTCGTTGGGATACGCAAAAATTAAAAAGTGCTGGGCGTGGTATCGGCACAGAAATGAAAAGTGTGGGTGAAGTGATGGGAATTGGTCGTTCATTCCCCGAAGCGTTGCAAAAAGCCGTTGGTATGTTAAATATTGGTGCGAGTTGTTTAAGTGATTATCCGACCCCGATTGAAAATCCAGCACATGAAATTGAACACCCAACCGATAGACGTTTATTTGCTTTGTATCAATTTTTGTTAAAAGGCGGTGCTGTTTCAGACGCGCAACAACTTAGTCAAATTGATCCTTGGTTTTTAGAGCACGTAGCTTCCATTGTTGCCTGCGAACAACAATTAAAAAACTCAGCCTGTACGCCTCAACTAATAACACAAGCTAAAAAAATGGGGTTTTCAGATCGAGTACTAGGACAGTTTTTTAATCAAAGTGAAAGTGATATCAGAACGCTTCGTAAAAAACACGGTATTACCCCTGTTGCTAAACAAATTGATACGCTGGCGGGTGAATTCGAAGCACAAACGAATTATTTATATTTAACGTATCACGGCAGCGAAAGCGATGTGAGTGCTAGTAACGATAATGCGATATTAGTGTTGGGTTCAGGCCCTTATGCGATTGGTTCATCGGTTGAATTTGATTGGTGCGCAGTAAACACTTCTCGCACGTTACGAGCCCTGGGTAAAAAATCGATTTTAATTAATTCGAATCCTGAAACCGTGTCAACAGATTACGATGAATCTGATAAATTGTATTTCGAACAGTTAACCTTTGAACGCGTGCAAGATATCGCTGATATTGAAAATCCTTATGGCATTATTGTTTCTGTTGGTGGCCAAATTGCTAATAACTTAGCGATTCCATTGGCGCTCGCCGGTTATCATTTGTTGGGAACCAGCGCCGAAAACATTGATCGGGCGGAAAATCGACAAAAATTCTCAAAATTATTAAATGAATTAAACATCGATCAACCGGCTTGGCAACATGTAACCAGTTTACAAGGCGCTGAAAAATTTGCCCAAGAAATTGGGTACCCGGTTGTGATTCGACCCTCGTATATTTTATCGGGCGCTGCTATGAATCTAGCATTCGATAATATTGCGTTAAAAAAATATTTAATGTTGGCCGCTGATATTTCGAAAGAACACCCTGTCGTTATTTCAAAATTCATTAGTGATGCTAAAGAATTAGAAGTCGATGGTATTGCGAATAATGGCCAAATCATTATTGAAGCGATTAATGAACATATCGAAAATGCGGGTGTGCATTCAGGTGATGCCACGCTTGTGTTGCCACCACAAAATTTATATTTAGAAACCATTCGACGCACAAAAAAAATTGCGCAAAAAATTGTGCGTGCCTTGCAAATCACAGGGCCCTTTAATATTCAATTGATTGCTAAAAATAATCACTTGCAAGTGATTGAATGTAATTTGCGTGCTTCGCGCTCGTTGCCTTTTGTTTCGAAAGTGACAAATTATAATTTTATCGAAATCGCAACCAAGGCGATGCTTGGTATTGTTGAGAAAAAATATTATCAAACGTTAGATTTAGAATATGTGGGCGTTAAAGCACCGCAATTTTCCTATCAACGCTTAAAAGGCGCAGATCCCGTGCCGCAAATTGAAATGGCATCGACTGGTGAAGTCGCCTGCTTAGGGGAAAATTTAATTGATGCTTTTTGGCGCGCTTGGCTTGCCAGCGAGCAAACGATTCGCAATAAACATTTATTGGTTTCAATAGCTGATCCCTATAAAGCAAAATTATTGCCGTTTTTACATAAATTAGAAACGTTAGGCTGGAAAATTTATAGCACGGAAGGCACTCATACGTTTTTATTTAAAAATGGTGTTGCCACTTATTTTGTTTACAAAACCAGTGAAAACAAAGAACCCAACATTGAAACCATTATTACCCAGCGGAAAATTGATTTGATTATTAATATTCCGCAAAATCAAGTTCCTAAAGTGAATACGGATGGTTTTAAAATTCGACGTTTAGCGATCGATCATCATATTCCGCTTATTACCAATGCGCAAAAAGCACAAATCATGTTGCAATGTTTAATTGAATTAAAAGATGCGGTATTACCCGTTCATTCATGGCAAGAAATTGCTAATCGCGAAATACATGATATGGAGCTTATCAATGCTTAATGTTGTCGATCAAGTGCAAAACACTTTTTATCAAAATCATTTTATTTCGACCAAACACATCACGTTACCGGAAGTTGAGTTATTATTAGCTCGCGCTACACATTACAAACAAATTAAGCAAAGTAATTGCTTGCAACATAAAATTGTTGCTACTTGTTTTTTTGAGCCTTCCACTCGCACACGCTTATCATTTGAAGCCGCGACGATTCGTTTGGGTGGTAAAAACATAGGTTTTACAGGCACTGAAAGCATCTCGGTGCAAAAAGGTGAAACCTTAGCTGACACCATGAAAATGATGGGCAGTTATGCCGATTTAATCATATTACGTCACTCGCAAGAAGGCGCGGCAAGACTGGCGAGTGAAGTGGTACAAGTTCCTGTTATTAATGCGGGTGATGGTGCTAACCAACACCCAACTCAAGCGGTGTTAGATTTATTCAGCATGCAAGAATGCCAAAAACAATTACAGGGTTTATCGATTGCTTTAGTTGGCGATTTAAAACATGGCCGCACGGTGCATTCATTATTAAATTTATGTGCCTTATATGATATGCGTATTTACTTGGTCTCACCTGAAATGTTGCTATTGCCAGATGCTTTGTGTGATCAATTAAAGCAACGTGGATTGCGCTTTTCATTTCATCAAGATATCGAAGAAGTTTTGCCGAAAATTGATATTTTATATATGACGCGTATTCAAAAAGAGCGGTTTGCAAAGGAATCGCGCTTGATTCGCACAACACCCTATCAATTAACACTTGAAATGCTGCGCTTTGCAAAACCCAATTTAAAAATTTTGCATCCACTGCCTCGAGTCGATGAATTACCGCGCGAGATTGATAACACTCCTTTTGCCTATTATTTCCAACAGGCGGCTAATGGCGTCCCTGTACGCCAAGCTTTATTATCCTTACTTTTGAATGAGCATATCGCATGAGTGAAACATTATCTGTCACTGCAATTAAAAATGGCACCGTCATTGATCATATCACTGAAGGTCAATCGACTCGCATTATTCATTTGTTATCACTAGGGTCTTGCAAAAATAAAATTACCATTGGTTTGCATTTGCCTAGTGTGCGTATTGGCACTAAAGACATTATTAAAATTGAAGATCGCATTTTGAGTGAAAGTGAAGCGAATGATATTGTTGTTTTTGCGCCAAAAGCTACCATCAATTTAATCGAAAATTTTAAAGTCATTAAAAAAATAAAAACGCATTTGCCCGAAAAAATGCGGGATATTTTTATTTGTAAAAATCCTGCTTGTATTACACAAACAGAAATGGTTGCTAGTGAGTTTTTTATACAAGAATTTAGTAAACAAGTTAAATTGCTTTGTCATTACTGTGATCAGCTATTTAATCGTGATGAATTAAAATTAAAAATATTTAATTAATGTAGGGCACCATGCTGCAAATCAAAAATGTTGCAACACTTGATAATCAGATTATCGACGTTAATATTCCCAACCAGCAGCACCTTAATCAAATTATCGATGCTGAAGGACTCACGCTTTTTCCAGGTTTGATCGACCCGCATGTGCACTTTAGAACACCCGGTATGCAACATAAAGAAGATTGGATAACCGGTGCGCGAGCTGCGATTCATGGTGGTTATACGACGGTGTTTGATATGCCAAACACTATTCCACCTACTGTCTCGGCTGAATTATTACGCGAAAAAGTTGCTTTAATTGATTCAGAATTACAACGGGCTGGTATTCCACTACGATATGAATTGTATTTTGGCGCAGATAAAAAGCATTTGAGTGAAATCCATCGCGTTAAAAATGATGTCGTGGGTGTCAAAGTATTTATGGGTTGTAGCACGGGCAATTTAGTTGTTGATGATGATGAAAGTTTGCATGCGGTATTTGCAATTGCTGCTCGATTAGGTTTACTAGTTGCCGTGCATGCTGAAGATGAAGCATTAATCCATCAACGAAAAAGAGAATTGTTGCCGTCAAAACATTATCACACCCATTCTTTAGTGCGTGATAGTGAAGTAGCAACACGCGCCGTTGAAAAAGCGATTTACTTAGCACGTGTCTACCAAGCTAAATTATATGTTTTGCATGCAAGCACTAGTGATGAATTAAATTTGATTAAGCGCGCGAAATTAGAAGGCTTAAGCGTTTATGCAGAAACTACGCCGCATCATTTATTTTTAGATGATACCGCTTATACCGATTTGAAAGGTTGTGCGGTGGTGAATCCGCCACTACGATCGGCACAAGATCGCGAAGCTGTTTGGCACGCAGTGCGTGACAAAGTCATTGATACCATTGGTTCAGATCATGCACCGCATTTATTAAATGAAAAGAACAAACCCTACGGTGAATGCCCATCCGGTATGCCAGGTATTGAAACAACGTTACCGTTACTGATTACTGCTGCTGAAAACGGCTTTATTTCACTCAATCGTATTGTTGAATTAACATCGACTCGTGCGCAGGAAATTTTTAATTTGCATAAAACAGATGATTTTGTTTTGGTGGATATGAATACCAAACGCAAAGTAGATGTTGCTAAATTAAAAACAAAATGTGCTTGGTCGGCTTTTAGTGGTGTTGAATTAACAGGTTGGCCGCGCTATGTGTTTGTAAACGGCGTATTTATTACATTAGAGTAGCCTGGACACGCTTTTTGTGTCCGGGTTGTTGTATCCACAAACCAAAACCCGGACACAAAAAGCGTGTCCAGGCTACAGGAGAAAACACCATGACAACTGCAACAGCCATTAACAACAGCTCCCTCATCGTTGACAAACTCTACGACATCGGCGCTATCCAATTTGGTGAATTTGTCTTAAAAAGTGGGCAAACCTCATCGATTTATATGAATTTACGTAAAATCATTTCCTACCCTGATTTGCTGCGTCATATCGCAACTGCGATGTGGGAAAAGACTAAGCAATGTCATTATGATTTAGTGTGCGGCGTACCCTACACGGCTTTACCGATGGCGACTTGTTTATCGCTAGATCACAATGTGCCTATGATTATGCGTCGTAAAGAAAAAAAGGATTACGGTACGAAACAATCCATTGAAGGTGTCTTTAATGCCGGTCAAACTTGTTTGGTCATCGAAGATGTGATCACAACAGGTGGCAGTATTTTAGAAACAACGGCTGATTTGCTTAGTTCTGAATTAGTAGTGCAAGATGTGATTGCTTTCATCGATCGCCAACAAGGCGGCAAAGAAACATTAGCACAACAATTTCGCGTACATACTATTTTGACCTTATCGCAAATTTTAATGACTTTACTCAATGGTAAAAAAATTACTCCTGGTGAACGTACCATCATTGAAAAATTTTTAGCTGAGAGAAATATCTAATGAAACGCCAAGCCTTATCTTATCAAGCTCGCGTTAATTTTTGTCACAACCCTATTGCGAAGAAATTATTAAACATAATGGCGGCCAAAAAAACGAATTTAGCCTTATCCGCTGATCTTAATTCTGGCCAAGAATTAATAGAGTTTGCTGAGCAATTAGGGCCTGAAATTTGCGTGCTGAAAACGCATATTGATATGATTGATGATTTCACACCTGCCCTCACTCGACAATTAGCAGAAATTGCTGACAAACATGAATTCTTAATTTTTGAAGATCGTAAATTTGCTGATATCGGCAATACTGTCAAACACCAATATGGCAAAGGCATTTTTCGTATCGCTGATTGGGCACACATGGTGAATGCGCATGTTTTACCAGGACCTGGCATTATTGAAGGCTTAGCCAGTGTTGGCAAAGAAAAACAACGCAGTTTAATTTTATTAGCGGAAATGAGCTCCGCAGGTCATTTAATGGATGCCGATTATGTTGCGCAAACATTAATGATGGCAAAAGATCATTCGGATTTTGTGATTGGCTTTGTCACACAACACAATGTGGCGAGTGAACCGCATTGGATAAACTTCACTCCTGGTGTGAAATTGAGTACAGGTGGTGATGCCTTGGGTCAGCAATATGTCACGCCCGAATTGGCGATTATTGAACATGGTGCGGATGTGATTATTGTTGGTCGTGGAATTCTTCAAGCGAAAGACCCTTTGGCTGAAGCCATCAAATATCGCGAAGCCGGTTGGAAAGCCTATTTACGAAGAATGTAGCCTGGACACGCTTTTTGTGTCCGGGATTGTTGTATCGAAAGCTATCCGTATGCACATACAACCCCGGACACAAAAAGCGTGTCCAGGCTACATATACCTCTGCATTATTTTTTGCATATTGACGTCAATTGTATTGATTCGCTTGCGCAAGGTTGTTTCTGTAAACATGCCCACTAATTTCTTTTGCTTAATACTCTTATAAGCCATCATCATAGCCCCGACAATGGTGCAAGCAAATAAAATATTTTTAATTAATAGCCCCCTTGGACTGCGAGGATCATCAACCACGCTTTCGTGAGAATGAAAAATACTGCCGACAACTGTCTCAAAACGGGCCCAATCTGCTTTTGTTTTTAATTTTAAATCGCCGAC
The DNA here is from genome assembly GCA_964623075.1 of uncultured Coxiellaceae bacterium. GTDB lineage: Bacteria > Pseudomonadota > Gammaproteobacteria > DSM-16500 > DSM-16500 > Aquicella. Next base: position 340,113 of record CAZUVD010000002.1, on the reverse strand, counting down.
AAAAAAGGTCTTTAAAAACTTTTGCGCATCCAACCCCATTCGTTCTGCTATTTTTGCCCGGCTCATTTCTTTATTATTGCGAGCTTCTCTCATTAATTTTTGACTATGGTCGCAATAATCATTAACGCAGTTTGCAATAATGGCTGGCACTGATGACTCCACATCACTTGCTTTGCCCGGTAAAAAAACGCCATCTAAATCTTCCAACAAAGGCTGCAAATACATAGCAGGATATTGTGTATCTAATTTTTCTAATTCATCGCGCAACTCTTTTAAAGAATGTTTTTTAATCGTTGGCAATGTTGTCACGATTGCTTTTAATTGCTGATATTTAGTTACCAAATCATTTGCGATAAAGGTTGCATCATAAACATCATCAAATTCACGGGTCTTATCATTAACTAAATCTGTAACAATATCTGTCATGAATTGCTCGTGCAAGGTTTTACATTCTACTAAATAATGTTGCGTGCTGCCTTGCGTCTTTAAAAAGGCTTGATAACCTGTCGCTATACTTGCTTGTGCTGCTTTTAATAAAGCAAATTCATCGGCTGATTTTTGTTTGCCTTTTAAAGGATTGATAATGGCTCGCTGATTTTGCACAAGCGCTTTAAAGACATCTGCCGCTGGTTTTTTATCAGCAAGATCTTGATTGGTATAATGTAGAATTGCTTTATTTAAAAATCCCCCTGTCAATGCAGCTACTTTTTCACACGCTTCAATATTAACGTCTTCTGTGTTTTTTTGGCTGATTAAATGCTTTAGAAATTTTCCTATTTGCGCTTGCAATTCATTGTATTGGCCATCTTTAAAAGAAACTAGTAAAGCTAATTTTTGCTCGGCAGCCACGGTTGGATCTTGGATTTTTTGGACTAAGGCAATGAATGCAGCAGAAAGTGGCAATATAATATTTAAATTATCTGCGTTTTCTTTAAAAATTGAAACTTTACTTTTCAAGTTTCTTATTTGCTCTTCGCATAAGCGAATTACTTCTTGCTCTGCACCGTCTGAACTTTTTGCCCCGTCTTTTATTGGCTGAAGACGAACTTGCTTTTGTACTAATGTTGCAGAAAAAGTATCAAAAAGATCATCGCTTTCTCTTTTATATGCAGTTAATACTTCCACTATTCCAGTGTATATTTCTAATTTAAATTCGCTCGCTTGAGTATTACTACTGGTTGCGCTTGCCGCAGGTGATGGTGGCAGAGGATCCGTTGTTACCGTTGCCACAACATTTTGATAGGCTTTTGCAAACGCCTCATTAAAAGCAGCGCGCACATCCACAATTATTATCTCATTATTCGTGTGCTTTATATAAAAAACAGGCAATGCTTGTTTGTTGCAATTCATAAACGCAACATCATCATTGATTGCTGCAGCCACTTTGTCAGCCATTTCTTCTGTCAACAAGATATCATTGACTATTAAACCACCGCTTTCAAATCTTTTTTTTATTTTATCAATTTCATCTTTATTGGTAAGTTTGCTGACATAGTTAATCGCATCGCTTATCAAATCATTGGTAGCACGTTTCACATTTGCAGCAGTATCCTTGATATTAGCTGTTAAATACCGAACCATTTCGTTTAACAATTGTGCTTTTAATGTTTTTTTGAATTCTTGATAGAAAGCAACAACATCAAAATCTTCTTTCTCTATGCCATTTTTCTTTATTTTAAAAACGAGTGGCACTTGCTTTTCACTTATTTCATATGCAGGCTGCGCCAATTCAAAAAGAGGGTTGAATAAGGAAATATTCTTTAATATCGATTTAATTGTTCCATGATAGTTAATGTGCGAAATTAAATCCGTTAACGTCTCTGGCAATCTATCAATTAATAGTATTAACTTTACTACTAATTCATATGTCATTTCATCGGTGATAAAAATACCGTAGCTGAGCATTTTTCTTTGCTTGAGTGTTTTTTCAATTTGCTCATAAAAAAATCCTTTTAAGCGTTCATTAGTTGATGTTAACTGTTTATTATCTTGAACAAAGTCTTCATATTGTTGAAAAGTACTGTTATCAATTGTGCTTAATATATTAAGAATCAATTCTTTTATTTGTTCTAAAGGCAATTTAATGCCGCCGTTGCTAGCTTCAGTTAGGGTTTGTAGCCGGGTACTAATTTTTGATTTGATAGATGCAAAATCCATTTCGCTTAATTTTTTTTCTTTGTTTTGCTTAATCTCACTAGCAATTAAACTTCGCGCATCATATTTTAAACTACCCGCAATAGATAATACATAATTGAACGTTAGGCCTTTTAACTCCCAAATCCAAGCAGCAAAGTTACCCGTGCCTGGAATATTATTCTTATTGAATACTGGCAAAGCAGTTTCATGCAGAAATTTCAACATTGTTGTTAATGTATCAACCGTCTGCACTGCATAATCGATTGCTGAATTTTTTCTCGCCTCTTTTGCTTTATTAGGAAATTGTTTTTTTATCTTAGCCACATCTTGCATCAATGACGTGATGTGTTTTTCTAATTCTGATCCTTGGTATTGTTTTCGATGCATAGATTGTGCTCGCCACGTATATTTTCGGACTAGTGTAGCAAAGTAAGCTTATGGATATCTTAAAACAAAGTCCCTAGAGTCCGGCTGAAAGTTTATGTACAATGAGCCACCGAAAAGCTTGTGATATTTACTGATAATCCAAAGGAGCACCGACATGGTCGAGTCCGCTGAAGGGGCTATTCTAATGCAGAACAAAACCTATACAAATTTATCCATGAACGAATTAGTCGAAGCTGCACTCAATCGCGGTGAGGGCGAATTAGCGTCAAACAAAGCGTTAGTCGTTAAAACCGGTGCAAGAACTGGCCGCTCCCCTTCTGATCGATTCATCGTTAAAGATGAAGTTACTGAGTCACAAGTCGCCTGGAACACTACCAATCAACCACTTGCACCCTCTACTTTTGATGCTCTATGGCAGAAAGCTGAAGATTATTATGCGAATTTAAATGAAAATTTCGTTTCGTATTTACGTGTCGGTGCGCATCCAACCTTAGGTATTCCAGTCAAAGTCATGACGGAATTAGCATGGCATAATTTATTTGCTCATGTTTTGTTCATTAGACCTGATGCACCTGAGATTACCAATGAATTAAATCAATGGACCATCCTAAGCGTCCCAGGCATGAAAACAAACGGCGCTGCTGATGGCGTTAAAAGTGATGCCGCTGTCGTTTTAAACTTCACCAAGCGCCGCATTTTAATCTGTGGCACCTATTATGCGGGTGAAATGAAGAAAGCAATGTTCTCTGTCTTGAACTTCATCCTGCCACAGTACGATATTTTACCAATGCATTGTGCTGCGAACGCCGGCAAGAATGGTGATACAGCCTTATTTTTTGGTTTATCCGGTACCGGCAAAACCACGTTATCAGCCGACCCTGAGCGATTTTTGATCGGTGATGATGAGCATGGCTGGGGCGAAGATGGCATTTTTAACTTCGAAGGCGGCTGTTACGCTAAGTGTATTGATCTCTCAAGTGAACGCGAACCGTTAATTTGGAATGCGATCCGTTATGGTTCGGTTATCGAAAATGTTGTTTTGAACCCAAGCACCAAAGAACCTGATTACGCGGATTCTTCTTTAACACAAAATACGCGTGCTGCTTACCCACGCGAATTTATTCCAGAACGCGTTCTAAACAATCGCGGTGTACAACCTAATGCCGTGATTTTTTTAACCTGTGATCTTTATGGTGTACTACCTCCTGTTGCGCGCTTGAACACAGAACAAGCTGCGTATTATTTCTTGAGTGGCTACACGGCATTAGTTGGCAGCACGGAAGTAGGCCAAGGTACGGGTGTGAAACCAACATTCAGTACTTGCTTTGGCGCGCCCTTCTTCCCACGCGAACCAAGAGTGTATGCTGAATTATTAATGAAGCGTTTAAAAAATCATGATACGCAAGTGTATTTAGTTAACACCGGCTGGACAGGCGGTGGTCATGGTAAAGGCGGCAAACGTTTTTCCATTCCAACCACACGCGCTGTTGTGAGTGCGATTGTTGATGGTCAATTGAAAAATGCCACGTTTGAAACATTACCAGGATTTAATTTAGAAATCCCAACAGCGGTTCCCGGTGTGGATGCGCAATTGTTAAATCCACGCAACACTTGGACGGATAAAGCTGAACATGATGCAAATGCAAAATTATTAATTTCGCAATTCATCGAAAACTTTAAACGGTTTGATGTGAGTGATGCGATTAAAAATGCGGGGCCGCATAGTTAATCATTGTCATCCCGGAAATCGGCGCAGCCGATTGTCCGGGACCCACCAAGGCGAATCCAAGGCTCAATGTTTTGTACATATGATAAGTGGATCCCGGACAATCGGCCGCGCCGATTTCCGGGATGACATTAGGATGAAAATTGAATGCCTACCCCCTTCACTCATCTCAAACAACGCATCAATGAATTCGAAAAAAAATACGCTCGCCCAACCCACAGCGTCCAACTACTAGCTGTCGGTAAAAACCAACCCATAGAAAAATTACTGTCCCTCTACCATGAAGGTCAGCGTGCATTTGGCGAAAATTACTTGCAAGAAGCACTGCAAAAAATACCTTTGCTGCCTAGCGATATTATTTGGCATTTCATTGGACCCATTCAAAGCAATAAGACACGTAAAATTGCGGAGCATTTTTCTTGGGTGCATAGTGTTGCCAGTTTTAAAATTGCGAAACGATTGAGTGATCAACGTCCTAGTCATTTACCACCCTTAAATATTTGTATTGAAGTGAATGTTGATCAAGAAGAAACTAAATCGGGTGTTAACATTACTGACGTTGCAAATTTAGTTTCGCAATGTTCCACACTTCCCAATATTCACGTTCGTGGACTGATGACGATTCCTGCCGCAACCGATGATTTTATAAAACAATGTCTGACCTTTAAAAAACTCGCTGAAATAAGTCACAACATTCCAACTCTTGACACACTCTCCATGGGAATGAGTAATGATCTTGAAGCAGCCATCAAAGAAGGCGCGACGATTGTTCGAGTTGGACGAGCGCTATTCTCTGGTGCTTCCTAAAAGCAAAATGAAATTGTTTTTCTTAATTTGTTAAATTTTATTTTAACCCCGGATGGCTTTGTTGCATCAAATTGTCATCGGATTGTCATCCCGGAATTTTTACCGTTTTTTGGTAAAAATGTCCGGGATCCACGGAGGTATTAAACAAAAAATATGTTCTGTAAAGATTTATGGGTGGATCCCGGACAATTTCCTGCGGAAATTTCCGGGATGACAGTTTGATGCAACAAAGCCATCCCGGATGAGAAAAGCACTCATCCAGACTACATTCAATTTCCAATTCAAATTCAAATTATTACATCAACAATCTGCGAAGGAATTTGCTGGTCGAACCTTGGGGGAGATCTTATGTAGCGACATAAGCCACATGGATGTGGCGCTAAGCGCCATGGATGGCGCGCTCGGAGTGAATAAGGTCTCCCCCAAGGTTCGATCAGCAAATGGTGTGAATTAGTAGAGCTTTTAAATTTACGTAAGAAGAATTAGTAGAGCTTTTGAATTTCACGAAAGGTATGACGGATTGTACCACATTTGCAATGACTAAATTTCAGTTAAACTATACCTAATAATAAAAATAATTAAGAGGGGCAGCGGCAATGATCAAAATTCAAGTCAGAACTGCATTACTGTTTTTATTTTTTCTAATTTCTCCCATTTCCTGCGCCGATCAAAGCGAACAAAAAGAGCCACAAACACAAAAAGCCGCTGAAGTCGCTCACGTGAAAGGCATCTACTTAACACAATGGACATTAGAAAATACGGCAACTCTCAACTACTTAATCAAAAATGCCAAGCGTGTCGGCATTGATACTTTCATCGTCGACTATGAAATGCCATCAAAACGCTATCGCGAAAATATCGCGCTGCTAAAACAAAATGGTATTAATTACGTTGCCCGCATTACCATGTTCCCCGATGGTGGCACACCAGAACAAATTACCAACCCCGCTATTTGGCAAGCAAAATACGCTTTAGTGAAGCAAGCTATTGATTTAGGAGCGAATAAAATTCAATTAGACTATATTCGCTATAACACCAAACAAGCACCTTCCTCTGAACATTCCAAAAATATTTATAAAATTATTCAATGGTATAAAAACAAATTAGTCGCACAAAACATTCCGTTAGAAGTGGATGTGTTTGGTATCACCAGTTTAGGCGAATCAAAACATATTGGTCAAAATCTAGTGTTATTCTCCCAATCTGTTGATGCTATATGCCCTATGGTTTACCCTTCACACTATGTGCCTTTCCCACAACATTTCAAACAACCATACAAAACGGTTTACGATTCTTTATCCCTTATTCAAAAACAATTTGATAATAAAATGCCAATGAAGATGTATGCCTATATTGAATTGTCTAACTACCACTATCCAATGACCCGCGAAAAAACACTTGCCTATATCAAAGAGCAAATTCGCGCAGTCAAAGAAGCAGGAGCAGATGGTTGGTATGCATGGAGCCCGCATAATCGTTATGACAATTTGTTTAGAGTGTTAGATGGAACGCAAGAATAAATAATAGGGATATTGGCAAGGATGCATTATCAAGAGCGACTCATGAAAATGATGTCGCTCTTTTTTATTTTAGCTTAATGCTAAAGATCTTCGAAAGAGGTGCCTTATATTCTTCATCAAGGTCGCTTGGATTTAGATCTGCGTTCTGATCTGTTTCTGTTGGTCGACGCGTTGCTCGAGTAAATATTGAAAATTGATTATTAACACCAAACGGTACTAGTGGTTTATCACCTCGAATAAGTGCGAGCTGTGTATTCTTAATGTTTTCTGGTACTCGATTGTTATTAGGGTCACTACGATAATGCTCATAAAGTCTATGTTCATTTTCAATTTCATTTTCTAGTTTACGTTGGTACTTTTCTACATTTTGTTCGTTTTTTATTAAACAATATTGTTTGTATGCAAAAAAAGTAGTGGTTAGTAATATGATTGCTCCTGCAACAATTAAACCGATTGGTGAGCAAAATGCGGCAGTTGCCGCTGTTAAACCAACTGCTAACAAAATAGGTGGTACAGATGCCAGAAAAGTAAGCGACAGCGTTGTGATAACCATCGCAGCCGTATCATGCACTAACATTCTTAACAAACTTTGATTTACTTTATCTTCTTCAGCATCTTCTTCGGCTTGGCCTGCTCTATCGATTAATGTTGCTGGTACATTTGAATGATGTGGTTTTATGCGCGAGTTTAATTCTTTTAATGCTTCTAAGCGTAGGGCTAATAATTCTAAATTTCTTGTTTTAATTGTTTTCTTATACCCAAGACCAATATAATTCACATAAATTTTATAACAAGCAGAAGCAATCGTTGCCAATGTTAGCACGGCCGAAATCACAGCAAGCGTGACAACAGATAAAGTTAATGCACACATGACGGTTAAACCGGCTGCTATTAATATATAATAACCAGGCGTATCCGTAATGGCTGCTAATATCGACTGCGTGATTTTTTGTGTTGAAACAGGATTTGCTTCGGTTTTTTGCCTGGCAAACGCATTAATGATATCTTTGCGCTTTGGTAAACCATTATTAATATCATGGCGTGAGTCACTAGTGATGATCAGAAATAGTTCATTGTCTAAAAGACAGGAAAAAGGAACTATGTCGCTACCTTCCGGTGGAGGAGTGTTATTTGAAATAGATAATTTTTTTTGTCGGAACAATTCAAGCATCCTCCCCATTCAGCATTCACACTTAATCATTGTTATTTTCTTGGTAAGCAAAAATTAAACAATTGTAAGTTTGCGCATCAATTTTGTGGCCACATTATGCTACACTTGTTTTTTCTTTGCTATACATTAGGGAAAAGTTTAATGGTTTATCCGAGAATTTGTATTATTGGTGCTGGCAACATGGGTAACAGCTTGATTGGAGGCTTGATTGCTCATGGTCACCCTGCCGATACACTATCTGTCAGCGACCCCAGTACTGAAAAATTAGCTAGTTTAGAGAAACAATTTCAGGTTCATGTCAGCACAAATAATACCCAATCGGCACAAGCCGCTGAAGTTATTTTGTTTGCGGTGAAACCGCAAATTTTACAATCCGTCGCAACCGAAATAGGCGCGGCACTGAAACATAAGCCTTTAATCCTTTCAATTGCTGCCGGCATTCGCGTTGCTAGTATTCAAAAATGGTTAGGTGGCAAATTCCCAATCGTGCGTGCCATGCCAAATACACCGGCGTTAATTCGAGCTGGCGCTACCGGATTATTTGCAAACGAGTATGTCACCGAGAAACAAAAACAAGAGGCAGATCGTATTTTGCAAGCGGTTGGTATTACTGCTTGGCTTGCACGAGAAGAGTTGATCGATGCCGTCACGGCTTTATCCGGAAGCGGGCCTGCTTATTTTTTCCATATGATGGATGCTCTACAATTGGCGGCGGAAGAATTGGGTTTGCCAAAAGACATCGCAAAATTATTTACGCTGCAAACAGCATTGGGATCTGCGCGTCTTGCAATGGAAAGTGAATTACCCCTTGCCACCTTAAAACAAAATGTGACATCCCCTGGCGGCACGACGGAAAAAGCGCTTTCTGTGCTCGATGAACATCATTTACATGAACTCTATAAAAAAGCAGTAAAAGCCGCTAAACTGCATGCAGAAACCCTGGCTACCCAATATGGAGATGCGCATTAAATGTCGGATACCTTGACCGCTGCATTATTATTTTTAATCGAAACCTTATTTAATTTATATTTGTTTGTTCTTGTCGTTCGTGTTTTATTAGTTTGGATTCGTTCTGACTACTACAATCCTGTCACGCAACTGGTGGTGAAGATGAGTGACTGGGTAGTGCAGCCAATGCGACGCGTCTTGCCTAACGTTAAAAATATCGAAACATCGACTCTTGTCTTAATGTTTTTAATTGAAATCATTAAATTTTATTTATCTTTCACGATAAGTTATGGCATGCCTGGTCTCTTGGGTGTGGTGATTTTATCCATTGGCGATATGATTTATTTATTTGTGCAAACGTTTATGTATGCGATTATTTTGCAAGCCATTTTAAGCTTAATTCAACCCAATTCGCCGGTGTCTTTTATTTTATATCGTATCACTGCTCCCCTACTGCAACCTATTTCGCGCATGATGCCGAAAGTGGGTTACATTGATTTATCGCCTATCCCTGCCATTATTATTTTGCAATTAATTAAAATAATGATGATTAACCCAATTATGCAAGTTGGCCAAAGCTTTGCATTAAGCTATTAAGAGAGTCCCGATGAAAAAAGTTGTTTTAGCAAGTAATAATGCGGGAAAAATTCGCGAATTTAATCAATTGCTGCAACCGTTTGCATTTGAACTAGTCACTCAAGCAAGTTTAGGGGTTGATGAAATTGAAGAAACGGGTGCAACGTTTATCGAAAATGCGTTATTAAAAGCGCGACATGCAGCGCGTGTGACAGGATTGCCGGCAATAGCTGATGATTCTGGATTATTGGTTGATTGCTTAAATGGTGCACCTGGTATTTATTCTGCGCGTTATGCTGGCAAAGATGCAACGGCAACTGACAACATCGAAAAATTATTAGGCGCATTAAAAGAAGTGCATGATGAAAATCGTCATGCGGCATTTTATTGCGTCTTAGTTTTTTTGCAAAAACATGATGATCCTGCACCGGTGATCAGTGATGGTCGTTGGCCAGGCATTATTTTACGTGAGCCAAAAGGTACTTCCGGTTTTGGTTATGATCCTATTTTTTATTTACCGGAATTAGGGCATACCGCTGCAGAATTAGCCCCGCTTGTTAAAAATCGCTTGAGCCATCGAGGCATCGCATTAACGGCACTCGTAAATGCGTTACGAGGTTAGCCATGACATATGCATTGACTGTTTCTAATTTAACAAAAACCTATGCCAGCGGCATCACAGCATTAAAAGGAATTGATTTAAAGGTAAAAGCCGGTGATTTTTTTGCATTGCTTGGACAAAATGGTGCGGGCAAATCCACCACGATTGGTATTATTTCATCTCTTGTTAATAAAACGGCTGGTAAAGTCACTATTTTCGATCATGATTTAGATTTAGAAACCGCAAAAGCAAAATCGTTAATCGGTATTGTGCCGCAAGAAATGAATTTTGGTACCTTCGAAAAAATTACTGATATTTTAGTCAATCAAGCGGGTTATTACGGTATCCCTAGAAAAATTGCATTGCAACGTGCGGAAAAATATTTAACCGAAATGAGTTTGTGGCATATGCGCGATCACATCGCGATGCGTTTATCCGGTGGCATGAAGCGCCGCTTAATGATTGCGCGCGCTTTGATGAATGAACCTAAATTATTAATCTTAGATGAACCAACGGCCGGTGTTGATATAGAAATTCGCCATGTGTTATGGAAATTTTTACGTGAATTAAACGCCAGTGGCACAACGATTATTTTAACAACCCATTATTTAGAAGAAGCGGAGCAACTTTGCAAGAATGTTGCGATCATCGATCATGGTAAATTAATCGAACACGCGAACATGAAAGAATTAATCAATCGTTTGCATACACAAACGTTCGTTTTAGATTTAGAAACACCGATTAAAGAATTCCCTCATTTGCCTGACTTTCATTATCGACAACTTGACGAATCCACCATCGAATTTGATGTTTTACGCGGCCAAACCATGAATGATTTATTTGCCCTGTTAACACAACAAGGCATACGTGTTTCTAGTTTGCGTAATAAGTCAAATCGCTTAGAAGAATTATTTATTCATTTAGTCACGGAAAATAGAGCACAATGAATCGTACTGGTTTTTATCCTAACTTTATTGCCTTACAAACTTTATTATATAAAGAAGTAGCGCGCTTTATGCGCATTTGGACGCAAACGTTATTACCGCCCGCGATTACCATGACTTTATATTTTATTATTTTTGGAAAATTTATCGGTTCGCAAATTCAAAACATTGATGGCTTTACTTACATTCAATATATTGTGCCTGGTTTAGTGATGATGTCTATCATGACCAATGCTTATTCCAATACGTCTGCATCGTTTTTTTTAACGAAATTTAATAAAAGCATTGAAGAAATGATCGTCTCCCCGATGTCAAATAGCATTATATTAGCTGGTTTTATTTTAGGGGGAACGTTACGTGGTTTATTAGTGGGTTTAGTCGTTTTATTGGTATCGATATTATTTACGAGTTTGCCGATGGCTCATCCGTTTATTGTATTAGCCATGGCAACACTTGCCTCTGCCTTGTTTTCATTGGGTGGCTTGATTAATGGTATTTTTGCTAAACGTTTTGATGATATTGCTTTTATACCAACATTTGTTTTAACGCCGTTAACGTATTTAGGTGGTGTGTTTTATTCTATTGATCAATTGCCGCCATTTTGGCGCTCACTCTCTCGCTTTAATCCAGTATTAGATATCGTTAATAGTTTTCGTTACGGTATTTTAGGTGTGTCAGATTTAAGTGTTGCGCTTGGATTTGGATTGGTTAGCGTATTGTTTTTAGTAATGTTGGCTTGGGCGTATTATTTATTAAATCGTGGTACGGGTATTAAAGTTTAGTGATTGACAGACCTAGCAGCTGTCATTAATCTCAAAGACGACATGGATCGTAATTTCATAAGGAATGAATATGGTTAAGCAAGTGATTGCGTTACTGGTTTTAAGTGTTGTAATTGTGGTGGCTTCCGTGTATGCACAACAAGTGGTGCATGGGTTGTTGGCGGCACATGATTGGGTTTCTAATTTATTAACCGATGTCTTCTCGGGTGGTCAGGCTGGAAATATTGCTCGTGGGATGTTGTCTTTGCTTTGCGTTCCCCTCTTAGTTGGTATTGTGCCTGCGCTTGCTTATTGGGCGTTGCGTCGTCATATGTTCCCCTACTTCATGGAAACCGTCTGGATTGTTTGGTTGTTGCAGGCTGGTGCTATGTTGGTTATGCAATCGTAGGAATTTCGTTTTATTCATTTGTTGCATCAAACTGTCATCCCGGAATTTTTACCCGATTTTGGGTAAAAATGTCCGGGATCCACGGTGGTTTTAAACAAAAAATATGTTCTGTAAAGATTTATGGGTGGATCCCGGACAATTTCCTGCGGAAATTTCCGGGATGACAGTCATCCGGGGTTTTATAGCGCGCGAAGCGCACATATAAAAATCACAAATAATATGCAGTTTTGACCATCAACTTGGAGGTGGCTTGCATCACCGCTTGAATCGCCGTCGGTAGTGTTGTTGCGCCATATGATATCGCATCATCTCTGTGCTTCGCTTCATCTAACTCCATTTGCATCAGAATATGGCGACTCTTCAAATCATTTGAAGGAAGAAGCTGCAAGTGTTTCTCAAGATGCTTGATGACTTGTCTTTCGGTTTCAGCGACAAAACTGTAACTGTAACGATCATTAACAATACCCGCTAAAATGCCAATGCAAAATGATCCTGCATACCAGATGGGATTTAAGTAGCTCGTGTGGCTGCCTAATTGCATGATGCGTTCTTGTGTCCAAGCAAGATGATCGCCTTCTTCCCTGGCTGCTTGCCGCATGTGTTGTTTGACTGTTTTATCTCTGGTGATAACACTGTGCCCTTGATATAAAGCTTGCGCACAGACTTCGCCTGCGTGGTTGACACGCATCAAACCAGCAGCATGTTTGCGTTCAGAATCGGTTAGCGTGGTGTCATCAATATCAGCCGCGGGACTGGGTTTGTGTTGTGTGTCACTCGTCTGATTGAGTGTACGAACAATATTATCGACTTTTAAGCATAAACGATCCAACCAAGTGTAATGCCTTTCCATATTATGCTCCAAGGGCTAATTGATTTCTCTCTAGCTGATCATTCGTTTTTTCTAATAATCTCACTAAGTCTTTTTCTGAAGCATCTGCAAAAAATTGTGCGTAAAACTTTTTATGCTTTAAATGGGTATAAAAAAAATCATTGAGTGGTTTTAATTTTTTGCGTAGCCATTCGATGAAACGACTGTGTGGATATAACATAGCAATTTCATCAATTTTTTGCTGGCTGGTAATGTCTTTAGCCTTTTGACAAAAATCGCGTAATTGCATTTCTTCGCTTTTGCCGCCGAGTAATTTCTGCAAATATAAATTTTTATGTATCGTCAATTCATTTCTTATACCATCTAATAACGCCGCTTGCCGCAAACGTTTTACTTTGCCTTTTTCATTGTTGTTATTATTCAAATCCTCAATTTTATTACTTATCTCTGTCAGACAATCTTCAACAGGTTCAATATTGATTTTTCTTTGATTTAGCTTTTCTGCCAATATGGCTTTGTCTCTTGCCACTAATTTTTCAAAAAGATCACGCGCTTTTGCTAATACTAATTTACAATCATGACTTTTTGCGAGCTGTTCAGTTCTAATGATTAACGCATCATAGTCACGCTTACAATTGTCATCATGAGCATGCTCTAATAAGTCCACTTGCCAATAGCCCACATCTCTCTTAAAAGCATAAAGCATCGCTTGGTCAGTTAAAAACTCTAATTGTTTTTTATAATGTATTAAATCATCCCACTCTGACAAGGAAGCAATCTTTTCACCTTGTTCTTTTACCTTCTGAACCAGAGATCGAAGCGCGTTAAATTGATCGCTGATACTTTTCTCAGTGTTTTGGAATCGCACCGCCGTTTGTTGCACTTCTGCAAATGTTTCCGCTGCCAGCATGGCAAAGACGGATCCTAAATTTTGCTCGTGAACAAGATACTTTTTACAATAATTTAATTTTGCTTCTCTTAATCCATTTAAATCGTATGTTTTTTCTCGAAGACATAATTGCGCTGAACGCACAGCGATACGATTACTATTATTTAATATTTCTAAATCAGCAATTACCAATTTGCGAATTTCATTTAATGAATTTCTTGCTGCTAGGGGTAAAAAATCTATATTGGATGATTGGTTGATAGCAAAATAGCATGGAAAACCTTCGCTATAAAAATCAACTTTGCTTTGCATTTGATTTAAAAATTCATCGATGGTTTTATCAAGCTCAGCAATGGCTTCTAATTCTTTACCTATTTTACTTAGTAATTTATCTAGGTCGCCAGTTAAAGAACTAATCTTGTCATTAAACTCTTGATTGGCACTTGTCAATTGTTCTATTTTTTCTTTGGTTGACATCTGGCTTGATAAAATAAAATGTAATAACCGCATCTTTTCATTATTAAACGTTTCTTGTTTTGCATTAATTTCTTTTGCGCTGCTTAATATGGATTGAAATTTAACTGGAAACGTCATTGGTGTTTTTTCAAAACGATTAAATTCAGCTAACAACATAAAAAATGTTGGCTTGTCTTGTAATTCTTCTTGAATTTTTTTAGAAAATACAATGTTGATGGTTGCGATCAAACATAAAGTTTGTCGTACTTCTTCCAAGCATTTATTTAATTTATCATGATATCTATTTTGAAAAAAATATTCTTGATCGGTGCTGTGTCGATATCGTGACGCTGCTAAATCTGTTAGTTCCTTTAATGCGGCTTTTTCAATCTTTAATAGTGCTTCGATCGCGCTAAATTGGTCTTCTACATAAGGCAACTTTTTATAAGCAGGATTAGTTTTGATTTTTTCAAAAATCAAAACGCTTTGTTGTAGGCTTTGCTGGTCGGCTTGAATGCTTGCTTTTTTTTGCAATAGATCAAGATCAGAGTGGCTTTCGACTACTACGTCAGGCTCAGCAATGATCGCTGTTCGCGCTTGTGATCGTTTTGCATGTGTACGATTATTCATTAGCAGCAACCCAAAATGGTTTTCTTATTTTTCTTCAATTTAGTCTAATAGTTGCGATGGCATACTACCATGATTTTGTTACACATTCTACCTTGTGCACTAAAAAAGTACAAGTCTATTGCTAGGCGTCTACCGCCTGCTTATGTATAATCGCGCCCCATGTCGAATACATTTACTTCATCTCTGATTAAGCGCCACCCCACGTTACCCGCCCGGGTCATGCGTATGTCTACCCCTCATGGTGATGTGTTAACACCCAGCTTTATGCCTGTCGGCACCAGAGCAATGTTAAATTACTTAACTCCCAATGACTTAGCACAAAATGGCAGTCAAATTATCCTTGGTGGCAATACTTATCACATGCTGGTAACACCAGGAATGGATGTCATTCAAAGTATTGGTGGCATGCACCCTTTTATGGGTTGGCATAAGGCTATGTTGACCGATAGCGGTGGCTTTCAAGTGTTTAGCTTGTCCAAAAATGGATCGGTTTGTGTAATCGATGAAGAGGGTGCCCGCTTTAAACACCCCACCACAGGCAAGGTTATCCACCTGAATGCCCATACTTCGATTGATGCCCAAAAGGTGATTGGTGCCGACATCATCATGGCTTTTGATCAATGCACACCAGAAACCGGTGGGCGAGAAGCTGCGTTAGCAGCACTTGATCGCACACATCGTTGGTTGCGACTTTCCAAAGAACGCCATGATGCCAACCCCCATTCAGCATATGGCTTACGCCAGGCGTTGTTTGGCATTATTCAAGGGGGTAGTTTTCGTGATTTGCGAGAACAAAGTACGGAATTTGTTTTACAGCAAGAATTAGATGGTATTGGTATTGGTGGTGAAGTCATTGGTTTTGATATGGTGAAAACGGCAGAAATCATTGATTGGATCCGGCCAATGCTGCCTGAAGATAAAATCCGTTACACCATGGGTGTGGGTTTATGCCCTCAAGATTTGATTGATGTCGTTGCTAAGGGTATTGATATTTTCGATTGCGTCGCACCGACTCGCAATGCTCGACACGGTACTTTGTATGCGGGGCAAATCACGGTTCGTGATGGTTGGGTTTGCTTTGACCCACTGGATGAAGCAACACGGATCTTAATCAAGAAAAAACAATACGCGACCGATGACAAACCGATTATGCCTGGTTGTGATTGTTATACTTGCTTACATTTTTCTCGCGCTTATTTACATTATCTTTATAAAGAAGGCTTAATTGCTTACTTTCATTTATCGGCTATTCATAATATTCATGTCATGCAAGCGGTTTGCGCGAAGATGCGTGAAGTCATTTGCACATAACCTTATAACCAAAGAATGTAGCCTGGACACGCTTTTTGTGTCCGGGGTAGCTTTGCATTGTCATCCCGGAATTTTTACCGTTTTTTGGTAAAAATGTCCGGGATCCACGGTAAGTTTTATACAAAAAATCTGTTCTGTGCAAATCGATAAGTGGATCCCGGACAATTTCCTGCGGAAATTTCCGGGATGACAATGCAATGGCAATTTGCTGCAACAAAGCTACCCCGGACACAAAAAACGTGTCCAGGCTACATAAATTGGTGTAGTATAAATTAAGATCATCACAAGGATAGTGCCATGTCATCTTTAGTCGATATGACCGTACAAACCGATCTTCTCATGTTTTCTCGTACCTTACTCGCTTGTTTTCTCGGTGGCTTGATTGGCTGGGAACGCGAACGTCATCGTAATATTGTATCTGCTGGTATCAGAACCTATGGCGCAATCGCGATGGGCTCTTGCATGTTTGGCATTTTGAGTTTTTTCGTTTCACCCGAAGACCCTTCTCGAATCGCAGCGCAAGTTGTCACCGGCATTGGTTTCTTAGGCGGTGGCATTATCTTTCGCCAAGGGGATTATGTGACTGGATTAACAACAGCCGCAACACTTTGGGCAACGGCATCGGTTGGTTTAGCGATTGCCTTTGGTTTATATTTTGTTGGTATTTTTATTTCATTACTCATCTTTTTATTATTGTATTTACCGAGACTCGCTTGGTGGAAAAAAATATCATCGAAATAATTATAATTCTTTTATTTGCTGCCATAGTGGATAAATAAAATAATTAATTAAACGCGTTTTTCCAATTTTAAAATACACTCGCGCCTGCATACCGGCCTGCAAATGAAAATTTGCAGGTATTTTTTTCAACTGTGTTTCTGATAACTTAACTTGCACGAGGTAATAATCATTATTTTTTAATTTAATGGGGTGTGGCGCAATATTAGTGACGATTGCAGCTAAATCGACGTGCTGCTGCGTTGAGAGCGCATTCAGCGTTACTATTGCTTGTTGATTTAACTTAAGCCAACCTATTTGATCGGATGTTAAATACACTTCTGCGTATTGCAAAGCAGCGAGAGGTGCTATTTGGATATAGGTTTGACCGCTTGCTATAGAAGAACCAGGGGCTAGCTCAGTAATCGCTAAAATATAGCCAGAAATCGGTGCGGGTAAAGTTGCTTGCGTGCTTTCATAGCAAATTGCGGCAATATTATTTTGGAGTTGCTGCTGTTGTTGCTGTAATTCTACTATTTTCTGATTGATCTCCGTTAATTGTTCGCTTTTAAATTCTTTTAATTGTGCCACTTTTTCTGCAATTTGATTCGATAGTTTTTGATAAGCCATTTTTTCTGCAATTAATTGCATTTGATCTAGGCGCAACTTTTGTCTCGATGTTAATAACTGATGTAGTGAAACATATCTCTTTTGATAAAGCTTTTCATGCATTTGATTTAACTTTTTTGTATCTTTTATTTGCGCACTGATTAATTGTAAATGCATTGTTTGCAAAGATTGCTCTTGTTGTAACGCAACAATGGCTTGTTCGCTGTCACTGATATGTAATTTGAGTGTTTGTAAGTGTGACAGGTCGCGAGCTTGATTGAGAGTTTGATATTTTAGAAAAGCGATTTTTTCTTTTAATTGCTGTAATTTATTATTAATGATAGCCAATTCCGCTGTCATTTTATTGGTTTGCAAAAAGTTCAGGGTATTATCTAGCAATAATAACGCTTGATCTTTTTTAACATACTCACCCCGTTTGACAAAAATCTTTTTAATAGTGGCGGTGTGATGTGCTTGCATGAAAATTAATTTTTCATCAGCGCTTATTTTGCCGTTAGCAGCTAGCGTTTGATCAAAGCTTAGAATGCTAAATAAGAAGGTAACAAGCAATGCTGCTGCTATCAATGCATAAATTAATCGCTTAGCTTGTGTGAATTGCCGGTTCGTCATTCATCCTCTGGCAATATCACACTAATAGTATCATGGTTAATTTGTAAAATTTTGTCAGGACGACGACAAACATCTGTTGTGTGCGAAATAATAATCAAAGTTGCTTGATGACATTGTTGTCTGATATTTTGCCAAATGATTTGTTCGGTTTCTTTATCTAATGCACTGGTTGCTTCATCAAAAATGTAGCAATTGGCGGATGCGACAAAAGCCCTAGCAATTGCTATTCGTTGTTTTTGACCGGCCGACAGATTATCACGCAAAGATTCAACTGCTGTGTCATAGCCTTCGGGTAATGCTAAAATCACATCATGAATCGCAGCAATTTTGGCTGCTTTCACAATAATATCCATATCAGCATTCGGTTGTTTTAAACTAATATTGTCTTTAATGCTGCCTCGAAATAACAAATTATCTTGTGGCACAATATTAATTTGCTGTCGTATAGAATCTAACTCACTGTTAGCTAACGATTTGCCATCAAATAAAATACTACCTAGCGATGGCTGCATAATGCCGGTTAATAAATTAATCAGCGTGCTCTTGCCAATACCGCTTTTGCCAACAATTAAAACATGTTCGCCTTTGTTAATGGCAAAATTTAATTTATTTAATTGAAAATGAGCCGTTAGCGGATAAGAAAAAGCTACGTCTTTAAATTCGATGTTACCTTGAAATAAAAATGATGATTGATTGTCTTCTATGCTGACCGCCGTGTGCGCTAAAAATTGCTTTAATTTATGCAAACTAATTTTTAACCGAGACATTTCATTTAATAATTCTGCCATTCGAATAACCCCCGCACTTAAATAACTACTACAGACTAATTGCATTGCAATTAAGCTGCCCATTGATAATTTATCTTGCATGACTTGATAAGCCCCAAAACAAATAACGCACAAACTCATGGTTTTTTCCAAACTTTTAATGATGGTTTGCGACCAAAGCATTTGGTTTTCAGTTGCTTGATGAATAGCAGCACTGTGTTGCAGCATCGCTTGCCATTTTTGCCAACGTTCGGTTTCGATACGTAGATATTTAATCACTTTCATTTGTCGAATAGTTTCAGTGATATATTGTTTTTTGTTGCTCTCTTCCGCATACATTTTGTCGATTAACAATTGCATGGGGCGCATTTTTTTAAAGACATAACAGCCACAAACAAAACTGATCAATAATAAAATACTGGCTAACTGCCCTTGGTAATAAAAAATAACGGGGATGAAAAATATCAGTGAAGATGCGCTTAATATCATTTCTGGTAATCGCTTCAAGATAAAAAAACGTATTTGCTCGATTTCTAAAAAATCGTGAATGATATTACCGGGTGAATGTTGTAAGTAGTACTGATATGGCAACGCTAATAAATGCTTAAAAAGTGTGTTATTGATTGATACTTCGATGCAGCTTGCAAAATAATTAATTAAATAGCCACGAGCGATACGCATGGCGCTGTCTAATAAGAGAATCATCATCATCGCAGCCGCGATCAAGACAAGAGTCGCGGTTGCATGATAATGCACCACTCGGTCAAAAATGATTTGTACACCTAGTGGGAAGGCAAGCAAGGTAATATTTAAAAATAAGCTGGATAGCAATAATTCTTTCCAACATTTTGGCGATCTGCAAAAAGGTATAAGAATGGCAAATGAACTTAACATATCTAGCTCCGTAGCCTGGATACGTTTTTTGTGTCCGGGTTTGTTGTATCTGGATCTCGCGGCTTGTTTGCGACATCCAGAATTAACCCGGACACAAAAAACGTGTCCAGGCTACATTTCAGTTCAAAATAAAGATGAATTTCAGACGATATCTACCAAGAATACGTGTAAATATTCCCATCCCAACTCAAAAACTCAGCCTCATATTTACTTTTGCATTTCGCTTGCATCATTTCTGTCAGCGTTGGGTCGCCTGATAACATTTTTTGATAAATGTGCGTTAATGCTTTTTGGTTAGGTTTATTATCAGAAAGTGATTGCTCTAATTGCATATAGAATTTCCTTTTAGTTAATTAAAAATTACTTACTCGTTTTTAACTGATTAATGGCAATTTTTACTTCTCTTGGCGAGGGTCGATGAAAGGTTTTGGCTATGATTTTCCTTTCGGCGGGGGTAGATCTGTGATTGATTAAATCGCTTTCGGGTAAATTTTTCTTATCGAGTAATTGTTGCTCGTGCAACCGTTTTTCGATGTGATCGTATATTTCATATAAACTGGGGCAATAGTAATCTCTAGTATTCACTGTTCCATAAAATTTGGTAGCGCGCGACAAACATCCGCCATGACAAACATGTCGCCATTTACATTCGACACAATGAGGGTCTTCTACTCGGTTTTTAACTATTTCGGCAGGCTTACTCTGCATTAATGCTACTAATGATTGCTCATTTATATTGCCATAATTCCATTCATCGTTAGCAGATAACGTCGCGCAAGGATAAACATAACCATCTGGATCGATCGAAATATTATTACGCGCACAATATTCCTGCCCTATGCAATCAGTTGGTTTGCCTGACAATATCGCACTTGCTTTTGCGCCAAAATCCGAGCAATAGACATAATGCTCATCATTTGCGTAATACCATTTATCAAACATGGTAATCCAAGGTTTGGCGTATTCTCCCGCCTCTAAGCCAATATCTTTATATGAATTAATTGCATCGCCACCTCTAGTCATAGGAATAATATTAAAATGCAATTGTTCACTTACCAAAAAGTCATATAGTTCTGCCACTCGATCTTTATTTTCTTGATTGATGACTACGCAAACACCTAATGGTAGCCCAGATTTTTTAACCATATTAATTTTTTTCATGACATCGTCATACGAACCCTTACCGTTATGATAAATGCGATTAGCATCGTGCATTAATTTCGGCCCATCAATGCTGATTGAAACGCGAAATTTGTTTTGCAGCATAAATTCGATCCATTCTTCATTAATCAAAATCCCATTGGTTTGAATAGTATTTTCATAATGTACGCCTTCGTTATATTGTTTTTGCAAAGCAACGACTTGTTGATAAAACGGTAATTTCGCAACCATAGGTTCACCGCCATGCCAAATAAAAGCGGCAACCGATGGTTTTGGAAAAGGTTTTAAATAGGCAAACGTTTCACTGACTACGCGGTCTAATGTTTCCAGTGTCATAATCGGTGCGCGAGTATCTTCGTTGTAGCAATATTTACAAGCTAAATTGCAAATATGGGTAGGTTTAATAATATTTGTTAAATACATAAGCATTCACCTTCTATCAGGAAAATTAAAAATGGGGTGGAAAAAAGAAAGGAGATTAGCGGCGGGAAATAGGAACAAATAAGGCGATGACGATTGTTGCAGCGAGCGTTGCAATCCAAGCTTGGCTTTGTTGTACGAGTGCAATTAGCACCGTATTACCGACTAATACATTCATAAGGGGTTGACGGATTAATTCACCTTTTAATAATAAAATGATTAAACCCATTAACACACCACGGCCGATAGCTGTTTTTGCTGGCAAATAGCGGCCAATGAAAAAATACACGATAGCCATCGTTAACGCTTGGAAAATAAACGTAGAATACGAAGCTATCAAAATCCACATTGGATACGGCGCTTTTAAAATGATTGTGCCTTCGGCATGTTGAGAAACATAAGCACCCGTCCATTTTAATAAATAAATATGGGTGGTGACAGCAATGACGGAGGCAAGTATTGCGCCGATCAAAATGCATAAACTCGTTGGTAATTTTGTTTTGTTCACGTCAATATTCCCTATGAAAAATTTGGATTTTGTTGGAGGAGAAAAGAGATTGGGTGTTGCGGTGCCAGAATGTTATGCGTAATGCTTTTAGAATGCAAGGGGGAGAGGAAAAATTATTTTTGTCATCCCGGAAATCGGCGAAGCTGATTGTCCGGGATCCGCCATCAAATTCACCAAACATTTCGTCATTGCGAGCGTAGCGAAGCAATCCAGCTTTTCGTTGGCTTGTGAAGAAAAGCTGGATTGCTTCGCTACGCTCGCAATGACGGGGTTTGGATTCACGCCGGTGGATCCCGGACAATCAGCTTCGCCGATTTCCGGGATGACAAAGATGATTACTCTTGCGTACCCTTAACCAACGCCTGCAATTCTCCCGCCTCAAACATTTCTGCCATAATATCGCTACCACCAATAAATTCGCCTTTGATGTATAGCTGTGGAATCGTCGGCCAACTTGAAAATACTTTGATTCCTTGACGGATTTCTTCATCTTGCAACACATCAACCGTCGTAAATTTTGCACCCGCTGTTTTTAACAGATTAACAGCGCGCGCTGAAAATCCACACATGGGCAATTCGGCATTACCTTTCATGTAAAGAATAATATCGTTATCTGCAATTTGTTGTTTAATTTTTTCTTGGGTATTCATGGTATTTCCTCTTATTAAAATCTACAGTAAACCTAATTGTAATTTTGCTTCATCACTCATTTTGTCGCGCGTCCAAGGTGGGTCAAACACTAATTCCACTTTGACATCGCTCACTCCTTCGATTTTACGAATTTTCGCTTCGACTTCGCCAATTAACACAGGACCCATTCCGCAACCAGCTGCTGTTAATGTCATGACAATATGCACTTGATGATCTGATTTACCCAACGGTAAAATTTCACACGTATAAATTAAACCAAGATCAACAATATTGACTGGGATTTCAGGATCAAAACACGTGCGTAATTGTAGCCAAATTTTATCTTCAATCGTACCGGGTTGCTGATTGATATCCGCTTCTTCTAATTTCACTAAACCAATCGCATCACCATCAGAACCTGCGATTCGAACTAAATTGCCATTGACATGCACGGTATAAGAATTACCTAATGCCTGGGTCACATAAACGGTAGTACCCGGCTGAAGCATCACTTTCGCACCTGATGGTATTAAGGTTGCTTCAACTTCACGCAAAACTTCTAAAGCGGTTTCTCGAAACACGGTAAACCTCACTCAATATGAAAACTTTCACCACACCCACAGCGACTCGCTTCTTTTGGGTTGGTGAAAACTAAACGTTTTTGTTTTAATCCGGTTTTTTCTTCTTCGATATAATCGATATGTAAACCATCTAATAAATTTAACCATTCACTATCAACATAAATAGTCACTTGCGGCGCCATTTCCACTTTAATATCGGCAGGATTAATATCATCAATTAAAGAGGGAAAATAAGAATAGCCAGAACATCCTGTTTTTTTAATCGATATACGCAAACCCTTAGTCGATTCATTTTTAGCAATCATTTTTTGTAAATAATCCGTTGCCGCTGGTGTGATTGTCATCATTATTCAGTACTCACTTCTTTTGATTGATTAGCGAGGGCCGCCATTAAAGTATGCCAAGCAAGAGAGGCGCATTTTACCCGCATCGGAAATTCAGCAACACCTGCAAAAACTGCTAATTTGCCAATATCATCTTCAGGTGATTTACCTTCTGTCACTAATAAATGAAATTGATTAAACAAGCGTTCAATTTCACTCACCGGTTTGCCGATAATACTTTCAAGCATAAGAGAAGCCGATGCCACTGAAATCGCGCAACCACTCCCTTGAAAACTTGCATTCACGACCACACCGTCTTTTTCCAACACAAATAAAACTAATTTATCGCCGCATAATGGATTATGGCCAACTTGATTGTGGTTGGATTCGGGTAACAAACCAAAATGACGCGGATGCTTACCGTGATCCACAATCATTTCTTGATACAATTCACGTAATGACATTAGGCAAATAACCTCATTGCAACATGTAAAGCATTGATTAACGCATCGACATCTTTTTCCGTATTGTAAATGCCAAAAGAAGCACGTACGGTTGCGGGCACTTGATAAAACGTCATCAAAGGCATGGCACAATGGTGCCCCGCTCGAATCGCAACGCCTTCATAATCTAACACGGTGCCTAAATCATGCGGATGAATATCATCAATGATAAAAGAAACCAATGCTAGTTTTTCACTCGCATTTCCAATGATTTTTAAATCGGCAACTTCCACTAACCGTTTCTCAGCATAAGCAAGTAATGCTTGATCATGTTGATAAATATTTTTCATACCTATTTTATCAATGTATTGAATCGCTGCCATTAAACCAATGACGCCTGCAATGTTAGGGGTTCCCGCTTCAAAACGACCTGGCGGTTTAGCATAAGTGATCGCATCAAACGCAACCGATTCAATCATATCGCCGCCGCCTTGATAAGGAGGCATGGCTGATAATAATTCTTTTTTTCCATACAATACACCGGTACCCGTTGGGCCATATAATTTATGCGCTGAAAAAACATAAAAATCGCAATCTAACGCAGTGACATCCACTTGCAAATGGGCAATTGCTTGCGCGCCATCAATTAACACATGAGCGTTATGTTGATGTGCAATATCAATCATAGTTTTAACCGGGTTAATGGTACCAATCGCATTTGATGCGTGAGAAATCGCAACCATTTTAGTGCGCGCACTAAATAATGCTTGATAGGCTTCTAAATCAATAACCCCCGCGTTCGTTATGGGTGCCACTTTAATCTCAATACCGATTTCTTGTTTTAGCATAAACCAAGGCACAATATTTGCGTGATGCTCCATGGTTGTTAAAATAATTTCATCGCCGGCTTTCAAACGAGTTCGTGCGAAACTTTGCGCCACTAAATTAATGCTTGCCGTGGTACCACTGGTAAATACAATTTCATCGGCGGTTTTTGCATTAATAAATCGTCGAACACATTCACGAGCATTTTCATATAATTGGGTCGCGCGCTCACTCAAAGCGTAAATGCCGCGATGAATATTCGCATAATCTTGCTGATAAAATTGTGTTAGTGCATTCGTTACCGCTAATGGTTTTTGCGCAGAACTCGCGGTATCCAGGTAAACAAGCGGTTTGCCATTTTCAAGCGCTTGCAATAGGGGGAAATCTTGTTTCACATTTAATAAATTAGTCATGTGATTCACATTCCATTTTTTTAAACCGAGATTCAATGCGCTTTCTAATAGGTTGATTTTCAATGCGATCAAAAATTTCGCGTGCAAAACCTGCCAATAACATTTCTAGCGCTTCCGTTTCACTGATGCCGCGCGAGCGCAAATAAAAAAGCGCATCTAAATCAATTTGGCCGGTGGTCGCGCCGTGCTTACATTTCACATCATCTGCGTAAATTTCGAGTTCTGGTTTAGAATACACTTCCGCATTACTTGACATCAGTAAATTATGATTCGCTTGATAAGCTGTGATTTTCTGTGCGTTCTTTTCAACGTACAATTTACCATTAAAAATGGATTTTGATTTTTTATCTAAAATGCCTTTATAAAGCATTTCACTCTCAGTGCTGCCTGCTAAATGCATAATATCCACATGATGATCAACGCATTGGTTGTCAGTATGCAATTGATAAAATCCTGCGGTGTGGCAACTTGCCCCTGTTTCAAGAAGTGACACATACAAATCATCGCGCTGCAACAGACCGCCGCGTGAAAATTGATTAAAATGCGTTTCACTATTTTTGTGTTGTTGCACAAACGTTGCCGCAACATGAAATGCTTTTGCATTTTCATTTTGTACTTTTGCATAACGCAATGTTGCATCTTGATTGACATCGATGTGCGTTACGATGTTTGTCATGTACGCAGCATCTGTTAACGATACATATTCTTCGCTGATGGTTAAATGGCTATTGCGACCCATGGTGATCAAGCGGCGCGGGTGTGAAATAATATCTTTTTGACTCCCGACAAACACAAAATGCAATGGCCTAGCAATGGTTGCATTATCCGCAACCGTTAACACAAAATCGTCACTGAAAATGGCACGATTTAAATTAGCAAATGGAAATTTTTTCGCATCTAATGTTGCATTTAAATATTGCGAAAAGGTGGCATGGTTTTTCCCGCGTGAAAAAACGCACCCAGTTGGCAACTGATCTGATAATGCTTCATTAAAGAAACCATCGACAAAAATCAAATTAACCGTGTCTTCCATGCGCAATGCTGCGATTGCAGCCATCTCGATTTTTTTATCTTGTTTAACGGAGAGCTGAAATGACGATTTTTTTAAATGACTAAAATCGACATATTTCCATGCTTCATTTTTGCTTGTGGGTAATTGCTGCTCGATAAAATCATGCCAAGCAGAATTAGCGGCTTGCATCATCATGATTTTGCCTCTTGTTCTATCCAACCATAACCTTTGCTTTCTAATTCTAGCGCTAACGATTTATCGCCGCTTTTTAATATTTTGCCATTCGCCATAACATGCACAACATCAGGTTGTATGTAATCTAATAAACGTTGATAGTGTGTTACTAACAAAATGCTGCGCTTTGCATCACGCAAACTATTCACACAGCTTGCTACCATTTGCAATGCATCAATATCTAAACCAGAATCGGTTTCATCTAACAAAATCAAACTAGGTTCTAGCATTAACATTTGCAAAATTTCATTCCGCTTTTTTTCACCGCCCGAAAAACCCTCATTCACTGCTCGGTGTAAAAATGCTTCATCCAAACCCACTTCTTTTGCTTTTTTACGAACTAGCATTAAAAAATCAGCGGCATCTAGCGGTGGCAAACCCTTTGATTTACGCAAGCTATTTAAGCTACTGCGCATGAAATACATGTTATTCACGCCTGGAATTTCAATGGGATATTGAAATGCTAAAAACAAACCTTTAACCGCACGCTCTTCTGGAGACAAAGATAATAAATCCATACCATCTAGTAATACTTCACCGCCTGTTACCGAATAATTTTCGCGACCCGCTAAAATATTGACTAACGTACTTTTACCCGAACCATTAGGGCCCATGATCGCATGCACAGTGCCTGGTTTGATCTCGAGATTCACCCCTTGCAAAATGGGTTTGATATTTTGCTTTTCATCCGTCAGTTCTGCGCGTAAATTTTTTATTGATAACATGTTTTGTGTCTCCGCTTATGATTAACCTATGCTGCCTTCCAAACTAACTTCTAAAAGTTTTTGTGCTTCGACGGCAAATTCCATAGGTAACTCTTTAAATACCTGTTTACAAAATCCATTAACGATCATTGATATTGCATCTTCATTACTAATGCCACGTTGACGACAATAAAATAATTGGTCTTCTCCAATTTTAGAGGTAGATGCTTCATGTTCGACACGAGCCGATTTGTTTTTTACTTCGATGTAGGGAAACGTGTTTGCACTGCAAGTTGAGCTCAATAACAGTGAATCACATTGCGTATAATTTCTTGCATTTTTAGCACCCGGCAACATACGCACTAAACCGCGATAACTATTCACGCCGTGCCCTGCTGAAATGCCTTTTGAAATAATCGTACTCTTGGTATTTTTACCAATGTGAATCATTTTCGTGCCGGTATCTGCTTGTTGGTAATTATTGGTTAACGCCACAGAATAAAACTCACCCACTGAATGATCGCCTTGCAAAATAACGCTAGGATATTTCCATGTGATTGCCGAACCTGTTTCGATTTGTGTCCAAGAAATTTTAGAATTGACTCCCCGACACGCACCACGTTTGGTGACAAAATTATAAATACCACCACGCCCTTGTTCATCGCCTGGATACCAATTTTGTACGGTGGAATATTTGATTTGGGCATTATCCATCGCGATTAATTCAACCACCGCTGCGTGTAATTGATTTTCATCGCGCATCGGTGCTGTACAACCTTCAAGATAACTCACATGACTGCCTTCTTCTGCAATAATGAGTGTTCGCTCAAATTGCCCACTCTTGGCTTCGTTGATACGAAAATAGGTTGATAATTCCATCGGGCATCGCACGCCTTTTGGAATATACACAAATGAACCATCGCTAAATACGGCTGCATTTAATGCGGCGTAAAAATTATCGCGATAGGGAACAACGGTTCCTAAATATTTTTCTACTAATTCAGCATGCTCTTGCACCGCTTCTGAAAACGAACAAAAAATCACGCCGACTTCTTTTAATTTTGCTTTAAAGGTGGTAGCGACCGAAACGCTGTCAAATACAGCATCAACGGCAACACCAGCTAATCGACCTTGTTCGTGCAAGGGAATACCGAGTTTATTGTAAGTCTCAATTAATTTTGGATCGACTTCATCCATACTCTTTAAACCGTCTTTCGGTAATTTGGGTGCTGAGTAATAAATAATGTCTTGGAAATTAATGGGTGGATAATGCAAATGTGCCCACTCAGGTGTTTCTAAGGTTTGCCAATGACGAAATGCTTCTAATCGCCATTTCAGCATAAACTCAGGTTCATTTTTTTTGGCAGAAATTAAACGAATCACCTCTTCATTTAAACCGGCAGCAATGGTATCGGATTCAATGTTTGTCACAAACCCGTAAGGATATTGTTGATTGACCATTTCTTTAATCAGTTTATTTGACATAATAATTTTTATTCCTCAGGTAAAGCTAACGGTTGTTGCATATCAACAATGGTAAATTTCGATAGCATGTTGTCCATCATGCGATTGATGCGACGCCAGTTTTCGCGCATGGTACACATGGAATTGATGACGCATTTGCCTTTTACTTCGCAACACTCAGTCAAAGCAACGCCACCTTCCATTGCTGTAATCACATCGACAATGGAAATCGTATTTGCTGACTTTGCTAATTTGTAGCCGCCATCGGCACCACGCACTGATTGAACTAATGCTGCATCACTTAACATTTTTAGAATTTTGCTGGTGGTCGGTAAATTTAGGTAAAGCGTTTCCGCTAGCGAATTGGCACTCAGTACCGCCTCGGGCGTTTTTGCCATTTCGCTCAAGATGAGCATGGCGTAATCAGTCATTTTGCCTATTTTTATCATGGGGAAATCGAATAATACGGCTATGTGTTATTGTGGCGATACAGTACCATGCTTGTACTGATTAGAGCAAGTGCTGGTATAGCCGGTTTTTTGCAGATATCCTTTGGTCGCTTTTAAACGTACCCGTGAACGTGCCCGCGTGCGTGCCCGTCTTTTGATTTTTTAGCATTTCAAACTGCCGGGAAAAGACGGGCACGCACGCGGGCACGTTCACGGGCACGTTAAAGCTTTTATAATCAGTCATTAAATGGAAACGGCTATGCCCCAATACACCCAACTCTCCATCAACGATTTCAAAGTTTCAGTCAACCTCGGCGTCTCCCAAAAAGAGCGCGCCCGCAAACAAACTGTTTTATTAACCATCCTGATCGATTTTGCACAAATTCCTGCTGCTTGTCGCACCGACAACATCGAAGATGCGGTATGTTATGCCACCCTCACTAACTTGTTGAAAAAACACCTCACAAAACGTTCGTACCAATTGGTCGAAGCACTCGCGGCCGACCTTTATGCCCAAGTGAAAACAATAACGCCAAAAAATGCCCGTGTGGTAATGAAAATCACTAAATTCCCGCAAATTTCTGGATTGAGAAGCGGCATTCACTTCCACTATGGTGATACAATTAAAAGATAAGCTTACAGAGAAATGGCTACTATGATAATCCTAGGACTGGGATCAAATTTGAATGATCGGTTAGCTAATTTGCGCCACGCGCTCAAATTGATCAAACAATTGCCTCACGTCACCGTTGTGCAAGTTTCGCCTGTTTATGCCTCTGATGCTCAAGTCCCTCCCAATGCGCAAGAAGCTTGGCGTTTGCCTTTTCTCAATGTTGCCATCCGTTGCGAAACCGATCTTGCTCCTATCAAACTGCATGAGCAATTAGTCAAAATCGAAGAACAAGTGGGTCGCTTAGAACGTCATGAACGTTGGGCACCGCGCATTATCGATATCGATATTTTAGCGTGGGGTGATGTTGAAATTAATACCGACACCCTAACGGTTCCGCACAAGCATTTATTAGAACGCCCTTTTGCTTTATGGCCGTTAGCGGATGTTGCGCCGTTTTGGTCTTACAAAGGAAAGACGGCGGCGGAAATGGTAGAAGTGTGGGGGTCACGTTTTGCTGGAGACGCGCCTTTTCACACGCATCAAATTTTTCAACGCATCGATACACCGGAATTAGTTGGTATCGTCAATGCAACACCGGATTCTTTTTCTGATGGCGGACAATTTTTGTCAGCGCATAAAGCCATGCAACAAACCATGCAATTAGTTTATTCAGGTGCAACCGTGATTGATATTGGTGCTGAATCCACCGCACCTACGGCACCCCCGATTGATGCCAAAACAGAATGGGAACGATTAGAGCCTGTGTTACAAGCAATTCATGCGATTAAAAATAATTTATTCATTCCGCCAAAAGTGAGTATTGATACCAGAAATGCGGAAGTGGCTGAAAAAGCTTTACTCTACAATATCGATTGGATTAATGATGTTTCTGGATTAGATGATCCTGCCATGCGAAAAGTGGTTGCGAGCTCTTCTGTTGATTGCGTCATCATGCATCATTTAGATATTCCTGAAAATCGCCAAAAATCATTGCCGCGACAAGAAGATCCGGCAAAATTAGTTTTTCAATGGGGTGAAGAGCGAATTAATACTTTAGAAAAACAAGGTATTTCGCGCGAACGCATTATCTTTGATCCCGGTATTGGTTTTGGAAAAACTGCAGAACAATCTTTTTATATTTTGCGCCATGTCTCCATGTTTAAAAATTTAGGTGTGCGTGTGATTGTTGGTCATTCGCGTAAAAGTTTTTTTACCAACTTTACTGGATTGCCTTCCATTAATCGTGATATCGAAACCACCGCTGTCTCGCTTTATCTCGCCAAACAACACGTTGATTACTTGCGTTTACACAATGTTGAATTTTGTGCCCGCGCGATCAAAATCCAAACCGCGCTGTAACAGGTGAATCCAAACCCTTCGCCTAACCGTCAATTCAAATCCTCCCCCGTCATTGCGAGCGAAGCGAAGCAATCCAGCTTTTCGTTGGTTTGCGAGTAAAAGCTGGATTGCTTCGCTTCGCTCGCAATGACGAAATGTTTTGTAATTTTCCGGGATGCCGGTTTAATAACATGCCGAAACTGTATAAAACGATCCAAAGATAATAATGCTATCCCCAGTTCTCGCTTCTACTTTTGCAGCTTCTAACGCTTGTTTGATCGAATCAAACCAACTAATCGGTTGATCAACATCCGCAAAAGCTTTTTCTAACTGTTGCAAACTCGCAGCACGCTTCACTGTTAAGGGCGCAACATACCAATGATCAATTTTATGTTTAATTAATTGCAAACACGTTGAAATATCTTTATCAGCTAGCATGGAAAATACCGCCAGTGTTTTACCTGCTGTTTGCTGTTTTTCTAAAAAGGCAACGAGCAAATGAACAGCCGCTGGATTATGGGCAACATCAAAAATAAGGGGCACATCGCCTGGTATCACTTCTTGGCGCGCGCGCAAGGTGATTTCGCGTATACCTGTTTTTATTTGCGCCTCACTGACGGGTAATTTGTGTTGCAACAAAGTGACTGTCATTAATGCTGTTGATAAATTACTTAAAGCAAACGGAGTGCTAGGTAAATCATCAATACGCGTTTTGGGTTGCATACATTCCCATACCCACGTTGTTTGCTTATCTTCAAAATAAAATTGTTTACCCTGTTGGTAAAAGGGTGCATCTAATTTTTCTGCCGCCAACACTAAACTATTCGGTGGGTTAGCATCACCACAAACAGCGGCTAGCCCCTGTCGAAAGATACCCGCTTTTTCAAATCCGATTGCTTCTCGCGTGTTCCCTAAAAATTCGGCATGATCGATATCAATGCTGGTGATGACTGAAACATCGGGTTGCACAATATTGACTGCGTCTAATCTTCCGCCTAACCCAATTTCTAAAATTCGTACATCCAGTGATTGTTGTTGCATTAAATACAAAGCCGCTAGGGTGTGAAACTCAAACGGAGTGAGCGTCACATTTCCTCGTGCTTCATTAATGATCATAAACGCTTTGCATAACGCATCATCTGTCGCATCCACACCGTTAATTTTTATTTCTTCATTGAAGCGAAACAAAAATGGCGATGTAAAACTAGCCACACGAAATTTTGCAGCTCGATAAATCGATTCTAACGCAGCGACCGTTGTACCCTTCCCGTTTGTACCGCCAACCACGATCGTAGGGCACAGCGTTTCTAATACACCTAGCCTTGCGGCCACAGAGCGCACCCTATCTAACCCTAATTCCATTTCTTGGTGGTGAACATGACTGATAAACGCTAACCATTGCTCGATTGTGGATAACTTCACTTAAACCCCCCTTTAAATCGTGTGTATAAGTTATCAATAACTTTCATCGATTGCATTACCCCTGTTTTATCCACAAGTACACTTTATGCTTAGCATAAGTTTTCCACAGGTTATAAATTATGTAATCTATTGAATAATAATGACTTATACCTGTAATCCACAAAAAAACCCTTCCCTAGTAATGAATATAATCTTTAAAAATAAAGATATTATTTTTAAAAGGGAGAGTGTGTGGGTCGAACAAAAGGCAAAAAAAACATGTCGTCTCGGAAACGTCGAAGACGTTGTCCGGTATATCCATCCATCAAATTTACAAAACATTTCGTCATTGCGAGCGAAGCGAAGCAATCCAGCTTTTCGTTGGTTTGAAAAAAAGCTGGATTGCTTTGCTCGCAATGACGGATTTTGGATTCACACAGGTGGATCCCGGACAATCGGCTGCGCCGATTTCCGGGATGACAGAAAGGAGGGGAAAAATTTTTTTTATCGTAACGGCATACCAACTTCGTGCGGAATACCATCACGTTCTTTCGCAAGATAGGCAACTAATTGCCAATTCACTAAAACGGGTTGGTCTTGTACTTGATTGTCGATCATATGAACAATGCCTGGTAATGAAGAATTATATTCATTCGCATGTTCAACTAATGGCGGATGCACTTCGATAAATAATAATTCATTATCAAAACCCAATTTGACCGGTGCATTAGTAATCACGACCGGAACGCCGCTTTCAACAGATGGGAAAAATTCTTTGATATCGGATTCATACATTCGAATGCAACCAAAGCTTGCACGCTTACCAACGCTTTCAGGAAAAATCGTACTGTGAATTAAGTAAGTAGGCACACTCATGTAAATCGCATAAGGACCAAGTGGATTATCAGGACCTGCTGGTAATACTTTTGGTAACACAATGCCCTGCTCTAAATTGTATTCACGAATATCAGCCGGTGGCACCCAAGTTGGATTTTCTTTTTTTCTAGTCACTTTAGTGGCAACAATCGGAATGGTTTTACCTACTTTGCCAATACCAATGGGATAGGTTAATACTTTGTTTGAACCTTCTGGATAATAATACATACGCATTTCAGGTAAATTGATCACAATTCCTTTGCGTGCTTGATTTGGCAACAAGTGTTCTGTTGGAACAACAATGGTCGCGCCTTTTGGGAAACCTTTTGCAGGATCAATATGAGGATTTGCGCTGATGATAGCGTTATAGCCGACATTGTATTGTTTTTGAATAGTAGTAATCAGTGTCGGGTCATCAATACTTTGTTCTTGTAAGTGACCGATTAGGGAATTAGTTTCAGCAGGTACTGTGTACTGACTCGCTAAGAGTACAGACGATGATAACATTGCGACAATCGTTAGCATCGTTTGGATTGTGTGACGCATGATCTTACATCCTTATTTTTTTTGGTGAGAATAATCCCGAAATTCTTTTTTGCTGAATTTCGGGACCTAGATAGTTTAGACGTTTATGTATTTTGAGTGAGACAACCATTTCTTATCGGGATAGTAGGCGAAGATTAACGTATTTTGCTTGACGGTGTCGATGAGCGATTTAGCGGTTCTTGGGTTAACAGCGGGACATCCCCAACTACGGCCGATGGCACCATAACGACGAATGGTATCTGCATTCACATACCATGCACCATGAATCACGATATCGCGACGATAAGCATTATCGTTAATACCAGATTCTAAACCGTGCATGCGTAAAGAATAACCATTACCACCCAGATAAGGATCATTATCAGTAACAAACACACCGATACTGGATTTCAAGCTTCCGGGAGAATTAGAAAATGAATTCGCATTTAGGCCACCGCTATTTTTACCGTGGGATACCCAGGTATTAAACAAGGTGCGGCCGCGTTTTAAGTCAAATACCCATAACCGTTTTTCAGTAGAGGGTTTGGAATAATCGATAACGGTTAGTAACTGTTTGTTATCTAAGCCTTTTTGGCGCGCTTTCATATACGCGGTTAAACTAAGACGTAATACTTTTTGATCAATATTGCTAGCTTGGGAGCGAATAATGTCGATTTCTTTATCAAGCCACTTGTTTGTGCCTAGCGTTTCTGGATTGGGACTGTAATATAGCCAAGAAAATGGCCAACTTGCGCCCATTAAGGCGAACACAGCTAAAATAAACAAATAATTTCGTTTTTTCATAGTCGTTAATTATCTCTCAAAATTACCTAATATTGAAGGTAGTTAACTGTAAGGGGAAAATCTTATGTACTATTGATTTAACTCTGTGTGAATTTTATACATATTATTTCAGAAGTCAACCCTTTTAGTTAGTACCAAAAACAAGTAAACTCATTGAGTTTGTTCGAATTTATTGATTCTGAGGAGTTTTTTTTATGAAAAAAATCGCAATTTTAGCAACTTTGATTACTTCTTTCTTATTGATCACAGGTTGCACCACGTCATGCAAAACCCCATGTGACACCACTGCACCTTGCGCTCATAAAGATTTAAAAGGCGAAGTTCGCTAAGTAAAAGACTATTCGCCACGGGGGTTTACTCACGTGGCGGGTTTTCTATAAAAAGGTATCCCGATGGCTTTAGCAAAAACACGAGTTGCTGTTCTTTTTGGTGGCCGCTCAGCTGAACATGAAGTTTCGCTGCGATCTGCTACAAATGTGATTCAACACTTAGATCATGAACGCTTTGATGTTATTCCGATTGGTATTGATAAATCGGGTAATTGGTTTATGGGTAAAGATGTTTTTGCTAAAAGTATCGAACAAAACAATGTGCCAATGATCAGTGATCATAACCAAGCATGGTTTACGCCCGAGTGGATTGGCAAAGATGTTGTTTTGAAATCAACACCCGCTCAAAATTCCATGGATCATCATTTTGATGTTGTCTTCCCTGCTGTGCATGGTACGTTTTGTGAAGATGGCACGTTACAAGGTTTATTAGAATTATCTGGTTTACCTTATGTTGGTTGTGGTGTTTTATCATCAGCGGTTGGTATGGATAAAGACATTGCGAAAAAATTAGTAGCGCATGCGGGTATTGCCGTTGCACCTTATATTTCTTGCAAACACGATCAATGGTTACAACATCCCAAAAAAATACTGGATTCGATCGATCAAAAATTATCGTACCCCTTATTTGTAAAACCAGCTAATGCGGGATCAAGCGTTGGTATTACGAAAGTAAAAACGCCGGATCAATTATCCGCTGCTATCAATGAAGCATTCCGTTTTGATACCAAAATTTTAATTGAAAATGCCTTACAAGTTTTAGAATTAGAAGTAGCTGTTTTAGAATCACTAGAACCTGCTAAAGATCCTATTGTTAGTGTGGTTGGTGAAATTAAACCACGACATGAATTTTATTCTTATGATGCTAAATATTTAGATGCCGATGGTGCGGAATTAATTATTCCAGCGTCTGTTTCAGAAGACGTGCAAGCACAAGCAAAAATCATCGCAACTAAAGCGTTTGAAGCATTAGAATGCGAAGGCATGGCTCGTGTTGATTTATTTTATGATTTAAATTCAAAACAAATTGTTTTTAATGAAATAAATACGCTGCCAGGTTTTACTCAAATCAGTATGTATCCCAAATTAATGGCGGCAAGCGGCATTAGTTATAAAGATTTATTATCACATCTAGTAGCACTCGCGCTTAAGCGCCATAAAAACAAAGGATTGTTGGTTCGAAGTTACGCTTAAGTTTTTATCAAGGAGCTGTATGCAACCATCGACATTTTCTTGGGAAGACCCTCTTTGTTTATCTGATCAATTAACCGCTGAAGAACGTTTGATTCGTGATTCTGTGAATCGCTTCGCGCAAGAAAAATTGCAACCGCGCGTGATTGCTGATTTTCGTGCGGATAAGGGTGATCCTGCATTGATGCGCGCATTTGGTGAAGCGGGTATTTTGGGCGCGACGATTCAAGGCTATGGTTGTGCCGGCGTCGGCTATGTTGCTTATGGTTTGATGATGCGCGAATTAGAACGCGTTGATTCTGGTTACCGATCGATGGCGAGTGTGCAGTCGAGTTTAGCGATGCATGCGATTTATACCTATGGCTCGGATGCACAAAAAGAAAAATATTTACCAAAGATGGCGCGTGGTGAATGGATTGGTTGTTTTGGTTTAACAGAACCAAATCACGGCTCTGATCCTGCTGATATGGATACGCGTGCGCGGAAAACAGATAAAGGTTTTGTGTTACAAGGCTCTAAAATGTGGATTACCAACTCACCCATCGCAGATGTTTTTATTGTGTGGGCGAAAAATGAAAAAGGCCGTATTCGCGGATTTATTTTAGAAAAAGGCATGAATGGA
Organism: uncultured Coxiellaceae bacterium; assembly: GCA_964623075.1. Lineage (GTDB taxonomy): Bacteria > Pseudomonadota > Gammaproteobacteria > DSM-16500 > DSM-16500 > Aquicella. The sequence goes on along the minus strand of CAZUVD010000002.1, from coordinate 303,529 downwards.
TTAAGCACACCTTTGATGCAAGGTAAATTGAGTTTACGTGTTTCACTAACGGGTGAAATTCGTTTAGATGAAGTATTAGTGCCTCTTGAAAATGAATTACCAAATGCCGATGGATTATCAGGCCCGCTAGGTTGTTTAGATAGCGCGCGTTTTGGTATTGCATGGGGTGCTTTGGGTTCGGCGGAATTTTGTTGGCATGCAGCGAGACAATATGTATTGGATCGTGAACAGTTTGGCCATCCTCTCGCTGCAAATCAATTGATTCAATTAAAGTTAGCCGACATGCAAACGAAAATTACATTGGGTTTGCAAGGTTGTTTGCGTTTAGGAAGATTAAAAGAAGAAGGCCGTGTTTCTTCACCGCAGATTTCAATGTTGAAACGGTATTGCACTTTGATTGCCTTAGATGTTGCGCGCGAAGCGCGTGATATGCACGGCGGTAACGGCATCATGGAAGAATATCATGTGATGCGACATATGTTGAATTTAGAAACGGTGAAAACGTATGAAGGCACAGCTGATATTCATGCGTTGATTTTGGGAAGAGCACAAACGGGATTGCAAGCGTTTACGCCATTAGGTTAACTTGTCATCCCCTTCAATCATCCAACCCAATTCGCACCGTTGCTGCTATGATCCATGGAAAAATCAACAGACTGATAAGACAACATCCGGATAAAAACGCAAGCGGCCCTGCGACTGAAAACCCCGATTGCATTTGTGTGACAACGCTTACCGCGAAAATTAAAATCGGCGTGATTAACGGTAAAATCAATAAACCAATCAACATCCCTTTTTGTCGCAAACCAAAAGTCAGCGCAACGCCTAAACTTCCAATTAATGTAATCATGGGTGTGCCAAGCAATAAACTTAGTGCTAACACTAAAGAAACCGGCAGTGATAAACCAAATAAATAACCTAAGAGTGGCGCTAATAAAACAAAAGGCGCTGTCGCAATTAACCAAGTCGCTGCAATTTTCGCAAACAATAATAATGCTAATGGTGTTTTTGATAAAACACATTGTTCTAAATGACCATCTTCAATATCCGTTGCAAATATATTTTGTAAGGTTAATAGATTTGCAAATAAGGCCGCAATCCAAATGCAACCGGGTAAGTAGCGCGTCATGAAGGCAGGATCTGGGCTAAAAGCTAATGGAAAAAGACAAATCACGATGATAAAAAAACTAATCGGATATAACCATTCTTGCGATTGGCGCAACATGATCAAACATTCGTGTTTGAAAATCGTTAGCATGCGGCTAATTCCAATGTTTTCATATTAACAAAGGTATTTGCCAAAGGTTGATGCGAAGTCAAAATGCAAATACCATTATTGGTTAAATGCGTTTGTAATAAATTTAAAAATAATTGTTGCGCGTTTTGATCAAGCGCTGTTAACGGTTCGTCTAAAATCCAAATTTGTTTTTCGATTAATAATAGTTTTGCTAAGGCCAACTTTCTTTTTTGGCCAGCAGATAAATTTCTTGCGATTGTATTTTGTTGCGCGGTTAATTGCAGTGTTGCTAATACTTCATGTTTATTTGCTAGGTTGTTTTCATGCAATGTTTGTAATAGTGATATGTTTTCAGAAACAGTTAAGCCTAACTTTAAACCGTTATCATGGCTGATGTAGTGTAAGTTGTTTTGAAAATCGTGTTTGTGATGAGTGATGGATGTTTGTTGCCAAGTAACGTCACCGCTTGCTGGTGTTGCAAGCCCCGCCATGATTCGCAACAAACTCGATTTACCCGTACCGTTTGCACCATGAATAAATAATAATTCACCCGCATTGAGTTCTATATTAATTTTATTAAATAATAATGTCTGTTGTTTCACACAACTGATTAGAGATGCTTTTAATAAAGAAGATGTGTGTGACATGTTGGTTATCACTTACGCCCTCTTTTAATGGCCGCACTGGTGGTAAACCTACTTTTTTGCACAGGCGTTTCATTGTACTTTTTAAAAAATAACAATCCAGCATTGGCGGCGCCACTCGCTTTTTGTTTGTCTTTTTGCTTTTTATATTTTTTCCAGGCTTTGAGATTTTTGGGCGCTAATTTTACTGGTGAAGTGTTAGCTGTAGGCTGCTGACTTGTTTCTTGCAAAACAGAAGCCTGACCTGTTTTGTTGATTAAGCCAAGTTTGCCATTGGTTATTTGCACGCAGGCTCTAATAGGCCGTTCACCTTTTAAAGTGAATCTTGCTCTGTTTTCAGGGGTGTTTTCAACACTGAAGCGAGTGTTAGCAATTCGGCGAAATTTATTTTTTGGCGGCGTGCTTTGATCAAGGCTTGCTATGATAATAGTTAAATCGCCATAGAGATTTTCGCTGGCAGCGGTGCAAACCGCATTCTCCGATTTTATTTCTTTAGCCATAAACTCTTTTGCGATTTTTAGAGTGCGTTTAGAAAACATGATAGCCTCTCATTTTTTATTATAATTTTTTGGATGAATGCTTTACTAAAACAAGTAGCGAATACCAATGCCCACATCATTAGAACCTGTGTTTCCTGCCCGGTATAAACCATATGCGCCCGATCGGTGGTGAATACGGGCGACAAATTGCAAACGTGGGTAATCAGGATGCGCGAAGGTTGCTTCAAACATTAAATAATTGAGTAAACGTTTGGTATTATTGTTTTGACGTTTTTCAATAGCGGGTACGGATGTGTCATAAGAAAGACCTTCACCTAATGCAAAAGAAGTATTTACATAGGAATTCCACGGTAGATTTGCCCAACGAAAAATAAGGTATGGGTCAAATTCATAAATCGTATGTTCATTTCGGCCATAGCGAACGGTAACGTTGCCTGCCAGTTGCGTGACACCAACAAGGGGGCTGACAAATTTTCGTAAAAAATTATCAGGATCCAAGGTGTGCGCTAACTCTAATGATTGAATGTGTTCTGGGTAAGTTTTTAAGCTACCAGTGAAAATTTGCACCAAAGGTTCATTCACGGTACGACCAAAATAATACAGTCCCGACCAAGGATATTGATCGTATAAACCGGAATGCTTTACTTCCTGACTGCTGGCAGTGAGAGGGAGTAATAAAGCAAAGAGACAGATTTTGATTTTCTGGTATTTTTTTATCATTTCGGAATTCTAACTAAATTTTGACACAAATAGTAGCCTGGACACGCTTTTTGTGTCCGGGATCCACCCATAAATCTTTACAGAACATATTTTTTGTTTAATACCTCCGTGGATCCCGGACATTTTTACCAAAAAACGGTAAAAATTCCGGGATGACAGTTTGATGCAACAAAGCCACCCCGGACACAAAAAGCGTGTCCAGGCTACCGGGTTTTGCTATAGTCTCTCGGTTTATTAGAAGGAGCTGCCTTTGTTTCGCAAAATGCCGTTTATTTTATTACTTTTGATTGTTGCCGTATTGGCAGTGGATCGGTTTCTCCCAACTGGTTTAAAAGAAGTGATGTATGCAATCAGCTTACTGATTAAGTCCGGGATTATTTTTATCCTACCCTTCATCATTTTCAGCTTACTGTTTAAAACCATGGTTGGCATGGCAAGTAAAGCCACTCAAGTCATTTTATTAATTTTAGTTTGTGTTGTTTGTTCCAATACGCTATCCACTTTTCTCAGCCATTTTGTGGGTGAATGGGTTTATCAGTTTCATTTGAGTTTAATCGCACCAGCGGATGCTTCTGGATTAACGCCCGCGTTTCAATGGTCATTTCCAAAATGGATTGGTAATGACAAAGCCATGTTTGCCGGCATCATTTTGGGTATGGTGTTTGGTCGTTTCAAACCCATGTTGGGCGAGCGTATTGCTCGTGCGTTAGATCGCATCGTTGATAAATTGTTATATTCGATTGTTTGTTTGATCCCGATTTTTGTGCTTGGTTTTGTTGTCAAACTAGCATCAGATGGCGTGCTTTATACTATTTTTAAAGATTATTCTCGAATTCTTGTTGTGATTGCCGTTGCGCAATTTAGTTATATCTCATTTTTATATTTGTTAGTGAATCGTTTTGATATTCGAAAAGCATTAAAAGCCGTTGCGAACATTTTACCCGCAGCGATGACGGGTTTTAGCACCATGTCGAGTGCTGCGGCGATGCCTTTGACGATTGCGGGCAGTGAAGCTAATGCGGAACATAAAGATATTGCGGGTGCGACTATTCCTGCCACCGTTAACATTCATTTGATTGGTGATTGTTTTGCGATTCCCATTTTTGCTTATGCGGTCATGAAAAGTTTTGCTTTTCCAGAACCGACCTTAATGGCTTATATGACTTTTCTATTTTATTTCGTGATCGCGAAATTTTCAGTAGCAGCCGTTCCTGGCGGCGGCATCTTGGTGATGATGCCTATTTTGGAAACTTACCTTGGGTTTAATAGCGAAATGCTATCGCTGATGACCGGCCTCTATTTGTTGTTTGATCCGGTCATTACTTGCGCGAATGTTTTCGGAAACGGGGCTTTCGCCTTAATCATTGATAAGTTGTGTGGTTTTGTACAAACGAGGCGCGCAAAATATTAGCTTGTTACTCAGACAACACATGGCTACAATATCCGACTTTTATAGATTTTAAGAATTAGTGGAGATTGTATTCATGTCGTTAACAACCGCCGCAAAGGCGCAGATCGTCAAAACTTACAAGCAGAGCAAAAATGACACAGGCTCACCAGAAGTGCAAATCGCTCTTCTTACTGCTCGTATTAACGAATTAACCGAGCATTTAAAAGTTCACAAACATGATTTTCACACTCGCTATGGTTTAACCAACATGGTTAGTCAAAGACGTCGTCTCTTGCGTTACTTAAAAGGCAAGAACATGACCCGTTATCAGTTTATTATCAAAGAGTTAGAAATTCGCGGCTAAAGCGCGTTTTTCTAATCTCATAATTAGTAGGTGGTCAAATTGACAGCAATTAAGCAAACGTTTCGCTATGGTCCTCACGAAGTTACGCTAGAAACGGGCGTTATTGCTCGCCAAGCCACAGCTTCAGTGTTAGTTACCATGGAAGATACCGTGGTGTTAGTCACCGCGGTTTGTAAAGATAATGCCTCCGAAGGCAAAGACTTTTTCCCGCTCACCATTAATTACCAAGAACGCACCTATGCGGTCGGCAAAATTCCGGGTGGTTACTTTAAGCGTGAAGGCAAGCCTTCCGAAAAAGAAACTCTCACCTCCCGATTGATTGATCGTCCTATCCGTCCATTGTTCCCTAAAGGGTTTAACTTTGAGACCCAAGTGATTGCGACTGTTCTTTCGATGAATCCCGATATTGATCCTGATGTTCCTGCTATGTTGGGTGCATCGGCTGTGATCGCACTTTCGGGAATGCCTGCTTCTAGCGTATTAGCGGCAGCGCGAGTTGGTTACATCGATGGTAATTATGTTTTAAACCCACTGATTTCTCAGTTGACTAATTCTCAATTAGATATGGTGGTGGCTGGTACTGAATCTGCGGTGTTAATGGTGGAATCAGAGGCAAAAGAATTACCTGAAAATGTCATGTTGGGCGCAGTGATGTTTGCTCACCGTGAAATGCAGACCGCCATTAAAGCGATTAGCAAATTAGTCGAAGATGCGGGTTCTGAAAGATGGGAATGGACAGCTCCAACGCCTAGCGCTGAATTAAAGAAAAAAGTAAGCGATATGTGCCATGCTGATATCGAAAAAGCATATCAAATTCGTGACAAACAAGATCGTGTCGATACGATTGATGATTTGCGTGAACGCGTGCTTGAACAAATATTGGTTGATGATGCTGGTAAAACAGATGAAGCCGCTTTATTAAGCGAAACCAAATATTTGTTTTCACAGTTAGAGCGTGACATCGTGCGTCAACAAATCTTAAGCGGTAAGCCAAGAATTGATGGTCGCGATACGAAAACCGTACGTCCTATTACCATTCGTCCAGGTTTTCTGCCACGTACTCATGGTTCTGCATTATTTACCCGCGGCGAAACACAAGCCATTGTCGTTGCAACCTTGGGTACAGAGCGCGATGCGCAAACCATTGATGCACTCGAAGGCGAACGTAAAGATAGCTTTATGTTGCATTACAACTTCCCTCCCTACTCTGTAGGCGAAGTGGGTATGGTTGGTAGCCCTAAGCGTCGTGAAATTGGTCATGGTAATTTAGCAAAGCGCGCAATTCTTGCGGTATTACCATCTCAAGTTGAGTTTTCTTATGTACTACGCGTTGTTTCTGAAATCACCGAATCCAATGGTTCTAGCTCCATGGCAACGGTTTGCGGTACCAGTCTTGCATTAATGGATGCTGGTGTGCCGATCAAATCGCATGTTGCGGGTGTTGCGATGGGTTTAGTGAAAGAAGGCGACAAATATGCCGTGTTGACAGATATTTTAGGTGATGAAGATCATCTCGGCGACATGGATTTTAAAGTAGCTGGTACAGTAAATGGTGTGACTGCGTTACAGATGGATATCAAAATTGATGGTATCACTGAAGCAATCATGGATGCGGCATTAAACCAAGCACGTGATGGTCGTTTACATATTCTTGGTTTGATGAATCAAGCAATAACAGTTCATCGAGAAGAAATGTCAGCTTATGCACCACGTATTTTAACGATCAAAATTCCAACGGATAAAATTCGTGATGTGATCGGTAAAGGTGGCGTTACCATTCGTACATTAACTGAAGAAACCGGAACAGTGGTTGATATCAGTGATGATGGTGTGGTGAAAGTAGCAGCTGCTGATTTAGCAGCTTGTGAAGAAGCGGTTCGTCGTATTGAGCGCTTAACAGCCGATGTTGCTGTTGGTGAAATTTACGAAGGAACGGTTACCAAGCTCATGGAGTTTGGCGCACTCGTTACATTTTTACCCGGCAAACAAGGTTTGGTTCATATTTCCCAAATCGCTAATGAGCGCATCGCGCAAGTGAGTGATAAGTTAGTGGAAGGCCAAGCTGTTCGCGTGAAAGTGTTAGAAGTGGATCGTCAAGGTCGTATTCGATTGAGTATGAAAGAAGTTTAAAGTGTCATCCCGGAAATCGCCGTAGGCGATTGTCCGGGACCCACCTATCAAATTTACAAAACAATGATTTTGGGATTCACATTAGTGGATCCCGGAATTTTTACCAAAAAGCTGTAAAAATTCCGGTATGACGTTTTGTTAATGGTTTTGCAACGACGGTTTTTTTATTTTTGAGATAATCGTCTTTCATGATGTTCTAATCGCGTAATATGCTTTTTTAATTTTCCTTTAGTACTAGTTACCATTCCCAACGCGCTTTGTTTTTGTGCATTTAATTTGTCATCAGCACTTGAGAGATTATTCATTTCAACTTCATCTGGTAAATCACTAGTTTTGGGCTGAAATAACCGAAGCACATCCCGCATTTTTTTCTGGATTGGCTTTTCTCGTCTGGAACTAACAATAGAAAAAATAGATGCGCCCGTCATACCAACACCTGCGACTAATCCAGGAATACAAAATGGAATAGAGGCGCCTAGTGTTAAAACCAACATCGTGATGCTGGCAGCAATTAAACCGACACCCAGTAATACTCCCATCGCTTGCGCTAACATTTTACTTTTTGGGTGATGACCAAGTTCTAAGGCAAGCGTTAGGTATCGCGATTTTTTGGTTTCATCGATTTGATAGTTATTATGAAAATCGACGGTGAGCGTTAAGATTTCTCTGAGTGTTTTAAAAGAAGGTGAGCCAGCTTTGCCTGCGCTAGCTTTTAGCTTTCTTAATTCATCGATCACACTGTTGCATAAAGCTGAGTATTCATTAGGTTCTTTTGCCGAATTGAAGTTATCAAAATCTTTTAATTCGCGATTGAATTCTGATTCTTCATTTACTTCGGCTAAATGCTCGCTATCTGGTTTATGAGGTTTAATGTTTAAAAATGTTTCCAGCGCTTTTGTGGAAGGGGTATATTCTTTTAAGACGAACCCCTTGTTAGTTAAAATAAAGCTCGCTTTAATTTCACCTGGGAAAGCGGTTTCTTTTTTTTCACCATCCGGTTGTATCTCTTTTAAAACGGCGCTACTAATTTCTAAGCGGATGACCCATTCTCCATCTTCCAACACGAGATTCGCTTTTTTCTGCATCGTCATCGAGCGGTTAATGGATTTATCGGCTGAAAAAGTGGTAGTAAGCGCTTTTTGAAACAAATCGAGTATGTTTCTATTCCAGTATTTTTTTACTTCGTCAAATGAATTCTCGGGGACTGCTTTTCTGGCAAAGCCAACAGTAGAATTAAAAAAATCCGCTATAGCTTTATCTTGGAAAGATTTTTCATCTTCAGGTGAAAAGGATTCTCTTAAAAAGTGGGAATGTTCTACGGAACCTATGAATTTGCCGTCATAGACGGTGACTCTATTTTGACTGAAATCCAAACAAAGATCGCTTTTAGGGTCTGGGTCAATAAGACCATCGTTGTCGCCAAGTGCTTTTAATACGGGATTATTCGATTTTTTTAATTTCTTGATCAACTCTTGATCTGGTACGAATGGGTGCCCCATACAATGAACTCCTTTTTTTATTGTGCCTCATCGTAGGCAAGATTGGGGGTAAAAGCAATAGTAGCCTGGACACGCTTTTTGTGTCCGGGTTTTTGCCCCTGGTCACCAAACCCCGGACACAAAAAGCGTGTCCAGGCTACCATTGACTTTCATCCCTCCCCCCCTTAAGATAGGCACCCTCTAGAGACGTATAAATCGGAAATTTAGCAATGAAAAGAACATTTCAACCAAGCGTATTAAAAAGAAAAAGAACTCACGGTTTTCGTGCCCGTATGGCCACTAAAAACGGTAGAGCAGTGTTGAGCCGCCGCCGTGCAAAAGGCCGTGCGAGACTCGCTGTTTAGTTCAGTGATTCAAAGCAGCTGTTTCTCCCGCTTATACAGGCTGACTAGCAAAAACGATTTCCAGTCTGTTTTCGATCAATCTCATAAGGCTGTAGGCAAAGGTGTTATTACCTTGTTTCGGCCGAATGAGCGTGATTACCCACGATTGGGCATCACTATCAGTAAGCACCAAATCAAACGTGCGGTAGACAGAAATAGACTGCGACGCGTTATTCGCGAAAGTTTTAGAAACGCACTCAATACGGTAACGGGCTTTGATATTGTGATCATGCCGCGCAAAGAATGGATTAAGTTTGACCAAACCCATTGTCGAGCGGAATTATCCAATCTCTGGCAGCAGATAGCGCAAAAAAGGAATAAGGGTGATGCTTAAATCCACACTGATTGCTTGTATACGCTGTTATCGTTATTTGCTAAGCCTCCTTCTGGGCCATTGTTGTCGTTTTGAACCTACTTGTTCTAGTTATGCCATCCAAGCTATTAACACCCACGGTTGCCTCAAAGGCGTCTGGTTGTCAGTGCGTCGGTTATTGCGCTGTCATCCTTGGCACCCAGGCGGTTTAGATCCTATTCCTTAACATTTTGAGAAGAAGCACAAATGAATTTTGACAAACTCCTCGATTATGCTCGTATTGCCCTTTATGTTGGTATTGCTTATGTTGGCTTTACTTTGTTTCAAGCTTGGCAAACAGAGCATACGCCGCCAGTGGCAGCCCCCGCTGTTGTTGCAGCTGCTGCTAATACCAATAGCAATATCCCTTCCGTTGCTCCGCCTTCAGTGACAACCACCGAAAGTGTCGCAACCAGCAATGAAGTCGTCGTTGCACCTTCTGTTGTGGGTAAACGCGTGTCAGTGACCACCGATGTGATGCAAGTGGAACTAGATACCTTAGGCGGCGATGTTGTTGAATCGAAATTGTTAGCTTATCCAGAATCACTGGGTTCTAAATCGCCATTTTTATTATTCAATGATTCTCAGAAAACACGTTATCTTGCTGAAAGCGGTTTAATTAGCAAGCGCGGCCCTGAAACGGCAGCCGGTCAAGCGCTTTATACTGCAGATCAAGCTTCTTATACCTTGCAACCAAATCAAAACGAATTAGTCGTTAAATTAAATTGGCAAAAAGATGGTATCAATGTTGTTAAAACATTTACTTTCGAGCGTGGCAGCTATGAAGTAAAAGTCGGTTATGAATTAGATAACCAATCGTCTGAATTATGGGAAGGTAATCTTTACACGCAATTATTGCGCACGGATACACCGCCACCCTCAACCGGCGGTTTAATGAATTTAGCTACGTATTTTGGTGCTGCGATTTCAACACCTGACAAACCATTTGAAAAAGTCACGTTTAAACAAATGCAAAAAGCGCCGTTAGAAATGCAAGTGAATGACGGTTGGGTGGCTATGATTCAGCATTATTTTATTAGTGCTTGGGTGCCACCAAAAACAGCTTTATCACGCTATTACACCAAAACGAGTGATAACGGTTTATATACGATTGGTATGATTGGTCAAGATATTAAAGCGATACCCGGCGCTAAAATTGCCACACAAGCAAAATTATATATGGGCCCTGCGATTGCTGATAACTTAGAGCAAACCGCGCCTGGTTTAAAACTAACAATCGATTATGGTTGGTTTTGGTTTATCTCCGGCATTATTTTTTGGATGATGCAAAAAATTTATGATGTGATTGGTAATTGGGGTTGGTCGATTATCGGTGTCACCATTATCATTAAAATATTATTTTACAAATTATCAGCGAAAAGTTATCGCTCGATGAGTATGTTAAAGAAATTACAACCGCGTATTGAAAAACTACGTGAACGTTTCCCAAATGATAAACAAAAATTAACGCAAGCGACGATGGATTTGTATCGCACGGAAAAAGTAAACCCAATGAGTGGTTGCTTACCGATTTTAATTCAAATCCCTGTGTTTATTGCTTTATATTGGGTGTTAGTCGAAAGCGTACAATTGCGCCAAGCACCTTTTATTTTATGGATTCATGATTTATCACAACGTGACCCATACTATGTGTTGCCCGTTATCATGGGTATTACCATGTTTTTACAACAACGATTAAATCCACCACCAGCAGACCCAACACAAGCGAAAGTCATGATGTTAATGCCTATCGTCTTTACGTTTATGTTTGCTAATTTCCCAGCAGGATTGTTGTTGTACTGGTGTGTGAATAACTCTTTATCGTTCTTACAACAGTGGTACATTATGCGTAAACTTAACAATGAGTCTAATGTCATCCCAGCATAACTCAATTGATACAATCGCGGCACAGGCGACAGCGCCTGGCCGCGGTGGTATTGCCATCGTTCGTGTTTCAGGTCCGCTTGTCAATTCGATCATGCAATCTTTGTTAGGCCGCACGTTGCCCGCGCGCGAAGCAGTATTTTTGCCTTTTGGGGTTAAGGATGCCATTGATGAAGGCGTTGCGATTTATTTTCCGAATCCGCATTCGTTTACAGGCGAAGATGTTTTAGAGTTGCATGCACATGGTAGTCCGTATGTGGTGGATGCTTTGTTGCAAGCGCTATTATCCTTAGGGGCGCGCTTAGCTCGTCCAGGCGAATTTTCAGAACGCGCGTTTTTAAATGGCAAATTGGATTTAGCGCAAGCGGAAGCAATCGCAGATTTAATTGACGCACAATCGCAACTTGCAGCTCGATTAGCTTTGCGCTCACTGCAAGGCGAATTTTCTAAGGTTGTGTATCAGTTAACGGAAAAAGTAACGCAATTGCGCATGTACATAGAAGCGGCGATTGATTTTTCAGACGAAGAAATTGATTTTTTATCAGATGCACACATTGTACAAGCATTTGAGAAAATTGTTTCGACATTAGATGATATCGAAAAACACGCAAAACAAGGTAGTTTTTTACGTGAAGGCATCAGTGTTGTTATTGTTGGCAAGCCCAATGTCGGTAAATCTAGCTTGTTAAATTTATTGAGCGGTAAAGATTCTGCGATTGTCACTCACATTCCAGGAACAACACGTGATGTGTTACGTGAACATGTTTCGATAGATGGTATCCCGGTTCACATTATTGATACCGCTGGTTTGCGAGAAACGAATGATGTAGTCGAATTAGAAGGTATGCGTCGCGCCCATCAAGAAATGGAAAAAGCAGATTTATTATTGCACGTGATGTCGGCGACTGATGATTTTGATCATGAAAATGCAGCGTTTATTCAACATAGATTAGCCAATATAAAAAAAATCATTGTGCGTAATAAAATTGATTTAGAGCACAGTTCACCAAGCGTTAGCGAAGTGGATGCGCAAACGATTGTATCCATGTCAGCAAAAAATGGCGAAGGTTTAGCATTATTAAAATCAGCAATCAAAACTAAAATTGGCTATCAACAACAAGGTGAAGGCATATTTCTTGCCCGTCGTCGGCATTTAGATGCGCTTGCAAGAGCCCGCAAACATATCGAAGCTGGTTTCATCCAATTAAAAAACAAATTGCACCCAGAATTAACCGCCGAAGATTTACGGTTAGCGCAAAACGCATTAAGTGAAATTACAGGTGAATTTACCTCTGATGATTTGCTTGGCCGCATTTTTTCAAGTTTTTGTATTGGCAAGTAGTTTAAGGTTGGGGTGCAGCTTGATTCCTTACATCATATTCATTTAGCTTTTCTTTTAAGTAATCTTCCAAGGCTATTTCAGGCAGCTTACAGGTGTAATTTAATCGTGTAATATCATTTAATAGTCTTTCTATGGGAGCCGAAGTCGTGTTTAAATCAACAGTGTTGTTGATCGCGTTCACCGCTGACTTTAATAAATCGAAATTCGTTTCAGTGAATATATTTCTTTTAGCGATAAATAGTAAAAGGTCTATCAAAACTCCTTTCTTAGCGTAATTGGCAATAAATTCTCTGTTACTGTCATTCAATATTTTTTTATTGTCCAGACTGACTAATAGATGACTAACACTCGTGAAAATACATTTTTGCGAGCTAAAAGGATCATGCTGTAGTGCCGCTAAAAAAAAGATATTTTTATCTGATAAAATATTTGCTTTTGACAATATGAGTAAACCATCCATTACTTTACTCGAAAAATAAGAATTAGAGGCTAAAGCCGTTTTTATCGGTTGAGTGTTTAAATCGGGGTACCGTTGTAGTTTGATGAATGTATCTGCTAATTCTTTTGCGGCCGTAGACGAATAGATTAAGGCTTTGTTTTCTTCTGTTAAAATATTGGCATTATGCAAAATGATGATTGCTTCAGCAAGGGAAAGCCGACAATTTAAAATTATCTGAATTGTTTCTTCATTCAGGATGTTATATTTTTTAAATTTAAATAAAAAATCAGACTGTCTTTTTACATGTTCACGCGATATTCTGCCATCATGTTGCGGTTGAAGAAGCAAATTAATATTGTCAACAGTTAGCATTTTATAAGAAATTAAAAAATCTAAACATTCAGCAATATTCCCCGCAAATTGGGCATTATTATTTAAAATATCATAAATTTTATCAGTAAAAAATTTTTCGCCTAATAATATATAAACTTCACAAATAGCCTCACCGTGCGTGGTATGAGACACTATTAATTGCATACTTTTATCATTTAAAAATCCAATTTTATTTAATGCGGCAAAATAGTTTGCGATTTTAACAGCATTATTTTTTACGCCTTTATAAAACCTATGTCTATAATCGCGCGAGCTGTTCGATGATTCATATAATTTTTTCACCGTTTTTTCAGCTAAAATTTTTTCTTTTTTTAATATATACAAACCTTTCCATAAATATGGTTGCAACTCGAGATCGCCTGATTTTTCAAGATGGTCAAAGAACGATTTTAAGTTATTTGTTTGTTGAAAAAAAGGATCACGAAAAGTGGAAATTATTTCATCCACTTGTTTGTAATTGGTAAATGATTCTCTATTTATTACATTTTCTACCTTATCTTTTTGTATTTTTAATTCAACAATAAAAAAATCGCGTAATTGTTTCAAATATTTTTCATTGTAATAAATAATCGTTTGATTAGCCGCATCACCATAATTTTTCCCTTCTAGCATTTTTTCCGAAGCATTTTTATCAGCTTGACTCCAAACATCAGGTGTTTTTCCACCTTGGCCAATGACAACTTGTAAAATATCAGGATTTTTATCACAAACTTGCTTTGCAAATTCTCGCAGCATGGATACCGTGACTCCATCATATGCCGATTTTGCTACATTTTCCCAGGAATCAAATACCAAATTCCCTTTTTTGCTTTTCCAAGCATAACTTTGTCCCACTATTTTGTAGGCGCTATAGTCAATTTTATTATCTACCATTGGCGGTGTGTTTTTATTGTTTGTTTTTTTAAGTAAAACATAAAATCCATTGTTTTCTAGCGTCAAACCATCTCGCACGCAAACTTCACCTTCATTGCCGACAGATTGACAACAATTGGTAATTTCCCCAAGAAAATAAGCTCTTGGGTCATCAATGGGTAATTTCACTAAATAATAACCGGGTTGATTTACAGTGCTACCATTGATCATTTCGTTTGGTAAACGGTCTGATTTTTTTCTTTTTATAGCCAAACACTTTTCGAATGTTTCATTGTCAATATAATATTGTGCAGCAATCGCCGCTAATTCAGGATTTTCTGCTCGTCTTGGATATGAGACTTTTGTCAAAGTTTCTATTGCGTCTGATAAATCTTTTGGCGGCCTGCCTAGCGCTTTTTCAATGACGGCGGCTCTTGCAAATAGACGCGCTCCTTTTGGACCATATTGATTAATAAACTCACGCCAAGCAGGTAAATTAATCGTTTCACCACTTTTGCATTTTGGTAGATTGTTGACGATTGCATCATGTATTGGATTATTTGCTTGTAGAAAATTATTCATTTTTAAATAGCTATCTAAGCTCTTAAAATAATTTTGCGGCAAATCTTCATCGCCAAACAAGACTAACAACTTGTAACCATTTATTTCTGATTTTTGATTATTTTCATCTTCACTTTGTTCTTCATCTTCATCCTCATCATCTTCATCTGCATTTGATTCATATAAATGATTAATAATTTGTGCCATTTTATAGAATTCAATGTATTTCTTATGTAGTGTTGAATTTTCGGATTGATTGTCAAAGAGGTGATGCGCACTCTCTTGTCTTTTAAAGGCTTCAATTATTTCTTCATCACTTATAAAATAGTGATTATTTTTTTTAGATGGTTTTAAAGGTATTTTATATAATGCTTCGTAAAGTGCATGATGTTCTATATTTTTTAAAAAAATTTTAAATTCTTTATCTTTTTTTACTGAGGAAAAGAACTCTTCAATTTCGCTTGTTTTCGCACTTTTTTTATCGGCAACAAATTCTGCTGGCGTATCTTTGGGAATGTTTGCCAGAGTTCTAAACAAGTAATCATAAAGTTTTTGAATGGACATATATTTACCTTTTTCTAAAGTATAGCTTATATATTTTATTAGACAACTCTCGTTTAATCATTGACTTAATCTATCTTCGCGAGGCACACTTTCTTTTATGACTAATTTTAAAAAATTCATTAATCGCTATGATGCTGGCATTCAACTGGCTGAAAAACTGCATGCTTTTAAAAATAAATCGGATGCGATTGTTTTAGCCTTACCTCGCGGTGGTGTGCCGGTTGCGTATGAAATTGCAAAGGCGCTGCAACTTAAATTGGATTTACTAATTGTTCGAAAATTAGGTGTGCCAGAACATGAAGAATTAGCCTTTGGCGCGATTGGGGCAAATGATGTGATGGTGTTAAATGACGACATTATTAATGAATTAAATATTAGTCCTAAAATCATTGAGCAAGTTAAAGCGGGTGAAAAACTAGAATTATTAAGACGTGAAAAAGTGTATCGCAAAGAAAAGCCATTTCCTGATTTGCAGCATAAGACAGTTATTTTAGTTGATGATGGTATTGCGACCGGGGCAACTATTCGGGCGGCTATTTCTGTGTTATCAACATTTGCGGTGAAAAGTATTATTGTTGCGGTACCTGTCATTGATAAGCAGATTTATTCTGTTTTAAGCTCTTTAGTGGATAAAGTTGTTTCGTTAAATATCGTTGATCATTTGATTGCAGTTGGAAATTGGTACGAAGATTTTTCACAAACTGAAGACGAAGAAGTGTTTAGGTTGTTGTAGCCTGGACACGCTTTTTGTGTCCGGGGTTGTTGTATCTGGTTACACCCGTATTCAACAACCCCGGACACAAAAAGCGTGTCCAGGCTACTTATTTATTTCAACCACCGACTGTATACACCGGTAATCTCTGCTTTTTCTATCATATGCTTTACTATCAACTTTTCCACGTCTTTACCATCAGCACCTGCTGGTACATCTAATTTACTGTTTAGTGCATACAAGTCAAACGTATAAGTGTGGGATGATCCTTTAGGTGGACATGGGCCTGTGTATGCAGCTTTGTTGTCGCTATTCTTAGCAATGCCAACGCCGGCGGGTAATTTGGAACTATCTTCTGGTAAGGTCGTGACACTGGTTGGAATGTTGTAAACCACCCAATGATAGAAAGTACCATTTTTGGCTTGCGGATCTTTGAGAACAATCGCTAATGCTTGCGTTTTAGCGGGCACATTGACCCAATCTAGTTGTGGCGAAATATTTTTGCCATCACAAGTGTAGAGCACAGGCATCGGGCCTGTATCTAAAAAGGCATTGGTGTTGAGGGTGAATTTTGTGTTTGCAGCTTCATCATCATCAGCGAATGCGAATGTGGTTAAGCTGCAAAGAAAAATGGCGAGTAAGGCAGCAGGTATAATACGCATGAGATACGTCCTTGTTGATCGATAACCTTCACTCTGGCGTTTTTAAGAGAGGCAGTCAAGCGCCACATTGTAGCCTGGACACGTTTTTTGTGTCCGGGTTTGTTGTATCTGGCTACACCCGAATATAAAAACCCCCGGACACAAAAAGCGTGTCCAGGCTACTTCAAGCGTTCCCGCGCCATCATTTCAGCAATGGTATTATTCGCTAAATTTTCCCGTTTACCGCGCTCAAATATTTCATAAACGGTGTCATAAATGCCTTCGATTTGTGCAATTGATCGACTTAACGTGCCATGATCATAGATAACGGCAACATGAATCAAACCACCCGCATTAATGAGAAAATCTGGCGCATATAAAATTCCGCGATCTTTTAAGAGGGCACCGTATTTTTGGTGTGCTAATTGATTGTTCGCAGCCCCGGCGACGACTTTGACTTTTAAGCGATTAATCGTATTCAGGTTAAGCACGGCACCTAACGCATTCGGTGCGAAGACATCTGCTTCGACATCAAAAATTTTATCAGCAGCGACCATGTTTACTTTAAATTCGTCAACAACCCGCTCTAATGCTGCTTGGTTGATATCAGCCACAGTGACAATCGCGCCGCGCTCATGCAAGTCTTTAATTAAACTATAACCAACATGACCAACGCCTTGCACGGCAACTCGAACACCTTCTAGAGAGTCGCGTTGCAATTGAAATTTAACCGCTGCTTCCATACCACGTCTTACACCCAACGCTGTTAACGGCGATGGATCGCCTGCACTTTCAGAACCAGAGGTGCAAGTCACAAAACGCGTTTTGCGGGCAATGATATCCATTTCCAGCGGGCTAGTGCCGCTATCGACAGCCGTAATATAATTACCACCTAATTCTTGAACGAATTCACCAAACTTTTCAAAATAGGCTTCACGGTCTTTGATCACACGCGGTTTCAATAATACGGCTTTTGCACCACCATGCGGTAAATTGGTAATGGCTGCTTTGTAACTCATCATATAGCCAAGACGAATAGCATCTTCGAATGCTTTTTCTGGCGTTGCGTAATGCACCATGCGACAACCGCCTATGGCCGGACCACGATTCAAATTATGAATCGCAACGATAGCAAATAAACCGGTTTTTTCATCAACTTTGGTGTGCACATTGCCAAAACCCAAGAGTCTGGCATAACGCATAAGACTACCAAAAGCCGTATGACGATTCATACGGCGTTGGCTGTGATTGGTGGTTGTTACGATTTTTTTGGCGACAGCCTCAGACATAAAGCACTCCTTGTCGCGTTATTTGACTCCAGCACGCTTTTTCAAATGTGAAATTGCGCGAATTTGTGCAGTTAATTCTGCTAATTCAGCGGTTGCTTTAGCAACATCTATCGCTGAAGCTTTACCCGCTAATACTTTTTCAGCTTGTTCTTTTGCTAATAAAGCAGAAGCTTCATCAAGATCATCAGCACGAATAACGGTATCAGCCAACACAGTCACAATATAAGGCTGAACTTCTAACATGCCGCCTGAAATATAAAAAACATCTTCTTCTTGGTTAGGTAAAATGGCACGCACATGGCCAGGTCGCAGTGATGTTAGTAACTGCGAATGGCCAGGGGTTAAGCCTAATTCACCTAATTCGCCGGTAACAAATACCATCGATACATCACCTGAGAATAATTCTTTCTCAGCACTGACGATATCGAGGCGAATAGTGCTAGCTGCTACGCTCATAAGGTTTTCGCCTTCTCCACTGCTTCTTCAATGGTACCAACCATGTAAAACGCTTGTTCTGGTAAGTGATCGAATTCACCACTGAGGATACCTTTAAAGCCACGAATGGTTTCTTTGGTTGAAACATAACGACCTTTCGTGCCGGTAAAGACTTCAGCAACAAAGAATGGTTGTGACAAGAAGCGTTGTACGCGACGAGCACGTGATACGGTTAATCTATCTTCTTCAGATAATTCATCCATCCCTAAAATAGCGATGATGTCTTTTAATTCTTTGTAACGTTGTAAGGTTCTTTGTACGGCTAACGCTACATCGTAGTGTTCTTGACCAACCACTAATGGGTCAAGTTGACGACTGGTAGAATCAAGTGGATCAATCGCAGGATAAATACCAAGTTCCGCAATTTGACGTGACAATACAACGGTTGCATCTAAGTGAGCAAAGGTTGTTGCTGGTGATGGATCGGTTAAGTCATCCGCTGGTACGTATACCGCTTGAACAGAGGTAATCGAACCTGTTTTGGTTGAGGTAATACGTTCTTGCAACACACCCATTTCTTCCGCCAAGGTTGGTTGGTAACCTACCGCCGATGGAATACGACCGAGTAATGCTGATACTTCCACACCCGATAAGGTGTAACGGAAAATGTTATCAACGAATAATAAAACGTCTTTACCTTCATCACGGAAACTTTCAGCAATGGTTAGACCAGTCAAAGCAACGCGTAAACGGTTACCTGGCGGCTCATTCATTTGTCCGTAAACAAGTGCTACTTTATCTAATACTTTGGATTCACTCATTTCAAGATAGAAGTCGTTACCTTCACGAGTACGTTCACCCACACCGGTGAACACAGATAAACCAGAGTGTTCTTTTGCGATGTTGTTAATTAATTCCATCATGTTAACGGTTTTACCAACACCCGCACCACCGAACAAACCAACTTTACCCCCTTTTGCAAATGGGCAAATCAAGTCGATCACTTTAATACCGGTTTCTAACAATTCTTGTGATGGCGATAAATCAGAAAACTTAGGCGCTGGACGGTGAATTGGTAAAAATTGTTCTGTTTTAATAGGACCTTGTTCGTCAATCGGGTCACCTAAGACATTCATGATACGACCCAGTGTTGCTTGACCTACAGGCACCATGATTGGGTTACCGGTATTGTTAGCGGTTAAGCCACGACGTAAACCGTCAGTGGTACCCATTGCGATGGTTCTAACGACACCATCACCAATTTGTTGCTGAACTTCTAGCACCAAATTATCGACTTTTAACGCGTCGTAAATACGTGGGACATGAGCATGAGGAAATTCAACGTCGACAACCGCACCGATGATTTCAACAATTTTACCTTTATTCATTTCTAGGTTCATTTTTTACACCTCTATTTGCATCACTAAATTCAGTTTATTAAACGTTTAACCTTCAATTACCGAAGCACCGGCGACGATTTCAGATAATTCGCGCGTGATCGCGGCTTGTCTTGCCTTGTTGTAAATTAACTGTAGGTTATTTATTAATTCGGCTGCATTATCGGTCGCACTTCTCATCGCAAGCATTCTAGCTGCTTGTTCTGCCGCAATATTTTCAATCACTGCACGATAGACTTGTGATTCCACATAACGAGTTAATAAGGTATCCAATAATTCTGGAGCGTTATCAGGTTCGTAAATGTAATCCCAGTGATGTTGAATTTGCGCATTTTCCGCAGGAATCAATGGCAATACTTGTTGTATGCGTGGTTCTTGCTTCATGGTGCTGATAAATTCATTCGAACAAATATACAAAGCATCAATGCGTCTTTCTAAGTAGGCATCTAACATCACTTTCACGATACCAATTAAGTCGTTAACACTTGGTGCATCACCTAAATCTTTTTTATGCGCAAGAACGTTGCCGCCTAAGCGTTTGAAAAAAGCCATTGCCTTACCACCAATCAAACACAAATCAACTTCAATACCAGCATCGATATTTTGTTTGATACTTTTGATGGTTGCTTTTAGCAAGTTGGTGTTCAAGCCACCGCATAAGCCGCGATCTGTGGATATCACAATGTAACCCACGCGCTTAACAGCGCGTGTTTCCATGTATGGATGGCGATATTCAGAATGACCGAGCGCAACGTGACTGATCACTTGCAAGATTTTCTTCGCATAAGGAATAGAACGGCGCATGCGATCTTGCGTTTTACGCATTTTACTAGCGGCGACCATTTCCATCGCCTTCGTAATTTTCTGCGTATTTTTGACGCTTTGGATCTTGACGCGTATCTCTTTAGCGTTAGCCATTGTTACCTACCCTTAGTCCCAAGCTTGGTTCGCTTTAAATGTTTCTAGGATAGTGCGCAAGGTTTTTGCCACTTCATCGTTGTATTCACCAGTTTTTGAGATGCGTTCAACAAATTCGCTGTGGTTTGAATGCAAGTAGCTATTCAACTCTTGTTCAAACATCGCAATGCGATTGAGTGGAACATCATCTAAGAAGCCTTGATCAGCAGCAAACAAGATAGTTGCCATCGCACCAACTGACATTGGCATGTATTGCTTTTGCTTCATGACTTCAGTAATACGTTGACCGCGTTCTAATTGCTTACGAGTTGCTTCGTCTAAATCCGATAAAAATTGAGAAAACGCTGCTAATTCGCGATATTGCGCTAATGCTAAACGCACACCACCTGCAAACTTTTTAATAATTTTCGTTTGCGCCGCACCACCCACACGCGATACAGAAAGACCCGCGTTAATAGCTGGACGAATACCTGAGTTAAACAAATCGGTTTCAAGGAAGATTTGTCCGTCAGTAATCGAGATAACGTTCGTTGGTACGAAAGCCGATACGTCACCCGCTTGCGTTTCAATAATCGGAAGTGCAGTTAGCGAACCGGTTTTATCTTTTACACGGCCATTTGTCATTTTTTCAACATAAGCGGTATTGACACGGGAAGCGCGTTCTAACAAACGTGAGTGTAAATAGAAAATGTCCCCTGGATACGCTTCACGACCCGGTGGACGACGTAACAATAATGAAATTTGACGATAAGCCCAAGCGTGCTTGGTTAAGTCATCATAAACGATTAAGGAATCTTCACCTTTATCACGGAAGTATTCACCCATCGCACAACCAGCATAAGCTGCAATATATTGCATAGCGGCAGGATCAGACGCTGTTGCTGCCACGATAATGGTGTGTTTCATGGCATCGTGTTCTTCAAGATGGCGAACGACTGCGGCAATCGATGATGCTTTTTGGCCAATCGCTACATAAATACATTTAACACCCGTGTGTTTTTGATTGATGATGGTATCAATCGCAATCGCGGTTTTACCTGTTTGACGGTCACCGATAATTAATTCACGTTGTCCGCGACCGATTGGAACCATCGAGTCAATTGCCTTCAAACCGGTTTGCATTGGTTGGTTAACGGGTTGACGGAAAATAACACCCGGTGCTACTTTTTCGATAGGTGATGTCACTGTTGCTTGAATGGGACCTTTGCCATCAATCGGATTACCTAAAGCATCTACTACGCGACCAAGCAATGCTTCGCCGACAGGTACTTCCAGAATGCGACCAGTACATTTAGCGGTTTGGCCTTCAGAAATATTTTCTGTGCTACCGAGTACGACAACACCCACGGAATCACGTTCAAGATTGAGCGCAAGACCAAATGTACCATCTTGGAATTCGACCATTTCACCTTGCATAACGTTAGCAAGACCGTATAAACGCACAATACCGTCTTTAACGCTGACAACAGTACCAACGGTTAATACTTCCGCTTTTAAATCAAATTGATCGATGCGTTGTTTAATGAGTTCACTGATTTCGGTGGAGCTGAGTTGCTTGACCTGCATAGTATAATTACCTTAATGATTCAAGTAAGCGAGTTAATTTCCCGCGGATGGAGCCGTCAATCACGTTATCGCCCATGTGAATGACTGCACCGCCTAAAATCGACGGATCGATTTCACAACGTAAGGTGACATCGCGTTTAATCCTTTTCGTTAACGCTTGTATTAGTTTTTTCTGAAAATCTAATGGTGCAAGGACTGCTGTCACTACACGGACATTACTGATTTTCTCTAACTCTTCGCAGCATGCGACAAAACCGCGGTTAATTTCGGGCAAAGCCATTAAACGGCGATTGTTGGCAAGTAAATGCAAAAAGTTTTCGCGTTTGGTATCTAGCAAAGACTTTAAGACGTCACGAAAAATGCCAAATAATTTTGCCGGCTGAATTTCTGGATTATTTAGAATGCGCTCGATCGATGTGTTTTTACACATTGAAACAGCACTATCTAAAAAAGCCTTCCACTCAGCGAGTTGATGCGCATCTCTAGCAACATCAAATGCTGCTAGTGCGTATGGTCTTGCGATATTAGTCAAATCGGCCATGTATTCATTCCTTCAAGACTAAATCTCTGCAGCGAGCTGGTTAAGCAAGGCATCATGGGTTGATGCATCAAGATTCTTATGAATAATCTTTTCAGCGCCCGCAATGGCAAGAGCTGCTAATTGATTTTTCAAAGCATCTTTGACTTGCGCGACTTCACGAGCAATTTCACCTTGCGCCATTTCAACAATACGTTTGTTTTCGAGCTTACCTTGGCCTTTAGCTTCTTCAATTAACTTCGCTGCATGCAAATTAGCTTGCTCTAAAATTTGTGACGCTTGTTGTTTCGCTTCGCGAATAATAGCTAACGATTTATGTTCGGCTACTTCTAATTCGCGTTTGCTACGTTCCGACGCTTCAAGACCTGCCGCAATTTTTTTCTCGCGATCGTGCATGGTTTTGATGATAGGTGGCCAGACATATTTCATCGTAAACCATACTAAAATGGCGAATGTGATGAACTGACCAATAATCGTCGCGTTGATATCCATCTTCTTTCCTCAATTAGCTAACAGCTGGAGAAATAGCGTTTGTGACAGCTGCTAAGAATGGGTTAGATGCAAAGAATAAAATTAAACCCATGGCGATAGAGATAGCTGCAAAAGCATCGAGCAAACCAGCGACAATGAACATACGAATCATGAGCATTGGACCTAATTCTGGTTGGCGAGCAACGCCTTCTAAGAATTTACCACCCAAAAGACCGAAACCGATCGCCGCACCTAACGCAGCCATACTGATTAATAAACCAGCCGCTAATACGCTAAAGCCTTGTACTTGACTAATACTGCTAATACTACTTGCGTCCATAATTACTCCTCAAAAATTAAAAAATAAAACTAAAACAATGAAACAAAACTTTATTATTAGTGGGCATCATGCGCCATGTTGAGATAAATGATCGTCAACATCATAAATAAGAATGCTTGCAACGTAATAATTAAAATGTGGAAAATCGCCCAAATCGCGCCTGGAGGCCATTGCGCCCACCAAGGTAAAATGGCAATTAAAATAAAGATTAATTCACCGGCGAACATGTTTCCAAACAACCGTAAAGCAAGAGTGAGTGGTTTCACGCATTCTTCGATCAAGCGAAAACAAATATTGATGGGGAAGAAATAAATACCAAATGGGAATGAAAATAATTCTTTCACTAAATGTTTTCTTTTCGCCGTAATGTTAAAGAAGACAATTAAGGCAAATACAGTAAGTGACATCGCAAACGTTGCGTTTGGATCTGCCGTTGGTACCGATTTAAAGTGTTCAATACCAAAATGCGATAACACACCCGATAGTAAATCAACCGGTAATAAATCCATCGCATTCATCGCAAAAATCCATATGAAAATGGTTAATGCTAATGAAGGCACAAACGTACTCTTATGATGAAAAATTTCATGTACCGTGTTATTGACGAAATCGAGCAACATTTCGACGACATTTTGTAAGCCACGGGGAATTTCTTTCATGCGGGTGGCGACAAAACGCATACCACCGAATACGATGATCCCTAACAAGATAGAAACAATGAGCGTATCTAAATTAAGTGACCAAAAGCCACCACCTTCACCAATAGTCATGGTTTTTAAATTGAGCGTATAGTGCTCAAGGTGATGCTGAATATATTGACCAGATGTTTTTACGCCTTCACTCATCTTTGTTGCTGCCTAGAAAAATGCCATATACAAACGATCCAAAAAGAAATGATCGCTCCAAAGAATCCAACGAGGGTGGATAATAAACTAACTGGTAACGTTTTAACAATAACTAAAAACAAAATTGAGCTTAAAATCAGTTTTAGTGCTTCACCTAGGAAGAATGCGGCAACAAATTTTGTCATTTGGTGTGCGCCTGCATAGCGAAATACGCGAAAAACAAAAAATAGATTAGGTAATCCATAAGCAAGCCCACCAAGCAACACTGCTAAACCCGTTTGCTGGCCTTTAATGAGTAATGCGATACACGCAATCACAACCACTGAAACGAGTTGCCAAAAAACGATACGATATGCTTCGTTTTGGATTTTTTTTTGCAATGGATTTTCAGGCATGGGAGAGTTCTCTCAAATTTTCGCGAAGTATAACCCTTTGAATGTAGCCTGGACACGCTTTTTGTGTCCGGGTTTGTTGTATCTTGATCCCGCCGACAAGCCACAAGACGACATCCTGGCACAACAACCCCGGACACAAAAAACGTGTCCAGGCTACAAATGCCTATAATAAACACACACCTAGCCACTTTTAATAATATATCGCCACTTCTGTACTATAATAGTCCTATAAGAAAAGAGATAAGGGGTGGTTGCTATGTTTGGATACTCAAAATTGAGAGCTGATATTTTGAAAAATGCTCGCCAATGGTTTGATAGCCAATTAGTAATTACGGCTGAAGAGAGGGAGGCTTTTATTCAAAAACACGACCTTTTGCCTGCCACGTGGGCTTATAAACGAAATGTTGATGCCTTTTCAGCTGAATCCAGAGATTTCATCGATATTGAAATCCGCCTACACAAATTATCAGGGCTTCAAGATGACGATCTTGCTACTATTCCGGAAGAGTTCCGAAAATCGGT
The DNA here is from genome assembly GCA_964623075.1 of uncultured Coxiellaceae bacterium. Lineage (GTDB taxonomy): Bacteria > Pseudomonadota > Gammaproteobacteria > DSM-16500 > DSM-16500 > Aquicella. The sequence continues at coordinate 278,206 of CAZUVD010000002.1, read as the reverse complement.
TAAAGACAAAAAGTGGATTGAGAATGAAATAACTAAATTAATTAAAAACCGCGATAAAATTCTTAAAGAATTAACGAAATCTAATAAAAAAGTGATTGAGGCTAAACAAATTGAATTAGTCTGGTACATGAAGAATGAAAATTTAACACCTGCATTAAGAAGTGAGATGTTACAACTTCATTTACTAGATCAAATTAAGGAATTAGCCAATTACAATATTCCCTACAATACCAATACAGTAAATAAACCTGGCGCAAGACAATCATTAGAAATGCTGAAGAATACTTTAAAATCATTATCAAATGATGAATCGCTAGAGAATGTAAAACCCATTATTAAGAAAATTACTAAGCAATTAAATGAAGCTTCAAATGCTTTGCAAAAATCACTTGCCAAAGAGTTTAAAGTAAATACATCCGCATTAAAGTATTTTGAAGACTTAATTCGTAAACCATTAAAAGCTAACAGCACTGCCGAGTTTGTTCAACAAAGAACGCAACAGATTAAAGCAATGATAACTGTGTTAGAAAAGCGTTCCCAATTGTTATCAGGGAAAGCTTATGTGGAGAATAAACAAAGATTATTTCTTTGGCAGAAGTTGTTGTCAGGTGTTCAGAATAGTGAGGCGAAAATAATAAAACCACTTGCGCCTAACAAAATTATTACTGATATCCCAGAGGTTGTACTAGATAGAGATCAATATGTAACAAATTTACAAACAGCAAAAGCGTCACTTAATGATCCTAATCTTCTCGCATCTTCTAAAGATAAAAAATTTATTGATCATTTATTTTCAGATTTAATAGCAAATATTAAAAAGCCTGTTAATAAAACTGAGGATAATGCGACATTTCAGCGCCCATTATCAAAAGATGAATGGAAAAAAAATATCAGTAACGCTTTTAAAGGAAGCATTATTGCTGCTGCCGATCCGATAGCCAAAACATTAAATAGTTTTTTTGAAAATTTTCTCTCAAATAGAGATGAATATCTTTCGAAATCTAGAAATAGTTCAAAATTATCTAGTAATGATATTAATGACCAAGCAAGAATTTGTTATGCCTTATTTTATGCGGTGACGGATAAGGATGAAAATATCACTAATCGAGATAAATTAATTGAAAAACTACAGTTTTTTTTAAGTAATGTGACTCCTCATGTGAAGTCAACATTTGGAAAAGCAAGACTTGGCGAACTTAATGATTCTTTAAAACGAATGCAAGCCAAGAAACCCAATGAAGCGCTAAATGCTTTGCGTAATGTCACTCAAGATGAAGAATCTTTATCTTCTCCATCGACCGCAAACAGAGCTAGAAGTAATTCTGTATTTTCCCATTTTGGGCATTTTAGTAAAAATTTACCGCCACTATCTCCTGAAGCTAAGAAACCAATACAAGTGCCGACGAAAAAGAATAAGTAGCCTGGACACGCTTTTTGTGTCCGGGGTTGTTGTATCTGGATATATCTGTATGCACAAACAAACCCGGACACGAAAAGCGTGTCCAGGCTACAATGCCTGATCTAAGTCTTTGATTAAATCATCGGCTGCTTCAATTCCTACCGACAATCGAATCAAGCTATCAGAAATGCCTAATTGGTTGCGTGTTTCAACGGGTATACTTGCATGCGTCATGATTGCCGGATGCTCAATTAAACTCTCAACACCGCCCAAGCTTTCCGCTAATGAAAACAAGTGACAACGCTCTAACATCTTTACCGTTTGTTCGCGATTCATATTCAATTCAACCGCCATCATGCCACCAAAATAACGCATTTGTTTTTTGGCTAACTGAAAATCTGGATGACTTTTTAATCCTGGATAAAACACACGTTTTACTTTCGGATGCTTTTCTAAATGTTCCGCAATCTGTTGTGCATTTTCACTATGTCGTTGCATTCTAATCGCTAAAGTTTTCAAACCGCGCAACGCTAAGAAACTATCAAAAGGCCCTGCAATGGCACCCACGGCATTTTGTAAAAAGCCAATTTCTTCTGCTAGTTTTTTATCATTCACAACAACGACACCACCCACTAAATCAGAATGCCCGCCTAAATATTTGGTTGCAGAATGGGTCACTATATCAAAACCTAATTCTAATGGTCGCTGAATAATGGGTGTTGCAAACGTATTATCGACTACGGATAAAAGCTTATGTTTTTTAGCAACCGCTGAAACGCCTGCCAAATCAATCAATTTCATCGTCGGATTGGTCGGTGTTTCAATCCAAATCATGCGCGTATTTTGACGAATATTTTTTTTAATATTATTTAAATCACGACAATCAATAAACGATATGTCTAAACCAGCGGATCGTTTGCGTACTTTATCGAAAATTCGATAGGTACCACCATACACATCATCACACACAATCACATGGTCACCTGGATTCAATAATTCCAACACCGTTGCGATCGCTGCCATCCCCGAGGCAAATGCAAAACCATCACTGCCTGATTCCAAATCGGCAATACATTTTTCATAAGCAGAACGCGTGGGATTTTTCGTGCGTGAATATTCATATCCTAAATGCTCGCCCGGACTTTTTTGCACGTAAGTCGATGTCGCATAAATCGGCGTCATAATCGCACCGGTGCTAGGATCTGGGGTTTGTCCTGCATGAATGGCGCGCGTTGCAATATCATTTTTTTTATTTGACATTAAATAAACCCCTGCTCTTTCATCCAGCGATCATCCATAAACTTACTCATGTAATTGCGAATCCCATCCGGTAACACAACAACGACTTTATCTTGCGCTGATAAATTTTTTGCAGCTTCTATCGCCGCTACAACCGCACTGCCTGATGATCCACCGGCTAACAATCCTTCTTCTCGAATCAATCGTCTAGCCATTAAAAAAGAATCTTTATCATTAATTTTTACATATTCATCCACTAACTTGTTATCTAAAACATCAGGGAAAAAATCATACCCAATGCCTTCAATTAAATACGAATGCACATCGACGCCGCCACCTAATATTGAACCATAAGGATCAGCACCGACAATTTGAATATCAGGATTCATGGATTTTAAAGCGCGCGCCACACCTGAAATCGTACCACCCGTGCCAACACCCATAACAACCATTTTTAAATCTTGACCCATATCCGCCAATATTTCTTTTGCAGTCGTTTCAGCATGAATTCTAGGATTATCCATATTGCTGTATTGATCTAGCATATGTGCATTCGGCAATTCTTTGGCGAGCTTTTTAGCGAGCGATATATGACTCTCGGGTGCATCCCAAGCCGCCTCTGTCGGTGTGCGATAAATCGTGGCACCTAAGGCTTCAATCGTCACTTCTTTTTCACGGCTCATTTTTTCAGGCATGGTGATAATGACTTTATAACCTTTCACTGCACCGACTAATGCAAAGCCAATTCCGGTATTACCCGATGTTGCTTCAATCAAGGTATCGCCAGGTTTTATTTTTCCGGATTTTTCGGCCGCTTCTATCATACTTAAGGCAATGCGATCTTTAACCGAACCACCAGGATTTAAAAATTCACATTTTCCAAACATCTGACATTTTAAGTTTTTACTGACATGGTTAAAACGAACGATAGGTGTTTTACCAATTGCTTGCAAGATGTTGTCTAAAAGCATAAGTATCCTTACTCATTTTTAGCATTGTTAGCAGGCGCCACATGAAAATTAGGATCATTGAAACGATTGACTTGGCAATGAATTTTATCCATGTTGGGCGTTAATTCGCCGGTAATCCAAATACTCATGGATTCACCACGGGAAATGCGACCATGGCTTTCTATGTTGCAAAAATCATGAATTTGATAAGAACGGTAATCATTATAGCGTTCACTGAATTTAGTGATCTGCATATCAGATGCTGAAATTAAATAATTGCGACCATAAGTAAACAATAACCAATAATGGTTATCTTTGGTTATATCAAACATATAAGGTACGTTTTGATTGTTATCGACATCACGAATGGTAATTAACCAAGTTGGTTTACCAGTAACACCGGTGAGATTCATATTGATTTGTATCGTTTGCCCCAAACCATCGCGACCAATGGTTTCGATATTATCTTGCGCAAAAGCAGACGTTAGGCTGACGCCCAAGAGTATGAAAACCGATAAAATCCGTTTAATTAATGACATGCATTCATGTTAGCTGTTTGCATGATCAGGGTCACGTTTTTTATTTTTTTACTAAGGCATAAACAGACAACAAACAAAAACCAATAAATGCTAACAGTGACCATTGCGCCATATTCAAATATAAAAAATCAAAACCGCGTTGTGTGCATTCAGCACTGCCAGCGAAGATTTTTTGAAATACTTCATTTAGCGGTAAGTTATTTAACATGTATTCCAAGCTAAAGCCGCATGATTCATGATCGCCTTGCTTAAAGAGTTGTAAATAAACTTGTCTGCCGGCAATTAAGGCACCTAACCCTGCTGTTATCAAGCTTAATAACGGTAATAACCAGCGCATTAGGGCGATGCGGTGTAAAAAGATACCCAATAAAAACAATACACCCAACGATACAAAAGCAATTCGTTGCAAAATACATAACGGGCAAGGCTCAAAGCCATCATGAATTTGTAAATAAAAACTAGTGCCCAAGATGAGGCAAACAATGATAAATCCAAGCGCATGAATGTATTTAGTAGGCATAAAGTTACTCATTTTTAGATGATATATTATTTTGTTCTTGCAACCAGTTTTGCAAGATTAATTGTGCAGCCACAGCGTCAACTTGTCCATCTTGCAACGCTTTAAATCCACCTTCGGCAAATAATCTTTCTTTTGCATCCTTTGTGGTCAAACGCTCATCAGTTTCAAACACGGGCAATGAAAATCGTTTTTGTAACTCTGTTGCAAACTGACGCGCTGACGCACTGATTTTTTGCTCGCTGCCATCCATATTTAACGGGATGCCAACGACTAAAGCATTCGGCTGCCATTTTTTTAAAATTTTAGAAAGCTCTTCCCAATTGGGTGCGCCTTCTTTGGCGGCAATGGTTTGTAGCGGGTTTGCAGTGAGAGTGACAGTTTGTCCTAAGGCAATGCCAATTCTTTTCATTCCAAAATCAAACCCCATCACCATACCGTTGATGGGGTTGGTAGGATCAGTGTTTAGTTTGTGCAAGTGATTTCCTAAGTTCTAAGTCTTTTAGTTGTGACAATGATAACGCAGCTACCCATGGAATAAATAGGGTAAATAACACGATATTAATAATGGTGGAAGAATAGCTGTGAGTATTTTTAGTCGTAAAGAAAATATGAACATCTATGCTAACTAGATATTTTAATACGATTAAAATCGCAATATAGGTCGCCCAAGGGGTGATTTGCGTGGAAAATACACGCCACGCATGGTTCCACACTAGCGAAACACTCTTTTCTAACGCTTTAATGATGCCTTTGTTTTCAATGGCGATCAGTGGAATGATGAAAAAGAATAGCGTTGAGGTATACAAAATTAAAATCATTTGTCCAAAGAAGACAGCGGTGGTGAATAAGGTTCCGATTAATGATCGGTTAAAGAGTAGATCCATTTTAATCAGTAGCATAATGATGCCAAATGCCAGTAATGCGACCATGGAAACCAGTAAGCATTGAATAAAAGCAGCAACAAAGACGGACAATACTTTTTTAAGCCCGGTTTGCAAATCTTGTAACATCGGTTCATTTATTCGCAGTAATACGCAATACATATGCCACAAAATGGCAATAAAGAAGACCAATGAACTAATATCTAAGATAAACAACCAAATGCGATCCCAACTTAATAAATTAGCCTGATTATAAAGATCACGCCCTAAAATATCGGATATAACGCGCGGGATGAAGACGACGCACGAAAGTAAAAAGGCGAATATGGCGATTTTTCCAAACGAAAGGCGATAGAGCATTAGGCTGCGGGAAATGGTTTGTCGGTAAGATTCCGGTTGGGTCTGCAATCTCGTATCCATGCACTATATCCTTATGCGTTGATAGCTATTACCCATCTTACCAAAAGGTCATTATTGTGCAATCTTTACGAGGAATGATCAGAAGCATCATCCCAATTATCGCCAACGCCGACCGACACTAACAATGGCACATCTAAGCTCACCGCGCTTGACATGTGTTCGCGTACCAAAGGTACCATCATGTCTAACTCATCATTCGGCACTTCAAATACTAATTCATCGTGTACTTGCATGATCATTTTGCTGGCGACGTTTTTTTCCCGCAGTATTTTATCAATGCGTATCATGGCCATTTTGATAATATCGGCTGCACTGCCTTGCAATGGCGCATTAATTGCAGCGCGCTCAGCGGCACGTTGTCGCATAACTTGTTTTGCATTAATTTCGGGGAGATACAATCGTCTACCCCATAAGGTTTCAACGAAGCCTGATTTTTTCGCTTTTGCGCGTGTGTTTTCCATATAATCATGCACACCTGGATAGCGTGCAAAATAACGATCAATATATTCTTGCGCTGCGTGTCTATCGATGCCTAATTGTTTGGTTAAACCAAACGCCGACATACCGTAAATTAATCCAAAATTAATCGCTTTTGCACCGCGTCGCATATCAGGGGTAACTTCATCCAGCGGCACACCCCAAACCTCAGAAGCAGTTGCTTTATGAATATCTAAATTGTTTGCAAAAGCATTTAATAAACTTTTATCTTGTGAAATATGCGCCATGATGCGCAATTCAATTTGCGAATAATCAGCGCTAATTAATTTATGTTGTGGCGGCGCTATAAATGCACGACGAATACGTTTACCTTCAACAGATCTAATCGGAATATTTTGTAAATTGGGTTCTGATGATGACAATCTTCCCGTGGCAGCCCCTGTTTGATTATACGATGTGTGAATTCGCCCTGTTTTTGGCTGAATTTGTTCAACTAATCGCGAAGTGTAGGTTGAAATTAATTTACTTAAACTACGATATTCGATAATGATATTAGGCAGCTCATAATCATGCGCTAATTCTTGTAACACATTATCAGCGGTGGATGGTTGACCAGTGGGTGTTTTTTGTAAAACGGGTAATTGTAATTTTTCAAATAATATTTCTTGTAATTGTTTTGGCGAATTAATATTAAATTCAGATCCTGCTAAGGTAAATGCTGTGTTTTCTAGTTGTTTTAAGCGATTCCCTAATTCAACACCTTGTAAGCGTAATAATTCTGGATCAATCAAAACGCCTTGTAATTCCATTTTCGCAAGCACTGGAATTAACGGCATTTCAATGTGCTCAAAAACATGTAATAAGCCTTTTTCTTGTCGAATACGAGGCATTAATGTTTCATGTAATTGCAATGTGATATCAGCATCTTCTGCCGCATATTCGGTTGCTTGATCTAAGGGCACATGATTAAACGTTATTTGTTTTGCGCCCTTGCCCGCCACTTCTTCAAAAGAAATGGTTTTGACATTTAAATATTTTTGCGCTAATGCATCCATATTGTGTGCATTGCTGCTGCTATCTAATACATACGATTCTAGCATGGTATCAAAAGCAATACCTTGTAGTTGGATGCCGTGATTTGCTAGCACTTCTAAATCATATTTAATATTTTGCCCGATTTTTTGGATGAGCGGATTTTCTAAAATAGGCTTTAATTTACCAAGCACATCATTTTTGGATAATTGAGTCGGTGCATTTTCATAATCATGACCAAATGGAATATAAGCGGCAATGCCTTTCTTAAGTGATAGTGATACACCCACTAATTCTGCCGTCATATAATCTAAGCTTGTCGTTTCGGTATCTACCGCAAAAACATTAGCCGAGGCTAATTGCTGACACCATTCGTTTAGTTTGGCATCTGTTGTGATCATTTCATATTTTTTATTTTTAACGTCTGGTTGCTTTATTTCAGCTGTTTTTCCATTTAAAAGTGCAATCCACGATTTAAATTCCATGTCGGTAAAATGTTTTAATAAGGCGGCATTATCAGCCGGTTGCATGTTTAATTGATTAATATCGACATCTAATGAAACATCGCATTTAATAGTTACCAGCGCTTTGGTTAATGGTAATCGCGGCAAAAATTCTCGAAATTTTTCGCCAACTTTGCCAGTGATTTTTTCGGCATTGAAAACTATCTCGTCTAAACTACCGTATGTTTCTAGCCATTTTACCGCTGTTTTTGGCCCAACTTGCGGTACCCCTGGAATATTGTCTGAAGTGTCGCCCACCAATGATAAGTAATCAATGATTTGGCAAGGTGCGACACCAAATTTTGTTTTGACGGTATCAACATTTAAAACGGTATTTGTCATGGTATTTACTAAAGTGACATGCTCATTGACTAGCTGCGCTAAGTCTTTGTCACCCGTTGATATGATTGTTTCAACGCCTTGGTTGGCGGCTTGTACTGATAAAGTACCAATGACATCATCGGCTTCTACACCTTCAATCATAATAATGGGCAAACCCATGGCACGAATAATGTTATGAATCGGCTCGATTTGTTGCACTAACTCAATCGGCATGGCTTTTCGTGTGGCTTTATAGTCAGGATATAAATCATCTCGAAACGTTTTACCTTTGGCATCAAAGACAACGGCAATATGATCTGGTTTAAAATCCGCTAATAAACGTTTCATCATATTGATGACACCAAAAACCGCACCGGTTGGAAAACCTTTGGAATTAACTAAAGGTGGCAAAGCATGAAAGGCTCGGTAAATATAAGATGAACCATCCACCAAGATAAGCGGTTTTTTTTGCGACATGTTTTTACCTTAATTAGCAGCGTTACGAAAATGATTGGCGCTATCGTAGCCTGGACACGTTTTTTGTGTCCAGGTTTGTTTGTTGAAGCAACAAAGCCAACCCGGACACAAAAGTGTGGCCAGGCTTCGGCACTGGCGCGAATTTTTAATTGAGTTATAATTGGTGCATTGTTTTATCCTATATACAAATTAGACATAATAACGGAGATATTTATGATACGGATTTTAGCAGTACTTGCAGGTTTGTTTTTTATTTTGGCAGGCCTGGTCGGTTACGGTGTATTACCTCAATTTTTAAAAGACGGTTTATTGTTGGGCTATTTAGAAGTAGATAACTTACACAACATGATCCATTTAAGTGTTGGTGTATTGGCTCTTCTTTGTGCTAGCAGTCGCGGTTTAAGCAAAGTATTTTTTGCTCTCTTTGGTATTTTGTTTGCAATCTTAGCAGGCGTTGGTTTTTACAACGGCGGTGATTTAGTTTATATGCATGTCAACATGGCAGATAATTATTTCCATGCCGGTGTTGCTGCCGTATTTTTATTAATCGGCCTCACTTGTAAGTCTTAATTTTTTTGATGGTCATTGCAAAACCAAATCTTGGTTTTGCAATGACATAAATTTATACCAAATTAACCTGAACCATCCCGCAACCTTGTTTTGTCCTAAGAGATAGTGTACTAATTCAAATCCGCAATAATGATTTTTGGTTTGGAGATCTAAGGCCGGTGAGCATGATGTCACTTTGGGATAAATGTCTGAGTTCTCTTGAGAGTGAATTCCCATCACAACAATTCAATACTTGGATTCGGCCATTACAGGCAGAATTATCCGAAGGTAAGCTCGTGTTGCTTGCGCCAAATCGTTTTGTCATGGATTGGATTGTCGAGCGGTTTTTAACCAGAATAAATGAACTGGTGAAACAATTTAGTGATCATTCACCACCGGCTGTCTTTCTTGAGATCGGTAGTAAACGACAAGAACAATTGCGTACGGTCGCATCATCAACACCGGTTACCAATGCCCAAGTTTTACCAACCAGGACACAAAGCCAGCCTGTTGAAGCGCCTTCTTATCCAAGCAATTTAAATACCTTATTCACGTTTGATAATTTTGTCGAAGGCAAATCCAACCAATTAGCAAAAGCGGCATCGTTGCAAGTTGCTGAAAATCCAGCAGTCGCCTACAACCCGTTATTTTTATATGGCGGAGTTGGTTTAGGTAAAACACATTTAATGCATGCGATTGGTAATCAAATCATTGCCAATAAACCAAATGCACGCGTTTTATATCTGCATTCTGAACGTTTTGTTGCTGATATGGTGAAAGCTTTACAAACTAATTCAATGAATGAATTTAAGCGTTATTATCGCAATGTCGATGCACTTCTTATCGATGATATTCAATTTTTTGCAGGCAAAGACCGCACCCAAGAAGAATTTTTCCATACCTTCAATGCGCTACTCGAAGGTCAACAACAAGTTATTTTAACTTGTGATCGTTACCCAAAAGAAATTAACGGCGTCGAAGAGCGATTAAAATCGCGTTTTGGTTGGGGTTTAACGGTTGCCGTCGAACCACCCGAATTAGAAACACGCGTTGCTATTTTAATGAGTAAAGCCGAACAAACCAAAACAGATTTACCTTATGAAGTTGCTTTTTTTGTTGCAAAACGCATCCGATCTAATGTGCGTGAATTAGAAGGCGCATTGAAACGTATTATTGCTAACGCGCATTTTACCGGTAAAAAAATCACGTTAGATTTTGTCAAAGAAGCATTACGTGATTTGTTAGCACTACAAGATAAATTAGTCACGATTGAAAATATTCAACGCACCGTTGCTGAATATTACAAAATTAAAGTTGCTGATTTACTGTCTAAACGCCGTAATCGCTCCGTCGCACGCCCACGACAAATCGCAATGGCTTTGGGTAAAGAATTAACGAATCACAGCTTACCCGAAATCGGCGATGTGTTTGGTGGTCGTGATCACACCACTGTATTACACGCTTGCCGAATGATAAAAGAACTTAGACAATCTGATTCCGGAATTGAAGAAGATTATACAAACCTGTTGCGTATATTAACCACGTAGCGTTTAGTCGAGAGAGAGAACAAGCAATGGATATCACCTTACAACGCGATGCACTATTAAAACCTCTGCAAGCTGTGAGCGGTGTTGTTGAAAGAAAGCAAACTTTGCCGATTTTATCAAATGTCTTATTGACCGCAAAAGATGGCCAATTACATTTAACGGGAACGGATCTTGAAATCGAATTAATTGGCTGTGTGCCGGTGATAACGATGACAACGCCTGGTACGACAACGGTTTCTGCACGCAAATTATTTGATATTTGTCGCACGCTACCAGATAGCGCAGATGTTCGTTTGAGTCTTGAAAAAAATCACTTACAAGTACGCGCGGGTGAGAGTTTATTTAGCTTAAATATCTTATCCCCTAGCGATTTTCCTAGTTTAGAAAACATGGTTTATCCAAAGCAATTTTCAATCAAACAATCGCAATTGAAGAATTTATTGTCCAAAACCTATTTTGCAATGGGTCAACAAGATGTCAGACATTACCTTAATGGTTCTTTATTGGACATTAGTAATCATGAAATAAAATGTGTTGCTGCCGATGGTCACCGTTTGGCACTGACCAAAATTTATGATGAAAGTATTGGTGACATTCATTGTCGCGTGATTTTACCGCGTAAAAGTGTTTTAGAATTAATTCGTTTATTACAAAGTGACGATGAATTGGCAGAAATCAGTATTGCTGATAGCCGGGTGCGTGTTGTTACTAAAGAATTCATTTTCACGACTAAATTAATTAACGCACAATATCCTGATTACAATCGTTTGATTCCACGCGGCACAACCGCTGCGATTGGCGAACGTGAAGCCATCAAACAAGCACTCACACGTGCTTCTATTTTATCAAATGAGAAATTTCGTGGTGTGCGCTTTCAATTAGATAGCAATAAATTGATGATTTCTGCCAATAATTCTGACCAAGAACACGCAGAAGAAGCCGTTAATTTAGATTACAGCGGCAATAAAGTTGAAATTGGCTTTAATGTTGCTTATTTATTGGATGTTGTTTCAGCTATTGCTGCCAAAACCATTCGTTGCGCTTTCACTGATCCTAACAACGGCGTATTAATTGAATCTGCAGATGACGATCAAAGTTTATATGTTGTGATGCCAATGCGGTTGTAGTTGTTGTTATTGCGAGGATGAACCATCGTCATTGCGAGGAGCGTAGCGACGAAGCAATCCAGCTTTTTGCTTTTCCATAAAAACTGGATTGCTTCGTCGCTACGCTCCTCGCAATGACGAGATTCTCCCATACCACAACGTTTGATATAATAACCTCCACCGTAACCCTAAGAGTTAACCCATGACAATCGCCGCGTTGCGCATCACGGATTTTCGCAATCTTGCTGCTATCGATATGGTTCCGTGTTCCCCCGGTTTAAATATCATTCATGGCGATAATGGCAGCGGCAAAACCAGTCTTTTAGAAGCTTTGCACTATATTGGCATGGGTCGCTCGTTTCGCACCGGCTCAGCAGGCCGTATCATTCGCCACCAAGCAGACAAATTCACCCTATTCGCACAATTAATCGCTGAAGCCGAACGCCAAGTCGCGGTCGGCTTAGAAAAAGAGCATACTGGCGCTATGCGCTTGCGAATGGCAGAAAAAGACGCGGTTAGCATCATGGAAATCGCTGCTTTTTTACCTATTCGTGTCATTAATACCCATTCTCACCACATTTTTGAATCAGGCCCCATCTATCGTCGTAAATTTTTAGATTGGGGTTTGTTTTATCATTCAGAAGCTTTTTTACCCTGTTGGCGCCAATATGAGCGCGCATTAAAGCAACGCAATGCCGCATTGCGCGATAAACGACCAAAACGTGAAATTGACGTTTGGACAGATGAGTTAGTGAAGCATGGATTAGAATTTCACCGTTTACGCGAAGAATATGTGCAGCAATTAGCGCCTTATATCATTGCAGCTGCTAGTGAATTACTGCCATTTCAAGATTATTGCATCGAATATCTATCTGGTTGGGATAATAGCGAAGATTTCGCCCAATCTTTAGCCAGCGATTTTGCCACCGAAATTCGCTCAGGCTGCACGCAGTCAGGACCCCATCGTGCTGATCTCGATATCTTATTAGAAGGCATCCCTGCGAAGTATTTTTTATCAAGAGGACAGCAAAAACTGCTTGTTTGTGCTATGATTGTCGCCCAAGGAATGCTACTCGCCGCACAACGAAATAAACGAGTGGTTTACTTGATAGATGACTTACCTGCGGAGCTCGATAAGCAAGGTAGAGACAAATTAATGTCCATGTTAGCGAAGCAACAAACTCAAGTTTTTATCACAGCAATTGAAAAAGAGATTTTCTGTGAGATTGCCAACGCTAAATTAGATATTCCGGTCAAATTGTTCCACGTGGAACATGGCCAGTTGAGGTAGGAGCAAAAACGTGACGACGAATTTAACTGAAAATTATGATTCATCCAAAATTAAAGTCTTAAAAGGCTTAGATGCAGTACGTAAACGCCCCGGAATGTACATTGGTGACACAGAAGATGGCACTGGTTTGCATCATATGGTGTTTGAATTGGTTGATAACTCGATCGATGAAGCCTTAGCAGGTCATTGCAACACCATTTGGGTCACTATCCACAGCGATGAATCAGTTTCAGTGAAGGATAATGGTCGCGGTATCCCTGTTGATATTCATCCAGATGAGGGAGTTTCAGCTGCCGAAGTGATTATGACGGTATTACACTCGGGTGGTAAGTTCGATAACGACTCTTACAAGATTTCAGGCGGTTTACACGGGGTGGGTGTCTCGGTTGTGAACGCTTTATCCGAAGAATTACACTTAATTATCCGCAAAGACGGCAAAATGTATGAACAATATTACCATCACGGCGATCCTGCAGCGCCACTAGCAATGATTGGTGAAACCACCGAACACAGTGGTACTGAAGTTAGATTTAAGCCATCTGTGGAAACGTTTAAAAATATCGATTTTAAATACGAGGTATTATCGAAGCGGTTACGGGAATTAGCCTTTCTTAATAGCACGGTCATCATACATTTAAACGATGAACGCACAGGCAAGTCGGATACTTTCGAATATCATGGCGGATTACGCGGTTTTGTCGAAGATTTAAACAGAAGTAAGACGCTTATTCATCAAAAAATATTTTATTTCTGCGTAACACTGGAAAAAGAAGGCATTACCGTCGAAGTTGCGATGCAATGGAATGATTCTTATCAAGAAAAAATGTTTGTTTACACCAATAACATCCCGCAACGCGATGGCGGTACGCACGTCGCTGGCTTTCGCGCCGGCATGACCCGTGTGATGAATACTTATATTGAAAAAGAAGGCTATGCTAAAAAAGAAAAAATAGCGACTTCAGGTGACGATTTCCGCGAAGGTTTAACCGTTGTTTTATCGGTAAAAATGCCAGATCCTAAGTTTTCAGCGCAAACGAAAGATAAATTAGTGTCATCTGAAATTAGATCCATTGTTGAAACGCTCATTTCGCAAAAACTCACTGAGTTTTTGATGGAAAACCCACAAGAAGCCAAGAGTATCGTTTATAAAGTGATAGAAGCCGCGCGCGCACGTGAAGCAGCCCGTAAAGCACGTGAGTTAACACGCCGTAAAAGCGCATTAGATATCGCAGGCTTACCTGGAAAACTCGCTGATTGCCAAGAAGAAGACCCAACCAAGTCAGAATTATTCCTAGTCGAAGGGGATTCGGCAGGTGGTTCGGCAAAACAAGCGCGCGATCGTAAAACACAGGCAATTTTACCTCTAAAAGGTAAGATTTTAAACGTCGAAAAGGCGCGATTCGATAAGATGATTTCATCTGCAGAAGTCGGCACACTCATAACAGCACTCGGTTGTGGTATCGGCCGCGAAGAATATTCACCTGATAAGTTGCGTTATCACAGCATCATCATCATGACTGACGCCGACGTCGACGGATCACACATTCGCACCCTCTTATTAACCTTCTTTTATCGTCAAATGCCGGAATTAATCGAGCGCGGCAACATTTACATCGCGCAACCGCCATTATTTAAGATTAAAAAAGGCAAACAAGAACGTTATGTTAAAGATGAAAAAGCCTTAGAAGAATTATTAATAGAAACGGCTATTGCCGATGCTAGTTTCCATCCCGGCGATGATAAAGCTATTAAAGGCGCTGAATTAAAGCAGTTAATCAACGAATATCTGAATGCCGCAGATATCATCAAGCGCTTCTCAAAGCGTTATCCAAAGGATTTCTTACAAGCATTAATGTATGCACCCTTCTTGAGCGAAGATGTGCTGAGTAAGCAATCTGAAATGGAAAAAATAATTGCCAATGTGAAAGAGCAATTAAAACAAGTAAACGAATCATCCGCTTTCTATGAACTTGAATTAGAACAAGACCTAGAACGCCATTGGTGGTTACCAAAAGTCACCGTGGTCAATCACGGAGTCAAGAGTAACATCATGATTAATAAAGATTTATTCTTGTCGCTCGATTATCGCAAACTAACCGATATCGGCACCAAATTAATCCAAATGATAAAGCCTGGTGCTTACATTCAACGCGAAGAAAAGAAGTACGCTGTGAAAACATTGGGCGAAGCACTAAATTGGCTAATCAGCGAAGCGAAAAAAGGCCAAGTGATTTCCCGCTATAAAGGTCTTGGTGAAATGAACCCAGACCAACTCTGGGAAACCACGATGGACCCTGACACCCGCGTCCTCATGCAAGTCAAAGTTGAAGATGCCGTTGCCGCCGATCTCATGTTCACCACCCTCATGGGCGACGAAGTCGAACCTCGTCGTGTCTTCATCGAAGCCAATGCTCTAGATGTTGTGAATCTCGACATTTAATCATTTGAAAATCTACTTCGACGACCCCCGTTTGCAGCCAAGCAGGCGGGGGGACGCTTTTTCGCTCCAAGCGCGCCATCCATGGCGCTGATCTGTCCACATCCTGTGGACAAGTCGCTCAAAAGATCCCCCCACCCGCTTGGCTGCAAACTCCTCCGATGTTGCGAGATCAATGCAATTAATGAAAAATAACGAAAATTAACTGCCATTCACCGCCATTCATAACAAAATAACCTTTGAGAACTTCTTAAATTAAAAAACCGATTGTTAATGTATTTTAACGACACATTTGAAGAATTTATGAAAATTTAAGAGAAGTTAATAACAAATGTATAAAATTTTACTTCAATAAAATGAATATAAAAAAAAAAAAATAAAATAATGCAAGATAGCGACATTTAGCTACTAAATGCAATTTTTTAAAAGAAGTTAAAATCAATTAGACACAATTAGCAACAATTACAGCAAATAACGCAAATATCTGCATCAGCTCATTACGAAGGAATTTGCCAGGGGCAGGTGAAGGGGAGGTCTTATGTAGCGACATAAGCCACACGGATGTGGCGCTAAGCGCCATGGATGACGCGCTTGGAGTGAATAAGCCCTTCCCTTCACCTGCCCCTGGCAAATGGATTCTCTATTGCAGCTTTAATTTGATCTACCAAATCAAAAAGACTCCCTGATAGCTGCTATAAATATATGATTAACAATGCAGTCCAATTTTCACACAGATATCCAATTTAGTTCTATAATATCTATAGATGCGTCTGAAAATTCATCAAATCAGCTGACAGCTGCTCAACGTCAGGTTACTGTGTTGTTAGGTGTGAGGAATACAAAGATGGCAGATATCATGGCAACTCCACAACAAGACAATAAAGATCAAGAAAAGTTACTAGAACAATACGCTTTGGCCACCAAAACCAAAGTGATCACCAGCCCATCAGATCTTGATGCGAAAGATCGCATCCTGAGTGAAATGTTTGCCTGGTGCAAAGAACAAAACAATATTGTGGCGCTAAGAAGCGGCACCATTCTCGCCTGCAACCCAACATCCCGCACCGTACAAAATTGTAAATCACTCATGTTAAGCAAAGGTATTCATCCAGGAAATGTCTATGGCGCCACGCCTGGTTTAATTAAACTGTTATTAGCAAGCGGTCAGACAGGTGATGCCTTAAAAAAACAAAAAGGCGAAACCGCGATTTCGTTTAGTGACCAACAACGCCATTTACGCGATTTAGTCAATGAAGCCGTCAGACAAAAAGTCAGTGATATTCATATTCAAGTACGCGAAGGTTTTACCAAAATTCGTATGCGTCAACACGGTGAATTACGCGTGTTTGCGGAATGGTCTGAAAGATTAGGTCGAGAAATTGCATCCGTTGCCTTTAACAAAGAAACCGATCACGCAACATCACATTTTAATCCACTGGTGCCACAAGATGCGTCCATGCCGCTAAAATTAAGCGGTAAAGATATTCGCTTACGTTTAGCGAGTGTGCCAGCGCATGGTGGCTTTGATATGGTAATGCGTATTTTAGCAACCGGTGAAGAACGAACATTAACACTCGAAAATTTAGGTTACACCAATAAACAAGTCGAAATTATTAAAATGGCCATGCGCTTACCTTTCGGTGCGATTATTGTCGCAGGACCTACGGGTTCTGGTAAAACAACAACGCTGGCAAGTTGTATGGAAATGGTCGAAGAAACCGCCAAATTATACTCAATTGAAGATCCAGTTGAAAAAGTAGTAGAAGAAGCAACACAAGTTCCTGTTAACACCGAAAAAGATGATAGAAGTTTTGCGAGCATGGGTCGCGCTGCATTACGTATGGATCCAGATGTGATCATCTTAGGGGAAATGCGTGATGAAGATACCGCAAAAGTAATGGTGCGCGCATCCATCACAGGACACTTAGTGTTAACAACATTACATACCAATCGCGCAACGGCGATTGTGACACGTTTAGTGGATATGGGTATTTCACCCGTATTACTAGGCGATAGCAGTGTATTGCGCTGCTTACTTTGCCAACGTTTAATTGCAAAAGTATGTCCAGGTTGCGCTGTTCCATTGCGTTCATCTGTCAAACATCAACCGTATATTGCCGATTGGGAAGCCGTATTAGGCAAAGAAATTTTAGATAGCGCAAAAGCACGCGGTGATGGTTGTGCGCAATGCAACCGCACCAGTGTCGGCGGCCGTATTGTGGTTGCAGAAGTCATTTGGGTAGATGAAGAAGGCAGACAATTCATTCAAAAATGCGACACTCTTAATTGGGAAAAATATTTAAAGCAAAATAATTGGATGGATTTTAGAGATCGAGCCATTGAGTTAATTAAAGAAGGCATATGCGATCCATTTGATGCGGAAAAAGTAGTGGGACCTATCAACTCATTAACGCAGGCTAAAGTTTATAAATACTCATAGAAGGTGAAAGATAATGGATTTCACAGTTGGCGCCTTAGGTGATATTGGAAAAGAAATAGCGCAACGTGCCAAACATATTATGTTTGGCACAAAGGCGCAACTTGGTTTTTTAGAAGATTTTTATTTATTGATTAACGACGGTATCCCTGCAAATCGCGCCATTGAAATGATGTCCAAAGTAACCACCGGACTAAATCGCGAAGTCGCATTAAGTATCGGCGCTAAAATCAGCCAAGGTTCGCCGCTTGCCGATGGTATGAGTGAATGGTTTTCACCCAATGTCACTGAAATTATTCGTGTTGGTGAAGCGGGCGGTGCGTTAGCACAAACAGTAAAATCGGCAGTCAATTCCCTATCACAACGCGGTGTCGCGATTGGCTCGTTTGTGGGTGCCTTAGCTTATCCATTATTAGTCATAACGATTGCTTCTGCCGTTATCGTCTATTTAGATACCACCGTATTCATACAATTTCGCGCGATTAAACCAGAAGATCAATGGCCAGAAGCAGGTCGACGTTTAGTGGCAATTGCTGGCTTTATTAAACATTGGTGGTGGGTTGTGATTCTGAGCCTGATTGCATTCGGTATCGCCTTCGGACAATTTCTTGCAAAATATACCGGTGAACTTCGTCCGTGGTTAGATCAATATCCACCGTTTACGTTATATCGCAAATTAGTGGCTGCACGTTTACTTGAAACGTTAGGATTATTAGTGGCAAACGGCGTTGTCTTTAAATCAGCTTTACGCGTCATGCAATATCAAGCAAATCCCTATGTGTTATCTCATTTAGTGCAAATGGAAAGATTGCTGAGTACGGGTAAATCAAACATTGGTGATGTACTCGCAACTGGTTTAGTCAATCAAGATGATTTAATGCGCCTTAAAGTCATGGCAGAAGTAAAAGGGTTTGAGCATGGTTTAATACGCATGGGTATTCGTGGTACGGATAGTGCGACAGCAACATTAAAAGTAATTTCAAAAATTTTAGGCGGCTTCTTTTTAATTTTGGGCGGCGGTTTAATTATTGTGATTATGCAAGGGATTTACTTAACCGGTATGTCAATGGCATCGTGATTGAGAGGCATATCATGCAGCAAAAAAGGCGACATTTCGGCATCACTTTATTAGAGGCAATGCTTGCGTTAGCCGTAGGCTCTGCATTAGTGGTGATGGGAATGCGACAATATATGATTTATAAACATGGTACGGATGTTTATGATTTGCAAACACAGGTAGATCAATTGTTTTATAGTGCGGCACTTTACTATCAAAAAGAATGCGCAAGACATCAAAAATTAGACCCAAAAGATTTTCCATTAAGTAATACCAAAGTTTTAGATATTAATACGGATTTGATTGCTAAAAACTATTTAGCGGATACTTTCCCACGACCAAATAATTTTGTTGATAGTAGCAGCGGATTTCAAGGCTATGTCGTGCAATTAAATAAAATAGAAGTAAAACGATATAATACACCTTGCGATATACCAACCGCCTGTCGGAACGATGAGCAAATTGGAACAAATTTATTGTGGCGCATTCAAGTGAGCGTAAAAATGAAAGACACGACTCCAGCTGCCTTATCTAGTGCAAAAAACTTAACAGCAGCAACTTGTTTGTCAACCGGCTCTGGTTCCCCTACTTCTGTTGCTGAATGCGATGCTAATACGCCAGGCGATTATCTTGTATTTGAGCGCATGCCAAGTTTTACGACATCAGAAAATGAAGGCATTTCACCTTATTGGCAAAGTATGCATTATGTCACACAGTTTAAAGAAGAAATCGATCCAGAATACTCATTAACCTATTTGCTAAGTCACAGTCATTCACCTGAATACAATTATTATTATTGCGGTAGTTAAGAGGCCATGATGAAAAAACAAAAAACATTAGGTTTTACATTAATTGAATTACTGCTAGTGATGGCAATCATCGCCAGTTTCATTGTGCTGGGCGTGAAATACATGCAGCAACGCACAGAGACCACTCGTATCGATAAAACGGTGTTACAAATGCAATACCTATTAAATGCTGGTATTTCTTATTATCTAGCCAATGGCGGATGGCCTGGCACAGCAGGCACGATTTATACTTATAGCGCGGCAGGTATTGGCGGATTGCAAGGAACCTACATTCCAGATTCAGCGATGACGACGCCCTTCGGTGGCTTTTATTCCACTTACTACCAAACATCCGGCACAAATCCGCCCGCTAATAATTTTGTCGCCCGAGTGGATATCGATGCAACTGACGATCATTACAAACAAGTCGCACAAATCGTAGCTAATAAGCTGCCAATGTCAACCATTAGTATCAACGGTAACATTTACAGTGTCTTGGCTTCAGTTCCTGCACCCGGACAAGCGCTTAATAACGCAACGGCTATTAGGTTTGCGGGTCTTTACCATCATGGCGCCTGTGTGCCCACCCCAGATTGCCCAAATACGTCATCAGGTGGCGGCGCTGCAATGACACCACAAGTGTTTGTCGTGCCTGTTTCAGTATCTGGCGTGAATGATGAAAACGCAGATAATAATATTTATCCAATCAGTAGTTTCACGGCATATGCAACTGGCGGCACCAATGTATCACCGCCACCTTGCACATCAGGTGATACGCCTCCTGATTGTACCAGCAATAATAACGGCCCAACGGTGACAAAATATTGGCGCGCATGCGTACAAATCATTACTGAACGCGGTAACGTCCAAGAAACGCGTGCCGATGACTGGGGTGATAATGTCACGCTTGGCGCATTTGTTCGCTGTGCTGCACCTAATGAATCAGCCGGTTCTGATTATACGATCTTCTCACATTAATTTTATCCGCTCCTAAAGGCGCGCAGAGGTAATGCGCGCCCAATCAAACACTTACTACTTGATAAGCCTAAGCGATACGGTTATCTTGTATGTTGAGCGTTTGACCATGGAGATCAGGATGAAATGTCTAGCAGTGGGGGCATTAAGAGCAGTCATTGGTGCGCTTCTGTTTTCTTTTACATGCAGCAGCTTTGCTGGTTGGCAAGTTGCAAAACCAACATCAGCCGTTCCTAGCGAACCGTTTTTTCAAGCGGGCGCGGAGCGTTACAAAGATCCCTTCCCTTCTGCTTATGGCGGAAAAGCATATCCTGGCCAATACGCTAATCTCGGTCAACCTGTGCAAATGTATGCTGTCAGTATCAGTGGTTCCCTAAAGGAAAATGTTGAACGCATCATGAGTCGCTATCACTGGCGAGTCGTTTGGAAAGCACCCTATGATTACAATTTTGATGGCAGAGTGACAGGCAGTAGCTTGCCAAATGTGGTGGAAAAATTATTACAACCTTTTCCATTACAAGCTGTCATGTATATGTCTAATCGCACTTTAACAGTTACATCGCGAACAACCGCATAGGAATTACGGAATGATGAAGAAATGGATTGTCTTGCTCCTCACAGCGACATTTATGTTAGCTGCTTGCCGTTCTGCCGTTTATAACCAAACAGAAGGTAACGTTGCCGATGTAAAAATTAAAATGTCAGAAATGAAACGTACAGCAGACAATAAAGCGAAACCCTTGCCACCATTATTAGTGAAGCAAGGCTTGTACGTAGATACTTCCCCTGTGAGTTTAGAGCGCGATCCAAGCTGGCTTAAAAACCATATCGTGATCCGTGGTGACCAATTACCATTCTCTTACTATAGCCGAACCATTGCTAACGGAACTCGTGGTTTATTGTTAACGAAATATCAAAATGGTTTAGATCCTTCGGCCAGAGTCAGTATGAGTTATAGCGGTACGATTCGTGGCGCATTAGATTTATTAGCGTCCAAAACCGGTTACACTTATAGCATTCAGGGCAATAGCATTTACTGGCAAGCATTCATCACGCGTACTTATGACATTGCCTTTATGCCGGGTGGTACCGATTACATGATGGGTAAAGCCAGTGGTGGTGCTGCCGGTGGTACAACTAGTTCAAGCAGCGGTGGCCAAACACAATCTTATGCAACAACAACTGATAGTTCTGACGCAGAATATAGTTCATTAAGCGGCAAATTATCTGTTTGGGCAGATTTAGAAACAACCGTCAAACAAATGTTATCACCAGAAGGTAAAGTGACAGTGTCGCAAGCGACTACGACACTAACCGTCAATGATAGACCTTCTAACGTTAAGTTGATTGGTCAATATATTCGTAACTTAAATAGCAATTTATCGAAACAAGTTTTAATTAAAGTTCAAATTTTAGAAGTTGAACTCCAAAATGATTACAACTTGGGTCTCGATTGGCAAATCATTGCTAATGCATTCCATAACTCACCTTTTGTCATCAATGGTAACTATGGTACGCCGATTAGTATTACCAATGTCTTTAGCCCTCAAACCGCTTTGGGTGCGGCAACTGCTCCCCTTTATCCTCAGATTGGTACACAGGGACAAGGTAACGGTATTATCCCAAGCTGGACGATCTTGCTAAATGCCTTAAGCCAACAAGGTAAAACATCGGTCGTTACTGAACCTAGAGTTGTTTGCTTGAATAACCAAGTATCTGTTATTCGTATCGTCGAAAGCGAAGGTTATGTTGCTAGTATCGAAAACACATCAACCGGTGGCGGTGGTACGGCAACAGCGGCTCAAAATACCGTGACATCACAAATTACCCCGGGAACGGTTGTGACTGGTTTAACGCTTTATATCTTGCCAAAGATCATGAACAAGAATATTTACATGCAAGTGAATGCTGATATGTCGGTGAATAAAGGGATTAAAAACTTTACCACAGGTCAAGGCACTAATACTTCAACCATTCAGTTGCCAAATATTTCTGTAAAACACTTTAATCAACGCAGTGTGATTAAATCAGGTGATTCATTAATTATGTCAGGCTTTAGACAAGTGTCTAACACAGCTAATGCAAATCAATTCTTACAATCACAAGCATTAGGCGGTAAAGGCTCGCAACAAAAGAATAAGGAAACGATTATTTTAATCACACCAATTCTTTTGCCAGGATCAGCATAATATGGCGTATATAACTCGCGATGATGGTGTGCAATTTGTAATTCCGTCCTATCGTGATGTTATTACGATGAAAAGTGCTAGCGGTCTTAAGAAAGAAATATTGACCTTAAGCACCAGTTACGGCGAATACATTACCCTGCAACAAAAAAGCGCTGTGCAATATGAGGTAGCGTTTTCACCTGATACAGGCTATTTACTAGGTGAATCGATATGGCATCATTTTTCTCGCCCGGTCGATATGGTTTATTGCGAAGCGGTGCCAAATACGGCTGAAGCGATATTAGTCATTGTGGTTTCAGGTAGTGTGTACTTAGATGGCCGTTTTCATATCGACAGCATTCCTGATGAATTAGTCGTTTTTTTAACGCAAAAAAATAGTTTTGATGTTTATGTTTATGGCGATGTGCCCATTAGCCAATCGCCTGAGATTGGAAAATTTAGCTTTGAAGCTGAAACCGTTAAATCATTTACGGTATTAAATGAACCCGTCTTTCAAAATTTAACACTGGATCGAGCGTACCAACTTCAATTAGTTGAAAAAGTGTTAAAAGAACACAAAATTGGTGTTTTCCCAGTCGGAAAAGCCATTATTGGTATCGTTATTCTTGGTTCGTTATGGTTTATGTGGAAAACAATCACAGCGGAAAGTGAAGCGCCAACGGCTGTTGTTGCCGCCCCTGTCGAACAAAATGCGTATATTGCATTTAATCAAGTAATGACATCGCCAGCACCAGATGCCCAGTTAAATATGATCACTGAAAATATCAAAACACTATTTTCGATGCCGGGTGGTTGGCTTATCGACAAAGTATTGTTTGAACAAAAGCAGTTTGTTGCTTTCGTGAGAACGAAAGGCACCAATATTGCCGTTCTTAGTCAGTGGGCCGCAGAGCATAATGCAGCCGTCACCATTATTGGTGGTAAAGGAATTGTTGTTGGTATGCCGCTTGAAGTGGCTAATCGTCCGACACCGAATAAAATTTATAAAGTCGAAGAAGTGGTTGAAAATGTGATGGATCAAGTGGCTACTGTTTACCCACTATCGTTGATTCAATTTATAGGCATTGAACAAAAGGGAATATATAAAGTTGGCCATATGCAAATCACGATTGATCAAGCAACACCCGTGATGCTGGCAGCGATTGCTGATAGGCTAAAGGGACGATCGTTATTATTAACGAAAGTAGAGTTAAATTACGGTAATAAACAGTTTTTTTCTGGAACAATTTCAATTGATGCGGTGGGCAATTAACGATGACAGAAGATAATATGCAACCAACCAATCCTCCAACGAATCCACGACAAAAGATCATTCTTGTGTTAGTGGTGATCGCTGTCGCTTTTGGCGGCTGGATGATCTATGGCATGTTTAAAAAGAGCGATGCTGAGATAGCGGCTGAAATGGCTGCTAATAATCCGCCACCGAAAAAAATGGATCCTATCTCGGATCAAAGACCGATGCCTGCGAAAATAGCGGAAGAGCCTGTTGCGCCAGCTGTGCAATCTGAGTTAACCAAGATGCAGCAAGCAACCCAAAAACAATATGTTGAAATTTTAAATGAATTACAAATGTTAAAATTAAATCAACAAATCGTCGAAACCAATAAAGATATTGCGACAGCGAAGTTGGCAACCGTGAAGGCGCAAAAAGATATTGTTGATTTGCTAACACCCAAATCCACGAAATCTACCAATAACATGCAGCAAACCGTTGATAACAACAGCAGCCCTAATCAAAGCGTTTCTGGCGGTCCTGCCAATCCATTATTAATTTCTGAAAGTAATAATGCCGTTAATCAAGCGGTTCCCACCCCAAGTTTACAAAATGGAACAGATAACAATGATAATGGACAATCGATGCCAGTTAAGCCGGAACGTAAGCCACCTAGCCAATTGTATGAAGTGGTTTCAGTGACGCAATTACTCAGTAAATGGAATGCAGTGCTGGCGTTTAAAAATAAGCTTTTTAGTGTTTCAGTTGGCGATGTTGTGCCAGGTGATGGCTCGACTGTGATCGAAATTAGCCGCACTGGTGTTACCTTAGAGCATGATGGGATACAAAGAAGAGTTTCTATGGTGCCAATTATTTAATGACTTTGTAGCATGGAACCCGCGGGACAACTCTCGCGGGAAGACGGTTGCTACCACTTACCTTCAAACACAAATTCTGCTGGTCCTTTCATCTCAATCTTTTCACCATGCCACGTAATGCTAAGACTACCTAATTCAAAATCGATTTGGACTGTGTGATCTTTAAACCATCCTTCTTTGATGCCAGCGACAGCTGCAGCACAGGCATTGCTGCCACAAGCGAGCGTTCTGCCTGCGCCACGTTCGATAGTTCGTAAACGGCCACGAGTCGGATTTAGGATTTCTAAGAAGCCAAGATTAACACCCTCTTTAAAGGCGGGGTCAGATGCTACTACTTTTTCAATGATGTTTTGAAACGCCGTATCTTGCTTTTCTACTTTCAGAATGGCGTGTGGATTGCCAACGTTGACTAATACCAGCGATAGGTTTTGATGTTGCAGTGAAATTGTATGATGTACCTCTTGGATATTTGGTACGCTTAACTGTACGTTAATGTTAGCAGTATCGTATATCGTAATAGGGAAAACGCCGGCTAGGGTTTCAATGAAAACAGTGTTCGACTTATGTAATTGATTTTTAATTAAATATAATGCTACGCAGCGTAAACCATTGCCACATTGTTTTGCTTGTGAACCATCGTTATTGAAGATGCGACAAAAAAAATCAGCCTGTTTGGATGCTTCAATCACTAAAAGTTGGTCGCAACCGATGCCGGTATGTCTGTGACTCATGGCGGTGATTGGCAATGGATGAGGTAACGTTTGCGTCAAAGCATCGACAATGACGAAGTCATTTCCTAAACCTTGCATTTTGCTAAAGCGAATAGCAGTTGTCATAACTATCCTTGGTTGGTTGAAGGCGCTTTTTCAGCAGGTAAATAGAGAGAACCGTATTGTCCGCAGGCGGATAGTAAGCAAATACCTAACAATAATAGTAACGATTGCCATTTTGCCATTAGACGATACCTTTTAGAGAATTGTAGTGTTGAATCATGCCGACCGTTGCTGAATCCGTTTCAGTGTTAGCACCTTGAACGCGGCTTAAAATGTTAGGTAATAATTGCTTGCCCAGCTCAACGCCCCATTGATCAAATGAATTAATATTCCAAATCACACCCTGGACAAAAATTTTATGTTCATACATCGCAATTAAACTGCCTAAGGTTTTGGGAGTGAGTTTACTTAGATAAATCACATTGCTTGGCCGATTGCCGGGATTAACTTGGTGTGGTGCTAATTTTTCAGCATCGATAGGCGAATATCCCGCTTTTATTAATGCGGCTGTAGCTGAGGCTAGTGATTTACCTTGCATTAATGCTTGAGCTTGGCTTAATCCGCTAGCTAGTAAAATTTGTTGTTGGTTTTCGATTAGATTAGCAAAGATTTTCGATCTATTGACATCAATCGGACAGGCACCTGTTAAAATAAAATCAACAGGGATCAAATGCTGACCTTGATGCAACAACTGATGATAAGAATGTTGGCCGTTACAACCTTCTTCACCAAAGATAACAGGGCCTGTCGCGTAATCAATTTCAATGCCATCATTTGTCATGCGTTTGCCATTACTTTCCATGTCTGCTTGTTGAAGGTAGGCGACAAAATCACGCAAGCGATAAGAATAAGGCACAATGGCTTGAGCGCTGACAGCAAAGAAATTGCGATACCAAATGCTGAGCATGGCTAATAAAACAGGAATATTTTTTTCGAACGGCGCATGTTTAAAATGGTTGTCCATCTCATGCGCGCCATTTAAAAAGTCAGCAAAACCCTTATCGCCTATCATTAACATCACAGGAAGACCGACAGCAGACCAAACGGAGAAGCGGCCGCCCACCCAATCCCAAAGGGGGAAAATATTATTAGCAGGCAAGCCAAAAGCCAGTGCAGCATCATGATTGGCGGTGATTGCAACAAAATGTTCGGCAATAACCTGTTGACCAAGTGTTTGCTGCATCCAATTAAGTAGGGTGCGGGCATTGGTCATGGTTTCCATGGTGGAAAACGTTTTAGATGAAATAATAAAAAGCGTGGCAGCAGGGTCGATCGCATGCAAGACATCATCTAGCAGTGTCGGGTCGACTGTTGAGATGAAATGAAATTGCAAAGGCGCAATGGCAAAATCCTTTAATGCCTCAACGCACATCATAGTGCCAAGATAAGAGCCACCAACACCAATAGTCACAATATGCTTGATAGGCAAACCAGTGCAGCCGCGCCATTGTTGTTGATGAATTAATTGGGTAAATTCAGCCATTTGCGCGAGCGCTGCGGCAACATCGGGCGCAATATCGCTGCCTTCTTGCCAAATGGGTTGTTGTGAAGGGTCGCGCAATGCGGTGTGTAAGGCTGCGCGTTTTTCCGTCGTGTTTAGTGTTTTGCCTTCAAATAAATCTTTAATTCGATCTGTTAAATGACAAGCATTTGCTAATTTCGTTAACAAATGAATGGTTTCATCACAAATGCGATTGCGCGAATAATCCAGTAAAATACCGTCTATTTCGAGCGAATAGCGTGAATAACGATCCGGTTCTTGATTGAACCAATCGCTCATTTGGTGGTCAGCTATTTTTAAGTAGTGACTATGAAGGGCGTGCCATTCGGCGCTGCCTGTAACGCAAGAATTTCGTTTGGTCATTGTGTACACTTTTGATTTGGCCATGTATATTATATGATGCAGAAACAACTACTGACAAGATAAGGTCGCAGATCATGGAAGAGCTCATTCAGAGTCTGGAAGAACGAATCCAAAAATTAATTAACCAGCATAATCGGTTAAAAGATTCCAATCAGGCATTGCATAGCGGGAAATTCCTGCTTTCACGCGAAAAAGAATTATTAATGAATCGGCAGCAACAAGCGATTTTACAAATCCAAATGCTGGTGAGCAGATTAAAAACACTCGAAAGTGAGAGATAAATATGTCTTTAACGCCTGACAAAACAGTTAATACGACGATTGAAATATTAGGTAAAAAGTATCCGATACGTTGTCTTGAAAATGAAGTGAGTTCATTGCAGCAAGCCGCCATATTTTTAAATCAGCAAATGAAAGAAGTGCAAGATTCTGGTAAAGCGATTAACGTGGAACGCATCGCTATCATCACAGCATTAAATATCGCTTTTCGTTTTTTACAAGCAGACGCACAAAAGAACACGTTTTCAAGTCAAATTAATCAACGTATTGCACAGATACAAGGTAAATTAGAAAGTGTATTGGGTGGTCATAGCCAAGCGGAGTTTATTTATTCTACAGAATAAAGCAGATTACAGAAAACACTTCAGTCGTATTCGCAGTGCGTTATCGCCCACAGAAAGAAGTTTGGCAGCTGAAAAAGCAGCACAACATCTAGCTGCGCATCCTTTATTTTTAAAAAGCGAACGCATAGCCTGTTATAGCGCAACCGATGTAGAAATGGATATGAAGCCATTCATGAAATACATTTGGCAGGCCAAAAAAACATGCTATTTACCAGTGATGCAAGAAGGTCATATCTTAGGTTTTGCTTGTTATCATGAAAATGATGATTTGCATGTTGGCCAATATGATATTTTAGAGCCAACGAAAAAAGCACGTAAAATCAGACCAGAAGATTTAGAGTTAGTATTAATGCCTTTATTGGCATTTGATGATAAAGGTCATCGAGTGGGTGCAGGCGGCGGTTATTATGATCGCACGTTTGCTTTTATGCATGGCCAAACATTAGAAAAACCTGTTTTAATCGGCTATGGTTTTGACGTGCAACGTGTGTCTTTTATCCCTCCTGATCCCTGGGATGTGACATTGCAAGGTGTTGTGACAGAATCTGGCGTTAATCGCTGGTAATAATTAAGCCTAGCAATTCCCTTATCGCAATAAAGAACATCGAGTATTCGATTTGCGCACTGCTGTATAACATATTTAATAATTTTTCCCAGCGATGCATGACGCGCGGGTTTTTGTTAACCCAGTTATCAATTAATTTTGCTTCACTAAGGTTTTTCTTATCATCTTTTAAAATGGCATAAGTAAAAGCACGTTGACATATGTCTAACTCATCGCGCAATGTTAAGCGCGCTAAAATATTCCAATGCCCTTCGCGAGAATCACCTGCTATTTGATCGCGGAACCACAATAAATTAAAGCGCTCACCTGCTGCAAAATAGATGCGTGCCGTTTTTGTTAAATCTAATTTAAATCGAAGTGAAATATCAATGATGTTGAGCCCTGCATACATAGCGCGATAAGAGCCTATTCTGCGTGCCAAATCAACCGATAATCCTTGTGATTGGAATTTTTTTACCAATTCATCTAAGTATTCTCGCGTGCTACCACCCATTAAAGTTGGCATCATGGGTTCAAGTAACTTAATGCGGGATGCATATTCATCGACTAGATTTTCTAAATCGAGTTTCAGATACGAAGTATGTAAAAACCAACGAGTCGATAAATTAAGAAGCAGTCGAATATTAAATAACATTTCGTACTGATCTTGCATGGGGATTTTGAAATCTAGTTTTTCTACTGAATTTTGCAATTCGACAGAATCAAAAATACGAGTAGATACAGCAAATGCGCGTACAATTTCAGCGACGGTTGCGCCCGTTTCCATTTGTACACGGTAAACATAAGTGAAGCCCATTTCATTAATTAAATAATTACTAAGTTGCGTTGCAATAATATCTTTATGTAATCGATGGTCTTCCATTTCTTTTGAATATTTTTTATCGAGCGCACTTGGAAAAGCCGTTTTAACGATATCACGTAAAAACGGATCTTCTGTTAAGTCTGTTTTTAAGATTTCAGATTTTAAATGAATTTTAGAATAAGCAAGCAATACCGCTAATTCTGGCCGCGTTAAACCGATACCCGCTGCTTTTCGATCTAAAATCACTTTATCGGGCGGTAAAAATTCGATGCTGCGTTTTAAGACATTTTGTGCTTCTAATTCTTTGATATAATTTTGATGCAGCGTAACATTTTTTTCAGCATGGTACATGGAGAAACTCATCACCAATGCTTGTTTGTAGTTGTCTTCTAAGACTAAATCGGCTACTTGATCGGTGAGTGATACTAAGAGTTCATCACGTTTTTTTTCGGTTAATTTGCCAAGATGAACTTGTTGATCGAGTAATATTTTTAAATTGACTTCATGATCCGAGCAATCGACGCCGGCAGAATTATCAATAAAATCTGTGTTGATTAAGCCTTTATTTAACGCATATTCGATGCGCCCTAGTTGAGTGAAACCTAAGTTGCCGCCTTCGCAAACCACACGAGTGCGAAGATCGATACCATTGACGCGGCAATAATCATTGGCGCGATCCATGACATCAGCATTGGATTCAGTGCTTGCTTTGACGTAAGTGCCGATGCCGCCATTATATAATAAATCAACCGGCGCTTTTAAAATGGCGCGCACTAAATCGGTGGGCGTTAATTCTTTTTCTTCAATCCCTAAAGCTTGTTGCATTTGACTAGTAATCGTAATCGATTTCAAGCTGCGTTTGAAAACACCGCCGCCTTTAGAAATGAGTTTGGCATTATAATCTTCCCAGGAGGACGTGGGGAGTTTAAATAAACGTAAACGTTCTTTGAAGGAAGATTCAGTGTCAGGTGTTGGATCAATAAATATATTGCGATGATCGAATGCGGCAACTAATTTAATGTGTTTAGAATAAATCATACCGTTACCAAAAACATCGCCGCTCATATCACCAATACCAACAACAGTGATATCGGTTTTTAAAACGTCAATATCAAATTCACGAAAATGACGTTTAATCGATTCCCATGCACCGCGTGCTGTGATGCCAATTTCTTTGTGATCGTAACCATGTGATCCACCTGATGCAAAAGCATCACCTAGCCAAAATTGATATTCGGCAGAAATCGCATTGGCTATATCTGAAAAGGTAGCAGTACCTTTGTCGGCGGCGACGACGAGGTAAGGGTCAGCATCGTCGTGACAGACGACGTTTTCAGGTGAAATAATTTTTTTATTTTTAATATTGTCTGTTAAGTCTAGTAAACCGCGAATAAATGACTTATAGCAATAAAGCACTTCTGCTTTTAAATTTTCTTTAGTCACCGCGGTTTTTAGCGCAAAACCACCTTTAGCACCTGAAGGGACAATAATCGCATTTTTAACTTTTTGTGCTTTCATTAAACCTAATACTTCAGTGCGAAAGTCTTCTGGACGATCAGACCAGCGAATGCCGCCGCGCGCAACTTTTTCTGCGCGTAAATGAATCGCTTCAAAACGAGGCGAGTAAACAAAAATTTCATACAGAGGCGCTGGTTGCGGTAGTTCACTGATGTCGCGCGAACTTAATTTAAACGATAAGTAATCTTTTGGTTTTTGATCTTGGGTCAATTGAAAATAATTGGTGCGCAACGTTGCTTTCATGAGCTCAAGTAAACGACGGAAAATACGATCTTCATCTAAGCTCGAAACAGATTCCAATGCGTGCAAAATGCGTTTTTCGATATCATCGGGGTGCTCAAGCGCAATTTTCTTTTTCACCACTAAATTGCGCGAGCGGAAAAATGAAATTAAATCTTGGGTGATGCTTGGATTATCGATTAAGGCTTTTTCTATATAAGCTTGTGTGAAGCGAAAACCAATTTGACGTAAGTATTTTGCATACGCACGTAAGATGGTAATTTGTCGCCAACTTAATAACGCACCTAACACCAGCTTATTTAAACCATCATTTTCACATATACCGCTGTGAATGTTTTTGAGCGCTTCTCGAAATAATTCTTTGACTTTATTGAGATCAAATTCGCTCGAAGTTGCAAATACAACGGTGTAGTCACTGATCCAGACGTACTCATTGTTAGCTAAAGTGATTTTGCTAGGACGTTCTTTGTAAGTGCGTAAGCCTAAATTTTCCAACATCGGCAAAATGTCAGATAAGGGAATGGGTTCTTGCCATTGAAAGACGCGTAAATGGAGTGTGTGGTCGTTTTTTTCTTTGGCGTAATAAAAATAGGTATCAAGTGGGGTGTGTGATGATAAATGCTCTATGTGCAAGATATCATCAAAAGCAGTTTCGATCGGGTAGGTTTCAGCATAGCCAGCATCAAATGCTCGCGCGTATTTTCTACTAATGAATGCCGCTTTTTTTTCACCAAATTCGTTAATAATCTTTTTTTGCAGTGCTTCATTCCATGATGCCGGCATTAGGATGCTTCCGTATTAAAACTTCTCCCACAATGGGTTTACTGGTAGCGTGCGTGATGTATGTATTTTAGCATGCTTTTCTTGTTCTTTACGCTGTGAAGCGGAAAGTTGCGGATGGGTTTTGCGAAAATTTTGTAAAAACTTATCTAGATTGCTGGTGTAGAATTCTAAACCCAGCCATTCTCTGAAATTAAACATGATGATTGTTTCCGTTTTAATTAGAATTGCTTTCTTTATTGTCTGTTATTTGCTTGATGGGCGCAAGAAGTAGTATGGCGAGTGACAAATGGTGAAAAATCCGGGAAAATAAAGTTTAGTAATTTACTTCATCATGCAAATTTAGTAAGGTTAAACGTATATTTGTGCATAAAAATAACAGGGATGGCGCAGGCCATGTAGGTGATTGAGTTGCGTGGCTGTTTAAGATTGCAGATGGGGTATCTATGAGGTTTCGTTGGTTTTTATTTTTCATCACAATGATGTTTTGCTGCGATCAGTTAGCCTCGGCAAGACATGTTGTAAATAAGAGTAAATCCAAGCGTAAAACCGCTGTATATGCAGAAAGCCAACCCGTTATTTATGGCAGCGATCAATTAGCCGCCACCATTTCTTCTATTATCAATAATGCAAATGTGCGAGCGGATATTGGTGTGTATGTGAAATCGATGCAAAGTGGCGACATTTTGTATTCCCGCAAAGTGACAGAACCATTAACCCCCGCCAGCACCATGAAAATTTTAACAGCAGAAGCCGCTTTAATTTATTTAACGCCGGATTATCGCTTTACAACAAAAATGTTAACCAATGCTACGGGTGTTAAAAATGGCGTGTTGCAAGGTGATTTGTATATTGTATTGAGCGGTGACCCTACGCTGACTTATAACGATTTGCTGGATTTGATGGAAGCCTTGAAATCCGAACAAATTCAATCGATCGCCGGCAATGTTTATATTGATAACACGGCATACGATCAAAGTTTTTATGGCCCTGGTTGGATTCGACAAGATAAAGGTTATTGTTACGCTGCACCGATTAGTGCGAGTATTATTAATCACAATTGCATGTCTTTTCCACCTGCCCGCGCTAAAAGTGTTCCAAGCACCAAAATGGTGAAGTTTAAATCAAAGCATAAACGTAACGTTGCCTCCCGCAGTTATCGCAGCAGGGCCTGCGCTTTGCGTCTTGCAAGAATGCCGGGTAGTGATATCACGATTGAAGGTTGTTCGAATAAAGGCAGATTAGTTTACAGTGGCGCAAGTCATGTCGTGACAGATGTACCTGAATATAATCGTTCGTTATTTAAGAGCGTGTTATCGCAACTAGGCGTACGAGTGTATGGCAGCGTGACATTTGGTTCAGCTGGTTCTGGTTTAGAAGTCGTTGGTAGTCATGAATCAGAGCCGTTAAAAAAACTGGTGTATACCATGCTAAAAAAATCGGACAACATTATTGCAGGTGCTTTATTTAAAAAACTGGGACAAGTTTATAGCCGTCAACCGGGTAGTTGGGAAAACGGTAGTTTGGCGGTATCGCAAATATTATCTAGACGTGCGGGTGTAACGATTTCAGGCATGCGAATTTTAGATGGGTCAGGTTTATCGCCAGATAATCTTGCGACTGCGCAGCAAATGATGCAAGTGTTAGACTTTGCTTATCATCATGAGGGAACGAGAGAAGAATTTGTTTCTGCCTTGCCCATTGCTGGTGTTGATGGCACTTTGAAGCATCGTATGGGAAATATTGCTCGCAAAATTCGTGCGAAAACGGGCACGATTTCGGGCGTGGTGAGTTTAGCGGGTTATGCGCAGAGTTCAGATAAAGAATCTCTTGGTTTTGTTATCATCGTGAATGGCACTAAGGGATTGGGTTGGCGATATAAAGCGATAGAAGATAAAATTGCGACAGCATTAACACGGTATAGAAGGTAGCCGACATTCGTCATTGCGATGAGAGTAACGACGAATTACCCCAGCTTTCAATGAGCATCAAAAGCAAGATTGCATCAAAGCTACGCTCCCCGCAACGACGATAGCTTATTGATTGTATGGCGGGTTGCTTGGGTTGCAATCACCACCTAATCCATTGTTAACGGAGGTGTAGTCTACTGGAGGCGTTAAACCTAGTGGATAGCAATACAATCGCCATTGTAAATTAATAAAGCCTTTAGATGCGCCTCGATCAGGATCATTAATGGTGAGGCTGTTAGCGGATTTATTAATATTTGTTCTAGTCGCAGCAATTAAATATGAAACGGTGTAAGCATTGTTAGAGGTGCTTGGTCTCATTTTTTGAATACAATAAGAAAACGAATTTAATAATTCAAAGTTATTAACATTCGCATTGTAATTATCTGGTGCGGCGATTGTCATTTGCACATAAGGCGTTTGGCCTTGTGGGCAAATCAATGAGGTGTCAAATGTTTGAGCTTGATTCGCGTGATAGTTTGGCGTGACACTGCTGACGCCGGTTTCTATAAGAACAGGCATTTTGTCTCGCTTGATTGGCTTGTAACAGTCAGTGTTAGGTGGCAAAAATGGCATGATGGGATTGTTAGTTGGCAGACAATTAATCTCGAAAGAAAAACCATTGCCAGGATAAAGTTTAGGCCCGCTTGGCTCTGTAACACTTTGTGCGCTAACGACAGCGTAAATCCAAAAGCGACTACCGAATTGACCGGTAGATTGACCCGTATAAATGGGATCGCCAACAGCATTTGTTGGAACATTGACTACAGATGTAGGGACTAGGCCATGAGGCAATGCGCAGGCAAATGCGATTGGTGCAGAGTTAGTGGCAATAGGCGTTTCGGATTTGATGGTTACTTTTGGTCTAAAACCTATTGGGCATATTTCAGGTTGGTTATTGCCAGAAAGGTAATCTGTGCTGAATGGCCGTGTGACGCCGCGTACAACGCAATAAGCTTCATGAGCAGCATTTGTGGGCGAAATAACTTCTGGTTGGCATTGAATGACTTCGAGAAAACCTTCATCAACGCCGCCGTAAGTATGATCGGTAGGGCTATAGCTACCAATCCAAGCGGTGCCTTGATCGACTAAGTACGGACTACCGGCTTGCACGGTAGGCAATGCGGAAGTTACTCCGGGGCCACCGCTTGGTGTAAAGAAAATACCTTCGGTGCTATCGTAGGCAGCCACAGGCGACACCCAGCAAATTATTGCGGATGTCACTAACGACAACGCGACTCTTAAAATAGAACCTTTCATTGCCAAACCCCCCACGTAAAAGTTGTTACAACACAAAAACAAAAATTAGTTACCGTTGTATGGCGGATTGTTTGGATTGCATGGGCCATTTACAGTGCCGCCATTACTGTTAGGGCTATATAAATTCACATAATAGTTATCTAAATTCGGATTAGTGTTAGGGCTAACTGCATCATGTGGAAAAGTTCGTCTGTTTGGATAGCAGAAAAGCGTATATTCAATTTGCAGCATGCCATTGGATACTGAGCGATCTGCGTCGTCAATAGTCAGTGAAGAGCCATCTTTACGAATAGGAGTGATCGCTGCTCCATAGAGAATCGTGATTCTGTAATTCGTGTTGGTGTCATTAACAATATTGCGCACACAGACACTATAAGAGTTTAATACGGAAATATTATTGTTACTCGTTGTGAAATTGTTGGGTCCGATGGCCGTTGCCACTGCGTAGGGGACTTTGCCATCAGGGCAGCGACGTTGGGTGCGGACGACATGCGAATTACCACTGGTAGAAACATTGATGATGCCGTGTTCCCATTCTAGTGGTTTTTTAAATTCTTCAACATTGGGGGCAACGCAGTTGTAATAATTTTGTCGGTAAGGAACGAATGTACTGTTGGTTGGCTGACAAGTAATTTTCCAAATAAAGCCATTACCAGGAACAGTGTTG
Source organism: uncultured Coxiellaceae bacterium (assembly GCA_964623075.1). Taxonomy (GTDB): domain Bacteria; phylum Pseudomonadota; class Gammaproteobacteria; order DSM-16500; family DSM-16500; genus Aquicella. The sequence continues at coordinate 241,962 of CAZUVD010000002.1, read as the reverse complement.
ATATTTGAACCTGAAGTATACGTTCGTGAGCTAACAACAGCATATATCCAATAATGTCCTTCATCGATACTATCCCAGTCTGAGGCATAAATTGGTACGCCAATATTGTTTGGGCCGACACCATAATTACCCGCGCCCATGCCAGGACCAAGCAAACATGCAAAGCCGCCGACACTGCCAGTAGCAGTTTCTGGATCAACTTCAATGGATGGTTTCATTTCCCTGGGGCATATATCTGGATTTTGGTCGCCTTGGTAATCTTTAAGGTATTTACGGGTAAGCGAGCGAACGACACAATAAGAGTTATTGCAGTCTAACACTTCAAGGTAGCTGCCACTATTAGGGTCGCCGGAGGTATTAGTGGTGCGATCAATGCCGGCAATAGGCCCGTGGCCTTCTTCAGCTGTATATGGGCTACCTAATTGAACATCGGGTTGGGCTTGACGAATAGATGTGGTATTGCTGCGAGGTAAAAAACCGCCACTGGTGCTGTCTGATGGAGCAGCATAGGAGGAAGAAATAAAGGCAAAAGATAAGAATGCGCAGGCAATAGACCATGCAAGCATCTTCTTCATGAATCACCCCTCCCCACTTTATTTTTTAAATACAAAGATATTGGGCTCCACTACTTATTATATATCAAAAATGGAATTTTAGCGGGAAACGGCGATTAAATATTGGTAACTTATTGGAAATATGAATAATAATTGTAGCCTGGATGTGCTTTTGGTGTCCGGGGTGGTTGTATAGGGGTGTAGCCAGATGCAACCACCCCGGACACGAAAAGCGTGTCCGGGCTACTTTAGTAGTAGGAAGGTGGCGGAGGTGATTAGAACGCCTGTTAGGAAATAGGCGAATCGGTAGTAACAATGGGTCGTTTTGGCTTGCGTGTGTTTGAAGCGGTACGCTTCTTGACGTTGTTTCTTTTCACTCAATACTTCGTAGATTAACGTAGGTAATTCAGGTAATTGCTGCGACCAAAGCGGCATGTTTTGGCGGATGCGTTTTAGGAACGATTTAACGCCAACTTGTTTGCGTAACCACTTTTGAATTTGCGGTGTTGCGGTTTGCCAAATATCTAATTCCGGATCTAGGCTTCTGCTTAAACTCTCAATATTCATTAACGTTTTTTGCAATAAGAGTAATTGCGGTTGAATTTCAATATGGAAACGATGCGCGACTTGGAATAAGCGCAATAATAATTTGCCGAAAGATACTTCTTTTAAAGGTTGTTCGAAAATCGGCTCAGAAACTGCGCGGATCGCACCTTCGAATAGATCAATGCGGGTGTCGGGCGGTACCCAACCGCAAGCGATATGTAATTCAGCGACGCGTTGATAATCACGTTTGAAAAACGCTAATAAGTTTTCAGCGAGATAACGTTGGTCGTGTTGATTGAGCGAACCAACGATACCAAAATCAACAAAAATGTAAGTAGGGTCGCAAGGATCATCAACACAAACAAAAATATTGCCAGGATGTAAATCGGCGTGAAAAAAACTGTCGCGAAAAATTTGCGTGAAAAAAAGTTCGATGCCGCGCTTGGCAAGCATTTTCATATCAACGTTTAGTCTGTGCAATTGTTCGATGTCGTGAATGGGTACGCCATGAATTCTTTCCATGACCATGATTTGGGGGTGAGTAAATTCCCAATAAATTTTTGGCACATGAACCAGCGGTGAATTTTGGAAGTTACGTTTTAATTGTGAAGCATTGGCAGCTTCGCGCATTAAATCTAATTCATCATGCAAGGTTTGCGCGACTTCTAAAATTAATTGTTGTGGTTTTAATTGCCTTGCTTCAGCCGAACAATATTCAGCAATTTTGGCAAGGGTTTGTAAGACGCCAATGTCACGATCAATTAATTTGCGAATATTAGGGCGCAATACTTTGATAACAACGGAATCCCCATTGTGAAAGCGAGCGGCGTGCACTTGAGCAATGGAAGCGGAAGCTAATGCTTGCGTATCAAATTCGCTAAAAATGGTTTCTATAGGATGGTGTAATGATTTTTCGATGAGTGATTTTGCTTTTTTGCCAGAAAAAGGCGGCACACGATCTTGTAATTGAGCCAGTGATGCGCTGATATCATCCGGAATAAAATCACGGCGAGTTGAAATGATTTGTGCGGCTTTAATAAAGATGGGCCCAAGTTCGACGACGGCTAAGCGCACACGTTCACCGCGCGGCAAATTTTTATTTCGCAGCCAGTAATAAGGGTTTAAATAATTTAAAAAACGCAAAGGATAAAATTGATGTTTGCCAACAATCAGCTCAAGAATATTATAACGCATCAAAACAAAATAAATATGGATTAAGCGTATTGGCCGTGCAAAGAGTTTCATTTGTGCTCCGCTTTATTTTTTAATTGCCTAAGGCGCGCTTCCAAACGGTCTATGTCCATGCGTAATTGATCGATGTCATGGTAAAAATCAGTTAATGCTTCTTTCGGCGGGAATAAATCGCTTTCTTCATGCAAGTATTCGTTGATGTCATCACAAAAACGTTCTTTGGTTTCAGCGATAAAGTTTTTTAACGTAACGAATGTGCGTGCTATGTGATGCGCTCGGCTATCCCCTAATTTTTGGCTTAAATATTCTTCCCAATCAATATTGATTTCATCGAATAATTCGATAACCTGTTGGCTAATGCTGGCATCACCCTCTATTTTTAAATCATTAGCAAAAAAAGTATGCCGATCAGATTTGTTAATAGCAACATTTAGCATCTGTAGCGGGGTGCCTGAAATTTTACAATTAGCAGGTAATAATTCACCGCTGTAGAGTTTGATGCCGTCACTGGATGCGGTTAATTGAAAAATAAAAGATATCGGTAATAACTCTATGGTAATCACCGTATCCGTTAATTTTGCTAAGCGTTTTTCAGATAGCGGATCTAAGCGCAGATAAGCGTTGATTGATTTTTCTAAGCCGTTTAGAAATTTAGTCATCATTAATTAATATTTCCAGCCTTTATGTAAGGCAACAATACCTGCATTTAAATTGAAATATTCAACATCAGCAAAACCGGCATCTTTTAGCATATTTTTTAAGGTTTCTTGATCTGGATGTTTGCGAATGGATTCGACCAGGTATTGATAACTAGCGCGATCTTTTGTGATCCACTCACCCATTTTTGGAATAATGTTAAAAGAGTAAGCATCATAAACTTTGCTAAGCAGCGGAACAGTTGGCTTTGAAAATTCTAAAATCAATAATTTGCCGCCTGGCTTTAAAACGCGATACATTGAGCGTAGCGCTTTGGCTTTATCGGTGACATTGCGCAAACCAAAAGCGATAGTGACGCAATCAAAGTAATTACTTTCAAAGGGTAAATCTTCAGCGTCTGCTTGTACGCATTCGAGATTACCTACAATGCCGGCATCAATCATACGCTCGCGGCCAACGCTTAACATTGCTTCATTGATATCAGTCATGACGACTTTGCCATTTTCGCCAACTTTTTTAGCGAATTCTCGTGCTAAATCGCCGGTGCCTGATGCCACATCTAAAATTTTTTGCCCAGGCCGAATGTTTGCTTGTGAAATCGTGAAGCGTTTCCAGAGGCGATGCAAACCAAATGACATGACATCATTCATTAAATCGTATTTCGGTGCGACAGAGCGAAATACTTCAGCCACTAACTTGGCTTTTTCTTCGTTTGGAACATCTCTATAGCCGAAATGTGTTTTGTCAGATTCGTGGCTCATGCGGTGGCAGGCTCTCGTTTGGTTGTTTTATTTTTTTTAGCAGCTTCTTCTTCGCGACGAGTAATTTCGCCAGCGAGTGCAAGATAAGCAAGAGCGCCGTGCGATTTTTCATCGTATAACAAAACAGGCATGCCATGACTTGGTGCTTCTGCTAAGCGTACATTGCGAGGAATAACCGTGCGGTAAACGCGCGCAGGAAATGTTGCTAATAATTGTGCTGAAACATCGAGCGCTAAGCGATTTCTACCATCATACATCGTGCGCAGTAAGCCTTCGATTTGTAAACGTGGATTAATCGTTGAGCGAATTTGTTCGACGGTATTTAGTAATGCACTCAAACCTTCTAATGCAAAATATTCGCATTGTATGGGGATTAAAACAGAATGCGCTGCGGCTAATGAGTTTACTGTTAAAATATTTAATGAAGGCGGGCAATCAATCAAAATATAATCGTAATCATTAACGATTGGTTCAAGAATGTTTTTCAAGCGATATTCACGCTGTGCAGCTTGTGCTAAATGCACTTCGGCAACAATTAAATCTTGATTGGTGGCTAACAAGTCAAATCCCGCTTCCGTTTTGATAAGCGCATCTTTGATGTTTACTTCGTTGCAAAGCACCTGATGTGAAGCAAATTTGATATTATCTTTGCCAGCGCCGGCGCCGACGGTTGCATTGCCTTGCGGGTCTAAATCAATCAACATGACTTTACGTTTCATGGCGGCAAATGATGCGGCCAAGTTGATTGATGTCGTGGTTTTGCCTACCCCACCCTTTTGGTTAGCTATTGCAATAATCTTTCCCACGGTTATTTCCTTTGCATGATTATGATGTGACGCTCGACCTCTAATCCTTTTAATTGGATAGGAGTCACGCTTTTCACTTGAAAGCCAGCTGGCAAGTGATCCAGTTCATCTTGCGGATATTTTCCCTTCATCGCGATAAAAATGCCATCAGAATTCAATAAATGTGCGGTTGATTCGATAAATAAACGCAATGTGCCATAAGCTCTGGAAATGATGGTGTTAAATTTTTCGCTTGGATGAAAATCTTCCACTCGATTCGCGACAGCTTGCAAGTTGGTTAATTTTAGCTCCGCGATGACTTGGGTGATAAAGCGCATTTTTTTGCTGCTTTTATCAATGGTTACCCACTGTTGTTCGGGATGTGTTAAGGCTAAAGGGATGCCAGGTAAACCGGCGCCGCTACCGACATCTAGGCAATGGGTGTTTTTAATGAAAGGAGCTGCTGCTAGGCTATCGATTAAATGCAGGTACACCATATCGCGAGGTTCAGTGATTGCGGTTAGGTTAAACGCGTGGTTCCAGGTTTTGAGTAAATTTAAATATTGGATGAGCGCCTCTTCCACTGGTGCCGAGACAGTCATGTTATTTTCGCTTAACGCGGATTTGAGTAAGTCGTTTAAAGTTTGCATGACTTAAAATAGCAGGTTTTTGTAGCCTGGACACGCTTTTTGTGTCCGGGGTTGTTGTATCTGGACACATCCGTATACAACCAACCCCGGACACATAAAGCGTGTCCAGGTTACATGCGTTTCATGTGTACTAGGAGTAGAGAGACTGCCGCGGGTGTCATGCCTGAAATTCTTGCGGCTTGTCCTAATGTTTCCGGCCGGGTGTTTGTTAATTTTTGCCTAATCTCATTCGAAAGCCCGATGATATTGCTGTAATCAATGCGTTCTGGAATTTTTAAATGCTCTTGTTTTGCAGAGCGCGCAATTTCTTCTTCTTGCCGCGTGATATAACCCGCGTATTTCACTTGAATGTCGATTTGTTCAGCGGCTTCCCCGTCATCGATGGTGGGGCCTAAATCTTCGATCGAGGTTAAATCGGCATAATTTAATTCTGGCCGTTTAATTAATTCGAGTGCGCGAAATTCATGGGCGAGCGATTCGCCAAAGCGTTCTTTAATAGCGGCCGCCACATTTGAGTTGGGTTGAATGACTAATTTGTCTAGCCGTTCTTTTTCGCGCGCGATGGTTTCTTGTTTGCGTTGTAATCGCTCATATCGCGCTGCATCCACAATCCCTAATTCATAACCTTTCGGCGTTAAGCGCGCATCAGCATTATCTTCGCGTAATGTTAAGCGATATTCGGCGCGAGAAGTAAACATGCGATAAGGTTCAATCGTGCCGCGTGTAATTAAATCATCGATTAAAACACCGATGTAAGCTTCATCACGTTTTGGTGACCAAGCCGCTTGTTCGCGTACATATCTTGCGGCGTTAATGCCAGCAATAATACCTTGTGCGGCGGCTTCTTCGTAACCGGTTGTACCATTGATTTGACCCGCGAAAAACAAACCATTGATAGCTCGTGTTTCCAGGGAAGATTTTAAATCACGCGGATCGAAGAAATCATATTCGATCGCATAACCTGGACGCGTAATATGTGCGTTTTCAAAACCTTTAATCGAGCGCACGAATTCAATTTGCGTTGCATACGATAAACTAGTCGAAATACCATTCGGGTAAATTTCATGTGTGGTCAAACCTTCTGGCTCGACAAATATTTGATGCGATGTTTTTTCAGCAAAACGGGTGATTTTATCTTCGATCGACGGACAATAACGAGGTCCCGTGCCCTCGATAACACCGGTATACATAGGCGATTGATCAAGACCATGGCGAATAATGTCGTGTGTTTTTTCATTGGTGTGGGTAATGTGGCACAGTGTTTGCTGTGGATGTTCGGTAACATGACCCATGAATGAAAAAACAGGGGTAGGTGTGTCGCCTGGCTGTTGTTCCATGACACTAAAATCAATTGTACGACCATCAATGCGCGGCGGTGTGCCGGTTTTTAAGCGGCTAATGCGAAAGGGCAAGTCGTGTAAACGTTCTGCTAATGTTTTTGCTGGCGGGTCGCCTGCTCTGCCACCTTCATAATTTTTTAAACCAATGTGAATTTTGCCAGCTAAAAAGGTTCCCGCGGTTAATACCACGCTTTTGGCATAAATCTTTAAACCCATTTGTGTCACAACACCGGTGATGCGATCGCCTTCAATTAATAAATCATCAACCGCTTGTTGAAAAATGACTAAATTCGGCTGATTTTCTAACATTTGCCGAATCGCTTGTTTGTATAGCACGCGATCTGCTTGCGCGCGCGTTGCTCGCACTGCTGGACCCTTGCTGGCATTTAAAATGCGAAAGTGAATACCGGCTTGATCAATTGCACGCGCCATGGCGCCACCAAGCGCATCAATTTCTTTGACTAAATGCCCTTTGCCAATGCCGCCAATGGCAGGATTGCAGGACATTTGGCCTAAGGTTTCAATGTTATGCGTCAATAAGAGCGTGCTAACGCCGCTGCGTGCTGCCGCTAAAGCGCTTTCAGTGCCTGCGTGACCACCGCCTATGACGATGACATCAAATGTGTTTTTCATGACTAACGACCGTGTGTTTTTATTTTGACCATCAAGTTGCGGACTATTATAGCCTGAAAGTCAGAAAAAGCGTAAAATTCTTGCCTCATTTTAAGTGGTCAATAAGGTATAGCGACATTGAATAAGGTAGCAGCGGTAGATATAGCCATTTTTGGCGGCGGAATTGCAGGTCTTTGGTTGTTGCATCGCTTGCGTCAGGCAGGTTTAACAGCCGTATTATTTGAGTCGGGTGCATTGGGTGCTGGGCAAACCTTAAAATCACAAGGCATTATTCATGGCGGTATGAAATATGCGTTGCAAGGTGTGTTAACGGCGGAATCCCAATCAATGGCGGATTTACCCGCTTTGTGGCAAAAGTGTTTAGACGGAACTGGCGAAATAGATTTGCAAGCAGTGAAAGTACTATCGGATAAGCAATATTTGTGGGCGCCAAATAAATTTACATCAACTGTTGCCGGGATGGCTGCAACCAAAACGTTGTCTAGCAAAGTGCAAGCCATTTCGCGCGAGCAATTTCCGCCTGTGTTTCAACATCCATCGTTTAAGGGTCACATGTTTGCCTTAGATGAAATGGTTTTAGATGTGCCATCACTCGTGAAGGCGTTAGCGAAAGCAAATCAAGATGCTTTATACAAAATCGAGCCACTCTGTGATCAAGAAATTAAATTAGATGAACATGGCAATATGGTTTCAGCCACGGTTTATCTTGCGGGGCAAGCATTAGAAGTGCGTGCGCAGCAATTTGTGTTTACAGCGGGTAGCGGTAATGAAGTCATTATTAAAAAATTACAAAAAAATGATTTAGCCATGCAGCGACGGCCATTGCATATGACCATGGTGAAAACCGGGTTAGATTATGATGTTTATGCACATTGTTTATCGTTAAGTGTAAGACCGCGTGTGACGATTACTACCCATCATTTACAATCAGGTGAGGCAGTTTGGTATTTAGGTGGTGCGATTGCTGAAGATGGCGTGAATCGCAACACTGCCGCACAAAATAAAGCAGCGCATGATGAATTATGCAGTTTATTTCCGTGGCTAGATTTTTCAAAAGCAACTTACGCATCATTTATGATTGATAGAGCAGAGCCGCTGCAAAGCAATGGTTTGAAACCAGAAACCGCTTTAGCACGCACGGTTGGCAATATGACGGTTGCTTGGCCAACCAAATTAGCATTAGCGCCTCGATTAGCAGAAGAATTAATGCGGCAATTTAAGCATATCAAAAGCGAATGGCATGATGTCAAAGAATTGCGTGCCTGGGCGATGCCTACCGTTGGCCGACCTATTTGGGAAGATGGCGTTTATTTGGCTGTGGAGAGTTAACAATGCAAAAACGACAAATTGGCACAACCGGTATTTGGGTGAGTGTGCTTGGTTTGGGTACGGTTAAGTTTGGTCGCAATCAGGCTGTAAAATATCCGCAAGCCTTTGAATTACCCACTGATGCTGAAGTGGATCGTTTGCTGCAGTTAGCCAGTGAATTAGGCATTAATTTATTAGATACTGCGCCTGCTTATGGTACGAGTGAAGAACGTTTAGGCAAGGCGTTGGTTGGCAAACGCGATCAATTTGTTTTGTCGACAAAAGTCGGTGAAGAATTTGTTAATGGCGAATCTTCGTTTGATTTTTCTCGAGCCACCATTATTGCCAGTGTTGAGCGTAGTTTAAAAAGATTACGCACAGACTATGTAGATATCGTGTTAGTGCATTCCAATGGTGATGATATTGCTTTGATTGAGCGTGATGAAGTGTTTGTGACATTAGAGCAATTAAAAAAAGCTGGAAAAATTCGCGCTTTTGGCATGTCTTCAAAAACACTACAAGGCGGGAAAAAGACAATCGAGTTATCCGATGTTGCCATGATTGCTTTCAATCCGGATTATCAAGATGAAGTGGTATTAATAAGAGAAGCAGCGCAAAAACAAAAAGGCATTTTTATAAAGAAAGCATTTGCGAGCGGCCATCTTGCTGCGCATAAAGCGCTGCCATTTATTTTGGCGGAACCGGGTGTGACGAGTGTGATAATTGGCAGCATTAATGCAGATCATTTGCGGGATAACGTATCAGAGGCGAATAAAGTGATACTCGCCTCTGATGGTTAATTTAGCGGAAAACACCAGCAATTTGCATAGCGCAGCATCTAACGATTAAGAAAATTTTATCATTTTTTGGGTTGCTAGCATCTTCGTTACCGTCTTGAGTTGAAAAATAAACGCCATTCATGACTTCGTTATTTGAACATTGAAGAGGGCTATTACTTTTTGGTGATATTTCAAATTGTGCTTTGGGTTTGCCGTCGTCTTGGTCTCTGGCTTGGACAAGCGCAGTGGCGTTGGTGCTGATGTCGTGACAATTGTAATAGCTTATCGAAGGTGTTACGGCGTTAGTATTGTTGGTGCTAAAAGCTGCCGCATGCGCAGGCTTGATTATTTGTAAATTTGGGTAAGCAGTAAAGGCAAAATAAATAGCAGCGGCAGCAAAAATGGCGATAAATGCATTTTTTAACATGGGTTCCGTCCTCATGGTGTTGGGTGGGTATTACTCATCTTAGCAGAAGATTTGGATGGGTGTCATTACGCAGTGGCTTGGACACGCTTTTTGTGTCCGGGGTTATTGTATCTGGCTACCAAAACCCGGACACAAAAAGCGTGTCCAGGCTACATTTTTTATGAGATCATGTCGCCATTCGAAATTTTAATTAACAGGTAAATAAGCTATGATTAGAAAATACACGACTGTTTTGTTAGTTATTATAACAACGCTCATATTAACAAGCTGCGCCGCGCCACGTTATGCAGGTAATTCAGCTGATGCGCAAGCCGTTAAAAAAGAAAGCGATGGCGAATTAGGCGTGCGCTATTTGTTGGGGCGTGGTGTTCCGCAAGACGATCAATTAGCGTTTAAATATTTCTTACGTGCGGCTAAAGATGACGATGCTTTTGCGCAAAACGAAGTAGCTTATCTGTACGCGGCTGGTAAAGGTACCGAACAAGATTACTCTCAGGCTTTTAACTATTATCAAAAAGCTGCAAATCATGGTTTAGCTAGTGCGCAATATAATTTAGGATTGTTATATGCAGAAGGCAAAGGTGTTGTTCGCAATCAAGAACAAGCGCTACATTGGTTTAAGTTAGCGAGTGATCACGGCTTTGAGCCAGCAAAACGCGCATTGAAAAAATATGCGCATAATAGCGAAACAGTGGTTTCGCAATAAGGCGAATAATATGCACCTACCGCGCAAACGCTTTGGCCAACATTTTTTAAGTGATCAATCAGTGGTGCAACACATTGTTTCTGTGTTGGCACCCGAACCCAATCAACATTTAGTTGAAATTGGTCCTGGCCAAGGCGCATTGACCGTGCCTGTTATTAAATTGTGTCAGCAATTAGAAGTGGTTGAGTTAGATCGCGATTTGATTCCTGAGATAACTAGCAGAGCGCCACGCGGAACCGATTTAATTGTGCATGAAGCCGATGCCTTAAAGTTTGATTTTGGCAGTTTAAAACAAGATGCACGCATGTTACGCGTGTTTGGTAATTTGCCTTATAATATTTCAACACCGCTTATTTTTCATTTGCTGAGTTTTTCAGATATCGTTAGTGATATGGTTTTTATGCTGCAGCGCGAGGTAGCGTTACGATTAGCTGCGAATCCCGGCAGTCACGACTACGGAAGATTAAGTGTGATGACGCAATATCAATGTCGCGTCGAATTATTATTCGATGTGCCACCGGAAGCTTTTTATCCACCACCCAAAGTGCAATCATCTATTGTGCGCTTGATTCCACACCATCCTTATCCGCACATTGCAAAACAATTTTCACAATTTGAAAATATTGTTAAATTAGCGTTTGGACAAAGACGCAAAGCGTTACGCAATAGCTTAAAACAAGTCATATCAGATGAGGTATGGGAAAAAACAGGGATTGAAAAAGGTTTGCGCGCTGAAAATTTATCAGTCGCCGATTTTGTTGCCTTGAGTAATGCCCTAGATAGTTAAATGCATGGAGCAAGTATGTCAACATATGCCATTGGTGATGTGCAGGGGTGTTTTTCTGTTTTAGAAAAATTACTAACAAACATTCATTTTGATTCAAGCAAAGATCGTTTGTGGTTTGCAGGTGATATTGTTAATCGCGGCCCGCAATCATTAGAAACGTTACGTTTTATTCGACATTTAGCTGGAAATAACCATCAATTAGTTTTGGGTAATCATGATCTGCATTTGTTAGCGCGCGCCGCTAGTTTGCGCGAAGATTACGAAGGCGATACGCTGCAAGAAATTTTAAATGCCAGTGATCGCGATGATTTATTGCAGTGGTTACGACAACGTCCGTTGTTGGTTTACGATGAAACATTAAATGTCGTGATGACGCATGCAGGTTTAGCGCCGATGTGGTCGTTGCAAGATGCAAAACGGTTAGCAAAAGAAGTTGAAACAGTATTGCAAAGTGATAACAGTGACTATTTGCTAGCGAATATGTATGGTAATTTGCCAAATAAATGGAGTGAGACGTTAACAGGTACTGATCGTTTGCGTTGTATCGTGAATTATTTTACCCGCATGCGTTTTTGCACGCAGGATGGCGCCATGGATTTATCTTATAAAGGCGACATCGCGCATAAACCTGCAGATTTAATTCCATGGTTTAATGTGCCATCACGTGTGGCTCTCTCGCAAAACATTGTTTTCGGCCATTGGGCAGCGTTACAGGGTAACGTGAATGTGCCAAATCTTTATGCGTTAGATACGGGTTGTGTTTGGGGCGGCGCCTTAACCGCCATGCGCTTAGAAGATAAAGCTATTTTTCAAGTGTCGGCTGTTTAATACGGGTTAATTCCAGAAAACTGTATGGATAAGGATTTTCATGATCAGCCGCATGCGCTTCTAATGCGGTTTGCTGCCATTCATTGTGCGAATAGTCGGGAAAATAAGCATCCCCTTTAAAAGCATGATGAATAAGGGTGAGTTGCATTGAATCGGTAAACGGTAAAAATAATTGATAAATTTCCGCGCCGCCAATGATAAATACTTGCCCATCTGTTTGACATAACGTTAATGCAGCGCCAATGCTATTCACTATTTCGCAATTTGGAGCAGTAAAATTGGCATCGCGCGTGAGAATGATATTGCGCCGATTGGGTAAAGCTTTACCAATAGAGGCGAACGTTTTTCTACCCATGATAATAGTGTGGCCTGAAGTTAACGTTTTGAAATGCTTCATATCAGCTGGTAAATGCCAAGGCAGTTGATTTTGGTAACCAATGACTCTGTTTTCATCAAAAGCGGCTATCGCTGTAAACTTTGGTGTCATAAGTGCCTTTCTATCTGTGACCAATTTCTATAATATGATCAATTTTAAGCGGGTAGCAACAATGACACAATCAGAATTTCCAAAATATGCCGACATGATGCAAGTGCTAGCAAGCATTGCTGAAGAATTACATGCTTCTCAAATACACGGATTAGTGTGTGGGTTGTTGTGTGGGGATCCCAAAAATACATTAGCTTGGAAGCAAATGGTTTTAGCAGTGGAAGAAATAACACCCGCCGCTAATACTTTGTTAGACACCCTTTATCTCGGTACGGCAGCACAATTAAAAGAATTTTTATTTGATATAACGCTGCTTTTACCATCGGACGATCAACCGTTACCAGAACGAGCCGAAGCATTAACATTGTGGGTGCAAGGATTTTTAACCGGTTTAAAAATGACAAATGTGCCTTTAACAGAGCGCGAACCATCTGATATGACCGAAGCAATTAATGATATGATTGAAATTGCTAAAATGAATCACGAGCAAGTTGTCGCTAGTGAAGAAGATGAAGTGGCTTTTGTTGAGTTAGTTGAATATGTACGCGTAAGTGTGATTTTAATTTATCAAACGATACGTGAAGGCGAAGAACCTGTGCGTAAAACAACATCACCACGCAACGTCCATTAACGCTTGGAGAAAATGAGCAAATGATAAAAATGGCTGAATATGCAAAACGCCGTGAAGCATTAATAAAACAAATTGGCTCAAAAGGTATTGTTATTTTACCTTCAGCGCCAGAAGTTATTCGAAACGGCGATAGCAGTTATTTTTATCGACAAAATAGTGATTTTTATTATTTAACCGGGTTTTCAGAACCTGAAGCATTGATGGTGTTAGCACCAAAACACGAAGACGGTGAATATATTTTATTTAATCGCGAAAAAAATCCAGAGCGTGAAATTTGGGATGGTCCACGTGCAGGGCAACTGGGTGCCTGCAAAAAATATTTAGCAGATAAAGCGTATCCGTATTCACAATGGGAAGATAAATTATTTGATTTATTATCGGGTAGAGAAACAATTTATTATCCGGTCGGGCGTTATTTTTGGTTAGATGAAGCGATTATGCGTACGGTTAATCGCATGCGCGATCAAGTGCGTGCTGGTGTAAAAGTACCGCTTGGGTTTGTGGATGTGTTGACATTTATCCATGAAATGCGTTTATTCAAAAGCGATGCAGAAATTGAAGCGATGCAATCTGCGGTTGATATTTCAGCAAGCGCACATATTGAGGCAATGCAATCTTGCAGACCGGGTATGAATGAGCGCGAGTTAGATGCGGTGCTGGCCTATGAGTTTACCCGCCGCGGTGCCAAGAGTCCTGCCTATTCATCTATTGTTGGCGCTGGTGAAAACGCTTGTATTTTGCATTACATCGATAATAACAGTCCCATTAAAAATGGTGATTTGGTGTTAATTGATGCGGGTGCAGAAGTTGATAATTATGCATCTGATATTACGCGCACTTTTCCTGCGAATGGAAAATTCACTAAAGAACAAGCTGCGATTTATGACATTGTCTTGGAAGCGCAATTAGCGGGCATTAAAGCCATCAAGCCCGGCGTATCGTGGTATCACACGCAAGAAGTCGTGATTAAGGTTATTACGCAAGGATTAGTGGATGTCGGTATTTTAAAAGGAAAAGTCAGTAAGTTAATTGAAGAGCGTGCATATTATCCATTCTATATGCATGGCTCTGGTCACTGGTTGGGTTTAGATGTGCATGATGCAGGTAGCTATAAAATACAAGGCAAGTGGCGCTTACTAGAAGAAAGAATGGTATTAACGATTGAACCTGGTATTTACATTTCGGCACAAAATAAAAAAGTACATAAACGTTGGCATAATATTGGTATTCGCATTGAAGATGATGTGGTGGTGACCAAAAAAGGCAATATCGTTTTAAGTGCCAAAATTCCTAAAAAACGTGCGGATATAGAAAATTTAATGGGTGGATAAGCCATGCATTTTGACTTAGTCATTGTGGGCGGTGGTTTGGTGGGCGCGAGTCTCGCTGCCAGCTTACAAGATCAATCCTTAACGGTTGCATTAATCGATGCAAAAATGCCAACGAATAATGATCCGCGATTGTTTGCTTTAAATCAAACCAGCTGTCAATTTTTAGAAAATTTGCAAATTTGGCCGCAACTTGAAAATTTAGCAGCGCCTATTCATGAAGTGCATGTATCGCAACGTAAACAATTTGGCGCAGTGCGTTTACGCGCACGCGATGTTGATTTGCCTGTGCTTGGGTATGTGATTCCTGCTTTTCATATTGAGACGGCGCTAAACGAAAAATTGCAAACGCTACAGCAAGTCACTTGTTTTCGCCCCGCTGTACTAACTGAGTTGCAGCAAGAAACAATAAACAATGAATTGCAGCATCGTTTAACTATTAAAATGCAGAACGAAACAGTGACAATCACAACACCTTTGATTGTTGGTGCAGATGGTGCTGATTCAACGGTACGACGTTTATTGCAAATGGAAGCTGACACAGTCAATTACGAACAAATTGCGATTGTTACGCGCACACGTTTGCAGCGTTCACACCAACACATTGCTTATGAGCGATTTAATAGCCATGGCGCAATCGCCATGTTGCCTTTAATCAACAATGAATGCGCAACTATTTGGACGGCCGACAATAAAGAAGGCGAAGCATTATTTGCCATGTCAGATGATGATTTTTTAAAAGCATTGCAAGCCAACTTTGGTTATCGGTTGGGGCGCATGTTAAGCATTGATAAGCGACATCGATTTCCATTGAAAATGGTGCGCGCGAAAGAAAGCGTGCGAGCAGGCGCTATTTTGCTTGGAAGTGCGGCGCATGCTTTGCACCCGATTGCGGCGCAAGGCTTTAATTTAGCGTTATATGAAGTAGCAGTGTTGGCTGAAAGTTTGCAAAAGGGATTGCCGGTTGATTTACAGCAAGTGAATGCCAATATCCAAAATCAAATCAATACCAGTGTCTCAGTGTCACATCGATTATCAAGTTTATTTGCCGATAGCTCACCTTTGATTAAGCATTTATTGCCATTAGGGTTGGTTGGTATGGATAAATTACCTGTGATGCGAAGAAGTTTTATCAATAAGATGTTAGGAAGATCAGGACATATTCCGTCATTATTATTAAGCGCGAGTGAAAATGACTAATACGACAAGTGAAAACATGGAAAGAGAATTAATTGCATTAACCACGCAATTAATGGCGGAAAGCGGTGAGCTGCATAAACGCGAAGTGCGAATGGATGACTCGCTATCGCGGCATTTACGTATTGATAGTTTAGGGCGAGCTGAATTATTTCAGCGTATTGAAAAACGTTTCAGTATTGCCCTTCCTGATAGATTGTTAGCGGAAGCGGAAAATTTGCAAGACATTGCAGATTTTTTAGAAAGCGCAACACCCCACGCTAAACGCATCGAAAAACAAACCATTATGACTGTGCATGGTGTAACAGGCACAGTCAACCTTACACAGGCCGCATCGCTAGTTGATTTGGTTTTGCTATACGCAGAAAGCGCAAAAGAAAAACCGCATATTTACTTTCAACACGAAGATGGCAAAGAAGAAGTCATTACTTATGGTGATTTACTTAATAATGCACTGCGTGTTGCCGCCAGTTTACAAGCGCGAGGTTTGCGTAAAGGCGAAACCGTGGCTATCATGCAGCCGACGACACCGTTATTTTTCTATACTTTTTTCGGTGTGCAAATAGCAGGTGGTATTCCTGTTCCCATTTATCCGCCATTTCGTCCGCACATGATAGAAGCCTATGCCAAAACCGAAGCGCGCATCTTAAAAAACGCAGAAGTGCGTATTTTAGTCACCTTTGAGCGTGCTGAAAAATTAAGCCGATTATTGCAATCATTCGTGCCCAGTCTTAAGTTTGTTGTCACTGCAACTGAATTATTAGCCGATAAAACATTAGCGGTACCAATGAAAACCGCAGCCGATCAATTTGCTTTTATTCAATATACATCCGGTAGCACGAATGATCCAAAAGGGGTTGTGTTAACGCATGATAATTTACTTGCTAACATTCGCGGTTATGGCAAAGCATTAAAGATTACACCAGAAGACGTTGCTGTTAGTTGGTTGCCTTTATATCACGATATGGGATTAATTGGCGCGTGGTTGGGAAGTTTGTATCATGGTATTCCGCTGGTATTGATGACGCCATTTTCGTTTTTAATGCATCCTGAGCGTTGGTTGTGGGCGATACATTATCATCGTGGCACTTTATCAGGCGCGCCTAATTTTGCTTATGAAATGTGTGTGCGCAAATTAGATCACGGCTTATTAGAAGGTTTAGATTTAAGTTCATGGCGAGTTGCTGCCAATGGTGCTGAAAAAGTGTATGCGCGAACCTTGCAACAATTTAACGAAAAATTCATTCCCTATGGATTGCCGAAAACAACATTAACACCGATGTATGGCTTAGCAGAATCAACCGTTGCGTTAACTATACCCGATATTGATAGTGAATTTCGGGTTGATTACATTAACCGAAAAATATTTGAAGAACAAAAACGCGCAGAACCGATCGAAGAAGATGGTTTGGCGTTTGTTGGCTGCGGTAAACCCATTCCAGGACATGAAATTAGAGTGGTAGATGAAGCATTAAAGCCATTGCCTGAGCGCAATGTCGGTCGTTTGCAATTTCGCGGCCCTTCCACTATGCAGGGTTATTATCATAATGTTGAAGCTACGAAAGCCGTTTCTTATGATGGGTGGGTTGATTCTGGCGATCTTGCTTATATTGCCGATCAAGAAGTATTTATCGCCGGCAGGCGTAAAGATTTAATTATCAAAGGCGGACGAAATTTATATCCAGTCGAAATCGAAGAATTGATTGGGCAAGTAAAGGGGGTGCGTCAGGGTTGCGTCGCCGTTTTTAGCATCACTGATGATGTTGCGCGCTCAGAAAAATTAATAGCGGTTGCAGAAACACGCGAAAAAAATAAAATCGTGCGTGAGGCAATGATTGATGAAATCAAAAGTGCTGTCACAGCCCTGCAAGATGTCACGCTGGATGAGGTGGTATTAGTTGCACCTCATGTCGTGCCGAAAACATCGAGTGGCAAATTGCAGCGCGCAGCTTGTAAAGCGCTTTATATTCAAGAAAAATTAACAAAATGGCAATTGCCAGCTTGGTTGCAAGTGACAAAGCTGGTTGCAGAAATGCTGGCAAATAAAGTGGTTGATGCTTTTCGTTTAGCATTGCGTGCGATATTTACGGCGTACATGAGTGTGTTAGTCGTTGCGACCATTATTCCTTTGTATATTGTTGTCCGCATGACAAGCCCATTAACGGCTAATAAATTAAGCCGACGTTGGTTGCGTTTTATTTTGTGGATGTCGACATGCCGTATTAAAGTCGTTGGTCGAGAAAATTTAATTTTAGATAAGCCCGCGATTTTTGTTGCCAATCATGCTAGTTATTTAGATGCTGTGATTGTGTTATCACTAACGCCGCCGAATACGCGATTTGTTGCTAAAAAAGAGTTATTTTCAGTACCGATTTTACGAACTTTTTTACGCCGCTTAAATTGTTTTCCCGTTGATCGCACTGATTTTGCCAAGGGGGTTAGTGATACCATGGAAATTTCAGTGTTATTGCAGCAGGGTGATTCTGTTTTTATTTTTCCTGAGGGCACGTTTGGTTATGCATCCGGTTTGCGACCTTTTCGCATGGGCGCATTTAAAATGGCAGCAGATACCAATACACCGATTTGCCCCTTATCATTAAATGGTGTGCGTTATGTTTTACGCGAAGGCGATTACTTGTTAACACGACATCGTATGATTATCACCATTGGTAAAGCATTTTATGCAAAAAGCCCAACATGGAAAGATGTGATTAAATTGCGTGATGAAGTGCGTCATGAAATTGCCCTGCATTGCGGCGAAGAATCGTTGGATTTTATAGCAGCAGAAACGGTGGCAACCAAGGCGCCTAGATAGCGCATGCGTCATTGCTTCGTCGTTACGCGCCTCGCAACGAAGGATGTAGTAACGCTTGCTTTTCATCTGAAATTCATTTGAAATGTGCCTATCAAGTTTATCTAGAAAATCAATCATAAGGTACATAATATGAGCAGCATTGCAGCTATTAGTGACGATTCTTTTGAAAATGAAGTGATTGCATCAAGCGTGCCTGTTGTTGTCGATTTTTGGGCACAATGGTGTGGCCCATGCAAAGCCCTGGCACCGATTATCGAAGAATTAGCGCAAAAATACGCAAATAAAGTGAAATTTGTGAAATTAGACGTGGATCAAAATCCAAATACACCACCTAAATTTGGCGTACGCGGCATTCCAACATTGATTTTGTTCAAAGATGGCCAAGTGAAAGCAACCCAGGTAGGCTTGTTAAGCAAAGGCGATTTAGCTCAATTTATTGATGGAAATATTTAAGAAGATATATGCCAGGGAGGCTAGATTTTTTCTTTAAATGGTGATATTTTAATCGTCATCGATCAATCCATTTTTCCTGTTTCAAAATCCCAACGAGTTTTTTTGGTAGCAGGCACCTTTAAGCTTGTAAGTTGAAATTAAATGGATTGTTTGAGATGAAAACCTAATTTCCCTTTCTTTATTTAAAACTAATCAGACATTTACTAGGACTACAAATTATTATGAAATTAAGTGAGCTTAAAAAGAAAAGCGCCGCGGATCTTGTTTTACTTGCCGAACAATATGGTCTTGAAAACATGGCCCGCTCCAAAAAACAAGACATTATTTTTGCAATCCTGAAAGAGCATGCAAAACGCGGTGAAGATATTTACGGCGATGGTGTTCTCGAAATTTTACAAGATGGTTTTGGTTTCTTGCGCTCAGCTGAGGGTTCTTATTTAGCGGGTCCTGATGATATTTATGTTTCTCCTAGTCAAATTCGTCGTTTCAACTTACGCACTGGTGACACAATCTCCGGTAAGATTCGTCCACCAAAAGAAGGCGAGCGTTATTTCGCATTATTGAAAGTAGATGAAATTAATTTTGAAGCACCAGAAAAAGCAAAATCAAAAGTATTATTCGAAAACTTAACACCATTGTTCGCTGAAGAACGTTTGAAAATGGAAATTGGTAACGGCAGTACCGAAGATATCACTGCTCGCGTTATTGATTTGGTGGCGCCAATTGGTAAAGGTCAGCGTGGTTTAATTGTTTCCCCACCAAAAGCGGGTAAAACAATGATGCTGCAAAACATTGCGCATTCGATCGCACACAATCACCCAGAATGTTATTTAATCGTGTTGTTAATTGACGAACGTCCAGAAGAAGTGACTGAAATGTCACGTTCTGTGAAGGGCGAAGTGATTGCATCCACATTTGATGAACCAGCAAATCGTCACGTACAAGTGGCTGAAATGGTAATCGAAAAAGCAAAACGTTTAGTCGAACACAAACGCGATGTAGTGATTTTGCTTGATTCGATCACACGTTTAGCGCGTGCTTACAATACGGTTGTTCCTGCTTCCGGTAAAGTATTAACCGGCGGTGTCGATGCAAACGCATTACAACGTCCGAAACGCTTCTTTGGTGCAGCGCGTAATATCGAAGAAGGCGGTAGCTTGACCATTATCGCAACCGCGTTAGTTGAAACTGGTTCGAAGATGGATGATGTCATTTACGAAGAATTTAAAGGTACCGGTAACATGGAAATTCATTTGGATCGCCGTATTGCTGAAAAGCGCGTCTATCCAGCAATGAATATCAACCGAAGTGGTACACGTCGTGATGAAAAATTCGTCGCTAAAGATTATTTAAAGAAAGTATGGATATTGCGTAAGTTGTTACAGCCTATGGAAGAAGGCGCAATCGAATTCTTGATTGATAAAATGCGTGGCACAAAGGCAAATGATGAGTTTTTTGATGCAATGAAGCAATTTTAACGATTCATAATATGCGCTATTGGCTTTTTAAATCAGAACCGTCCTGTTTTAGTATCGATGACCTGCGCGCTTTACCCAAGCAGACAGGTCATTGGGATGGAGTTCGTAACTATCAAGTGCGCAACATGTTGCGCGATGAAATAAAAGTGGGTGATTTAGCGTTTTTTTACCATTCAAGTTGTACGCCCCCTGGTATTGCTGGCATTGTTGAAGTGGTTAAAGCGGGTTATCCCGATCACACTGCATTTGATTTCCAAGCAGATCATTACGATCCTGCATCAACACCAGAGAATCCAAGATGGTATATGGTAGATGTAAAATTTATATCGAAATTCCCAAAATTGATTACTCTCGATGAATTGAAAGCCAATCCAAAGTTAAAAGATTTATTAATTCTGCGAAAAGGCAATCGATTATCAATTACCCCCATCTCCGCTAAAGACTGGAAAGAAATCACGTAGCCTGGACACGCTTTTTGTGTCCGGGGTTTTTTGGTCACCGGAGAGAAAAGCCCCGGACACAAAAAGCGTGTCCAGGCTACTTGGCATGCTCGCACTCCTCTAGTATCTCATTGAATTTAAATCATAAAAAGGGTTATGTTGACACATGTCAACATATTGCTATAATTAATATTAAGAAAAGCGCATGATAAAAAACAAAAGAAGTCGACATCCAAACAAAGAGATCGAAGAGGCAATAAACTATGCTGAGCAAAATGGATGGTTGTTTAAAGATTCAAGAAATTCAGCTCATTCGTGGGGCCAGTTGTTGTGTCCCTTACATACAAGAGAAGGACATAGAATATCAATTTGGTCTACGCCGCGCTCTGCATTTAATCATGCGCAGCAAATTTGTCGAGCAGTTGATAGATGTCAGCATGACGCGGGAGAAACAGAATGAAGCAACATAATGGTTATCAGTTCACGTTGGTTTTAAAAAATGTAAATGAAAAAACACCGCATTTAGAAGATAGTCTTTATGAGGCGGGTTGTGATGATGCGCTAATTAATTATAGAAACGGTGCTGTTTATTTAGAATTTGATCGCGAAGCTGAAAGTTTAGAAGATGCAGTGGTTTCTGCAATTAAAAATATAAGATCTGCAACAGTTGATGCTGATGTTGCAAGCGTTTCCCCCGAAAATCTTGTGACTGAATCAGAAATAGCAAAACGTTTGAAGATGGGCAGGCAAACAGTTTCGTTATGGATTAAAGGCCAAAGAAGAGAGAACTTTCCATCTCCTGTCATGCGACTTTCTGAGAAGTCACCCTTATGGCAATGGCATGAAGTAGTCGTTTGGTTATTTGAAAGTGACATTATTAAAGATAAACAATTACTAGATAGCGCTTTATTTTTTGCAAATATAAACGCAGCGCTTGGCGAGTTAGATAAAAATACAAGAGAAATGAGGCATCATTTAGTGGAACGAATTTATAGATAGTAGCCTGGACACGCTTTTTGTGTCCGGGGTTTTTTGGTCACCGGAGAGAAAAGCCCCGGACACAAAAAGCGTGTCCAGGCTACTTTCCAATCTGGTTATGACTTAATCTTCTTTTGATTTACGACGTAACGGACGATCGCCACCTGGTGCTGCGCGTTTTGCGCGGAAAGGTTTGTCGGCGGAATCGCTGTCACGTTTTTTGAAAGCCGGTTTGCGATCGGAGCTAGCTGATCGGCTTGGGGCTCTGTCGTCACCGCGCTTTTTGAAAGCGGGTTTACGATCGGAGAATGATCTGCCTTCGCCTTCGCTTTTTCTAAAGCTAGATTTTGGGCGATCACCAAAAGATGGACGCTCACTGGAACGTGGACGATCAGAGCGATCTGATCTTGCGGGTCTATCTTCACCATCACGTTTTCTAAATGCTGGTTTTGGACGATCACCGAAAGATGAGCGTCGATCTGAACCAAATGATCTGTCATCACCGCCGCGCTTTTTAAACGCTGGTTTTGGACGATCACCAAAGTTAGGACGATCGCTAGATCTTAGGCGATCACCGAAAGAGGAGCGTTCACTAGAGCGTGGACGATCTGAATCAAATGATTTGCCTTCGCCATCACGCTTTCTGAAAGCAGATTTCGGACGATCAAAACTCGCTGTTCTATCTTCACGATCACCACTGCGATCGATTGAACGAGAACTTGCTGATTTACTGCTGCGATATGGACGATCATCGCCATGACTGCTGCGTTTACCAAATTCGCTGCCACCACGTTTACTGCCAAAGCCTCTATCGCCACCTTCACGGCGAGCAGCTGGTTTGCGAGCTGGGCGAACGCTTGCACCATATTCTACTTTTGGACGATATTCGTTGCCGCTAACCGCATCATCACCGTTACTGTAATCTTCACGTGGCGCATGTTTGGTCTCGCGTGAGAATGAGCGGTGTTCGCCACGAGGCGCTCTACTGTCTCTGCCTCTAAATTCTCTTGGTGCGCGCTCTACTCTATCACTGCGATGTTCGCGTGGTTCTCTGATTTCGCGACCTTCTTTTGGATGTGATGGATTTTGACCGACATCAAGATTAGCAATTAAGTTTACACGTTCACCTAAATAACGTTCGATGTGTTGCAAATGCTTGCTATCAGCAGGTGATACGAATGCAATGGCAACACCACTTTTACCTGCACGACCGGTTCGACCAATACGGTGAACATAATCTTCAGGGCTGCGTGGTAAATCGTAGTTAAATACGTGAGTAATGTCGCTAATATCGATACCACGTGCCGCAACATCTGTTGCCACTAAGAATTGAATGCGGCCTTGGCGTAATTGATCAATCGTACGATTACGCACGTTTTGTCTTAAATCACCATGCAAGGCGGCAGCAGCATAACCTTCATCGCATAACATGTCGGCGATTTTATCGGCAAACACTTTGGTTGCGGTAAAGATAATGGCTTTATAAATATTTTCTTGTTTCATAAAGTGATTCAGTAAGCGCGCTTTATGATGCGGACTAGTTGCTTTATAAAAATGTTGTTCGATGTTTGGTACGGTTAATTGTTCGTTTGAAAGATCAACGCGCGCTGGATTTTTTAATAAATGACGAACAACGGTTGTTAATTTTCTATCGACAGTCGCACTAAACATTAATGTTTGGCGATTTTCGGGCGTTAGTTTGGCAATGTATTCGACATCGTCAATAAAGCCCATGTCTAACATGCGATCTGCTTCGTCTAGCACTAACATTTTGATGGATGAAAGGCTAAGACGTTTTTGTTCGATGTGATCAAGCAAGCGACCAGGTGTTGCCACTACAATGTCAGCGCCGCGGCTTAATTCGCGAATTTGCTGATGGTAAGGCATGCCACCGACTAAGTTAACAATATTGAATTTTAAAAATTTACCATATTGCGCCGCGGCTTTAGTAATTTGATTTGCTAATTCGCGCGTTGGCGTCAAAATTAAAATACGTGTTTTTTTGGCAGGCTCTAATTTACTTAATAAATCTAATGCAGGTAAAACGAATGCAGCTGTTTTACCGGTACCGGTTTGTGCAGAAGCAACAATATCTCGACCATCTAAAATGTATGGAATGGATTGTGCTTGAACGGGTGTTGGGATGGTGTAACCACAAAGATCAATCGCCTTTTCAATTTCTGGAGTTAAGTTAAGTGATTTGAATGTAACTAATTCATCTGAAACGGGCGCGTTTTTGGTTTTAGCCATAAATTCCTCTAATAGTTGTGCGAGCCATGTAGGGCCTACGCATTTCCTAAAGGAATGAGACCTAGATAGCTAACGTTAAGTTTTTGGGTATCATCGCCAACATCACTGGGATATTTATTTTAACCAGGTTGGCCCACTAGGAATTGAGACACTCTCGAGGGGGAAAACGCATTGGTAATGATATTCTTATTTTTCAGCGGCTATTTGAACATTATTTTGGCAAGAATGCAAGAGGACATCATTTGGAAATTTGTCTTGATAAATCAATAATCTAACTTGTCGTCCCGGAAATCGCCGTAAGGCGATTGTCCGGGATCCACCCATAAATCTTTACAGAACATATGTTTTGTTTAATACCACCGTGGATCCCGGACATTTTTACCAAAAAACGGTAAAAATTCCGGGATGACATGATTACACCCGATTAAAATCAAAGCTCACTACTTCCGAAATATTCGTTTTCGCTAACGCTAACATCACTAACCTATCAATTCCCAATGCAACACCCGCGCAATTTGGCAAGCCATGTCGAAGTGCTGCAAGAAAATTCTCATCTAATGGCAATGGTTCTAAGTTTAGCTCGCGCCGTGTTTTAAGATTCGCTTCAAAGCGTGTACGTTGTTCATTCGCATCTTGCAATTCATGAAACCCATTCGCAAGTTCCATACCTTTAAAATACACTTCAAAACGTGAAGCAACAGGCGGTGTTGTTTTTTGAATGCGTGCTAGTGCTGATTGGGTAACAGGAAAATCATAAATAAAGATCGGACGTTTGCGACCGATTTGCGGTTCGATAACGTGCGACATAAGCAGCATTAACCAAGTATCAACATCATCGATGTTTGCTTGCACATCAAGTTGATGTGTTTTTGCGATAGATTGTAGGGTTTCAATGTTTGCTAGATGTGGATCAATCTCAAAATAGGTAGCAAATAATTCTCTATAGCTCACTCGCTCAGCAGGATCTGTTTTTAAAACAGACTTTAATAATTCATCCATTTCATCCATCAATTGATGGTGATCGAAATCAGGTCGATACCATTCAAGCATAGTGAATTCAGGATTGTGTCTGTTGCCAACTTCATCTAAGCGAAACGCTTTGCCTAATTGAAAAATAGCGCCACTGCCAGCGGCTAATAAGCGCTTCATGGCATATTCTGGCGATGTTTGTAAGTAATAGCGTTGTTGTTGCAGTGTTGCCGCAATGCTTTGAATGTAGGGATCAGTGACGGATGTGTGACAAAGAAGAGGGGTTTCAACTTCGATAACGCCACGTTGTTCTAAAAAGTGGCGTATCGAGTTTATGATAGCTGCGCGTTGCTTTAAGGTCTCAATGCTCGCAGAAGGTTGCCAAGTATTATTCTTTGGCGCGTGAGACATATTCTCCACCGTTTCTGGTGTCTACTTTAATGACATCGCCTTCTTGTAAAAACAAAGGGACACGCACGGTTGCACCTGTTTCTAGTTTTGCCGCTTTACTGCCGCCTGCTGTGGTATCACCTTTTAAGCCAGGATCAGTTTCAACAATTTTTAAATTCACAAAATTAGGTGGTGTGATTTGGATGGGTGTGCCGTTCCAGAGCAAAATTTTACATTCAGATTGTTCGATTAAAAAATCTTTCGCATCAGCGACTTCAGCTTCATGGACAGCATATTGCTCGAAGGTTTCAGTTGCCATGAAATGCCATTCATTGCCATCACCATATAAATACTGTGCATCGACTTCCACAACATCGGCACCCGGAATGCTATCACCTGATTTGTAAGTGCGCTCAATGACGCGCCCGGTTTTTAAGTTGCGATATTTTAAGCGATTGAATGCTTGGCCTTTGCCGGGTTTGACAAAAACATTATCAACGACGACGCATGGATCATTGTCGATGATTAATTTAACGCCGGTACGTATTTCGTTTAAGCCGTATGTAGTCATGGTGGAACTCCGCAAAAAGGGCTGGAATAAGTTGGAGGTATGATACTAGGAGTAAAGGATACGGTCTACTCTCTCCGTTCACACTAAGCTTTGTAGCCTGGACACGCTTTTTGTGTCCGGGGTTTCTCGTGCATACAGGCGTCGTCCCGCGGCCTGTCCGCGGGATCCAGATACAACAACCCCGGACACAAAAAGCGTGTCCAGGCTACATTCTTGTTTCTATTGTCAAACCCAGATTGGTGGCAATTTATACTATAATAAGAGAAAAGAAGCGAAGGAGTGGTGCTATGAAACGCGAATTCCTGCTTTTTGCATTGGCGCTCACATTTTTACTTTGCTCCGTTTTTCTAGCAGAAACAGCGACTGCCTTTAAGACACCCACAAAACCGACTTATGCCAATTATTATGTGGATGATGCTAATTTAATTTCGCCTGCTGATCGCATCAAGATCAATCAAATTGCTGGAAAATTGTGGCAAGAAAAACAAGTCCCCCTGCTGGTAGTCACGATTCCTTCATTAGCTGCTATGGATGCGAGTGATTCGACCGTCGAAAATTATACTCGTACCTTGTTTAATTATTGGGGCATTGGTTCACAAAAAAATAATAACGGTATTTTATTGTTGATATCGAAAGGTGATCGCGGTGCTCGAATAGAATTCGGCGCCAGCTGGGGGCGCAAATACGATGATGCAGCTAGCAATATTATGCAAACAGATATCATTCCCGCATTTAAGCGCGGTGAATTTTCACAAGGTATTGTGATGGGGGTGACGAGTTTGAGTGCGCTGGCAAATGGTGTTTATGTCGCCAAAGCAATTGAATTGAATTGGTGGCAAAAAGTATTAGCAGTCTTAACAGTCGTATTTTTAGTGGTGGCGATTTTTTCATTATTTAAAAGCGGCCGTAGTGGTTGGGCGTGGGCATTAATTATTTTGCTGGCTTTATTTATTTGGGGAATTTTGAAAAATATGCGCATTGGTGGCGGCGGTCGATTTGGTGGCGGGTCATCAGGCGGAGGCGGCTCTAGTGGCTCTTGGTAGCCTGGACACGCTTTTCGTGTCCGGGGTTGTTGTATACAAATACATCCAGATGCAACAACCCCGGACACGAAAAGCGTGTCCAGGCTACATCTATGCTGTAATGCCGCTTTGCTTTAATAATGCATCGATTGTTGGTGCTCTACCGCGAAAACTTGTAAATGCCGCCATCGGATCAAGCACGCCGCCTACTTCCAGAATATTTTGCATGAATGATTTACCAATAGCAGGATTAAAAATTCCATTTTCTTCAAATTTCGAATAAGCATCACAGGACAATACTTCCGCCCATTTGTAGCTGTAGTATCCGGCTGCATAGCCACCCGCAAAAATATGCGAAAAACTATGTTGAAAACGGTTAAACGCGGGCGCTTTGATTACGGCAATTTGCTTGCGCACATTATCAAGTACTGCTTGCACATCGGTATTTTTTTCTGGATCAAATTCCAAATGCAAACGAAAATCAAATAATGAAAACTCAAGTTGACGTAACATTTGCAAACCCGTTTGAAAATGTTTCGCGGCTAACATTTTGTTATACAATTCATCCGGCATCACTTCACCCGTTTGGTAATGACCAGAAATTAAAGCTAATGCTTCTTTTTCCCAGCAAAAATTTTCCATGAATTGACTTGGAAATTCGACAGCATCCCAAGGCACACCGTTAATGCCGGCAACTGATGGGTAATCTACTTTCGTTAACATGTGATGTAGGCAATGACCAAATTCATGGAATAAGGTGATGACATCATCATGCGTTAATAACGCTGGTTTGTTTTCAACGGGTGGCATAAAGTTGCAAGTAAGATAAGCAACTGGCAATTGTAAGGTTGGATGCGATTTACGCGTGCGACAATCATCCATCCATGCACCATCGCGTTTTTTCGCGCGCGCATATAAATCAATATAAAAGCCAGCGCGCAATTCATTTTTTTCATCATGAATAGTAAAAAAGCGTGCATCAGGATGCCAGGTTTCAATATTTTTTTGTTCAGTAACAGTAAGGCCATATAAAGTGTTTACGATTTTAAACATCCCATTTAATGCTTTTTCAATTGGGAAGTAAGGGCGAAAATCTTCTTGCGTGCAATCAAATGTTGCTAATTGCAATTTTTCGGAATAATACGCTAAATCCCAAGCTTGCAAATCCAATACACCGTCTTTTTTTGCAATCGCTGCAATGCTTGCCACTTCTTGTTCCGCTAAGGGTTTTGAGCGCGTGACTAAGTCTTGTAAGAAATTTAAAACATCACTGGGTTGTTTTGCCATTTTGGTTGCTAGTGAGTAATCAACAAAATCTTTAAAGCCAACTAAGCGCGCTATTTTCAAGCGCGTTTTTAAAATATCTTGCATGATTTTGGAGTTATCCCATTTACCAGCATTCGGCCCTTGATCAGATGCGCGAGTAACATAGGCGGTATACATGGTTTTTCGCAGTTCGCGATCATGCAAGAATTTGACAGCGGTAGAATAAGAAGGGAAATCAAGCGTTAAGACAAAACCCGGCAAGTTGCGTTGTTTTGCATTATCTTTTGCTAATTGCATGGCGGTCGCGGGAAGTCCGGCTAATTTTTTTTCATCATCGATTGCTAAATACCAACCATTGGTTGCATCTAATAAATTTTCAGAAAATTTAGTGGTGTATTGGCTCAATTCTTGCTCGAGCGCCGATAGCTTTGCTTTATCATCAATTGATAAATGCACACCCGATAATTTAAAATCACGAATATCGTTTTCAATGATTTTGCGTTGCGCTGCATTTAATGATTTGAATTGATCACTTTCAGTAATGCTAACAATAGCTTTATATAAATCTTCGTTTTGTGAAATTTCAGAATGGTAGTCGGTTAGCAATGGTAAGACTTTATTATAAGCCGTGCGCATTTCATCGGATTCTTTGACAGCGCGCAAATGGGAGATTGGCGACCAAGCTTTGCTTAATTCATCATTCATTTCCTCGATCGGTTGCATGAGATTGTCCCAGGTATAAACCTTTTGCTCTAGCAATAGCTTTTTTAAAGTAGCACGATTTTTGGTAAGTAATGCTTCAATCGTTGGCAAAATATCATCCGCTTTAATCGATTGAAATTTGGGTAATTGCGCTTGGGTGAATACTTCTGCAGTCATTGCTTGGCCTTATCTAAAGTGGGTTAATAACATTGTTATCTATTATCTCGCAGGATACCACTCCCCAAGTGGCGGGAGAGTGATATAATCACCAGCAATATTGATTAATAGCTGGTGAAAAACATATGCAAGATACTTTCGATGTCAAAACCTTTCAAGGCCTCATTAATGCATTAAATGCTTATTGGGGGAATTTAGGCTGCGTACTCATGCAGGCGGTTGATATGGAAGTGGGTGCAGGGACTTTTCACACGGCCAGTTTTTTAGGGGCAATCGGCCCTGAGCCATGGCGCGCGGCTTTTGTGCAACCGTCACGCCGCCCAACCGATGGCCGTTATGGTGAAAATCCAAATCGCGTGCAACGCCATCATCAATTTCAGGTGATCATTAAGCCATCCCCTATCGATTTTCAAGAATTGTACCTCGCATCCTTACGCGCGATCGGCATTGATACCTTAGTCGAAGATATTCGTTTCGTCGAAGATAACTGGGAATCACCAACATTGGGTGCCTGGGGATTAGGCTGGGAAGTGTGGCTAAACGGCATGGAAGTGACGCAATTTACCTATTTCCAACAAGTCGGTGGATTGGAATGTAAACCAGTAACAGGTGAAATCACTTATGGTTTAGAACGATTAGCAATGGCGTTGCAAGGCGTCGACAATATTTATGATTTGGTTTGGAGCAAGGGCCCGCAAGGCACCGTGACTTATGGTGATGTTTGTCAGCAAACTGAAGTTGAAATGTCCAAATATAATTTCGAACAAGCCAATGTAAAAACCTTATTCGAGCATTTTGCCTTTTACGAAACAGAAAGCATGCGTTTGATTGAAGAAAATTTACCATTACCAGCTTATGAAATGGTTTTAAAAGCATCGCATACGTTTAATTTATTAGACGCACGACATGCCATATCTGTCACCGAACGCCAAAATTACATTTTGAAAATTCGCCGCTTATCAAAAGCCGTTGCTGAAAAATATTATCAAGCACGTGAAGCGTTGGGGTTTCCGTTATTAAAAGATTTACCCGTTGTTGAGACTGAAAAGGCTCCAGCCCATGAATTTGTCGACCACAATCGCGCTGAAGATTTTGTTGCTGAAATTCGCAGCGAAGAATTACCTCCAAAAGCATTATTAACGCTAGCGGAAGCATTTAAAAAAGAAGTCAGCGATCGTTTAACAAAATCTGATTTGCCATTTAAATCAATCGATGTGTTTGCTTCCCCTAGACGATTAGCCGTATTTGTTAAAAAACTCGCATCACATACGCCGGATCAACAAGTTGAACGCAAAGGCCCGGCGCTTGCTGCTGCATTTGATGCAACAGGTAAACCAACACCCGCATGCATTGGTTTTGCGCGTTCATGCGGAGTGGATGTGAGTGAATTACGTCAATTAAAAACACCGCAAGGCGAATGGATGGCATACACACAAGCGGTTCCCGGTAAAACAGTCGCCGAATTATTACCAAGCATTATCGAGCAAGCAGCGTTAGCGTTGCCTTTGCAAAAACGCATGCGTTGGGGTGCGACAGACACTCAGTTTTCTCGACCAGTGCATAGCGTATTAATGCTGTTTGGTAAGCAAGTTATCGATGGTCAAGTATTAGGTTGCAGAACAGGCAGAGTCACGCGCGGACATCGTTATCATACCAAAAATGCAATGACTATCTTAAGCGCCGGTATGTATTTACAAACATTATTCACCAAAGGCAAAGTGGTTGCTGATTTTGAAAAACGCAAAGCCATGATTTTGCAACAAGCGCGTGATGTGGTGCATAAAACTTTAGGCAAAGATGCAAGAGTGTATGTTTCCAGTGATGCATTTTTAAATGAAGTCACAGGATTAGTCGAGTGGCCGATCGCCTTATGCGGTAAATTCGACGCAAGATTTTTAGAATTGCCTAGTGAAGTATTGATTTCATCTATGCAAGATCATCAACGTTATTTTCCGGTGAAAGACAAGCAAGATAAATTGCTTCCCAATTTTGTTACGATTAGCAACATCGAAAGTCATGATGCATCGCGCGTTATTCATGGCAATGAACGCGTATTGCGTGCGCGCTTATCAGATGCGGCGTTTTTCTTCGCAATCGATAAACAAGAAAGCATGGATGCCAGGGTCGAACGTTTAAAAACCATGTTGTATCAAGCAAAGCTCGGCACGTTATATGATAAAGCAGAACGTCTCAGTCGATTAGCTTCAGCCATCACGCAGCAAATTGGCGGTGATAAAGTGCAAGCTGCGCGTGCTGGTTTATTAGCAAAAGCAGATTTAACATCAGCAATGGTCGGTGAATTCCCAGAGTTGCAAGGTGTCATGGGCGGTTATTATGCGGCAAGTAATGGCGAGTCGACGCAGGTGAGTCAAGCGATCGGCGAACATTATTTACCTCGCTTTGCAGGCGATGCATTGCCTGTTACCAGTTTAGGCGCGATTGTCGCATTAGCTGATCGCATCGATACCTTGGTTGGTTATTTTGGTATTGGCCAAATTCCAACGGGTGATAAAGATCCATACGGATTACGTCGCGCTGCCTTAAGTGTGATTCGTATTTTAATTGAAAAGCGCATTCATATTGATTTACAGCAAGTCTTGGCGAAAGCGGTTGCGTGTTATTATCTTTCTTTTGATGCCAGCAAAGTCATCCCCCCTATTTTGACTTTTATGCAAGAGCGCTTGCGTGCATGGTATTTAGAGCAAGGCATTACCGCAGATGTTTTTGCAGCGGTTGCCGTTGTTGGTATGAAAGACCCATTAGATATTCATGAGCGCATTAAAGCAGTGCAGGCTTTTAAATTATTAACCGAGGCCGAAGCCTTAAGTGTGGCCAATAAGCGCGTTAGTAATATTTTAACAAAATGTGAAGACAGCATTGGCAATAAAGCGATTGATGCTGCGATGTTTGAATCCGTTGCCGAAGAAGTCTTAGCAAAAGAAGTTGAAGCCAAGAGTGCCGTTGTGACGAAGTTTTATCAAGCGGGTGAATACGACAAAGTGTTATTAACGTTGGCCGATTTACGTAAACCCGTTGATGATTTCTTCGAACAAGTAATGGTGATGACTGAAGATAAGCCAAAACGTGAGAATCGGTTGCTTTTGCTAACAAAGTTACGTGCTTTGTTTTTGCAGGTCGCCGATATTGCCTTATTGCAATAATCGACGCTAGCAACCTAGTCGTTTCCAGTTATATACTATTGACCATTCGTTCCATTGTAGTAGCCTGGACACGTTTTTTGTGTCCGGGTTTGGTAATCACGAAAAAACCCCGGACACAAAAAACGTGTCCAGGCTACTCGACGGATTTATTTAATGGAGGTATGTTCATGCAGGGTAAGAAAATTTTAGCAGCAATCACCATGGTTGCAGCGGCTTCATTAACGACATCTGCTTTTGCATTGATGTCTGTCCCAAGTGGCTGGTATTTAGAAGGTAACGCCGGTTCCGCTAAATTGTCCAACAAGAGTTATCCTGGTTCTTCTAGTTCATCAGGTATTGGTGGTAATGCAAACTTAGGTTATAAGTTTATGCCATTTTTAGCGGGTGAAATTGGTTACTCTTTATATCCAAACACGAGCATTAAGAATTCTACTGGTACTAAAGCCGGTTCCGATCGTCACTATTCTTACGATATTGCAGTAAGAGGTATTTTACCAATCGCAGCATCGGGTGCTGAAGCGTTTGCTAAGCTTGGTTTTAGCCGTCTTGTGGATAGTGTCACCATTAACAATTCCGCAGCTGCGAGTTCCATTGGGTTAGCGAGTTCTTCGCATAGCGCCTCTGGTTTGTATATGGGCGTTGGTATGCAATATTACTTTATGCCGGAATTAGCCGTTGTTGCTCAATGGCAGCGCGCGCAAGGTAATAGTAGCACGGGTAATGAAGATTTACTCTCAGGCGGTGTGTCGTTTATTTTTGATTGATTGTCATCCCTGCGTATCAGTGTCATCCCCGCGTATCAGTGTCATTCCAGCGTATCAGTGTCATCCCCGCGAAGGCGGGGATCCACCTTTCCCTCGTACAAAAAACCCCGTCATTGCGAGCGAAGCGAAGCAATCCAGCTTTTTTCTCGTGTTCACGAAAAAGCTGGATTGCTTCGCTTCGCTCGCAATGACGG
>CAZUVD010000002.1:0-208637 GCA_964623075.1 uncultured Coxiellaceae bacterium | reverse complement strand
TTTTTTCTCGTGTTCACGAAAAAGCTGGATTGCTTCGCTTCGCTCGCAATGACGGCCCAGCTTTTTTCTCGTGTTCACGAAAAAGCTGGATTGCTTCGCTTCGCTCGCAATGACGGGCTTAGAATTCACATAATAATTTTCTGCATCCACTGACTAATATCAACCACTTCCTCCGAGCAAACTGTATGCGTCATCGGATACGAATGCCAGTCAACCGGGTAACCATGGGTTTTCAGTAATTGATAACTCGTTTCGCCCAATGAAAACGGCACCACATTATCTTGCGTGCCATGCGCAATAAAGACAGGTGTTTGTCGTGTATCATTTGGCGGGGTTAAGCAGTCAATGGGTAGGTAGCCTGATAATGCGATCACGCCACCAATGGTTTCTGGATAATTTAAGCCAGCGGTCATTGCAATTAAGGCACCTTGAGAAAAACCAGCTAATATAATTTTATTAGCGGGGATGCCGCGCTGAATTTCGCCATCGATTAATCCTTGAATGGTGACAGTGGATTTTAAAATGCCATTATCATCAATTTTGCTAATAATGCGATCACAATAAATATCAAACCAAGCAGGCATCGGATAACCTTGATTGATGCTAACCGGCATCACTGGCGCATTTGGGAAAATAAAACGGATTGTATCTGGCAAACGTAATTCTTTAACGAGAGGGATAAAGTCGTTGGCATCAGCACCTAAACCATGCAGCCAAATAACGGCGTGAGTGGCTTTTGATGCGGGTTCGAGGACGACACAATCTAACTTGTTGATTTCAATTTGTTCGCGCTGAAGGCTCATGTTTTTTTCCTTGCTAATAGTGCATGAAAAATACCATAATAGTTGATACGACACCACTTGGTAGAGTGCTAATTGAGTCTTCAAAGGAGATGATATGAAACTGTTAAAATCGATTAAAGGTGTAACCTTACTTGAAATCATGCTCGTGTTAGCAATTGCGGCGATGGTTATTGTGATGTCTATTCGCTACTACCAATCAGCTACGCTTTCCCAACAAGTGAATCAAACAATGTCTCAGATTCAGAGTATAGCAGCTGCTGCTGATAACTTAGCGGTAGGCAGCAATAGTTACACAACTAGTGCTACGGCACCAGATGTGACATCTGTTGTTGGGGCTTCAAATATGACTTCTGTTGTTACTGGCGAAGCTATTGTTTACACGCCAGTTGATGCGAAATCATATAGAGTTACCATTAATTTAAATGATGCAGTTTGTTTGTCAGTTAAAGCTAAACTTGGCGCTAATAAGAAAGTCACTAGCGCAAGTTGCAGTCCTGCTAACTTAACTTATGTCTACGACAATTCAGTTACATCTAGCTAATGCCACTTTTTACAAAAACCCCAAAAACAATGTTTTTGGGGTTTTTTTTACATGAATATTTTTCAGGATACAATTATTATGTCATTTCGCAATACTTCAAATTCGTTTGGTTCTGTTGCTAAGTTTTTTCATTGGGTAATCTCACCGCTGGTTATTTTGATGCTGGCATTTGGTTTTTTTATGGAAGATGTGCCAGAAGATTATAAAGGGTTGGTGTATAACACCCATAAATTAGTTGGGCTAACGATTTTATTTTTAATGGTGTTGCGATTACTTTGGGCGTTGACCAACCCTAAACCGGTTCAACCTCGCACGACCGCACCCTTGTTGCGGTTAAGCGCGCAGTTAGTGCATTATGCCTTGTATTTATTTGTCATTGTGATGGCAGCCGCTGGTTGGGTTGGCGCTGTTGCAGGCGGTCGTCCGCCGCATTTGGGCGATTTTATGTTTAGCCTGCCGATAGAACAAGATAAGGGGTTGGCGGAAACAGCATTTACGATACATGGTTATGTCGCTTGGGTGTTGATTGCGTTGGTGACAGTGCATGTGTTGGCGGCGTTGTATCATCATTTGGTGAAGAAGGATGAAGTGTTGAGCCGAATGTTGCCGGGTGGGAAGGTGAAGAGGTTTTATTGATTTAATTTTCGTGCCCGTGAGCGTGCCCGCGTGCGTGCCCGTCTTTTCGCTTTAATGTAAATGAAAAGACGGGCACGCTCACGGGCACGAATAATGCTTAACTACTCGCAAACATATTCGCTGTAATCGTCAACCAATCTGATCGTAAAGCATTCCCTGTTTCATTCAACTGCAAGAACAATTGATTCGAAGGGTTTTTCTTGTCCGCTAAAAGTAATAATGCTTGGTCTATGCAGAAATACAATTGCTTGAGGGCAATATCAGGATTGAGATGATCTTGTCCCCATTCGCTTTTTGCAAGCATTTCAGCGGTTAAATAGCGAATCACTTCGGGTGCGTAACCCAGTTCAACTTGGTGGCGAGATGATAATTCATCACCTAATGTTTTTAATTTGTGACGAATCATTTTTTCAATCGCTGATTTGCTTAATGGCAAGAAGGGAATAATTTCTAAATGCGCGATTAAGGCGGTTGGGAAACGATCAGCAATATCGGGTGTTAGTTTTTCAATGATGGCTTGTGTGGTGTGGGTTGGTGATTGTGCTCTTGGCTTTTGCGTTTGTTCGCTCATCACTAATTGCATTAAATCCATGGTGTAAATGTCTTCATCGGTGGTGTAAGTTTCGACGAATTCATCTAAGGATGTTTTATCAATCGCTGCATTTAAAATTAAAATGGCTTGGCGGAAATCATATTGATTGCCGTTAGCATCTTGATAATGGCCGGTGCTGGTGATTTCAAGTAACGCATCCAGTAAATGAATGGGTAGTTTTTCGGCATGTTCAAATTGAATGATGGCGTAAGGGGTTTGTTGAATCAAATCACCAATACTGTGTATGCGAGCATCGTGTTCACGCTTTGCTTTTAAGCCGGTTAAAGTGTCGCAGGCTTGATCTGTTGCAACAACATACACCATATTTGATTGGAATAAATGCATGCTGATCGCGGTTGCTGCTGTTTTTTTGCCAGAATGTTCGGGGCCTAAAAATAGAAAATTAGCCAAAGGGCCTGATGTTAATTGAATGTGTGAATTAGTTTGGGCAAGGGTGTCGCCAAGCAAATTAATCGCAGTATCTTGACCAAATAAATATTGTTGCATGTGTTCTGTGAAATTCTGTTGTATAAAGCTGGTGGGTTGTAATTGTGAAATCGGGATGTGTGTCCAATCAGATAAAACAGTTAATAATGTATTAGTGGTTAGCACGGGTTGCATTTGTTCTGTGTTGGCGTTTTCGTTGCATAAACGTGCGGCGCTACTGTCAATTAACAATAATGTTTTCTCAAGAGGATGCGTTGCGTGCAAATAGCGTTTACTTAAATGCAATGCCGTTGATAAAAGTTCAGTTGGAATTAATACTTGATGATAGCTTTCTAATTCGCTGCATTGACGTTTTAATACACCAAGGCTTTCAATTTCATTTAATTCAGGCATTTCAATGGAAGTGAAAGTGTCTGCTAAATGATTGTAATGAGCTTGTTCTTTCATCGTCGTTAATACGATAAGGCGACAATAGGGGTGTGCTAGCAGTGCATCTAGTTGACGGCGTAAAAAGCGCTCATCGGATTTTTTAATTTCTTTAGAGAAAATATCGGGTTTGGTGATTACGATAATTAATGTTTGTTTGGTGGCGGATAGGGTTTCACGTAATTGTTCGAATTCTTTTTCGATGGCTAGTTGTTTGATTTCAGAAATTAAGGCGTTATCTAAATTAAATAACAACATGTGCGAATTTTTTAAATGCACCGTATTTTTGTTATGTTGGCAATGATGGAGTAATGCTTCTAAAAAGATAGAGCTAGTGCAAGTGTCAAAGTCAGTTGTTAATAAAATATGGTGTTTGTGTTTGCGGCATAGCACATCGCTTAGCATTTGAAATTGCGGATGATTTTTAAAAGGGAAATGCGTTTCTGGTTGTAGTTGGTCAGCGGTGATAGCGGTTGTGTAGTGACTAAAAAAACTTTCTTGGGCGTCTAGCAGCATAATATGATCCTAATGAAATTCCCCGTAGGTAACGGGGAAGATGATATTTGAGAATTGGGCGATGCGGCTGAAGGTTACGCAGGTTCCTTGCTGGATTTTTGCGCAAATGTGGTGTTACCGGTAGGCATGCTGTTTTGGAATGTGCAATTTTCCATGCCAGCAGCGCAGTGCATGTAACCGGTTACTTGGTACCAATGATTTTTCTTGTTAACTAAAACAACATTGCTCTTAGATAAATAAGCTTCAAGATCAGAGCCATGTTTGTCGCGATAGTAGCAGTGAATGGAGGTGGTTTTATCTTTGTTGGTGACGGATTCTGCTAAGGCGAATTGTTCAATGGATTCAGCAAGTTGCATCAGACGTTTTTTATCAAAGGGTTTGCCGTCGCCGCTATCGATCGCGCTCCAGCCTTCGATGTGGTTTGATTTGATGTCTGCGATGGATGGGCAAGTGTCAGCGAAAACGTTTTGTGTGAAGAAAAATAGACCAAATAAAACAGTGAACAATAGGCGCATAAAAGAGTCTCTCCATGATTATTTGCCTATCATTCTATGCGAGGGAGGCGATGGTTGGAAGAGGAATATTGGTGTGTCATCACGAACAATCGTCTACAGTGATTTTCCAGATGAATGTAGCCTGGACACGATTTTTGTGTCCGGGGTGGCTTTGTTGCATCAAGCTGTCATCCCGGAAATTTCCGCAGGAAATTGTCCGGGATCCACCCATAAATCTTTACAGAACATATTTTTTGTTTAATACCTCCGTGGATCCCGGACATTTTTACCAAAAAACGGTAAAAATTCCGGGATGACAATCCAATGGTAATTTGATACAACCACCCCGGACACAAAAAGCGTGTCCAGGCTACAGGTTATCAGCGTTTCTGTTTTATTGCGGGAGAAGTATAGGTGGAAAGAATGTTTTCCAGCGCCTGATGCTTTTCATCCAGACTCATGCAAGCCTTGGGATTATAGAAGGCTCTGTAAAACACATCCGTATCAGTATGTCGTTTCGATTCAAAGAAGCTAAATGCTTTTTTCTTTTTATTGATTCGATCAGATGCGATGTTGCTTAAGAGATCCATTAAATGAGCGTCATCACACTTAGGATTGTTTTGAATCACCTTTCGCATTAACACCACACCATCGGGTGCTTTTTTAATATTGAAGACAGAAACTTTTGAGTGCCAGTAGGTGTTGTCTGCAATGAAAGTTTTTAACTTTAATATGTTTGCAGATTGCTTAGCGATTTTTGCTTTTTGTAAGCGTTTTTCTTCATCTAGACGTAATTTTTCTGCCAGCGCTCGCTGTTCTGCTTCTAGGCGATTTCTTTCAGCTTCTTGTTCTGCTTCATTATTAATTTCTAAAATTTTAGCGTCAATTTTTTCTTTAATGATTGAAAATGTAATTTCATTAGCAGGCGTTGCTTTAGGCAAATCAAAATGAGTTTTGATTTGATTGAGATAATCTTCAAGTGTGATTTTCTTATCATTTAAGAAAGTGGATGATGTTTTATTTTTTTCGATAAACGCTTTGATGGTTTCTTCAGCCGGTTTATTTTCAGGAAGTGATGCAAGTTGCGCTAAATAGTTAGTTACTTTTTTAGGGATTTGTGTTGGCTCGAAACTGGATAAGTGGCTATGTGTTTTTTTAGCAATAGCAGCACCGTTTTGATCTATGCTTTCAGGCGAGAGTGTGCGTACAGCTTGTATGAGTATCTTGATGTCGATTTTATCAGTGGTGTAGGGGTTAAGCACTTTTTGAATGTCTGATTGTAGGGCGTTAGCGTCTTTTATTCTGGCTGATAAAAATTCCGCTTCATCTGTATCTTCGTTTTTAAGCTTATTAAGGGTTGATTGAAATTGATATTGAATAGAGCTCGATGATTGGTCAACGTTTCGGAAAATATCGCGAATGATTTTTAATTCTGCGTCACTATATTTTTCGACTTCTTTAAATTGAGAGGTGAGTTCGTCGAAATTATCGTCATCCAGTAAATTTAGTGGATTATTAAATGAAGGAATGTACTTTTGAATATCAATAATGATTGGTTCAGGGTTTTCTTCATTATAGATTGCATTTTCGGCTTTTTCGATTAATTTAATAATGTCTTCGCAGTGTGATCTTTCTTGATTCTTTTTAGCCATCGACAACGCTTGTTCAACAGAAAGTGCTTTGCCAGAAATATAGCTAAGTTTTTCTATGTGATTTAATAGTTTGTGGTTTAAGTCTTGTAATTTGCCAATCAGAGCGAGATCCGCGTTTGAGGTGGGTAAGTCGTTGACCGCCAGGCTTGCTAAATCTTTTTTTGCTTGTTCTAAAGAATAAGCATTGTCCAAGTGTCCAAGGTGTGTGGCAATTAATTTTTCTTTGATATTTAATGCGGCGAGTTTTTGCAAGCGATTTTCAAGGCGTTTGCGGTCGAGTGTTAATTTGTTAATTTCATTTTGGCGGTCTAAGATGTCATCTTTGTGTTTAGGAAGCGGCTTGCTGATGGTGCTAAGATAGTCAGCGCGCGCAGTTTCTAAATTATTTACCAGCGCAATTTTATGCGTGTCGATTTCTTCTAATAGTTGCGTTATTGGTTTTGGTAATGCAATTTCTATTGAAGCTTCACGGATAATGGTATCGAACAGTTGACTTAAATCCCCTTTTTGTTGTGACGTAAAAGCAGCGATATATTCAATGGCTTCTTCACCCAATAATGCTTGATTAAGCTTGGATGCTTGGCCGTTTCGGCAGTTTTCTAAATGATGAACTAACGTTTTTTTGTCGGTATCATTTAAGCTAGAGCCAAAATCACGAATGATATCGAGTAATATGCGCGGTGAGTTTTCTTTGTTTTTAATGGCAAGAATTTTTGAAATTTGCTCTTGGTAAAATTTCTTTAAATTTTTATAGCTTTCTTTGGATAAAGCGCTAATCGCCGCTTTATCAAGTGCAGAGTTATTTGGAAACTTGTTTGCTTCAATTTGCGTGCCGCATTTTGCAATTTCAACCGAGTTTACTGCATTGAAATCGAATTCATATGATGTGATGATGGCGGATAACAATAAGCTTGCATTTTTGCGGTCGCGTAAAGTGAAATAGCCGTAATTGGGATCAAAAATTTCAAAACGATTTTGATTTTTACGAAGACCAATCGCATGCGCCCAACCGTCGCCGCGAATATGCATTTCATTTAAAGAGTTTTCATCTAGTGTGTCGAAGAGATGATTTCGATTTAATTCAACCAATTTTTTAGCAAAAATAGATTTTGCATTTGGATGGAAGAGGCGTTCTTGTGCTTTTAAAACACCAATGGTTGAAGTGATGGGATAATTGGGTGAGCCACCAGCATCTAGCGAGCGGTCTATCCAGGTTCTAACTAAGCCACCGCAAATACCTTTAGTTGGTATTAAGTCGTTATTGAAAATATTTTTTTCACCACCTGCGGTTGGTAGATTGGCTTGAGAAATTTTGATTGAGATGCCACCCAATGCTAGACATAAGTGATGCAAAGCAAGGCATTCAGGTGTGATAGATGGTACGAGATCACCAAGATCAATTAAGTTTTGTGCGATTTCATCAATTTGTTTTTCTTCAAGCGTTTTGGATTGTTCGTTATTCTTTTTTACAAGGTCGCTCAAGTTTAAGCCTAACCCTTTTAATTCGTTTGCTATTAACTGGTAATCGGCTTTTAGTTTGCTAAGCTTTTCACCCGCGGTATTATCTTCAGGAGAAAATTCTTCAAGCTTAAGTAATTTTTCAATACGTGCGTTAAATTCAGTTAATTTCGAGTGAGCAGCTTTAAGGTCGCCAGTATAAGGAGATTGGGCTATTTTGTTGTATTTGATTAGGTCATCAATTTTAGTCGTAACTGTTGCAAGAGTAATCTTAGGCATTTTTTGCTCTCGTTTTTTGTTTCGTTATATTTATTGGTAAATTTTAACAGAGAAAGCTTAAGGGAGTGTTAATGACTTGTCATCCCGGAAACGCCGGAGGCGTTGTCCGGGATCTACGGTTGTGTTTATAAAAGACGAAGAGCCTTGGATGCGCGTTGATGGATCCCGGACATTAAGCGCTGCTAAGCACGCAAAAAGCACGTGCTAAGCGGCGCTAAATTCCGGGATGACAGTTTAAATGATGATTTCTGGGTATAAATCAATCCAATGTGGGTTATTTTTTTCTATCAAATTAAACTTCCATTCTCTTCGCCATTTTTTGATTGCTTTTTCTCGGAAGATAGCTTCTTGAATATCAATGTGGGTTTCAAAATAAACTAGATTGTGAAGATGGTATTGTTTCGTAAAACCTTTAGCTAGTTCTTGTTTATGTTCGTAAATGCGACGGACTAAGTTGTTGGTTATGCCGGTATAAAGCGTTCCGAGTTTTTTGTTGGCTAGGATGTAGACGTAGTATTCTTTCATGGGTTTAGAGCTCCTTAAAAATAGCTGTCATCCCGGAAACGCCGGAGGCGTTGTCCGGGATCTACGGTTGTGTTTATACAAGACGATGAGATTTGAATTTGCGGCGAGTGGATCCCGGACATTAAGCGCTGCTAAGCACGTAAAAAGCACGTGCTAAGCAGCGCTAAATTCCGGGATGACAAGGATGTGGGGTGGGATAGAAAATCCCGGAGAAATTCTCCGGGATTTTAGTTTATAGCGGGGTTTAGTAACGATATAACTCAGGTTTGAACGGACCATTTTTTGGTACAGATAAATACTTGGCTTGTTCGTCGGTTAATTGAGTTAATTTGGCGCCTAATTTTTTCAAATGTAAGCGGGCTACTTCTTCGTCTAATTCTTTCGATAACAAGTAAACACCTACTGGGTATTTATCTGTGTTTTGAAATAATTCGATTTGCGCTAACACTTGGTTAGTGAAAGAAGCAGACATCACAAAACTTGGGTGACCGGTTGCGCAACCAAGATTCACTAAGCGGCCTTCAGCAAGCACGATGATGCGTTTGCCGTTAGGGAAAATAACGTGATCAACTTGTGGCTTAATGTTTTCCCAGGTGTATTTGCGT
Source organism: uncultured Coxiellaceae bacterium (assembly GCA_964623075.1). Classification (GTDB taxonomy): domain Bacteria; phylum Pseudomonadota; class Gammaproteobacteria; order DSM-16500; family DSM-16500; genus Aquicella. The sequence goes on along the minus strand of CAZUVD010000002.1, from coordinate 199,663 downwards.
AAGGATGCAATATCAATTTCGGAATCAAAGTGGCCAATGTTGCAGACGATAGATTGATCTGGCATTTGTAACATGTGATCGTGTGTGATGACGTTAACATTGCCCGTTGTGGTCACGAAAATGTTACCAAGGCTTGCAACATCATCCATGGTGACAACGCGATAACCTTCCATTGCCGCTTGTAACGCGCAAATCGGGTCAATTTCAGTGATTAAAACGGTTGCGCCAAATGAACGTAATGCTTTTGCGCAGCCTTTACCCACATCACCGTAACCGCAAACAACAGCAACTTTACCAGCAATCATGACATCGGTTGCACGCTTGATGCCATCGAGTAATGATTCACGGCAACCATAGAGGTTGTCGAATTTTGATTTGGTAACTGAATCGTTAACGTTAATGGCTGGCACTTTTAATTCGCCCGCTTTATGCATTTCAATTAAGCGATGCACGCCGGTGGTGGTTTCTTCTGAAATCCCTTTTACATTTTTTAAAATTTCTGGATATTCTTGGTGCATTAACAAGGTTAAATCGCCGCCATCATCTAAAATCATGTTTGGCTGCCAATTGTTAGGGCCTGTGATGGTTTTTTTGACGCAATCCCAATATTCTTCTTCCGTTTCACCTTTCCAAGCAAATACCGGAATACCAGCGGCGGCAATGGCTGCTGCTGCGTGATCTTGTGTTGAGAAGATATTGCAAGATGACCAGCGAACTTCAGCACCTAAAGCAACTAAGGTTTCAATTAACACCGCAGTTTGAATGGTCATGTGTAAGCAACCAACAATGCGTGCGCCTTTTAACGGTGGATTGTTTTTGTATTTTTCGCGCAATGCCATTAAGCCAGGCATTTCAGTTTCAGCAATATTAATTTCTTTGCGGCCCCATTCAGCGAGTGAAAGGTCTTTAACTTTGTAATCAGCGTGTGGGTTAGATGTTTTCATGGCGTGTACCTGTGTTGTCATTGATGAGATCTCCTTAAGAATGATTTGCGGCGTTGGTGAAAAACTAACTCCGCGCCAAAGAACGTGATAGGAGCGCCTCCATGCCCCAGGCAACTCAAGTTGACATCCTGCCATCTTGAGTGCTGGTCAGTAATCCTATCACGTTCTTTAGCGCGGAGCTTTTTGCTTTACTTAACTTATAAACCAGCAGCGGCGCGTAATGCTGATGCTTTATCTGTTTTTTCCCATGGCACATTAATATCTTCGCGACCAAAGTGACCATAGCTCGCGGTTTGTTTGTAAATAGGTTGTAACAAGTCGAGCATTTTGATGATGCCGTATGGGCGAAGATCAAAATGTTCGTAAACTAATTTTGCGATATCCGCATTTGGAATTTTGTTGGTGCCAAATGTTTCTACGTGGATAGAGGTCGGTTCAGCAACACCGATTGCATAAGACACTTGTAATTCACAACGATCGGCAAGACCCGCTGCGACAATGTTTTTTGCAACATAACGTGCAGCATAAGCCGCAGAGCGATCCACCTTGGATGGATCTTTGCCAGAGAAGCAGCCACCACCATGACGCGCCATACCGCCGTATGAGTCGACGATGATTTTACGACCGGTTAAACCGCAATCACCAAGTGGACCACCAATAACAAAGCGACCCGTTGGGTTGATGAAGTATTTGGTGTGCTTTAACCATGCTTCAGGAATGGTTGGCTTGATAATTTCTTCGATCACCGCTTCTCGTAAATCCGCATGGCTAATATCTGGGTGATGTTGTGTTGAAACCACGATGTTGGTGATGTCGACTGGTTTGCCATCAACATAGCGGAAGGTGATTTGTGATTTTGCATCAGGACGTAACCATGGGAGCACATCTTCTTTACGCAATTGTGCTTGGCGTTGCATTAAGCGGTGTGCGTAAGTAATAGGTGCTGGCATTAACACGTCAGTTTCATTGGATGCATAACCAAACATTAAACCTTGGTCACCTGCACCCTGTTCTTCTTTTGATTTGCGATCAACACCCGCTGCGATATCGACGGATTGTTTGCCAATCGCGGTAATGACGGCACAAGAATTAGCATCAAAACCCATATCAGAATCTGTGTAACCAATATCAGCAATCACTTGACGGGTTAATTGTTCGATATCAACCCATGCATTTGTTGTGATTTCACCACAAACAATGGCTGCGCCTGTTTTCACTAATGTTTCGCAAGCGACACGAGCGTCTTTATCTTGACGCAAGATTGCATCTAATACTGCATCCGAAATTTGATCCGCAACTTTATCAGGATGGCCTTCAGAGACGGACTCTGAAGTAAATAAATATTCTGACATCGATTCCTTTCCTTCTTGGTAAATAAAATTGCGGCAATCATAGCATGTGAATCCATATTCTCGTAAAGAAAAATTTCCAGGTAGTGTGAGAAGTTGTTTTGGTGAATTTCGATATTTAATTCACGATGCAATAATTAATTGTAGCCTGGGCACGTTTTTTGTGTCCGGGGTGGTTGCATCCGGACACACCTGTATGCAACCACCCCGGACACAAAAAAACGTGTCCAGGCTACAAACTTGGAGTGAATGAGGCCTCCCTTTCGCTTAAGTTAGCAAATGGTCCAAATTAGTAGAGCTTTATGCTTGGTACAGACAAAGGAAATTAGGTAAGATGCGCGCATCTATGTCATTTCTTGAGGGTATCATGTCGATTCCAACTCGTAGGGAACGTGCGAATGCGATTCGTTTTTTAGCAATAGATGCAGTGCAGAAGGCAAATTCAGGGCATCCAGGGATGCCGATGGGGATGGCCGATATTGCAGAAGTGCTGTGGCATGATTTTTTACAGCATTCACCCGAAAACCCACATTGGCCGAATCGTGATCGATTTGTACTATCAAATGGCCATGGCTGCATGTTGTTATATGCATTATTGCATTTAACTGGATACGACTTATCTATTGATGACTTAAAAAATTTCCGCGTCCTGCATTCAAAAACACCAGGTCACCCAGAATACGGCGATACACCCGGCGTTGAAACAACAACCGGCCCACTCGGTCAAGGATTAGCCAATGCAGTTGGTATGGCATTAGCAGCAAAACACATGGCTGCTGTTTTTAATAAACCAGGTTTTGATTTAATCGACCATTACACTTATTGTTTTGTTGGCGATGGCTGTTTGATGGAAGGTATTTCACACGAAGTATCCTCTCTTGCCGGCGCATTATCATTAGATAAATTGATCGTGCTTTATGATGATAACGGTATTTCGATTGATGGTGATGTGACATCTTGGTTTCAAGACAATACACCAGAACGTTTTAAAGCATACGGCTGGCATGTAATTGCCGATGTTAATGGTCACGACGCAGCGGAAATTGCAGCAGCAATCGCAGCCGCTAAAAAACATAACGACAAGCCAACATTAATTTGCTGCAAAACAACCATTGGCTACGGTTCACCTAATAAATCAGGTACGGCTGATGTGCATGGTTCACCATTAGGCCATGATGAAGTAGCGGCAGCGCGTTCGCAGTTGGCATGGGAACATCAAGCATTTACTGTTTCAGATGATATGTATGCAAGTTGGGATGCGCGCCAAGCAGGTAAAGATAGAGAGGCTGCCTGGAATACATTATTCCAACAGTATGCAAAACAATATCCAGAGCTCGCACAAGAATTTAAACGCCGCATGGCAAATGCTTTACCTAGTGATTGGCAAACACAAGCAAACAATGTGTTGCAACTCATGAATGAAAAAAAACAAACCGTCGCTACTCGCAAAGCATCGCAATTATGTTTAGATCAATATGCCCCTTTGTTACCAGAGATGATCGGTGGTTCTGCTGATTTAACCGAATCCAATTGCACGATTTGGAAAGACGCGACCCTATTTTCTAAGAAAGAACCCGCTGGTCGTTACATTCATTACGGTGTGCGCGAATTTGGCATGTCGGCGATGATGAATGGGATGGCTTTATATAAAGGGATTTTACCTTTCGGTGGTACATTCTTAACTTTTTCTGATTATGCGCGTAATGCATTGCGTTTAGCCTGCATCATGAAGCAACGCGTTGTGTATGTGTATACACACGATTCGATTGGTTTAGGTGAAGATGGCCCAACGCATCAACCTATTGAGCAATTACCTAGTTTACGCATCATGCCAAATCTTTCTATTTGGCGACCATGCGATACGGTGGAAACAGCAGCGGCATGGGCGGCAGCGATTGAGCGACAAGGCCCTACTTGCTTATTGTTTTCTCGCCAAGCGCTGCCTTTCTTTGAACGCAATGCAACACAGTTAACGAATGTGCGTCGCGGTGGTTATGTGTTGTTAGGTGCTGAAAATCAAACGCCGGATGTGATTTTAATTGCGACTGGTTCTGAAGTGGCATTAGCAATGGATGCAGCCAAAGAATTAAAAGCAACGAAAAATATAGAAGCGCGTGTTGTCTCAATGCCTTCAACGGATGTGTTCTTGGCGCAAAGTGGTGAATATCAAGCGGAAGTATTGCCGCCTTCTGTCACCGCACGCGTTGCCATTGAGGCAGCCGCTACTGCGTTTTGGTATTCATTTGTGGGTGATCATGGAAAAGTGGTGGGTGTTGATCGCTTTGGAGCTTCTGCCCCAATCAAAGATGTTTATCGCGATTGCGGTATTACGATCGAGAGGGTGGTGGAAATGGCAAAAGAAGTTATATATTCTGCAGCGCAAGATTCGCATCAAGCGCAGACAAAAAAAGCTAGTTGTTGCTAGCAAACAATAAAAAATGGGAGGAAATTTAAGTGATTAGAATAGCAATTAATGGTTATGGTCGTATTGGACGCAATATTTTACGCGCGCATTACGAAAAAAAATTACACCCAGAAATTCAAATCGTTGCTATTAATGATTTAGGTGATGTTGAAACCAACGCACATTTGACTCGTTATGATACAACCCATGGTAAATTTCCTGGCACCGTTGAAGTTGTCGGTCAGGATTTAATAGTGAACGGCGATAAGATTCGCGTCGTAGCAGAGCGGGATCCAAAAAAATTACCGTGGAAAGAATTAAACGTTGATATCGTTTTCGAATGCACTGGTTTATTCACCAGCAAAGAAAAAGCAGCGCAACACATAGAAGCGGGTGCCAAAAAAGTTATTATTTCAGCTCCAGCAACGGGTGTGGATGCCACAGTTGTTTTCGGCGTTAATGAAGGCGTATTAAAAAGCCAAGATCAAGTGATCTCTAATGCATCTTGCACCACCAATTGCTTAGCGGCTGTTGCCAAACCATTGCATGAAGGCATTGGTATTGTTAGTGGCTTGATGAATACCGTGCATGCTTATACTAACGATCAAAGTTTAATCGATGTGTATCACAGTGATTTACGTCGCGCTCGTGCCGCCGCTCATTCCATTATTCCAACCAAAACCGGTGCTGCATCGGCTGTTGGCTTAGTGTTGCCAGAATTAAATGGCAAGTTAGATGGCTTTGCCGTTCGCGTGCCAACCATTAATGTTTCTGTTGTCGATTTGACGTTTGAAGCAAAGCGCGCTACAACAGTGGATGAGGTAAATCGTCTAGTGCAACAAGCGGCAAACGGCCCATTGAAGGGCGTACTAGCATTTAATGAAGAACCATTAGTATCAACGGATTTTAACCACAATCCTGCGTCGGCAATTTTTGATACAGTTGGCACGAAAGTGATTGGAAATTTAGTTAAAATTCTTGCTTGGTACGATAACGAGTGGGGTTTTTCAAATCGAATGTTAGATGTAGCAAACGTATGGATGAAAAAAGCGTAATAGCGCTTTCGGAGAAAATGCAATGACGATTCAAATTAGTGAAGTGATGAAAGTCATTTCGCGTTATGTGCCGCAAGGCTTTGCACCAAAAATGGGTATGATTTTAGGCTCTGGCCTTTCTGCTTTTGCGGAACAAATTGAAAACCCAGTGTCTATTCCTTATCAAGCCATCCCAGGATTGCAAACCGGCGCTGTTTCCGGCCATGCATCATTATTAGTGTTAGGTCAAATCAAGGGCGTATCCATTGTTTGTTTGCGCGGTCGTTTGCATAAGTATGAAGGCGTTGAATACGAGTCCATTCGCGCTTTAATTCATATTGTGCGCCACTTAGGTTGCTCGATGTACTTAGCAACCGCAGCCGTTGGTTCATTACGCGAAGATGTTCTACCTGGTGAATTAGTCATGATTAATGATCATATTAATTTTCAACCAGGCAACCCACTCGTAGGCCCTAACGATGAAAGTGTCGGCCCACGTTTTGTTAGCATGGATGATGCTTACGATCTTGGTTTGCAAGATGTGATGAAATCATCCGCTAAGCGTCTAGGCATTCCATTGCATTCCGGCGTTTATTTGTCCACATTAGGCCCTTCTTTTGAAACGCCAGCAGAAATTCGTGCATTCAGAAAATGGGGCGCTGATTTGGTGGGTATGTCGGTTGTGCCAGAGGTGATTTTGGCGCGTCATTGTGGCTTACGTGTGGCAGGCTTAGCAGTGGTCACAAATTTAGCGGCTGGCATGAGTAGCGAGAAAATCTCACACGAAGGCACGCTGCATTACGGTGAAATTGGCGGTAGAAAGATGGCAAAATTGATTCCTGAGTTTATCAAGGAAGCCAGTGATGCAATGGGCTGATACCATTCAAGCAGAAATTGAAGCTTTACCGACGTTGGCATTTAACGATGCGCTAATTCGCCGGTTATTTAGTTTGCTGGATTTAACAAGCTTAAATGATAGTGACACGGAAGAAAGCGTCGCATCATTTTTGCTTGCAGCAAAAGGCCCGTTAGGGCATGTTGCGGCGGTATGCGTATCGCCTCCGTTTGTGCGCTTAGCCGCAGATCAAATGCGCGGTTCTAGGGTTCATGTGGCAAGTGTTGCCAATTTTCCACAGGGTGAAGCTTCTTTAACCGATGTGTTGGTTGAAATTGGCCGAGCATTAGAAGATGGAGCCAATGAAATTGATGTTGTTTTCCCGTATCAACGTTATTTAGCGGGTGAAAAGCAATATGCGCAAAATTTTATCGAAAGTTGCAAGGCAGCATGCGGTCCAAAAGTTTTATTAAAAGTGATTTTAGAAACAGGGGTGTTGGTTGATCTTGCCTTGATTGCTGATGCGAGTTTTGATGCATTGCAAGCAGGTGCTGATTTTATCAAGACTTCTACCGGTAAAGTGTCAGAAGGTGCGACAATCGAGGCGGCAGCAACGATGTTGTTGGTTATAAAACACGCAGAACAGCAGTTACAGCGTTCTTGTGGGTTGAAAGTATCAGGCGGTATTCGTGATGTGCAACAAGCAGCGCAATATCTTGCTTTAACTGAAAAAATTATGGGAGCAAATTGGGCGCAACCGACAACTTTTCGTATCGGTGCCAGCCAATTAGCAAAGGAATTGTTGAAGGCCTTATGAGGATAATATTAAAATGAGCGAACTTTCATCAGTCATAGAAAATAACATGTTGCTAGAAACAAACGCAAAATCACAAGAATATGCTAAAAACGCCAAACTTGGTTGGGTGGTGGTGGTTACATCGGCTTTATTTTTCTTTTATGAATTCATTCAAATGAATCTCTTTAACACCATTAACACGCAACTAAGAGAATCATTTCAATTAAACGCCGAACAATTAGGCCAATTCTTTTCAATGTATTTTTATGCCAATGCATTAATGTTATTTCCAGTTGGTAATTTAGTGGATCGTTACTCTACCAAAAAATTATTATTATTGGCTGTGAGTATTTGTACCTTAGGCACCGGGTTATTTTCTATTGCTGAAACATACTGGGTTGCAGCTTTAGGTCGCTTTTTAGTGGGCGGTGGTGCAGCATTTTGTTTCTTAAGCTGTATCCGTTTAGCGTCACGCTGGTTTCCGCCACAACGCATGGCGTTTGTGGTTGGTGTGGTTGTCACCATGGCCATGTTAGGTGGTTTGGTTGCGCAAACTCCGTTTTCATTGTTAATTGATATGTTGGGTAGTTGGCGCCAAGCATTATTGTTAAATACATTTTTAGGTTTTGTCATTTTTGTCGCTATTTATTTCTTTGTCCAAGATCGCCCTGCTAATGCTCATGTAGATGCCAAAAATGATAGAGAAAAATTAAAGGAATTGGGTTTAATGCGTTGCATTAGCATTGCTGCTTTAAATCCGCAAAATTGGTTTTGTGGTTTTTATACAGCATTAGTGAATTTGCCCGTGTTTATTTTAGGCGGTCTGTGGGGGATTCGTTATTTAATGGATGTCCATCATGTGACAGCCACTGAAGCATCTTATGCGACCACTTTATTTTTTGTCGGCGTGATTTTTGGTTCATTAATTTATGGTTGGATTTCAGATCACATCGAGCGTCGCGTAATGCCAATGGTTGTTGGCGCTATTTTGTCGTTAGCAGTGATTGCTACATTAATGTATGTGCCAGATTTATCGTTAACGTCTTTAATCGTTTTATTCTTTTTGATTGGATTAGTGACCAGTTCGCAAGTATTAACGTATCCAACGATTGCCGAATTAAATCCGATTTACTTAACCAGTACGGCAGTGAGTATTGATTCCGTTTGTATTATGGTTAGCGGTTTTGTTTTCCCACCATTTTTTGGTTGGTTAATGGAACAACGCGGTGGCCATGATGTGGTAAATGGCGTTGCTGTTTATTCAGCGCAAGATTTTAATTATGCCATGTTGGTTTTTCCGATTAGTTTTGTGGTGGCGCTAGTGTTTGCGTTTTTTATTCGTGAAACTTTTTGTCGAGCACAAGCCTAATTATGTCGCGTGCTTTTATCTTAATGCTTGATTCATTCGGTTTAGGTGCAACCCCTGATGCTGAAAAATATGGCGATGTTGGCGCAGATACACTGCGCCACATCGCTGAGTATTGCTTAGCAGGTAAGGCGGATAAAACCGGTGTACGTCAGGGCCCTTTAAAAATTCCCAACTTAACTCGTCTTGGTTTAAATGGCGCTGCGAAAATTAGCCAGGGTAAAGACGTCGATGGTTTAGATGCGAATGCAACCATTGTTGGTGCATATGGTTGTGCGCGTGAAATGAGTTTAGGTAAAGATACGCAAAGTGGTCATTGGGAAATGGCGGGTGTTCCGGTTTTATTTGATTGGGGATATTTTTCACCAACCTACCCTAGTTTTCCGAAAGCATTATTAGATGAAGTCGTAAAGCGTGCTAATTTGCCGGGGGTGCTTGGCAATGTGCATGCATCAGGCACTGAAATCATAGCAGAATTAGGCGATGAACATGTCGCTTCTGGTAAACCGATTGTGTATACCTCAGCGGATAGCGTTTTTCAAATCGCCGCTCACGAAGAATCATTCGGGTTGCAGCGTTTGTATGACTTATGCGAAATCACGCGTGAGTTGGTCGATCAATATAATATTGGTCGAGTGATTGCGCGCCCGTTTGTTGGAAAGTCGGGTAATTATCGTCGCACGGGCAATCGTCATGATTATGCAACCCCGCCACCCTCACCTACTTTGTTAGATGAATTAGTCAAAGCAAATGGCAGTGTGATTGCGATTGGGAAAGTTGCAGATATTTACGCAAACCACGGTATTACTAAATCCGTGCGTGCAGATGGTAATGACGCATTATTTAAAACATTCTTACAAGAAATCAACCTTGCGCCAGATAATAGCATTGTGTTCGTCAACTTGGTTGATTTTGATATGTTGTACGGTCACAGACGCGATGTGATTGGTTATGCAAAAGCATTAGAAGATTTGGATGCGGCCATTCCGTTGCTCGAAGCGGCATTGAAGCCAAATGATATGGTGGTGATTACCGCTGATCATGGTTGCGACCCAACTTGGCCTGGATCGGATCACACTAGGGAGTATGTGCCGGTTATTGCTTTTGGGCCTTCGATTAAATCTGGGCCTATTGGAAAAAGAGACAGTTTTGCAGATATTGGCCAATCTATAGCCAGTCATTTGGGCTTGCCCCCGCTTAAATTTGGCAAATCCTTTATATAAATTGTTCAATCTTAATAAGTCGCCCTTCCGTATATGTTATTCTAAAGAAAAGAGAATATAGCAACGGAGTGGCTATTGCATGGATAAGCGCAACTCACTAGGCCCTATTTTAAGTGTGCTTGTCATGACGCTTGGATTGGCCGGTATGACTGGCGCAATCATGCACGCCCCCATTTTCACGATGATGTTTCCAGGTTATATCGGCATGTCGTTTAACTCTGCGTTTTGTTTTTTCATCTCGAGTATTGGTATTTTAGTCTATGTCTACTCCCCACCCCTAAACCCAAAAATAGTTTTAATTCCTGCGTTAATCGTGACAGTGCTCGCTGGAGTCAGTTTAGCGCAATATATTTTTGATGTTGATATCGGTATTGATAGTGTCTTCCTAAAACATTTCGCAACAGATGATAAACAATATTTGGTACGCATGGCGCAAAATACATCGATGGCATTTTTCTTGATGGGTACTAGTTTAATGCTAGCGAATTTATCGCAGCATCGAATGGCAAGTTTGTACATTCAGTTAAGCATGTTAACTATTGTCATTGTCGGTATTATGGCGGTGGTGGGTTACGTGCTGGATTTAGAATTTTTATATAGTTGGTATCAGCATACGCGTATGACTATCTATACCGCATTTGGTTTTACCATGCTGGCAATTGGGTTTACATCTGCCTGGACTACAACAAGGGAATACGCGGCGCTTTACAAAAACAATGAAGATAAACGCGTGCTTGTCATATGCGCTGTTATTTTAACAGCGATTGGCTTAATTGCGGGTCTTGCTGGTTTTAGTACATCCACAAAGCAAAATGAAGAAGTATTAAAAGATTACTTAATGGAAACATTGCATCATCGGGTGGAATTGGTGCAAACAGCAATTTCAAGACCAATTGCCGAAATAACAGAAATAAAATCAAATGAAGTAATTAAAAAAGCATTAATCGATGGTCGTTTAAGTGAAGATGAAAAAAATAAAATTACACGCGAATTGTTTTCGCAAAGTTATTCCGCTTTCATCATAAAAGACGCTCATAATAATATTGTGCTAGAAAATGGCAAATTTACAAATCGTGCAGATGCCTCATTTATGATAAATACCATCTATCACGGTGAGTTAATTTGGAATGAGGGGTTTTCGTTACGACTGGAAACGCCCGTCACTAATAATGGAAAAATAATTGGGAACATTATCGCTGAATGGCCATTAGATACGGTCAACCAAGCCATGGGCACCAAGGAATTTTATATTTGCGGTAAAGATAACTCTGGCCAACCATTTTGCATGCCAAAAGGTGAAAGAGAAAGCGTTAAAGGTAATTTCTTTTTATCTGGGTATTTACAGCAACAATTATCAGAAGCGCTTATGTCTGATAAAAGAATGTTGTTGCAGGGTGAAAGCACAAAGCTTGTATTTATGATGGCAGCCGTTGAGCCTTTGAAATCGTTAAATCTTACTTTTTTATATAAAGAAAATACTGAGAATTTGTATCATCCAATGCGTCATCAATTGGAAATTGCTATTAGTATTTTAACAGTAACCATTATCTTGGGATTTTTGATGCTTACCTGGCAGGTAGCGCCAATTTTGCGAAAAGTGGTCAGTTCAGAAAAATTAGCATTAGAGAGTAGTATTCATTTAGCCGCAATTGTAGATCACGCAGCGGAAGGTATTGCGACTATTAGTGATAAATATCAAATTGAAACTTTTAATGAAAATGCCGCGAAAACGTTTGGTTATCAGCCTGCAGAAGTTATAGGCAAGAATATTAATATTTTGATAGCGGAAAAATCAGGGTTGCAAAATAGTGAAAATGTTATGGATTTACTTTATGCAGATAAAGAACATGAGATATTTCGAAAAAACATTGAAGTGTTGGCTAAAAAGAAAAATGGCGAAACATTTCCACTAGAAATGTCAGCGACCAGCATGAATATTGATAACAAAAAGAAATATGTTTTGATTATGCGCGATATTTCAGAGCGAAAAATTGCCGAAGAAAAGTTATTAGAAAGCGAAAATCGATTCCGGTTAGCGTTTGATTCTGCGGCAACAGGAATCGCGTTAGTGGCGCTAGATGGTAGGTGGTTGAGGGTGAATCCTGCGCTGTGTCGTATTACCGGTTATAGCATGAGTGAAATGTTAAAAATGCGTTATCAAGATATTTCATTGCCAGAGGATGTTAAAGTATCGGATACAAAATTAGAGTTATTAAAAAATGGCTCTATTAATTCAGCCGAATTAGATAAACGTTATATTAGAAAAGATGGTGCTATTATTTGGGTATTGGTAAGTATTGCATTAGTGCGTGATAAAGCGGGCGTGCCTTTGTATACGGTTGCGCAAATTCAAGAGGTAACTGATAAAAAGAAACAAGCAGAAGAATTATCTTATCAAGCTTATTATGATGCTTTAACAGGCTTAGTCAATCGCAATCAATTGGAGCAAAGCTTAGATAAATCCATCGCGGCTGCTTTGCGCAGCCAAAAGAATTTTTCAGTATTTTTCTTAGATCTTGATCATTTCAAAGAGGTAAACGATAACTTAGGGCATGATGTTGGCGATGAATTATTAAAAGTAGTAGCGGAGCGCTTAAAAAGCAGCGTGCGCTTAACGGATGTTGCGGCGCGTTTAGGCGGAGATGAATTTATTTTAGTGTTAAATGGTGTCAGTACTCCAGATGCGGCAGCTGGGTTTGCCGAAAAAATAATGAGTGTGATGTCAAAACCGATTATTGTCCGTGGTCACGAGTTGAATGTCGGCGTGAGTATTGGTATTAGTTTTTTCCCAAATGATGGCGCAGATTATGATTCGTTAATTAAGAGCGCCGATTTAGCATTATATAGATCGAAAGAGTTAGGCAGAAATAATTATCAATTCTGTACACCTGAGATGAATCACGAAATCACTGATCGTATGAAATTTAAAGCTGCATTGGAAACCGCCATAACTGAAAAACAATTTCATTTAGATTATATGCCAAGACAAGATTTAGAATCAGAGAAAATAGTAGCTGTTGAAGCATTGTTACGATGGAAGAGTGAAGAATATGGCGAAGTGTCACCATCAAAAATTATTCCGATAGCGGAAGAGTCTGGTTTAATCATCCCGCTTAGTCAATGGATTATTAATGATGCCTGTCAACAAGTAAAAAAATGGCAAAAGCAATCGGGTGTTAAATTAAATTTGGCGGTGAATGTATCTAAGCGACAATTTAAGCAAAAGAATTTTATTAATAATGTTTTAAATGCTATTCAAGCATCCGGACTCGCGCCCTATCATTTAGAATTAGAAATCGCAGAAAGTTTATTAATGCAAGATCCAGAGTATTCTTTAAATGTGATTCATGCTTTAAAAGATATTGGCGTGCAAATCACCATGGATAATTTTGGCACCGGCTATTCATCATTGGTTTATTTGCATCGTTTCGCGGTCGATCGCATTAAAATTGATAGAGACATTGTGCGCCAAATGACAAATAATTCTGAGCAGGCTTCTTTGATTGCAGCCATTATTTCGTTAGCGAAAAACATGGGCATTCGCGTTGCTGCCGAAGGTATAGAATCAAAAGAACAATATGAATTACTGCAAAAATATGGCTGCGATGAAATTCAAGGGTATTTGATTAGTCGGCCTCTGCAAGATGATCAAGTCGAAAAATTCATCACCAGCAAGATGGAAAATAAAATAATGTAGCCGGGACATGAAAGCCTATCCCGGCTACTTTGCTTTTAACTACGAAATTGCATGCTTTGGCTCAAATTTTGAATATTATTATTAGCTGAAGAAGAATTTGGTGAAGAATGATGGGTCGAAGTAGTTTGGGCCATAGTAGCGTTTGCCATGTCAGCGTCATTCACTGGTTGGGCAGAAACAAAACCTAATGCTGCAGTAGTGCTTAGTTTGCTTGTTGAGCTAACTTGATCTGGCTTAATTGCTTTTGCAAAAGTTTTTTCGCGTTGACTTATTTTACGTTCCGCATATATTGCTAAGCCCGTTGCCACCAAACCTCCTGCTGATATTGTAGCTGCCATTAATAATACTGGTAGAGAAAAGGGAGCCAACGTTAATGAGAGCGCAATTAATATTGCTCCTGCAAAGATAAAGGCAAAACTCATAGGGTCAAGGGTGTCAGTGGTATTGCGATTTAATAGGGTTGACTTCACACCAATAGAAAATTTATTAGCAATCAATATAGGTAAAGGAATATTTATGCCCGCGTTCAACTTATAAATAAGTTCTGATTCAAAGTTTTTTTGGTTGCTTGCATGTTCATATGCTTGCGCGGCAATTTTTTTAATGTTTTCATCATTATTATCGCCTTTTAATTTGCAAACTGCGTCTACAAATGTTTGGACTAGCTTCTGGTGCGTTGATTTTGCTAAATCAAGAGTCGCCTCTATGGCTGGCTTTTTAGCTTCAAGATTCTTGATTTTTTCTTCGATGGATGTTTTTTGAGAAGTAAGCATCTTGTGAGATGCATTGCCTCTAAAAAGCCAATACAAAAAAGGATGATTTGATTTAAACTCATCATTTTCAGTAATATCTTTGTCTATGTAGGATATTGATTGCTTGGATTGTGATATTTCACTATCAACAGACTGAGGAGTTGACAGCTTTTGCATTTGGATACGATGTTGTTCTGCATTGGCAGCTAATTGAATGATATTATTAATTTTTTGGCGGCGATTGCTTGACATTTCTAGTTACCCCACGTTTATGTTTTGGCGAAATTTTGAGACATTGTAGCACGTGAATCTTAAATAATGCTTAAAACAAACATGTAAAGATACCCGTCGTTGCAAGGAGCCGCAGGCAACGACGGTTTGATGCTAACTAACCCGCAGCAACAAGCTTTTGCGAAATGATTTGATCTGCAACACGTGCTGATTTTGGTTTTTTGCCATCAAATAGAAATGGGCCAAATTTTCTTGAGGTATTTAATTTGATGCTAGCTTCATTAAGTTTTGTTTTGTCTGGGTTTGATTTTGATACTTCAATAGCAATGTTATCTAAGGCAGTTATTTTGGCGTCTATTTCTTTTTGATCGCCAAAGCTCTTACTTAATCGTTCTTTTTGTTTGTTGAGACGATATGCATCTTCTAAACGTTGATAGGTTGGCATTGTTGTTTCTACAGGCGCATTTTCTAATTTGTCATGTTGATGATGAAAGCCAATCAATTTTAGAAATTCAGTGCCCAATTTAACAGGTTTATCAGCAGGTGCTGCGAGGTATGTCCATAAAGCTGATAAGGGTGCAACCAATGAAAGCGTTAATATAGTTGCTAAAGCAAGTTTTGGAATGACGCCGTGAGTGTGATCGTGTTTTTCTTCTTCGTCAAGAATGTGTTTTTTCACAGACTTATGTTGATGATCATGTCCCGAAATATAGTGATAATCAACAAAGGCATCTGATAAGGCACCAAAAAACGAGCTAGCAATCATGGCTTCGTAACTTAATCCAGGCGTGCGATCACCGGCAACACCCATGGCAACCATGTGACCGACAAAAATAGCAAACATGAATGGGAAGCTAATAATGCCGGCAATAATGCGAAACGGATTATAAAGTTCAGCGATTGATTTGCCAGGGTTGTCAGCGATGTATGTGATTGGGTTGATGGTGCGACCAATTTTAACGAGTAGCCTTTTTAAATGATCTAACGGTGAGGCATCTTTAGTATCATTTGAAATTTCATTAACAGTGGTTAAAGAATTTTTGATAGAAAACACTAGTGTTGCAATGGCTGCGAAAGGAACTAAGACGCTAGCAATGATTGCGGCAACGGGCGCTAGTAATTGCAAAAGTTCAGCGCCATTTTTTACTGCAAACCACCAAGTGCCAGCCGTTGCTAATGTTGCAACGATAGCTAAACCAACAGCGATGACTGCAACTGCGGTTAGAAAAACACGACGTGCGATGGATTTTTTAGGATTCATTTCATCAAAAGCAGTCCAGTGGCGAAATTTTTCACGCCACATTGCTAATGTTTCATTTGCTAACATATCGGAAACGGTACGATAAATTAAAAAGGTATAACCAACACCTGCCAGAATGGCGAGTGGCCAAATAGCAGGAGCAAAAGCTGCCAAAGAGCCAACAAAAATACCTGCTAATCCTGATGCGGTTGTGAAACTAAAAGTGCCGCCTGCAATTAAACTAACGGCGGTGCATGTTTTTAATATGTTGCTTTTAAGCTTGATCCAGCGGAAAGAATTTAAGATGTTGGTGCAAACATCGATGATAGTTGAATTTTCTGGATCATCGTTCCCAGCGATGGGCGCAAAATATTCGATTTCTTGTTGTGTGATTGGCTTGTTATGTTTTTCCTTTAAAATATAAGCGGTAATTAATTTTTGCATGCGGCGCATTTTTTTCTCGGCCGCTTTTCGTTGTGCTTTTTGTTCTTTTGTTAATTTTTTGTGGCTGAATTTTTCAAGTAGTTTTTTTTGTTCAAGGTAATCCAATTCGGCTTGAGAAAAGTGACTCGTTTTATTTCTTAACTCACGTTCAAATTTTTTGGTGATAAGATGATGTGTGAGATTTTTTTCCATTAAGAATGGCAAATTTTTAATGCCGCCATGAATGTTTTGCAAAATCACTTCACCGTCGATGACGCCATACAAAGCAAACGATGCCCACGCGATGCCAACGATTGGAATGATGGCGTACATGCCAAAAAAAGCCAGTAAGCTGAAGGCAACGGTAACGCTGCCGAACAAAACACCGGTGGTGGTTAGGGTGAGGGTTTGTTTTGCAATTTTGGTTTTACTCATGACTGTTCCTTGGGAGTTTTATTTTAAAGGCATGGTAGCTGGAAAATGGGATAGATGCAAATGATAATCATTATCATTTGCATCTATTCTGGAAATTGCCTGCGGCGATTTCCGCGGTGACGATCGATCAAGCGCCAGTCTTATGCACTAAGCTTAAGAATTCAGCGCGTGTTCGAGGATCGCTACGCAGTAGGCCTAACATGACTGAGGTTGTCATCACCGAATTTTGCTTCTCTACGCCCCGCATCATCATGCACAAATGTTGTGCTTCGATGATGACGCCTACTCCTTTCGCACCGGTTACATCGATCATTGTTTGCGCAATCTCTTTGCTCAGATTTTCTTGCACTTGTAACCTTCGAGCATGCATATCAACAATACGGGCGATTTTCGATAAACCAATAATTTTGCCATTAGGTACATAGGCTACATGGCATTTGCCAATAAATGGCAATAAGTGATGTTCACACAGCGAATAGAGTTCAATGTTTTTTAATAGCACCATTTCATCGCTATCGGAATTAAATAGCGCGCCATTAACAATCTGCTCGATGGATTGATGGTAACCCTGGGTCATAAAGCTCATCGCTTTTGCTGCGCGTTTTGGTGTGTCTTTTAAGCCTTCTCGTTCTGGATTTTCACCGAGCGACTCGATGATCTTCTTATAATATTCTTGCATGTGTACCTACTCTCTTATTTTGGAGGTTAGCCGGGTGGCCAATGTAATTGTCTGTCGCCGATCAAATGCAGGTGTATGTGAAACACTGTTTGACCGCCGTCGGCATTACAATTCATCACTAATCGGTAACCGTTTTGTGCTATTTGTAATTCTTTAGCTATTTTGGCCGCTGATTGTACCATATGCCCAATCGTTTGACAGTCACCCTGTTCTACGTCATTTAAGGTCGAAATGTGCCTACGCGGAATGATTATTTTATGAACAGGCGCTTGTGGATTAATATCATTGAAAGCGATGATTTGATCGTCTTCATAAATGATTTGCGCGGGTATTTGCCCTGCTATAATTTTGCAAAACAAGCAATCCATGTGTCGTATCCTTTTAAATTCAGCCAATGTGCTTGGCGCTTAGTCTAAAAGATACGGCTTTAACTTGCAAAATAACCGAATTATTTTACACTAAGCCGCATTATTGAAGAGGAAGTCATCATGGGATTAGAAAAGTTACAAGCAGGTAAGCAAATACCAGACGATATTAATGTCGTTATTGAAATACCATCCAACACAAGCCCGATCAAATATGAAATTGATAAAGATACCGGCATGGTAACCGTTGACCGTTTTATCGGTACGGCAATGCATTATCCAGCTGAATATGGCTTTATTCCGCATACGTTATCGGAAGATGGCGACCCAGTTGATGTGTTAGTTGTTACCCCTTATTCGTTGGTACCAAATGCAGTCATTCGTTGCCGCCCTATTGGCATGTTGCGCATGTCAGATGAATCAGGACATGACACAAAAATTTTAGCGGTACCCGTCGATAAGTTAACGCCACGCTACAAGCATGTACAAAAGCCTGAAGATTTAGATAAAGGTTTGTTAGATGCGATCGAGCATTTCTTTAAGCATTATAAAGAACTCGAAGCTGGTAAGTGGACTAAGATTGATGGTTGGGAAGGTGTGGAATCTGCTCGCAAGGAAATCATTGCTAGTGTGAAGCGATTTCAACAAAAAGCTGTAGCCTGACAAATTCTGGATAGTAAAAAGGGGCAACTTAATCCTTAAGCCGCCCCTTTTTGCCTACCCAGGCTTCCAATCCTACTCTGCCATGTCCATAGCAGCTTCATCCCTATGTTGTATCATTCCCTGATACCTGTCCCTTACAAATCTTCCGTGAACTTCTTTTAGATTAGCAAATCGATCGAATAAAGCTCAATCATTATGTTTGCGTTGATTGAGAATGGTGGGGAATGCTTTCGAGATAATATATTATTTTTCAATAAGATAGATTTTTAAGGCGGGTGATTTTTCATCGCTAATCGCACGCATAGCATGGGTAATGTCTTACAAAATCGAGGGGGATAAATCCGATATTTACTCAGTTTTTAGGCAGCGCAAAGTTTCAGCAAGAAATGTTGGAGCATTGTTCCCAAGTATATACCAAAAATAAAAGCGCCAAATACCATAATGGCGATATAGACAGGTAAGCAACCGAGGATGATCGCGTGTTGTGTGATTTCTAAGCTATGCGAGAAATTAATGATTTCAGCGATAGAAGAATGCAAACAATTTTCATGCAACAGCAAATAATAGGCGATAAAACTCGCTACCATCACGGCAATTGCGGTGCTTATTATTTTGATGTGCGCTTTTTTCATGATAATGACTACGGTTAAAAAACAATCGGCACATTTTATAGCATCAGACTTAAGGTAAACTTAAGGCGGGAAATTATTTTAATACCATCATTGCGAAAAGTCGCGTCATTGCGAGCGCAGCGAAGCAATCCAGTTTTTGCTTTAAGAGTAAATGCAAAGTTGGATTGCTTCGTCGCTACGCTTCTCGCAATGATGTACTACCGACGTAATACAAAGGGGCTGACATTATGAGTAAAACTCCATGCGTTTATATTATGACAAATAAATTTAATGGCACACTTTATACGGGAGTAACTAGCGATCTTATTAAACGTGTATATCAACATAAAAATAGTTCAACACCTGGGTTTACGTCGAAACATGATTGCAAAATCCTTGTGTATTATGAGTTGTTTACGGATATGGAAAGTGCGATTTTACGAGAAAAGCAAATTAAGGGTGGTTCGAGAAAAAAGAAAATTAATTTGATAGAGTCTTTAAATAAAGGATGGGTGGATCTTTATGAGGGGTTGTTGTAAAGCTGGATTGCTTCGTCGCTGCGCTCCTCGCAATGACGGGCGTTCATCGCTGCGCTCCTCGTAATGACGGGCGTTCATCGCTGCGCTCCTCGTAATGACGGGCGTTCATCGCTGCGCTCCTCGCAATGACGGGCGTTCATCGATGCGCTCGTCACAATGACGAGGTGTTCATTATTACGCTTCTTGCAGCGACGAGGTTTATTTCAATAAACCAATCTTTTCTCCGAAATTGATTGGGGAGTTAGGTTGTAGTGTGGGTTGCCATTCGGTTTTATTTTTTTCGAATAACAAAATCACAGTCGAGCCTAAGTTGAAATAACCTAATTCATCGCCTTTTTGGAAAGGGATTGGGTTGGTGAAGTGGATGCTTGCGATTTGTTTGCCGCGTACGGGTTGATTCATCCAGCTCGGTTGAATGCTGCCGACAATCATCGCGCCGACAAAAACAACCGCCATTTTGCCAACATCCGTGTTAAAGACAGCAATGAAACGCTCATTGCGGGCATATAAATTTGGAATATGATCGGTGGTTGCGCGATTTACTGAAAATAATTTTCCAGGAACATAAATCGTGCGTTCTAGGCGGCCGTTAATAGGCATGTGTACGCGATGATAATTATGCGGTGCTAAATAAATAGTGGTGAAAGCACCATCTTCAAAATAACTTGCGGTTTTTTTATCATTACCAAATAGTGTTTCAAGGCTGAAATAAAATTGCTTTGCTTGAAGTAATTGGTTTTTATTCGCATGACCAATTTGCGCAATCGTGCCATCTGCAGGGCTGATGATGGCATTGGCATCTTCTGCGATGGGTCTTGATTGCGGAGTTAATTTGCGAATGAAAAATTCGTTAAAAGTCGCATAAGCATTAGGGTCAGGTGTTAAAGCATCTTTCAAATCGATATGATATTTACGAATGAAACGATTGATCGCCCATGTCTTAAACCAGGTTATTTTGGTATTTGCTAATAGACCGAAACATTCAGACAGAAAATGTTGCGGAATTAAATATTGTCTATATGCGCGTGCTTTATCACCCATGGTGTTGCACGCTCGCTGTAAAGGCTGTGATAAATTGTAGAGCGGTGATGTTTGATTTAAACAAACCTGCCCATTTGCCTTCTGGGTTGATGAGTAAAATAGATGGTGTATGTTGCAATTGATAATCGCCATGTTGATTGGCTTCTTCTCGCGCTGAGAAAATACCGAATTCGCTTTGCAATTTGCGAATGTCTTCCATTTTTCCGGTAGCACCAATGAAGTTGGAATTGAAGGTATGTACGTAGCTGCCAAGTTTGTCGATGGAATCGCGCTCTGGATCGAGAGAGATGAAGACCACTTGCATGTTAGGGTAGTTGGTGTGCAGTTTGTCATAAACATTGGCAAATAAATTAAGTGTCGTGGGGCACACCGAAGAACAATGGGTAAAACCAAAAAATGCAATCGTCCAATGCCCCATTAAATCTTGTTGAGAAAATTGAGGACCATTCGTTGAGGCTAATTTAAACGGCTTAAGATCGCGCGCAATAGGAAAAATGGTGGCATTACCATCTGCTAACACCATTAATTCATGTTTGTTACGCAAATGGAACACAAATAACGAAGTCATTAAAGCGCAGCAAATAAAAGCAACCAAAAAAATAATCTTACTATTGGATATCACAGTTGTTTTTTGCATAAGTATTCTTATGTTAATAATAGGTAATGATCGAGTAAAAGCACGGAAAATAATCCAGTCAAATACACCAGTGAATATTGAAACGTTTTCAAGGCAATACGTTGATCGGTTTTATCGAATTGCAATTTTAAAGCATAAACTAGTAAGCCAATATCTAATGCAATGGCAGAAACGAGATATAACGTGCCGCTCATGCCAATCGCAAATGGTAATAAGCTGCAAGCGACAGTTAAAAAACTATAAAAAATAATATTTAATTTAGTAAACGGAATGCCGTGCGTTACAGGCAACATGGGAATGTCAGCGTTTTTATATTCGTTTAAACGATGCAAACACAAAGCCCAAAAATGCGCAGGTGTCCAAGTGAAAATAATTAAGACTAACAGCCAACCTTCAGGATCAAGGCTGCCAGAAACCGCAGTCCACCCTAATAAAGGTGGCATGGCACCTGAAAGCCCGCCAATCACAATATTTTGTGATGTTGCACGCTTCAAATACATCGAGTAAAAAATAGCATAACCAAAGGCGGCAACTAGCGTCAAAACCGCGGTGAGAGGGTTCACGCCAAAATATAAAATTGCAAAACCAACGGTACCTTGAATCAGCGCAAATATTTTTGCAGCATGCAAACTCAATTTACCAGATGCTAGCGGACGATTTTTCGTGCGCTCCATTAGGGCGTCAATTTTGTAATCGATAATATGATTTAATGTTGCGGCCGAGCCTGACATGAATGCAATGCCAAGTGTTGCGTTAATCCAAAGCCAAGCGGGAATAGGTTGTGTGGATGCGAGATACATGCCTGCCCAAGCGGTTAGCAGCATTAATAAAACAACGCGAGGTTTGCATAGTATTAAATAATGACGAAAAGCCGCAGCCATGTTATTTATCCTGTAATGGTGAAATGGTTTTAGCTAAAGTCGCAATCAAGCTTAGCAATAGTAAAATGCCAACGGCATGATGCATGAGCGCTAACCAAACAGGACGTAACCAATATAAATTTAAAATGCCAAGTGTGATTTGCAATGCGAGTAATGCAAATATCAACATAGTCGTTTTTCGCAATGTGCGATGAGTCCAAAAGACAATTAACATCAAGCTGATATAAAGCGTTGTGACTAGCGCGCCTATGCGATGCAGCATGTGTATGGTGATTAAATCAGTGTTGAATTGATCAAGATGTAAGTTTGGTAATATTTCGCCATTGCAGTAAGGGAAATCGATGCAAGCAAGTCCGGCATAATGCGTGCTAACCCAGCCACCCAGAGTAATTTGAAAAGCAACAACCACTAAGGCAATGCATAACCATGGCTTTACATTCATGTGCGTGGCTAATGCTTTTTTATTTAATAAGCGAATGAAAGTCCACCATAAAACACTGAGAATAGATAAACCTATCAATAGGTGTGATAGCACGACAACGGGATTTAATTTTTGTGTTACGGTGCGCATGCCTAATGTTACTTGCATGCATAGTAATACGAGTAATAACACAGCGGTAAAAGCAGAGCGCGTCAAACGTTGTTTGCGTAATTTAAACAAGCAAAATGCTAATGCTAAAATCAATAAACCTTCACAGCCCGCGAAATAACGATGTGTCATTTCAGTCCATGCTGCTTTAATGTTCACCGGTGTTTCTGGATAGAGTAAGGTTGCTGCTTGAATTTGTTCGCTAGTGTGTGGCGCTGTCAGGTAGCCATAACAGTTTGGCCAATCAGGGCATGACAGGCCGGCATTTGTTAAGCGGGTGAATGCGCCAAGCAAGATAACAAAAAAAGCTAAAACGGTTGCGATCAATGCAAGCTTGGTTGTGCGAGCCGCTAATTTGGAATGGAGCCTATGCTTTGTCAAAAGTACACCCTCTGTTTTGATGTTGGTAAAAAGCGTATGAAGCGTTTAGCGAACGCGGTTTAAGGCGACAAATAATATCAACAACGTGAGGGCTAAAGCAAACCATTGTACAGCGTAGCCTAAATGTCGCTCCGGCGACATGATGACAACTTGCCAAGAAAGAGGGTAGGCGCGAGCATCACTCGGTTGCATTAAGGCGACATAGGGAAATAATTGATAATTCAATAGGTTAGATAGCTCGGCGAGGTTGATGTATTCGACGCGCAGTGGCCATTTTAAATGAGTGTGATCGACAATTTTACCTAATGATAGATATAGTGGCGGAAAATTAAGCATAGCAGTCAGGGTGACTTTGCCAGTAATCGCACGAATTTTGGGTAAATCATTGCGGCTAACGCCTAGTGGTACAAAACCGCGATCAATTAAAATCGCCGTATCAAAACCGTTAACATGCATCGGGGTGTATACTTCATAGCCAACACGACGCTCGTAGGTTTTATTATCGAGTAAAAAAGTGTGATCGTTATCAAAAGTTCCGGAGAGTTGGATGCGATAAAAGCGCCAATCTTGAATGGCTGAAAGGTTGTGCGCGGAAAAAGGGGTATGGGTTGTTCGCAAAGCGTAAGAGTCGAGCAAGGCTTGTTTATCATGTGCGCGAGATAATTGCCAGCAACCGAGGTAGGTGAAAAAGGCAATCAAGATGAATGCGAGCGCAGCGAGTTTGTAATTTTTAATTTTGAATCGGTATTTTGTGCGCATTTTTTGGTGCATTCCTAAAGTGATATGCCTATACTACACGCGATATTGGGTGGCTGCGAGTTGTCATCCCGGAAATCGCCGCAGGCGATTGTCCGGGATCCATCAACATAAACCCAAGGTTCATTGTTTTGTACATTTGGTTGGTGGATCCCGGACAATCGCCTGCGGCGATTTCCGGGATGACGGGGAAAATTATGTTATTCAGAATTATTATCGGCATTTTCTTTGTATTTATTTTTTTCTCACTCGGCAGCGCGCTTGTCTCGTTAGTGAAAGAAAAGGGTGCATCGACTAAAAGCGTTAAAGCGCTAACCTGGCGTATAGGTATATCCATCGTTATGTTTTTATTTTTAATGTTAGCGTACGCTTTAGGTTGGGTTACGCCACATTCTATTTGAGTCGTGAGGAGGTTGTGATGGGTTTTCGTAATTTCGGTTCATTAATCATTATTTTTTTAATTTTAATGATGATATTTGGTACGCAACGTTTACGGACAATCGGCGATGATTTATCAGCAGCGATTCGTAGTTTTCGTAAAGGTTTGCAAGAAGATGACGCAAACGATAAGCAAGAAAAGAAATCGTGAATATTTCAATCAGTGAAATCATCTTGGTTGTTTTGATTGCCCTGATTGTGGTGCGACCAGAACAAATGCCTGAGGTCGCGCAAACCGTTGGTCGGATGATTCGTGGCGTACGCCGCTTGTTTGCGAATGTCAAAAATGAAATGCAAGGGTTGATCGAACCAATTGAAAAACACGATGAGCGCAAATAACGAATCCGCCGTATTATTTTTAATTGAGCTGCGTTCGCGGCTGATTTCGTCGCTGCTTGTTTTATTGGTGGTGTTCGCTGCATTGCTTTATTTTGCTAACCCACTTTACACTTTATTAGCCAATCCATTATTACGATTTTTACCGGGCGGTCATTTAATTGCGACGCAAATTGTGTCGCCATTTTTCGTGCCGTTTAAATTGGCGCTATTAGCATCCATGTTAGTGTGTGTGCCGTATTTTCTTTATCAATTATGGTCGTTTATCAAGCCTGCTTTATATCGCTATGAAAAGCGCTATGTTTGGCCGTTTTTAATTTTCAGTGGTGTTTTATTTTATAGCGGCATGGCGTTTGCTTATTTTGTTATTTTCCCCCTGCTATTTCAGTTTTTAGCAAGCACGGCGCCAACGGGTGTAGTGTTGAGTCCTGATATTGGTGAATATCTTGATTTCACCATGAAGTTGTTAATAATTTTTGGCAGCTTATTTGAAATTCCCATGGTGATGGTATTGATGGTAGCAATCAATATTGTTCGGCGTGTTTGGTTTATCCGCATGCGCCGTTATGCCATTGTGTTAGCGTTTGTGATTGGTATGTTATTAGCGCCGCCTGATGTCATGTCGCAAACCATATTGGCGGTACCCATTTATTTATTATATGAAGCGGGCATTCAATTAACACGTTTAGTCGCTGGAAAAAAACATCATGAAGAAACAGAATGCGAACCTCGCTAAAGTCGTGCAAGCATTAGCAGATGGTGAATACCATGATGGTACGACGATTGGCGATAAGCTTAGCATCACGCGCAGTGCAGTGTGGAAAACCATAGAGCGATTAAAAAGTTATGGTGTTGCCGTTGATGCTGTTAAGGGTAAGGGTTATGCGTTAAGCGAACCGTTGATATTATTAAATGCGCGCAAGATTAAACAATCAGCTGCAACTGATGTGCCACTAGAAATTTTCGAAAGCATTGCATCGACCAATGATTATTTGCGTGGGCATTCATCGAAAAAACCATTAATGGTTTGTTTGGCGGAGCAGCAAACCCAAGGTAAGGGGCGTTTGGGTCGTACTTGGCAATCACCATTTGGTTTGAATCTTTATTTTTCTTGTTTATATCGTTTTGAAAAAGATGTGAGTGAGCTTGCGGGTTTAAGTTTGGTGTCGGGGCTTGCGGTTGCTAAAACATTAAATGAATTTGCGCCAGGATTCACAGTGAAATGGCCGAATGATGTTTTTTATCAAGGTGACAAAATCGCCGGTAGTTTGATTGAAGTGCAAGCAGAGTCGCATGGGGCTTGTTATGCGGTGATTGGGATTGGTGTTAATGCCAATATGTTGCAGGAAGAGAATATTACCCAGCCTTTTACCTCGTTGAGAAAAATCACGGGTAAGATGATTGATCGGAATGAATTGTGCGCGCGATTATTGAAGCATTTATTGGCGGATTTACAAGTGTTTAGTGTTTCGGGGTTGTCGTCGTTTATGTCGCAGTGGGTAGCGTTAGATAGTTTAACTGGCAAGACGGTAACTTTGTTGCGAGCAAATCAAAGCATAGCGGGTAACGTTTCGGGGGTGAATGCGCAAGGGCATTTATTATTGAATGTTGATGGTGAGTTGCAGGCGTTTTCATCAGGTGATGTGACTGTTAAAAAGTAGCCTGGACACGTTTTTTGTGTCCGGGTTTTTTTAATCGGAGAGAAAAGCCCCCGGACACAAAAAACGTGTCCAGGCTACAGTTTCACTTGCCCGCTTCGGTTGCACACAGCGAGGCAAGGTACATTCAATAATTCTCTCAAGGCTTGTAAATTCTCTTGCATCGCATCCATTTGCTCATCAATACAATTTGCAATCCAACCGATGACATTTACTTTATCCGCTTGTAATGCGCGTAAAGTAATTAAGGCGTGATTAATGCAACCTAAACGCACGCCAACGACTAAAATCGTTTCAAAGTGATTGACTCGCGCCCAATCCGCCATGGTTTCATGTTGATTGATGGGTACATGCGAGCCACCAACACCTTCAATTAAATGAATATCAGCAGGTTGTGCTAGTGCGCTTTCCATGCGCTTGTTTAAGCTGTCGATCGTTAACGACGTATTGACAGCTGCTGCTGCAATATGTGGCGCAATCGGCGGTATAAATGCAAATGGATTAATCTCAGCATAAGATAATTTAATCGAAGCGGCTTGTTGCAATAACAAAGCATCTTCGTTTTTTGGATTCGCACCGGTTGCAATCGGTTTTAAACCAATGGTTGATAAACCTGCTTGATTGAAAGCATGTAGCAAGCTTACGCTGATATAGGTTTTTCCAATGCCTGTGTCTGTGCCGGTAATGTATAATTTGCGTGACATGGGTGTTCCGTTTTTCTCGCGATAAAATAGCCGATATTATAAGTTAATTGTTGGATGTTAACTCTCCGCAATGATGATTTACCTGACAAGCGATTGTCGCGTATCGCGTGCGAGGTGTTGGCGCCAACTCGTTTGAGTGAACGTAAAGCGGTTAGTGTATCTGGAAAGCGTAAAGTGATTGCTTCGCTTTGCTCTGCTAATACATCGAAACCGGTTTGAGTTAATATTTGCGTGACGTCAGTTGCTTGCGTCATGGGATTGACAGAATAATGTGGTTGTAATTCATTTAATGTGCCTGTTAGTGGCACGCTAAAGACGATAATGCCGTGTTTATTTAATTGAGTGTGTAGTGATTGAATGGTTTTTTCAAAATGCGTGCTCCAATGTAATGCCATGTTGGAGTAAGCAATGTCAAATGCATTTTCGACCGCAAAAGGTTGATCAAAAGCATGGGCATAAACATGGACATTTTTGCCTTGTAATCGTTGTTGCGCGATTTTTAATAAATCATCGGCAATATCGATCGCGTGTAATTCTCTTACTGGAATTTTATCTAATAATTTTTGCGTGTTGGTGCCAGTGCCGCAACCCAGGTCAATCACGCGCGGTAAATTTTTCTTATGAAATACAGCGAGTAATAATTCGATTAATTGATCGCCGACATGATTTTGTAAGCCGGAATGTAAGTCGTAGCTTGCTTTTGATTTGTTAAAAGCGGTTTTAATTTTATTGAGAGCGCTCATGGAGGTTCTCCTGTATGAGATCGAGTAGGTGAGTGATTTGCGCTGTTGTGTGAGTGTAATTTAAAGAAATGCGTATGCAGGCTTGATCGAGGGGTACGGTTGGTGGTCGAATAGCTGCAATCGCAATTTTTTGTTGTTGTAGTTTTTGTTGGATGTGTAGTGTTAATGCGTTTGATCGCAAGATGATGGATTTGATTGGAGTAAGATCAAGAGAAAAGAGGGGTAAGTTTCTCGCCATCGCTTCCTTGTTAAAGAATAAAATCAAGGTATCTAAATGCTGTTTGCGATTCGGTTCTTTGATTAATACTTTTAAGGCGGCAGAAGTTGCATGGCAAACGCTCGGCGGTAATGCCGTGCTATAACGATGGGTGCGAGCATTTTGTAAAATAATTTCCATCACTTCAAAGCTGCCTGAAACAATGGCGCCCATGCTGCCGATTGCTTTACCTAAAGGAGTAATTAAACAAGGAACATCGGTTTGCGATAATTGTTGAAGGTCGCAAATGCCGCCACCGTGTTTTCCCAGCACGCCAATGCCATGCGCATCATCGACAATCAAAAAAGCATTTGCTTCTTTGGCGTGTGTCGCTAATGTTTTAATGTCAGCAATATCGCCTTGCATGCTAGCGACACTTTCGCTGATCAAGATTTTTTTACCATCATTTTCTTGTAATAATTTTTTCGCGTGTTGCGTATCGTTATGAGCAAATCGACGATGTTTTGCACGCGACAGTAAAATGCCGTCAATGATAGAGGCGTGTGCTAGTTTGTCTGCAATGACATGGCTGTGACGATTGGCAAATGTTGTAATCACGCCCATGTTGGCGTGATAGCCGGAATTAAACAATAATGCCTTATCGCGTTTTAAAAATGTTGCAAAATCATGTTCTAATTGTTGATGTGCTTCAGTATAACCAGAAATTTGCGCAGAACCAGTGCTACCTAAACCATAAGTCGTAGCGGCATCTTGCAGTGCGCGTATCACTTGCGGGTGG
Source organism: uncultured Coxiellaceae bacterium (assembly GCA_964623075.1). Taxonomy (GTDB): domain Bacteria; phylum Pseudomonadota; class Gammaproteobacteria; order DSM-16500; family DSM-16500; genus Aquicella. The sequence continues at coordinate 170,918 of CAZUVD010000002.1, read as the reverse complement.
CTGGCTAAATTTAAATAATCATTACTGCAAAAAGAAAGTGAATCACTGTTGCGTGATTTGCTTTCTAGTGTTCGCAGTAAATGTGCGTCTTTAAGTTGCTGTTGTTTTTGCAGCAAACGCTCTAAGCGCATCTAGCTTCCTCTTTTGGTTTTTGTTGCATGCCGAGTTTTCGCAGTAATTGTAAATCGCGATCTTCACCAGGATTGCTTGCTGTTAACAGTGTGTCACCGTAAAAAATAGAATTAGCGCCCGCCATATAGCAGAGTGTGTGCATTTCTTCAGACATCGTATCGCGACCCGCTGATAAGCGAATCATCGCATTCGGTAACATAATGCGAGCGGTTGCAATGGTGCGCACAAATTCTATGTTATCGATGATTGCTGATTTTTCTAAGGGTGTGCCTTTGATGGGGATTAATCGATTAATCGGCACACTCTTGGGCGGATGTTCCATGTTGGCTAATGCTAGTAAAAAACCGATACGATCAGCGCGTGTTTCACCCATGCCGATGATGCCGCCGCAACAAACGTTGATTCCTGCTTTTTGTACGTGAGCGAGAGTATCTAGGCGGTCTTGAAAAGTGCGTGTGGTAATAATTTTTTCGTAATACTCAGGTGAGGTATCAATATTATGATTATAATAATCCAAGCCGGCCGCGCTTAATTCTTCTGCTTGTTGTTCATCGAGCATGCCTAGTGTGACACAGGTTTCTAAGCCTAATTCTTTTACCGCTTTTACCATGCTCACAACAGCCGGCATTTGTGATTTTGGCGGATTCTTCCACGCAGCGCCCATACAAAAACGTGTTGCACCTGATGCTTTGGCGGCTCGCGCTTGTTCGAGCACTTCATTTAAAGGTAGTAAGCGTTCGCGTTCGATATCGGTTTGGTAATGTCCGCTTTGCGGGCAGTAGGCGCAATCTTCAGGACATGCGCCGGTTTTGATGCTAAGTAGCGTGCATAATTCTATTTCATTTGGATTAAAGTGTTGGCGATGCACGGTTTGTGCTTGAAACAATAACTCCATGAAAGGTAATTCGAAAGTGGCGGTGATATTATCTCTGTTCCATGTTGACGACATATTGCACGACTCCAGGGGTGGTTTTACTTGGTTTGAATAGTATGATACGTTTTTGGCCTAGTCAACCAGGCAAAATATAACGGTTGACTGTATTCATTGTCATCCCGGAAATCGCCGGAGGCGATTGTCCGGGATCCACCAATGTGAATTCAAAGCTCATTGGTTTGTACAAAATGTCGGTGGATCCCGGACAATCGCCTCCGGCGATTTCCGGGATGACGAGTAAAATAGGAGATGATATTGTGCAAACCGAACTAACCCACATCTGGCACCCTTGCTCTCAAATGAAAGATTTCGAAACAGCAGCACTATTAAAAGTGGTAGGAGCCAATGGTTCTTATATCCATTTAAATGATGGTCGAAAATTAATAGATGGTATTTCAAGTTGGTGGTGTAAATCGTTAGGTCATCAACATCCAAGATTGCGCGCAGCGCTAATCCGCCAAGCAGAAAAATTCGAACAAGTTATTTTTGCAAATACGACGAATGATGCCATTGTTGAATTGTCACGAGAGTTAGCAAGCTTGTGTCCCGAATTAAATAAAGTGATGTATGCAAGTGATGGCTCATCTGTTGTTGAAATGGCAATGAAGATGAGTATTCATGCGCGTTCTATTACGAATAGTCGCCGTCATCAATTTATTTCGCTAGAAAATAGTTATCACGGTGAAACAGTCGGCGCATTAAGTGCGAGCGATTTAGGTTTGTACCGTTCAGCCTATGCTTCTATGTTGCTGCCCGTGAAAATGTTGCGCGGATTGCCTTATGTTTCTGGTAGTGATGATCCGCGTTGGCAAAATTGCGAAGCACAATGGCATGATATCGAACAGCAATTATTGCCACATGCAGAAACGGCAACGGCTATTTTGGTTGAGCCAGTCGTGCAGGGTGCTGGCGGCATGATGATTTACAGTCCCGATTTATTGCGCCGACTACGTGCGTTTGCAACCAAACATGATATTCACTTAATCGTCGATGAAATCATGACGGGTTTTGGTCGTACTGGAAAAATGCTGGCGATAGAGCATGCAGGTATTTTGCCTGATTTTTTATGTTTGGGAAAAGGCTTAACCGGCGGATGGTTGCCGATGAGTGCGATGTTAACGCGCCAATCTATGTATGATTTGTTTTACGCGGATTACAAAGAAGGTAAATCATTTCTGCATTCGCATACTTTTTCAGGTAATCCCTTGGCTGCTAGCATTGCAAATGAAGTGATTAAAGTGATGCGCGAAGAATCTATTTGCATGCATGCAGAAATGTTGGGTAAAAAAATGCGTGTAGAGATGAATTCGCTAGCATTACGCACAGGTAAATTAACTAACGTGCGTAGTATAGGTGCAATTGTGGCAGCAGATTTAATTTGTGATCCAAGTGAGCGTTATGGTTTTGCTGTGTGTCAACGCGCGATTCGTGAAGGTGTGTTGTTGCGACCATTGGGTAATACTATTTATTGGTTGCCGCCGTTAAACATGAGTGAGTGTGACATGATGTTTATGTTACAAGGAACAGAGCGCGCATTACGTGTATAAAAATATAATTCAAAAAAAACTGGCTATCTGATTTTTGAATGATTAAACTTACACGCTTTAAATCCCCGTACAACTTTAATATAGCCGAGTAATGACATGGCCGTGCAGGATGAAATTGACCAAAAGCGACGCTGCTTTCTGCGTCGTGCTACAACAGCCGTTGGCGGGATTGGACTCGCTGCAGCCTCTGTTCCATTTTTTTCTTATTGGATGCCAAGCGCTGATACTGAAGCCGCAGCCGCTCCTATCAAAATCGATATCAGTGGTATGAAACCACGTGATCAGTTAACTGTGCCTTGGCGCGGTATGCCGATTTGGGTTATTTATCGTGATCCTGCCATGATGGGAACATTAGAAAAATTAACAGACACATTGCGTGATCCGTTAAGCGAACAAGATCAACAACCAGAATATTGCAAAAATATTCATCGTTCTATTAAACCAGAATTTTTTATTGCGATTGGTATTTGCACACACTTGGGTTGTGTGCCGACATATCGTCCTGATCCTGCGAGTGTTTCACCAGATTGGTTAGGTGGCTTTTTCTGCCCATGCCACGGTTCGAAATATGATTTAGCCGGACGAGTCTTCAAGGATGTGCCAGCACCGCTTAACTTAAAAATTCCAAATCACATGTATATTTCAGACACTGAAATCATGATTGGCGAAGATAAAACCGGTGTTCAAGGCGCGATTTCCATTAGCTAAGGTTAGCAACGGAGTTGAGATTACATAATGACTGAAAAAACACAAAGCACCCAAAAAGGTTTAATGGGTTGGATAAACAGCCGTTATCCAGTTGCCGAATTTTGGCAACAACATATGTCAGGCTATTACGCACCAAAAAATTTTAATTTTTGGTATTTTTTTGGCGCTTTTTCGCTATTTGTTTTCGTTAGCCAAATTATCAGTGGTATTTGGTTAGTAATGGAATACACACCAACCGCAGATGGTTCATTTGCATCGGTGCAACATATTATGCGTGAAGTGCGTTACGGCTGGTTGTTGCGTTTCATGCACACGACGGGTGCTTCAGCGTTTTTCGTGGTTGTTTACTTACATATGTATCGTGGTTTGATTTACGGTTCTTACCAGCGTCCGCGCGAATTAGTGTGGTTGGTTGGTATGGTGATTTACATGTTGTTATTAGTCGAAGCATTTACCGGCTACGTATTACCATGGGGACAAATGTCTTACTGGGGTGCTGCGGTTATTACTTCGTTTGCAAGTGCGATTCCACATTTAGGCGAATTACTATTAGTGTGGTTACGTGGTGGCTTTAGTGTGTCTGGCGTTACCTTGCATCGCTTCTTCTCATTACACGTAATCGCTATTCCATTATTACTTTGCGTCATGATTTTTGGGCATTTAGTGTCTCTACACTATGTGGGTTCGAACAATCCAGATGGTATCGACATTAAAAAGAAAAAAAACCAAGAAGGTATTCCGCTTGATGGTGTTCCATTCCATCCTTATTACACCGTCAAAGATATTTTTGGCCTCGGTGTTTTCTTGATTGTCTTTTGCTATGTATTATTCTTTACACCAATGATGGGTGGTTTGTTCTTAGAGCATGATAATTTCATTCCTGCAAACCCAATGGTAACACCGCTTGAGATTTCACCTGTTTGGTATATGACACCGTTTTATGCAATGTTGCGCGCAGTTCCTAATAAATTATTAGGATTAGTAGTAATGGCAGGCGCATTAGCATTAATGTTTGTGTTGCCATGGCTTGATCGTAGCCGTGTGCGCTCTATTCGTTATAAAGGTTTAGCATCAAAAATCGCTATCTGTGTATTTGTTATTTGCTTCTGCGGCTTGGGTTATTTAGGTCATGAAGGTGTGACCCCCATGCGAACATTGGCAGCACGTATTTTAACAATAGGCTACTACGGGTTCTTTTTATTAATGCCCTTTTACACAGCCAGGGAAAAAACAAACACATTACCAGAGCGGGTTACATGATGATGAAGCGCTATATTTTAGCTTTTTTATTAGTCTTATCACCGTTGGCAACTTCTAACATTTATGCAGAAGAGCCTTTGGAAGGATTACAATTGGCAACGGCACCGATTAATCGCGATGATATGGAATCGATTAAGCGCGGCGCTAAAGTGTTTGCAACAACTTGCATGACTTGCCATACCTTAGTGTATTTGCGCTATGACAAATTGGCGCAAGAGGCAGGTATTACTATCGATAAAATGCCACTCAATGTGAAAACATGGCCAAATGGAGTAACGCCGCCTGATTTATCATTAGAAGCAAGTGTGCGCGGTGTTGATTGGATTTATACGTATCTACACAGTTTTTACAAAGATACAGCGCGACCAACTGGCGTGAATAACCTGGTGTTTCCAAATGCAGCAATGCCGGCCATTTTAGCGCCATACCAAGGTGAGCAAGTATTAGTTGAGCATCCTGTGCATGATATATCGGGCGATATCGAATGGTATGATGCCGTTAAATTAGTGCATCAAGGTACCATGACACCAGAACAATATGATGCATACACAGCTGATATCGTTAACTTCTTAGCATATGCTGCCGAGCCATATCATGCCGACCAACATCGCATTGGTAAGTGGGTGCTTGGGTTCTTATTGTTCTTTAGTGTGCTTGCGTATATGTTAAAGAAAGAATATTGGAAGGATGTGAAGTAATAACGGAACGCGTTGTTGTTAAATTTTGTCATCCCGGAAATCGCCGAAGGCGATTGTCCGTGATCCATTTTTGTGCATGCAAAACAATAAGCTTTGGATTCGCATTGGTGGATCCCGGACAATCGCCTTCGGCGATTTCCGGGATGACAAATTCGCGCAACGACACAGCAAATAGGGAATAAGAGTTGAAAATTTCCACTCGACATCTCATTTATCTCACCTGCATAGGCATCATTGCCTTGCTAATGACACCTTTATTTTCGCACACACAATTAACTTGGTTTTTCCCCGCAACAACTCTCTTTGCAATCGCGCTCCCTTTTTCTTATGAGCGAGCAAACGTATTAATCGTTTTGCTGACAGGATTGGTGTTAGCAATATTAATCATGTTACTCAGTATTGCGCATGAATCGGTTTTGCTAACGGCATGCCTATTATTCGCTGCGATGTTAGTGACAGTTAATTTCAGCTTGAAAAACCAGCGTTATTTTTATTTGATGCAAGGCGTAAATGTTTTAATTATTGCTGTAACGTTTTTATTGCCAGTGAATATGGCTATCTATTTGCAAGTGTATCCAGTGATCGCGGCAAGTTGTTTGGTTGCGATTTGCCAAGTGGCTTTTTTGCCGAGATTGACTCGCGGTCAGCAGAGGGCATTTACCGTTGGTGCAATTAAGAAATTGCACGCTGTCACTAAAGATATTTTTGACTGCTTTGTTCGCCAAGAATACGCAGATAATGTCTATCTATTTGAGCATCGTTTGCATTTGGCAAAAGCAAATTATTTTGAAGTGATTGCTAAATTGGATGCAAGCAACCAGCGGTATCATCAATTACAAGTCATTTTTGATAATTTGATGGATGTTGCCCAATTACGTCGACGCGTAACGGATTTTCATATTTTTACTATTTGTGAAAGAGAAATGTTAGCCATTAGCATGGCGCTGGATGAAGTGTTTGCACAAATGCGCGAAATCACCTTGGCTAGCAAGGACAAAATAGATGTTTACCCTCTTGAAGAAAAAATTACGCAACTTGCTGATCACTACCAAACTATTTTAAATGTCGCAGCAAAAGAACCATTAGCGTTTTTGCTATTTGTCGCCAGTCTTAATCGTTTATGCAAAGAAATGGAAAATTATGTTTGAATTTTACCGATTGAAAATTCATCCTCGTGCATTAGCGGTTGCTGGTGCTGTTTTTGCCGCTTGTGTTTCGCAGTATTGTTTTAATCAAGACTATAGTGTTTGGTTAGTGTTTAGCGCGTATTTGGTTTGTCAAACATCAAGAGGGGCTGCGTTAAAGCAAGCATTAAATTACGGATTTGCTTTAATACTACTAGCCATTATCGCGCCACCATTTTTGATGTCGGCGATAGAAATGCGAGTCGTTGCTATTCTTGTTGGTTCAGTGATAGGCGTGATGTTTACGCGTTTGGTTTTTTCAGAGCGCCCTTATGCCGAATTCAGTCGCGATATAGTTCCAGTGTTAAAAGCGCTGCGCTCAGATTTAATTTTGTTGCGCGATATGGTTTCGCAAGACAAATACCAGAATGAACGGCAGTTACACGCATCATCTGAAATTGAAAAAATATTGAATTTCAGAAACAGTGATTATCCAGAGTGGGTGTTCGATGTCGGTTTTAATAGAGGCTTGCGTGCTGGATTTCGTTTTTATTTAATCAGCGTTGATCGGTTGGCGGAAATGGCGTTTGCTTTAAATGAAACGATACGCAATATATTTAACACAGATCTTAAGCAAAATATTCAGCATGAAGTGTTACAAGCGATGAATGGAAATATAGAATTAATGACGATGCAGGTTGATTATTTTACCAAGCAATCTTGGCAATTGATGTCAGGCAGTGCAGATTACACGCAAGATATGAAAGCATTAGAAAGCGTATTAAATCAACATGTGCCCTCACAGTTAGAGTTATTAGATGTTGCGCCCGATTATTTGATAGCCACTAATTTAGTAAAATTAGTAAAAGATATGCGCGAAACTTTATTGCAATTATTAACAGCGTTGCCTAAACATTAATTTCTTGTTTGCTAAGTGTTCCCCAAAGTTTAAAGAAATCAGGGAAAATGCTTTTAACGCAAAGCGCGTTATCGATTTCAACATTGGGAACTCGTAAGCCAATAATGGCCAGCGCCATAGCTAGATACGGATTATGATGCGAATTTAACAAGCAGCCTTTTGGCGTACTTGGAAATATTTTTAGCCAATTATCTCCAATTTCGATTTGAATATTTAATTTAGTAAATTCACTCTTAACAGCCATTAATTGTTCTTTATCTTTTTTATTCATGGCGCCAACATGAGTGATGCGAGTGGGTGATTTGGCAAAGGGTGCTAATGCCGTAAGTGCAAAAAAGGTAGCGGAAAATTTACATAAGCTAATTTCAATGCCTTGTAATTCAGTGCAACCCTTAACCGTTAAACCATTGTAAGCTTCTTGAATGGAGCAACCCATAGCTTTTAAGATATCAAGAATTTGTACATCAGATTGTTTGGATGTAATCGCTTTGACTGGTTGGATGGTAATGGATCCTGTCGTGGCCGCGGCTGCTGCGAAAAAATAAGCGCAAACGGTGAAATCAGGTTCAATGGTTAAGTCTTTTGCGAGATAACGTTGTGGAACGGGAACGGTAAATTGACTTTGATGATAACGATGCACTAATACGCCAAATTCATTCATCAGTGCGCATGTCATATTAATGAGAGGTTGGTTTGCTAAATCTAATCCATTAAAACTAAATGGAATGCGTGCGTAAGGTGAAATCATTAATAAAGCCGATAAAATTTGACTATTAACTTCTTCATCTAGGTTAACTTCACCACCTTGTAGCGAGTCGGCGCCTACCATAGTTAATGGTAAATGCCGTGAATCATTCGGAATTAATTGAGCGCCTTGTCGGCATAATAAATGCAGTATGTGCGCCAAATTTTTTTGACGTAAATTCATGCCACCATCAAAATAAAAAACACCGGGATTTGATGCGCATGCTGATAAGATGAAGCGTGCCGTAGTACGCGAGTTCGCGCACCAAACCGTGGATTGTTTTTTGGGGAATTTACCATTACCGCCGGCAATAATGCAGGAAGAAGATTTTTCATCGATTTGGGTCACAATCCCCAATTGATGTAAGGCGCTAATCAATGTGCGAGTCGATTCCGTTAAGCGAATTCCTGAAATTTCAGAGACACCGTCTGCAAGTGCGGCAAGCAATAAAGCCCGATGAGTCAACGCCTTCGAGCCTGGCAATGTGATCTTGCAATGAAAAGGCTGAGAAATAGGTTTTATCGTTTGCCGCATTACTGCCATCCTTGTCGCGCCATCAACATCAAACCAGTATATACCCATCAATTGGCTGAGGAGTAGCCTGGACACGCTTTTTGTGTCCGGGGGCTTTTCCGTCGGTCACCAAAAGCCCCCGGACACAAAAAACGTGTCCAGGCTACATTTCAAAGTACAGAGATCGAGTTTTTTTTATTCAAACAGACGAGTTGTGCCGTGTTTTATGGCGCCATGTGCGGCTTATTGACTTCTTAAGTTATAAGCGATCAAAATGTGACTTGAACTCAAGGATGATCTATGTTGAATTTTCACCCCATCAAAGTTAACACTATTAATAATCGTTATACCTTGTTATTAATCGCCTTAATTTCATTTATTTTATTTTCACCGCTCACCACTGAGAGCAATATTGGCCGCGCGAGTTTTTTAGTTTTATTTATTTTTACTATTTTAGGTGTTTCGAAAAGTGCAGTGGAAAGTAAAATGGACCATTGGTATTTAACTGCCATCGGTTGCTCAGCATTATTATTTCATTTGTTGGGCGTGCATGATGGCGTCATGCATTTAGCTAGTAAATTAATCGCCATTATTTTTTTTATATTAGCCATCTGGCAATTTAGCGTTGATGTATTTCTGCGTTCAAAAGCAAACATGGATACCTTGTTTGGTTCCATTTGCATTTACTTATTAATCGGCACTGTTTTTGCATCGATTTATATTATTTTACAAGAGGTGTTCGCAGGCTCATTTGTGTTTTCAGCAAACAATGCCGTCATTTATAATGTATTCGATTTTTACTATTTCAGCTTCATCACACTAACCACCACCGGCTACGGCGATATAGTCCCCAATAATCAATGGGCGCGAGCATTCGTTACCGTCGAGAGTGTTACCGGCCTATTTTACCTGGCCACCCTAGTCGCCCACCTAGCAACAATGATGAACTCCGCAAAAGAGTAGCCTGGACACGCTCTTTGTGTCCGGATTTCGTGATCGGAGCAAAAGCCCCCGGACACAAAATGCGTGTCCAGGCTACATATATACAGTTGGGTCAGTCATGCCAGCATCAATAAACCCTTTTTTTCTTAATGCGCAGCTATCGCAATTACCACATGCTTTTCCATCAACGGTTGCTTTGTAGCAAGAAACTGTCATTGCATAATCAACGCCTAGCGACATCCCAAGTTGAATAGTTTGCGCTTTTGATAAGTCAATTAATGGCGTGCGTATAAAAATATTGCCTTCTTCAACGCCCGCTTTTGTGGCGAGGTTTGCTAATTTTTGAAATGCTTGAATATATTCCGGTCTGCAATCAGGGTAACCAGAATAATCTACCGCGCTAACACCAATAAAAATATCCTGCGCTTTTAATGTTTCCGCCCAACCCAGTGCAAACGATAAAAAAATAGTATTACGCGCAGGAACATAAGTAATTGGTATTTCATTCGAGTTGGCATAATCGGGAACATCTAATTGACTATCCGTTAATGCCGAGCCACCAAATTGTGAAATCGGCAAATCAACAATAATATGCTTAACACCCATTTTCTCAGCAATACGCTTCGCTGCATTCAATTCCGCCGAATGTTTTTGCCCGTAATTAAAACTAATCGCATAGCAATTAAATCCTTGCGATTTAGCAAAAGCTAAACAAGTCGTAGAATCCAACCCACCAGAAAATAAGATAACAGCGTTTTTCATTCAAGAGTCTCGTATTGAATAATCAGGGTTGCATTATATGAAACCTCTGTATAAATATCATCTTATAAATGTGTTATCCTGGTTACCAGGTGTTGCATATGATGTTATACCTGCTATAATAGAGATATGAGCAAAAGAAAAATCGAAAAATACACGAAAGTTCTTGATGAGACTGTAAAGCTACCAGATAAGCAGGGAAATGGCATTTTGAAGTATTCTGCGAGCGCTAATGAGGATGGTGTGATTAGTCGTTATAGCTTAGTTTATATTAATTATAATGTGTGTAGAAAAGATAACGGTAGAGTTTTAGGATACGATAATAGACATGGATATCACCATCGACACCTGATGGGAAAAGAAGAGAAAGTGAATTTCGATACGTTTGAAGAAATTGCTGATCGCTTCGAAACTGAGTGGAGGGGGATTCATGAAAAAATTAAAAAATAAGAATGTAACGATTAAGTTTACTAAGGTGAGAACTGGTTCAGTCGAAGGTTTCTTTGCTTCAGTTAAACAAGCAATGCGCAGTATTGATAAAGGGGAAGCCTTTGAGAAGCGCTGTGCCACATTAACGTTTGCAGATCCTAATGAGATGTTGCACTTCCTTAGTGCAGCCAAAATTAAATTAATAAATAGTATTCGCAAGCATCCTGACACGGTGACAAATATTGCTAAAGTAATAAAGCGAGATAGATCATCAGTTTCTCGTGATATTTCTCAACTTAAACAATATGGATTAGTAAAAATACATGAAGAAATAAATCCTGGACATGGCCGTCATAAAATTGTTGAGCTAACCTCACCCCTTCTTAAATTGGAAGCTTTAATTTAGCGAGTTGAGTATAAGTATGCCGCTCAATTTTTCATAAAATTTATTGAATTAAAAAGATCATTTCTTGATTCATTTTTGACGAACGACTTTGTTAGTAACTCGTAGCCTGGACGCGCTTTTTGTGTCCGGGTTTGTTGCATCTGATGATACCTGTATGCACAAACAAACCCGGACACAAAAAGCGTGTCCAGGCTACATTTAGTGATATGCTTTTAATAACGACGTAGTGTGGTGGTAGTATGACAAACAAAGAATTAGCTTATGCAATGAATAAACATGGCTCTGCGTGTTTTGCGGCGGGGAAGTTTGATGAGGCAGTTGCGGCTTTTAATGAGGCGATTGATTTGCTGCCTAGTTATACAGATGCTTATTATAATTTGGGGTTGGCGTTGATTCGGGATTCAAGGCGGGTGGATGCGGTGCATACGTTTGAGGCGTTGTTGATGTTAGAGCCTATGCATCTTGGCGCGCGGTTTCAGTTGGCTTGTATTATGATGCAGCGGGAAAATTTCGAGCAGGCGATAAAATATTTTGATGACATTATAAAAAATTATCCTGAACATGTTGAGTCGATGGTGAATTTGGCGACTTGTTATTTGCGTGTTGGTAAAACCAATGAAGCGAGAGGTTGTTACGAGCGCGCGCGTGAATTAAATCCTAATGATGCGATGGTTTTGTATAATTTGGGCGTGATCAGTGCAGCGTATGGGCGCTTGCAGGAGGCGCAACAATTTTATTTAAAAGCATTGCGTGCGGATAATCAATTATTCGATGCGCATAATAATTTGGCGGTGATTTATCTTGGGAAGAATGATGCTGAAAATGCATTATTGCATTTTCGAGCTGCATTGGCATTGCGCCCAGGTGATGCTGCTTTGCAACACAGTGTGCGCGTATTAACAAAAAGTGACAATGTTGATGCCACACCGAAAGAATATATCCGTTCGCTATTTGATTCTTACGCAGGACATTATGATCAGCATTTAATGCAAGGGTTGCATTATCGCGTGCCGCGCGCACTATTAAAATTATTCACAGAAAAAGTAAATCACGATCAATTAACTATTTTAGATTTAGGGTGTGGTACGGGTTTGTGTGCTGAGTTATTCAAACCTTTAGCTAAAAAAATAATCGGCGTTGATTTGTCAGCGAATATGTTGCAAGTCGCTAGGGAAAAATATCTTTATGACGAGTTAGTGTTATCTGATGCTAATGAATTTTTACAAACGCATCCAGAGCAATTTGATTTAATTATTTTAGGCGATGTGTTGGTGTATATGGGTGATGTTGCTAATTTGTTTGCTAGTATTGCATCGCATTTGCGGACACCAGGTTGGGTGTTATTAAATGCCGAAATAAGTGATGAGTGTGCTTATGATTTATTGCCCTCAGGTCGCTTTGCTCATACGCGCGATTATCTTGATCGGTTGGCGAGGGAGAATGGATTGCAAGTCATTGCCTACGAACAAGCATCGCTGCGCCAACAAAATGAGCGTGATGTGTTGGGGCATCTTTATTTGCTAGAGAAATAATGAAAAATTTCGTCATTGCGAGGAGCGCAGCGACGAAGCAATCCAGCTTTAAAGGAAAATCAAAAACTGGATTGCTTCGTCGCTGCGCTCCTCGCAATGACGGATGGGCTAGCGGTGAAGTAGCATTATGTGTTAGATTTTATACATTAAGGTATCTAATAGTAGGATGGTCATGAAACGCTATCTCGGCATCATTTCGATACTGTTGGCAACTTTGCATCTCACGGGCTGTCTTTATCAGCACAGTCGTAAACCTAATGAAGATTTAACTTATGAAACTTGGCAGCGCCAAGTGGATACGAATCCTCGCCCATGGGGTGCTGGCGCTAGCCGTTGGTTCACCGATGGCGTGTCACATTCTGTGGAAGAAATGAATGCGCGTGCGCCTATTAACGCTGCGATGAGTTTAATGAATGTCAAAGTGCCTGATAGCTTTACCAATATTAAAGTCGGCGGCCGTTTCAAAGTAGAAATCTTTGGTTCAAGAAATTCAAATAGTGTGTATGTCTATGGGCCAAACGCGGCTGTGCGCATGGTCAAGATTGGTATCACGCGCGATACACTATATGTAGAAGAGGCGCCTGATGCACCGCGCAACATGGATTGCGTCATCGTGCGTATTGGTGTGCGTGACTTGCGTAGCCTTTATCAAATGGGCCCGGGGCAAGTTGAAGGACAATATATCCGCAGTAGTGGATTATGTGTATCGTCAGTGGGCAGTGGTAATGTTTATTTAGGCGGTCAATATAATTTAGTCAGTGTTAATTCTCGTGGTTGCGGCAATATCAATTTATTTGGTGCTGTAACTCCAGTTGTCGATATCACGACATCGGGCGCAGGTTCTGTCAATGTTAGTGGTAATGTTGGTGTGCATTCGATTACGCACCATGGTACTGGGAACATTAATATCATCGGCGCTAATAGTGACTGTTTAGTGGTTCATGCGGATGGTAAAGGTAAGATTGGTATCAATGGCCGCGTTGCTGTTCGTGAAATTGATGCGCGTGATAGAACGTGTGTCTATATCTATTATGTTAATGGCGGTGCAATGAACGTTTATGTCACTGATAACGCGCGTGTTGGCGTTGCGGGCTGCGTGACTAGCTTGAATGTGGATGCGGGTAAAGCAGGTCGTTTTGAAGGTCACTACTTATATGCTAATGATGCTTATGTCAGAGCGCATGATGTGGCTCATATAAATGTGACTGGCACCAACAAAGTGTTTGCAGCATCTACCGGTAACAGTAGTGTGTATTTATTCTCTTCGCCTAATGTCTTGACTCAGTTTTATCGCGACTATGGGGTGGTATTGCCTATATTGAGTGATAGAGCGAAGTTGGGATGTGGGTATTGTCCTTATTATAAGGATGGAGTAGCGAGAGTTTATAAAGATTAATTGTTTGGGATCCGCCGGTGTATCCAAGGTTTATTGTTTTGTGCGGCTTAAAAGTGGGTCCCGGACAATCGCTTTAGGCGATTTCCGGGATGACACCGTTAACCCATCGTATAAAACATCATATCCAAACTACTTGATAGCTGACCGGTAATCATTTTCAAAATACTATTTGAATCACCGTATTCTTTGAACTCGGAAGTGTTAAATTCAGTATTCATTACATCCATTAAATTACCTAAACCATCAACTAAGCCTAATTTAAATGCGGAAGTGCCCGACCAGAAATCACCATTAAATAAAGTCTGTGCATCTGCAGTTAATTTGCCTTTGCGTCCTGCCATTACGGCGTTAACAAAATTTTGATGTACTTCGCCCATCACTTCTTTAATTTTTTTCATGTCTTCTGGTGTTTGCGGTAAGAAAGGATCTAAACGATCTTTTTCAGAGCCTGCTATATAGACACGACGCTCGACGCCAATTTTTTTCATCGCATCTACAAAACCAAAGCCTTTCATGATGACGCCGACAGAGCCTGTGATGGTATTTGGGTTGACATAGATTTTATCGCCAGCAACAGCGACGTAATAAGCGCCTGAGGTGAGCATGTCTTCGCCGACGATAACAACTTTTTTGTGGTTCTTCTTTTTTAACATTAAAATGGCATCATGAATGATGGCTGCTTGTACCGGTGTGCCGCCAGGTGAGTCAATATCGAGAATTAAACCTGTAGCGCGTTTATCTTCTAATGCCTCTTTGATCATCGGCACCACTTCTTCTGCAGAAAAACCACGACCAGGTGCAATCATGCCTTCAAGGCGAATGAGTGCAACGTATTTTCCGCTCGCCGAACTGGTTGCAGTGGATGATGCGCCACCACGAAAAACACCAAATACAGAAAACGCTATAAAAGTGAAAAGGCAAAACCAAACAATGAAGCGAAAATTTTTCCAACGGCGTTCTGATCTTTTTTCTTTCAGAATTTCATCTACTAGTAGTCGGTTTGGATCGGTAATTAATGAATCTTGCATATTTTCTTTATCCTATGGTTTTAATCGTGACTAAGTGTAGCTATAATTCGCCCTTAAATTTTATTAAACCTTAACCGAAATAACCGTAACATTCACGGAAGGAGATAGCGTGCGACGCGTACAATCTACCTTGTTTGCTTTGCTTGCCGCAAGTGGCTCAGCATATGCAGAGATGAGACTCAATTTGACTCCGGGTGTATCCCCGATTAGTCGCGATGTTTATATATTACACATGACTGTGTTTTGGATCTGTGTTGCGATTGGTGCGATCGTCTTTGGTGCGATGTTTTATGCGATGTATTACCATCGTAAATCACGCGGTGCTAAATCTTCCGAATTCCACAGCCATTCAGTACTTGAAGTTACTTGGACAATTGTCCCTGCTTTGATTCTTGTTCTCATGGCGATTCCTGCAACTAAGGTATTGTTGAGTTTAAATAACGAAGACAAGCCTGCGATGACGGTTAAAATTACAGGCTATCAATGGAAATGGCATTACGAATATTTAGAAGATGACATTAAATTTTTTAGTAATCTCTCAACACCTCAAGATCAAATGCAAAATAAAGCACCTAAGGGTGTCAATTATTTGCGTGAAGTGGATAAACCACTGGTGGTGCCGATCCATAAAAAAATTCGCTTCTTAATTACGTCAAACGATGTGAACCACGCTTGGTGGGTGCCTGATTTTGCAATCAAGCGCGATGCAGTGGGTGGTTTTATCAATGAAGCATGGGCTGTGATTGATAAACCAGGTACGTATTATGGCCAATGTGCAGAATTGTGTGGTGTGAATCACGCATTTATGCCGATTGTCGTCGTTGCTGTGACCGAAGAAGGTTATAAAAATTGGGTAGCAGAACAAAAAGGCCAAGGCGCACAAGGTGAAGCGGATACTAATCGCGCTTGGGTCATGAAGGAATTAATGGAAAAAGGTGAAGGTGTTTACAATCGCATTTGTAGCGCATGTCATCAACCTGGCGGCGTTGGTATGCCACCTACTTTCCCACCATTAAAGGGCAGCAAGATTGCAACTGGTCCTATTAATGGTCACGTTGATATTGTTTTCAACGGTAAGCAAGGTACCGCAATGCAAGCATTCAAGAGTCAATTGTCTGATGCTGAAATTGCAGCGGTTATTACTTATGAGCGTAATGCGTTCGGTAACAACACTAACAACTCTATGGTGCAGCCAATCCAAATTAAAGCATTGCGTGATGGTAAAACCATGACTGATGCGTTGGCAACGCAACCAACGGGTAAAGCGTCACCGGTTGCTAATACCAAAAAAGCAGCCGCACAGCCAGCCGTGGCTGATCCAAGCGCAAAACCAGAAGCGGCAGCAGCGCCAGCTGTTCCCGCAGTGGATGATATGAAAACAGTCTTAGCGCGTGGGGAAAAAGTATATACCTCGATTTGCGCTGTTTGCCATCAACCAGCAGGTACGGGTATGCCGCCAACATTCCCAGCATTAAAGGGTAGCAAAATTGCAACAGGCCCTGCGGCTCTGCATATTCACCAAGTATTGTTTGGTAAAGCAGGCACAGCGATGCAAGCATTCAAGGATCAATTGAATGATCAAGATATTGCGGATGTGATCACATACGAACGTAATTCTTGGGGTAATAATTCAGGCGTGATCGTAACAGCAAAAGAAATTAAAGCTGCGCGCGATAAAGGCGAATAATAGAAATTGGAGACGATTGTATGAGTCACGAACAACACGCACATGGAGATACTCACGGTCATGCTGGGCATCACCATGGCGCTCCTCATCACCACTCTTTAAAGCACGGCATTATGCCGTGGATTAAGGGTTGGGTATTTACAACTAACCATAAAGACATTGGTACCTTATATTTATTGTTAAGTTTAGTGATGTTGTTTTATGGCGGATCAATGGCATTGTTGATCCGTTTGCAATTATTTCAACCCGGCGCACATTTTTTTGATCCAAACACATATAACGTGTTGGTGACGGTGCATGGTTTGGTGATGGTGTTTGGTGTGATCATGCCTGCGTTTGTTGGTTTAGCAAACTGGATGGTACCAATGATGATTGGTGCGCCTGATATGGCATTACCGCGTTTAAACAACTGGAGTTTTTGGATTTTACCGTTTGCGTTTGCTTTGTTGACGTTATCGTTATTTCAAGCAGGCGGCGGCCCTAACTTTGGTTGGACGTTGTACGCGCCATTGTCTTCTAAATATGGCCCGCCAAGTACCGATTATTTGATTGTTGCGATTCACTTAATGGGTATTTCATCTGTTTTAGGGGCTATTAACATTATTGCAACCATCACCAATATGCGTGCACCTGGTATGGGTTGGATGCAAATGCCATTATTTGTTTGGACATGGTTTATTACCGCATTTTTATTAATTGGTGCGATGCCAGTATTCGCTGGTGTTGTGACCATGTTGTTATTTGATCGACACTTTGGCACTAGCTTCTTTGATGCGGCTGGCGGCGGTGATCCAATCATGTATCAACATTTATTTTGGTTTTTTGGTCACCCTGAAGTTTACATCATGATTTTACCAGCGTTTGGTATTGTGTCTGAAGTCATACCAACGTTTAGCCGCAAAAAATTATTTGGTTATGAATTCATGGTAGGGGCGGTGGCTGCGATTGCCTTGCTATCTTACGTTGTTTGGGGTCATCACATGTTTACAGCGGGTATGGCTGTTGGAACACAGCTTTATTTTATGTATGCAACCATGTTGATTGCTGTGCCAACGGGTATCAAAGTGTTTAACTGGGTAGCAACCATGTGGCGCGGTTCAATTACGTTTGAAACGCCAATGTTGTTTGCTGTTGCCTTTGTGATTTTATTTACAATCGGTGGTTTTTCGGGATTGATGTTGGCGATTACGCCGGCGGATTATCAATATCAAGATACTTACTTTGTGGTGGCGCATTTCCACTATGTATTAGTTGCAGGTGCATTGCTTTCTATTTTCAGTGCCGTGTATTACTGGTTGCCAAAGTGGACAGGTCGTTATTACAACGAAAAACTCGGTAAAATTCATTTCTGGCTTACCGTAATTGGTGTGAATTTAACATTCTTCCCTATGCACTTCTTAGGGCTTGCTGGTATGCCACGCCGTATTACCGATTATGCGCTGCAATACACAGAATTTAATATGGTTTGCACCGTGGGCGCATTTATCTTAGGTTTTGCACAATTGGTTTTCTTGTATAACTTGATTATTACCATTGCAGGTAAGGGTCAAAAAGCCACACCGCATGTTTGGGAAGGATCGCACGGTTTAGAATGGACGCTAGCATCACCTGCTCCATATCATAGTTTTAATACACCACCTGATATGAAGAAGATTAATCACGAAATTGCTAGTCGTTACGAGGTATAAATGAGTACAAAAAAATCGCATCGTAAAATTGTTATTATCGGTATTATTGCTGTTGTAATTATGTTTACGTTTTGTTTTGCAATGGCAAGATATTATGGATTGATTTGTAAGCAAATTGGGATTAACGATTCAGCGCCGGATTCTGGATTGTTAACCCCGTTGTCAAAGGAAGCACAAGCCGCGCAAAAAGTGGATTTAACACGTGAAGTGACTGTCCAGTTTGTAGCTATTGATCACATGGGTTTACCTTGGGATTTTTATCCTAAAACAAAATCCATTCGCGTTCATCCAGGCCAAAATGCTAAAGTGTTTTTTTATGCTAAAAACACGACTGATAAAGAAATGACGGTGCAAGCTATACCGAGTTTAACGCCGTCAGAATCAATTGGCCATTTGCATAAAATTGAATGTTTTTGCTTCCGTAATCAAACATTAAGAGCACATGAGAGCAAGGATATGCCGTTGATATTTAATATCGACAATGAGTTGCCAAAAGAAACACATATCATCACGTTGGCTTATACGTTGTTCCCGGTAAAGCCAAAAAAGAATTAAAGAAAGGATAACTATGATGAAAAGTACTGCTAAACACTATAAACCCGTTGATTACTATTTTATTGCTGATCCTTCTCATTGGCCAATAGTTGGTTCGATCGGTTTGTTTACGACAGTATTTGGTTTGGTGCAGTGGTTGCATCAAGCTGCGGCGGGTCCTTATATTTTGTGCGCCGGTGTTTTGATTTTAATGGTGACCATGGCGGGTTGGTTTGGTGAGGTCGTTAAAGAAAGCGTGCAAGGCTTGCATAACGCACAAATGGATAGAACTTATCGTTGGGGCATGGTGTGGTTTATTGTTTCTGAATTATTTTTGTTTGGTATTTTCTTTGGTGCTTTGTTTTATACCAGAATCTTTACCTTAACCGAGTTAGGCGGTAATTCGGGCGCATTAGCAACAATGCTTGATCTTGCTAAACCAGGTACGCACGAGTTCTTATGGCCGGAATTCAAAAATGTCTGGCCGTTGTTAGTGAATCCAAATCCGAAACTCTATCCAGGACCTGAAGGTGTAATGTCTCCTTGGGGTATTCCTGCTTTAAATACCGTCTTATTGTTATCAAGTGCAGTGACGGTGACTTGGGCACATTGGGGTTTGAAGAAAAATAATCGTACGCAATTAGTGATTGGTTTGATTTTAACGATTTTATTAGGCTTTACCTTTGAAGGTTTTCAAATCTATGAATACCATCATGCTTACACTGAGTTAAATTTAACTTTAGCTAGCGGTATTTATGGCTCAACGTTTTATACCCTAACTGGCTTGCACGCCATGCATGTAACGGTTGGCGCTATTATGTTAACCATTATTTTGCTGCGTTGTTTGCGCGGCCATTTTTTACCAGAACATCATTTTGCTTTTGAAGCTGTGTCTTGGTATTGGCACTTTGTTGATGTGGTTTGGTTATTTTTATTTGTCTTTGTTTATTGGTTGTAGGCGTCACTTGAGGGCAAACAGTGCCTTGGTTAATTAATGCGGGTCAATTAGAAAAGTTTCGCAAAAGCCAGAAGAACGTGGTGGTGTTAGATGCGTCCTGGTATTTGCCGCAAGAAAATAAAAATGCGCGCGCTGAGTTTATCGACAGTCATATTCCCGGCGCACGTTTTCTTGATTTAACCGAATTTCACGATCCCAATTCACCCATTCCTAATATGCTATCGCAAGATACGCAACTCATTGCCGAAAGAATCGCGAAGTTAGGCATTACCAACGAATTTAAAATTATTTTTTATGATAAAAGCCATCTGCATACCAGTTGTCGTGCCTTGTGGATGTTTAAAGTGTTTGGCCATAATCCATTTCAATTGTATGTGTTAGATGGCGGCTTTAATACTTGGCAACGATTTGGTGGTAAAGAAGAAAGTGGGGAGGCGCGTGTTATTGCCCCTAAAAATTATAACGTCAATTATCAACATGAATTAGTGCGCACACTGGCTGAAATGAAACAAAATGTAGAGCATCCCGTCGAGCAAGTGATTGATGTGCGTCATCCAACACGATTTGCAGGTGGGGCTGATCCGCGCCCAATGATGCGAGCAGGGCATATCCCCGGTAGTTTTTGTTTGCCGTATTTTTCATTGTTTGAAGACGATGGAAGATTTAAGCCATTAGATAAAACTCGCAAACGTTTAATTGGCATGGGCGTGGATTTGCGTTTACCGATTGTATCAACCTGTGGTTCGGGCATGACAGCGCCTATTTTAGATTTTGTGTTGGATTTGTTAAATCATGAAGATCATGGCGTGTACGATGGTTCATGGTCTGAGTGGGGCGCTGATAAACTGTATTTAGGCGAAACGTCATTGGCAGAACGGCCAATAAGGACAAGTTTAGATGAAGAAGAATGATGCGCCATTTGAACTATTTTCATCTTGGTATTTGCCAGCTAAACAAAAGGAAGCATGTGGAAATGCGATGGTGTTGGCAACCGTTGGTAAAAATGGTCACCCAAGTTCACGCGTCGTTTTGTTAGCAGAGCATAGCGTTGCTAACGGATTTGTGTTTTACACCGATTACACTAGCCAAAAAGGCCAAGAAATAGCGGAAAATCCCCATGTTTCTTTAGTGTTTTATTGGCCGGATGCTTATCAGCAGGTGCGCATTGAAGGTGTTGCTAGTAAAACAACAGCCGCGATGTCAGATAGCTATTTTTATAATCGCAACAAAGAGAAACAATTATCGGCGACGTTATCGCATCAAAGTCAGCGCCAAGAAACAATAGATGCATTGCGTTTACGATATGAGGCTGAAATAAAAGAATTAGCCAATAAAAAAATAACACGCCCTGAAACGTGGGGCGGTTTTCAAGTGATGCCTAACAAGTTTGAATTTTGGGAGGGATCGCTTGTTCGTATGCACTCCCGCACTGTGTTTGAATTAAATGATCAAGGCGAATGGCAGAAATATTTTTTACAACCGTAGCCTGGACACGCTTTTCGTGTCCGGGTTTGTTGCATTAAGCCGTCATCCCGGAAATTTCCGCAGGAAATTGTCCGGGATCCACCCATAAATCTTTACAGAACATATTTTTTGTTTAATATCTCGGTGGATCCCGGAATTTTTACCAAAAAGCGGTAAAAATTCCGGGATGACAATACGATGACAGTTTGATGCAACAAAGCAACCCCCAGACACAAAAAGCCTAGTAACAGCCAGGAGTAATCATGGAAAAAATAATTTACATCGCCGATCCTGAAATTTTATCAATCCCCATCATTGAATGCCATGAACCACTGGTTGATGCCAAAGAATCCGACTTGCTACTTTATGGCCCGCCACCAGAATGCGAGTTGACTGCACCTTGTTACACTAAAATGCGCAAAACCATTTTTGAAAAACTATGCCGAGCAGAGCGTGATTTGCCGAATGGTTGGCGCCTGCGTTTGTATGAAGGATTTCGCAGCTTAGCAGTGCAGCAAATGTTGTTTGAGCAAGAGTATCATCGTGTGTTGTGTCGATTGCCTGATGTTAGTGATGAAGATCGATTTCATGAAACGACGCGATTAATTTCACCCGTGCGCCATATGGATGGCTCATTAAATATTCCGCCCCATAATACCGGCGCTGCGATTGATATTGAAATTTTGACGGCCCATGGTGAATTACTGGATATGGGTATGACCGCGAAAGATTGGGTCACTGTTAGCCCTGAGTTATGCATGACAAAATGCTCTCTCATTGATAAAAAAACCCAGAAAAACAGGGATTTTTTGTTGGAATTGATGCAGGCACATGGT
This sequence comes from uncultured Coxiellaceae bacterium, assembly GCA_964623075.1. Lineage (GTDB taxonomy): Bacteria > Pseudomonadota > Gammaproteobacteria > DSM-16500 > DSM-16500 > Aquicella. The sequence continues at coordinate 148,679 of CAZUVD010000002.1, read as the reverse complement.
TTTGTCAATTACCCGACGGAGTGGTGGCATTTTTCATATGGGGATCGTTATTGGGCGTATTTTAGCAACGCACCATCAGCGATGTATGGCTCAGTAGAATGATATTGTAGCCTGGACACGTTTTTTGTGTCCGGGGTTGTTGTATCGAGAGATATCTGTATGCAACAACCCCGGACACAAAAAACGTGTCCAGGCTACAAGAGCATTAATTCTAGCTCTTGTAGTGTTGCTACTTCAAAATGTGGTTTAATGCCATCGGGCGCAACGATTTTATTGGGATTAAACCAACAAGTATCAAAACCAGCATTTAATCCACCTTGAACATCAGCGATAGGATTGTCGCCTACCATTAAAACATTTTCGCGTGAGGGATTTCCCATGATATTAAAAGCATGCTCGAAAATATCACGATGCGGTTTCGCAACACCTACTTGTTCGGAGATCACCAGTAAATCAAAATGATTGTGAAGTCCGGTGCGCTGCAGTCTGGTTTGTTGCAGCTCGGTAAAGCCATTGGTAATAATGCCAAGTTTGCTTTTACCTTGCAGGGCGTTTAATAAATTGGTTGCACCCTCAAGCGGCATGCAAATGCTAGCCATGGCATCGATGAATGCTAAGTGCAGTGTTTGGTGTGGAATTTGCAAGATTTTGGCCCAAGCATCAAAACGCTGATGTTGTAAGTGCTGTGAGCTAATGGTGCCTTTTTGATATTCAGACCATAATGCCAGGTTAACTAATTGATAAGCTTGAAAATCTTGTTCGCTAAAGTGAACGCCCCATTGGCGAAACATGATTTGTAAACCTTGAAAAGCATCAAAACGGAATAGCGTTTCATCGGCATCAAATAAAACCCATTCGTAATTTTTCATTATTTTTTATCTCGTTAACCGATATCTGCGGCAAGATTAGAGAAAAGATGTGTTGCTGCCTACATTTTGTTATTATCACACTTCGCAGATATTAGGCAAACAAATAATTGAATGTAAGTTGAGTATAACGCAGCTGGAGATGAGCGAAATGAATCTGGATATTTTGAAAAAGAAAATTGATAAACATCAAGGTATTATTGCGGAATATCGCGCAAATTCAACAAAAGCCGCAACTGATCCTGCGCTAATACGCGAAATCATTATATGCGAATATTTGTTTCAAGCTTTAGAGAAAATAAGCACGCCTCCCATTGAAGAGGCAATAAATGAAGAAATTAAAAAACAAAAAGCACGCGTCATTCAACTTTTAAATCCTTTATGCATGATTAAATTTAGGCATAACTACGAAGGCCATGAAGGTGAGTGTCGCGAACATGTCAAGAAAACTGCAGCGCAAGAATTTTTAATCGGCGCTCAAAAAGGATATGATGACATCATCGAATTAGGTATATTCGTGGATAAAATCAATATTGCACCATCATTGACGCAAGCATTATTGCAAGTCTTGAATAGAAAAAATAATAAATTCATTAAAGATTTAATCGAAGCTGGTGCTGATGCAAGCGTTGCTAATAATACCATGGGAGCAAGAGTGGTTGCAGCTGTAAGAACAAGCGATTTAGAAGCATTGCAGGGATTGTTGCTGTTGCAAGAGCATGGCCGTAACGACATAACAGGCCTTGATAATGCATTGTTAAAGGCAAGCGTAAGTTTAAATATCAAGTTGAATGCATTAGCTGAATTATTAAAATTTAAACCACAACCGTTAGTAAATGATGTTGTTATTTCAAATGCATTGAATGTGTTTAGCAGAAATCCAATCATCGATAATGCAGAAAAAATTAAATTATTAATAGAAAAAATTTCAGATGAAAAATATAAAAGAGAATTAGATTTTCGCTTTGCTATGTCATTAAAATCGGGAGCCGCGCTTATCATTGAAACGATGTTGCAAAATGGTTATGAATGCACGCCTGAAATGTTTGCTGAAGCGCTAGCGGTGAGCTCGCTAGAGGTTATTTCAAAAATAAATAAAAACAAAACTATCTTTACAGCCGATGCCGCGAGTAAAAAACTAGCACAGGCTTTTTTTGACGACGCACTTGCAGCGTATAAGGCAAATGGCTTTTCAGAAGAAATGTTTTATTTGGTGCTTGGTAAAATAGTCGAATTTCAAAACCTTATTAATGCTAACACTGCCAATCAAATGAAAGATGGCGAAACACTTTTAATGAAGGCAGCAAAATTAAAGCGCACTGATTTTGCAATATGCTTATTAAACGCTGGCGCCAACCCAAATGCGGGCGACGTCAAATTGCCTACCCCTTTAATATATGCCATGCGTACACAGAACGAGCGCCTTGTGAATGCTTTGTTAGCGAATAAAGATACTGATGTAAATAGAACGCTTCATGAAAATGGTGAGGTAGTAACGGCGTTATCTATTGCATTGGGCAACGAAGATTATGAGATGGTTAATAAGTTACTATTAAGAAATGCAAATGTGAATCTGAAATCAAAAGACGGCAAAACCTTAATGCAGTTAGGTTTGGAATCAAATAGTCAAACAATCAAGCAAGCTTTTGAGGTTAAAAAAGCAGAACCTGACATGCAAGCAGTGGAAGCTAAGGTGCAACAAGAAATTGATCGTTTAAAAGTAAATGCAGCTTCTTGTTTTGGTATTGGCAATATGCGGAAAGCCATTAGAATCGAAGAAGCATTAAAGCGCGCAAAAAATGATAAAGAAAATTTAACCGACATGAATAAATTTTTAAATTTCAAAAAAGACGCAAAAGAATTGTCCCTAAATGAGGCTTTAGTTAGTCATCGCATTGGTTTTTTTGGCAAACCGAACGCATTTAAAAATGTCATGGCTGAAGTAAGTTCGAGAGTGTCGAAAAGAAGTATTTCATAGCTTTTATTGCTATCCGGACGATTTTTCGTCCGGATAATTTCATATCTAGTTGATTCCTAATTCGTTTTATTTATCTCCCGCTGCTTTGATGCCTGCAAGTGTCATCCCGGAAATTTCCGCAGGAAATTGTCCGGGATCCACCCATCAATTTGCTCAGAACTCGTTTTCTATTTAAAGCTTACCCTGGATCCCGGACATTTTTACCAAAAAACGGTAAAAATTCCGGGATGACAGTCTGTTGCAACAATGTTTCCCCGCGTTAAGGCTGTTTTAAGCATTTTTACATATAATAAAAAAATAAATATAAATATTCATCACACACAAAACGAGTAATACCATGACAAACGGCTGCGTAAAACAGGCGTGCCATATTCATACTATTAACCTTAGGGTGAATTAATATGAGTACGCCCAGAAGAAATTATAGTCACTATGTGATTCATAATGCATTGGTTAAGTCTTGCGAAACAGGCGAATTTGAAAATGAAGTGCATGAAGTGACCAAGCTTGCATTAAATGCAGAAGTGGATGCAGCTAAGCTTGATTACAAATGGTATATGAAAACGGGAAAAACAGCGATTTATGCTGTATTTGAAGCATTGAAACAAGAGATATTACGTACATTAATGGATAAAAATAGCGGTCAACCCAAAACAAGGTTGGTGATCAATGAAAAGGGTGATGCTTATGTGCTATCCAAAGCAATTGTAAGAGCAAGCACAATTCCTGCTGATTATTTTAGATCAAGCCACTATGCTTATCACTTGGCGCAGCTCTTTGCATTTAATATTTATTTGATGGAAGTAGATTTAAAACCAAATCATATAATGTTGAGTGAAACAGCGAGCAGGATTTTTCCAGTCAATATTGATGGTGATTGTTCTTTTGCTCCTTATTTAGGATTAGGATCACACAACGGCCTAGCTATTTCGGCATCGTTATTAAATCGATTGCCCAATATTAGCCGAGAACAATATGCTGCGTATAATTGGCAAAATAGCATTGCGCACGGAGAAAATACGATTGGTGCAAGCGGCATATATCATTATTTAGATCTTAAGGCGTTTCGTGACGGGTTGTGTCACGCGATATTAAAGATTTGTATCATGCCTGAACAGTATCTCGAACGCTTGGCAGATGTGCATGGCATTCCTGAGCAAATAAGGGATATTGCCCTTGATGCATTGACTAATCGCACTGACCAGTATATTGCCGCAGCATTACAAAATAGCTGGTTTAGAAAATACATGCAAACACCAAAAGCTCACCAAGATATGGAGTCATTTGTTGATCAATTATCAGCAATGGTCATTATTAGCAAAACAAAATTAGTCGAATCGAAAAATGAATTACGAGTAGAATTGAATGAGGCATTTAATGCTCTGCATGCACAAGTAATCGATTGGAATGAAACCCTTGCGCAAAGCGAAAAATTTATTAATGATCTTCACGGGTTTGTTACTGAAAATAAGGCAGAATTAGGTTATGTTGGGGATGCTTATCTTAGAATATTATCCTCCCCTAAAGAATTTCCAGTATTAGAGTGTGTAATGAGATTGCATGCCTATGCTAAAAGTGAAATAAATTTGGCGAGTCGTTATTATTTCGCTTCTAAAGAATTCGCGTTAGCATTACATGAGGCTGTCATTGAAATTATGGATGATCCAAAAAAAGCGATTCAACTTTTTGAACAATTAAAAGCAGCAAAAAATAATGAAATTGATGAAGCATCATTGATTATGGCTGGTCTTCGCAAGCCATAATTCTACTCATGTTTTTTCCGGATGCGGTATGCGCATCATTTTCTGTAAATCTTCTGCTTCTAGTGGTTTGCTATAGATGAATCCTTGTATTTCTTTACAAGCATTGTCTTTCAGGAATTCAATTTGACGGTCTGTTTCAACGCCTTCCGCGATGACTGTCATGTTTAGCGTTTTTGCCATATTAATAATTGCTTTAATGATCGCTTCATCGCCACGTTTAGCGCTGATATTGCGAATATAAGATTGATCGATCTTGATGCGGTCAACTGGTAATTCGCGTAGGTAATTCAAGCTAGAATTACCCGTACCAAAATCATCCAGTGATATTTTAACACCTAATTTTTTCAAGCGATGAATAGTGTCAATGACATCTAAATTATTGATAATTAAATTTTCAGTTAATTCTAATTCAAGCAGTGACGGATCAATTTTGGTTTCAAATAAAATATTAGTCACAGTTTTTACAATATCTGCTCCGCGAAATTGATTGGGAGATAAATTTACCCCAATGCAAATCGGCGGCATGCCTAATTTTTTCCAGCGGTTTAATTGCTCACAAGCTTCGCGTAATACCCATTCACCGATGGGGATGATTAACCCAGAATCTTCAGCGTATGGAATAAATTCGATCGGCGATAAAAGGCCGCGGCGTGGATGTTGCCATCTGATGAGTGCTTCGGCTGATAGCAACTGTTGTGTTAGCACATCAAATTGAGGTTGATAATGTAACACAAATTCATTGTTAGCAAGCGCATGACGTAAATCAGATTCAATTTGTAATCGTTCCGTATTTTTGGATAATAAACTTTTCGAGAAAAAGGCAAAAGAATTGATGCCAGATTCTTTAGATTGATACATCGCAATATCAGCATTACGCAATAAATCACCATAAATTTGGCCATCTTGCGGATAAAGTGCGATACCAATGCTAGTGGATAACACGAGCTCTGTGTCTTGAATCGTTATCGATTGATCAAAGGCAGAAAAAATACGTTCACATAAATCGATGATATTGCCTTCGCGTTTATAGGTGTCTAGCAAGATGACAAATTCATCACCACCTAAACGGAATAATGTTTCGCGTTCATTTAATATTTTATTCATATTAGCAGAAACTGCTTTCAATGACTCATCGCCCGCATGGTGACCAAGACTATCATTGATTAATTTGAAGCGATTAATGTCTAAGAATAACAAGGCAAATTTATTACCGTTGACGCTTGAAAGCGCAATTAAATCAGTGACAACTTGATTTAATTTGCCGCGGTTTGGTAAGTTTGTTAATTCGTCATGCGTTGCTTGATGCGCTAATGATTTTTCTAATTGCGCCCGTTTGGTGATATCACGGAAACTCCAAACGCGACCTTGAATTTCTGATTCAATTAAGTAAGGCTGGCTGTAATATTCAATCGCAATATCATTTTTCAAAAATAAATTGCCTAAGATGCTTGCTGATTTGTCAGTGTGGATTTGATCAATGTCGCGAGTAAATGCGCTAACATCGGTTGAGTTGTTTTGTATATAGTCAAAAATTTCTGCGATGGTGGTTTGCTTTTTCTCAATACTTTTATCAGGTAATAAAGTTGCAAGTTTCGCATTAAAGTCGATGATTTTTCCCGTATTGTCGACCACTAAAATGCCATCTGCAGAAGACTCAAGTGTTGCCCTTATTTGAGCGACCGCATCAGATAATGATGCCGTGCGATTTTTAACTTTTGATTCTAATAAATTCGCGTAATCGGCTTTTTCATGCAGCAATTGCCATTTTTTAGTGAGAGCCGATGCAATTTGGCGTACCACTGTGTAATCAAACGGTTTTTTTAATACTAATATATTGTCATTGACGCCTAATATTTTGGCCATATCATCGAATGAGTAATCTGAATAAGCGGTGCAGATGACAATTTGAATATTTTTGTCAATCTCAATAATTTTAGAAACGGTTTCAATGCCATCAATGCCGGGTGGCATGCGCACATCAATAAATGCTAGCGCATAAGGATTGCCATTTTTTAATGACTCACAAATTTTATTGAAACCTTCTTCCCCTTGTGTGGCGGTATCAATGTCAAACTTTGGTAATATATTATTGTTGGTTTCACGCAAGTTTTCATTAAAAAGGATTTTATCAATTTCGTCGAAATTATCGTTGGCTGCGATTGATTTTTCAGGCATTAATACTTTAATGAAATCGTGATGGATTTCAGTGTTATCATCAATGATGATAATGCGAAAATGATTTTGCGTTAAAATAGCCATGATTAAGTTACTCCTACAGGTGTAGCTGCGCGAATTTTTAATACAAATTCAGCGCCATGCATGGCGCCGCTACTATCAGCAGTTAATTGCGCATTTAATTCTTTAGCAGTTAGAGCGCTGCCATGCAAACCAAATCCGTGACCATCTTTTTTGGTGGTAAAACCAAATTTAAATAATTGTTTTAAGGTTTCGCTATCAATCCCTAAGCCATTATCTTTCACAGAGAGTGTGATAAATTCTTCATCGCGAAATGTGCTGATAATAATTTCTTTATCTTTAAGTGTAGTGCAGGCGGATAATGATTCAACCGCATTTTTCACAAGATTGATAATGATTTGTATAAGCTTATGTTTGTCAGAAACCAGTGTGATATCTTCTTTAATGTTTTTGGTTAATTTTATGTTGCTATTTTTTATACCGATATTGCAAATAGCTAACGCTTCATCGATTGCTTGAGATAATTTTAATTTAGCTTTAACGCCGCTTACCCCGCTCAGTGGTTTATGCATTGATGTGATTTCAGAAATATGATGTAAATGTGTTAATAAAGAATCAATTTCTGAGCGCATGTGATTATTGGATTCGGTAATGCGATTCGATAAAGCAATAATATACTCAGGTATCTTTTTGCCTGTTTCATCAGCAGCAAGATAGTCAGTAAGATTGGATTTATTTTTCGACAGTAATTCAGCAATCGCTGGTAAGCGTTCATAGACAACATTCGCTAACTCTTCTTTGACCAATTCGGTGGTTGTGTTGGCGCTATTTAAGACATTGCCAATATTGTGCAGCATCGATGTTGCTACTTCTGACATGCCGGCGCGTCTTGCTGTATCGACAAGTTGCGAATTTAAACGTTCAATTTCAAGTTCACTATTGCGTCTATCATTGATATCCATGACAACGCCTTCTAATTTTGTGTATTTACCGTTCACTGGTTCTGACGGTTCGCAAATAACTTGATACCACTTGTATTCTTGATTTTCACCATAACCACGCATGCGATTCTGCAGAGTGTAAGGTGTGCCATGATTGATGGCGTTTTCAATGGCGGTGTTGCACGCTGCTCTATCATCGGGATGAATGTGTTCTATAATTTCGGCAAGGCTTGGTGTGTTGGCGGATAAATCTAAATCGAATAATTGAAAAATTTTTAATGACCAATTATTTTCACCGGTTGCTAAGTTATGTGTCCAGTAACCGAGTTGCGCCATGTCTTGAGCGGATTGTAATTTTAAATTTAATTGTTGCATTTCGTTCGATGAAATATCCATCGAACGTTCAATGCGATAACGATCGGAGTCTGATTCTTTGTAATAACTATCAACATTTTTTAAAAATAGTTGCCAACTATCCAATTGCGTTGGCAATTCTTCTCGGCACAAGCCTAATTTTTTTAATTGCCGATCTAAAATTTTATGCATAATAAAATACGCCTTGGCTATTCATTAAAGGTAGTGATAGTCATGGTTTGATTATGTAAATCGCATGTACCGTCTTCAGAATAAGGCGACAATTCTCCGTAAGAATAAAATCCTATTTGTTGTGCGCCTTCCGGTAATGATTGCATGACCGATTCTGTTTCTTCTTCACTGCGTTCGCCTAACAATAATCGTCGACCGACGCAGCTAATTGAAATAGCGAGTACTGGTTTTACTTCTGTGGCGCTAACAGCTGTTAAATGGCTGGTAGCAATAGTGCCTGCTTCATCTGCAGCAGTGATTAAACGTTCAAAATTCGCTTTCATTAACTGTGCTAAATAACCTTCAGGAATATCACCCGCGAAAGTTAATGAAGAATTCGCTTCATCAACGGATAAAATAGTGCGTACTAAGCGCTTATCACTATTTAAATCGCTGCGAATGGCTAATGGGAATAATAATCCTGATGCAGGTAAATTGTCCGCTTGTTCGCCCAGATAATTTTTATAGAGTTTCAATGCGGGTTGATTGTCTAATTCAAATAAAATATTTCCTTTTGAGCGTGTGATGCGACGTTCTGGTCCGAAAATATCCCAGCCACCTTTTGAAGCGTGACCAATTTGAATATGTTCACCATAAAAGCCAACACCCACCACGCAATTTTTAGTTATTTTGCCATTATAGATAGACCACGTTTCTTTGAAGCGACTACCATCGCCTGCTAAGCCGCCGGTGACCGTGATTTTTTTGTTGAGAGCGTTTAAGCCTTTTGCCAATTCAGTGCCATTCACATTGGTGCCATCAGATAATACAAAGATTGCTTTTAAATCATCGGCATTTAATTCTTTGCCAAGGGCTAACCCTGCTTGTTCTGAATCTTTGTTAGCATCTAATTCAGCTTTACTGATTTTAATATGGGTTTTTTCAAATTGCATGATGGCGACTGATAAGCTTTCATCAAAAATACTGGCGTCATAAATTTCACCCGCACTAGAGCAACCGATAATCTTGGATTGCGGGTATGCTTTCGCTAATGCTTCGATGGGTTCAGGATGATCGATAAAGCTAGGAGCGGCGAATACTAAAATAAGCGTGTTTGCAGAATCCATTTTAGGGAATTCTTTAACCGACCAACCTTTTTTATCAAAACGAATGGTTTGGAGCTTCATGGGCTAACACTCCTTGTTATTTTTCCACCATTCTAACAAAGAAATGGGCGGGAAATATTAACAGCAGTGTAACTGATTGATTTTTTTATTTTTTTAATTTCAGAAGTAGATCGTCGTCATCGGAATCACTAAGAGAGCCGTATTTTGTTTGGCTGCTTGCGGGGTTGTCACCTAGGCTGGCAAGCACGTGGGTGAGGTTGTCTTCATCAACGTAATCATCATCAAAGAGTTGGCGTTTTTGTCGTTCTTTTCCCTCACGATGTTGTTTTGGGTCGTAAGAATATTTGTCTGTAAAAAAATTGCGCAATTTTAACAAGATGGTGCTAGTACAAGATACTCTTGGCAAGCAAGAAGGTGATTCCGGCCTTAAATCACCAATGGAATAATCGGTGTGATTGTTCATCGTGTATTTGGCAATAGCGTTAATCGTAAAAGTGAGCACGATGGCCGCTGCAAAACCACCAAGAATGAGGCCAAGCACGGGGATCGCGGGCGCTGTAAAATAAAGGGCTAATGCTACGGCAGTAGCAATGATAATGCTGGTTGTGATTGAAAAAAGGAAAGTCGCCGTACTATTTGGGCTTGATTCATCATCGGAATCACTTGCGGCTTCATTAGGGGGTGACGTTGATGCGACAGGTGATCTTTGGCTCGTAATGGGTGTTTTTATATCGGCGAGATCGTCATCGTCATTATCGGGATTTAAGCGGCGCTCATAACGTGTTTTGCTCTCGTTAAGGTCTAAGTCGCGTGCTCGATTCAACCTTCTACTCAATCTTGTACGCGTCATCGGTACCATCTCCAGCATCCACGTGCATTATTTGTTATTTCTTACCCGCTGTGGAATGATGATCTTATCATGGAGTTAGGGAGGATGCTATGGGAAGCTGGTTAAATTTACATCAAATACTAGGTTTTGTACAAGTATGTGTGTCAACAATAGGCGTATTAATTGTCATTTCAGGCGTATTGTTGGCGCTATATAAGTACTCACTGATGACAATATGCGGGAAGCTCACGACTCAAGGCGTTAAAATCAATGCTATTCGCTTAGATTTAGGCAGGATTTTAATTTTAGGATTAGAGTTTATTGTTGCCGCCGATTTAATTGGAACGACATCCACGCCGGATTATTATGAATTAGGGGTGCTCGCGATTATCGTCTTAATCCGAACCATGTTAAGTTTTTCGATTAATCGCGAGCTGATGATGATTCATAAAGAATAGCTTGGGTTTTTCATTAACGTCGCTTTATTAATGGTATTGGCTGTTTGCCGGATTTGTTGCTCACTGGTTCCGCTTTTTGCGGTGTAATAGACAACATAGACGGCATCAACCCCTTTGAATGCTTTACCGATTTGCACCTCAGTTATATTTTCATCGCCGCAATGAAATAAACTTAATTGATATAAAACCGTGGTCCCATTTAATTCAAGGTGATCAGTGCTAACGCGTTGGCAGGCTTTTTTGGCATTGGCAATAATGGTTTCGACGTATTTATCCGCCGTCATATCGGGGTTTGCGGCATAGGGGCTAATTTTCGTGCGTATGCTTTGTTGCCAACTGTCACGCGTTGCATCTAGTGGTATCAACATGAAAGGCGAGCCAACGGTACCATAAGACATATCGATTTTTTTCCAAGCCTGTTTATTGGCTAATGATAATTTTACTAATTGTTTGGTGGGGTAGGATTTGCTGCCTTGATTTAACAAATACGCGGCTTGTTCTTGATCGAATACTTTAGTGGAATCAACTTGCGAGCAATTGCTAAGGCTGACAGCTAAAGAAGTGAGGGCGATAATTTTAGAAATATGTTTCATGTTCAAAGTTCCTTTTAAAAAAAAGATTACAAATCGCGACGTCGATCGTGTGTTTTAAAGCCGCATAATGGGGTATCCATCTTTTTGCTAAGCGCCATGATTTTGACGCGTTCACCCATTTCTTGTGGCAAGGTTAATCGCTTGATTGCTTGATGCAAGTGGAATAATTCAACGTTTGATAAGCCTTTTTCTGCGGTTTCGATCAATTTATCTAGTCCGCAATTTAATAAGAATCCAGTTTGCGTGGTGTAGCCGCTTAATTGACAACCGGCATCAAGGGCGCTGATGGCCACTTGCGTGAAATCTACATGCGCGGTGATATCTTGTTTGCCTGGTAAAATCAGCGGATTTGCATGGCTTTGATGTTGGTAAAAACAATTCAGCGTGCCTCTGTTGCGTTCAGGGTGATAATACTCTGCTTCACCGTAACCATAATCGGCTAATAAAATCACGCCGCGCGTTAATGCGCGAGATAATGCGTGAATGAAAGGCGAAAGCTTGAAGTTGATTTCTGATTCATAACCAACGGGCAAGTTATACTTTTGTTGTAATTCTGAAACTCTTGTTAATAAGTCAGGAAGTAATGATGGCATGTTAGAAAAAATAAATTGATCATCTTTAAAGGCTACACCACGTTCTTCAATTTGATTTTCACTGATACGAAAACGAGTCACAGGTAATGCATCCAGTACTTCATTGGCGATGATGATGCCGTTTAAATTTTCAGGTAAGGTTTTTAACCAAATGACGCGTGACAGTAAATCAGGTGCGTGGGTTGCAATCATGTCGCGTTGTTGATTGATAAGTGCTTCGCTGATTTCATGAATATAGTAATGATCGGGCAAATAGCTTAATTTTTGCAATAAATCACAAGCAAAACGACCAGTCCCTGCGCCTAACTCTAAAATATCATAAGGCTCGTTGTTGGCAATTTGTTGACATTGATTGGCAAAGCAATGGGCGTATAAAGGCGAGAGTTCAGATGCGGTGGTGAAATCGCCCGATTTACCAATCGAGAACGATTTTGCTTGATAATAGCCACCTTCTGGATGGTAGAGAGCAAGCTCCATGAAGCGTTCAAATGAAATGACGCCGCTATTGGCCGCAACCTCATCGCGTAGCAATTGCATTAAGGGTTCAGAATGTGTCGTCATCGCTCATTTTCACGTCTATAATATTGTGGTCACCCACATTGGACACGTAGTATGCCAGTAGAAACTAAAAATGCCAAAGTAGCATTAGTCACCGGCGGCGCAAGACGCATCGGTGCTGAAATTGCGCGCACCTTGCACCAATCAGGCATGAACATTGTTTTGCATTATCAGTCTTCTGTAAATGAGGCGACTCTGTTGGTTGCTGAATTAAATAAAATACGAGCAGATTCAGCGAAAGCGGTGGCGGGTATGTTGACAAATAGCGAAAATACGCTGCAAGTGGCGGATCAAGCGTTGGCAGCTTTTGGGCGCATTGATGCCTTGATTAATAATGCTTCAAAATTTTATCGTACGCATTTTGGCGATGTTACCGAGGCTGCTTGGGATGATTTAATGGATAGTAATATCAAGGCCCCCTTTTTTTTAGCGCAAGCACTACGTGATGCCTTGACCAAAACCAATGGCGTGATTGTAAATATTACCGATATTCACGCTGAGCGACCGTTACGCGATTATTCTGTTTATTGTTTATCAAAAAGTGCGCTGGTGATGGCAACTAAAGTATTGGCGAAAGAATTAGGGCCTCATGTTCGTGTCAATGCGGTAGCGCCTGGGTCAATCCTCTGGCCGGAAGGTGAAAATAGTATGTCATCAGATGAAAAAATGCGTATTGTCAATCGCACTGCGTTAAAGCGCTCAGGGGCTGCTAGCGATATTGCAGCAGCGGTTTTATTTTTTACACGCGATGCAAGTTATGCCACCGGTCAAGTCATTGAAATTGACGGCGGTAGGATGTTGTCAGATTAAAGGCGGAGTGGTGCAAAATGAATTTTGTGCGTAGCACATTTATGAGCGCTTATCGCGCGCGATTATATCCCAACCGCTGGGATGTTTTGGCGTTTTGCTTGGTGATGGCGATCATCATGGTGTTTGCGATCAATGCCAAGCAAATGGCAACACCTTATGAGCTTGGCCAACCTACACCTATTTCATTAAGCCCTTATGCATTACCAATGTATGCGGCACGAACGGTTGTGCGCATGTTGATTGCCTTGATGGTGTCTTTTTTGTTTACCTTTACGTTTGCAACGTGGGCTGCCAAAAGTGCGCGCGCTGAAAAAATTATTATCCCCATGATTGATGTGTTGCAGTCGGTGCCCATTTTGGGATTTTTATCAGTCACCGTGGTTGGTTTTATTCGGTTATTTCCAGGGAGTATGTTAGGGCCTGAGTGTGCTGCGATTTTTGCTATTTTTACTTCGCAAGCTTGGAATATGGCGTTAGGATTTTATCAGACGGTGCGTTCAGTGCCACGCGAAGTGAATGAAGCGGCTGCCATGTTTCAATTATCTGCTTGGCAACGTTTCTGGCGGATTGATGTGCCTTATTCGATGCCGGGGTTATTGTGGAATACCATGGCGTCGATGTCAGCGGGTTGGTTTTTTGTGGTGGCATCTGAAGCTATCACGGTGTCACAACAAAAAATATTGTTGCCAGGGATTGGGTCTTATATTGCTGTTGCCATTAGAGCAGCTGACATGCAAGCCATTTGTTATGTTGTATTAACCATGGTGATCGTCATTTTAATTTACGATCAATTATTATTCCGGCCATTGGTTGCTTGGTCTGAGAAATTTAAAGCAGAAAGTATTACAACCGATAAAGTAGCAGAATCTTGGGTGATTGATTTATTTCGCCGTACGCAATTGATGCGTTATGTCGGTGTGAAGTTGACATATTTATATGATGCTTTTGTTAATATTCGCTTCTTTTCGCGTAAAGTAATATCAGTAGCGCGGGTGCGTTCATCTGCAAAAGATAATATGCGTGTTAGTTTATTGTGGAATACCGCGGCGCTTTTAGTGGGTGTGGTGTCGGTATATTGGTTGGCAAGTTATATTTATCATAACTATTCTTGGGCTGAATTTTTGCATGTCTTTGTTTTAGGATTAATTACAGCGTTTCGAGTGTTTATTTTAATTATTTTGAGTTCTTGTATTTGGGTGCCGGTGGGTATCTGGATTGGCTTGCGACCGAAAGCGGCGCGTATTTGTCAGCCGATCGCGCAATTGTTAGCAGCGTTTCCAGCTAATTTACTGTATCCGTTTTTTGTGATTGTGATTGTGACTTATCATTTGAGCCCAAACATTTGGTTAACACCGCTCATGATCTTAGGTGCGCAATGGTATATTTTATTTAACGTGATAGCGGGCGCTTCGAGTTTGCCAAAAGATTTGTTACAAGTGGTCGATAATTTGGGTGTGGTGGGTTGGTTGCGTTGGAGTCGATTATTGTTACCCGCGATTTTCCCTTATTATGTAACGGGGGTGATAACCGCAGCAGGCGGCGCCTGGAATGCGAGTATAGTGTCTGAAGTGGTTGGTTGGGGGCATGAAACACTGGTCGCAACCGGCTTAGGTGCGTATATTGCGCATCATACCAGTGAAGGCGATTTTTCTCGAATCGCGCTTGGAATCGGTATGATGTGCTTTTTAGTGTTAGTCATTAATCGATTAATTTGGCGACCATTGTATGTGTATGCTGTTGATCGCTTTTTGTTGGAGTAGTGACAATGACCAATCCGATTATTGAAGTTGTAAATGTTGAACGTTCTTTTCGCAAAGGCGATCGTCAAGATTTGCTAGTGTTGCATAATATTAATTTGCGTATGTACGAAGGCGAAATCATTGCGATTTTAGGTAAGTCGGGTTCAGGTAAATCAACATTATTGCGCATTATTGCAGGCTTAATGCAACCAAGCGGCGGGCAAGTGTTTTATCGCGGCAAACCCATTGTCGAACCTGTGCGTGGTATCTCTATGGTATTTCAATCATTTGCTTTATTGCCCTGGTTGACCGTGTTGCAAAATGTAGAATTAGGATTAGAGGCACAAGGTGTGGGGCGTGAAGATCGACGCGAGCGCGCATTAAATGCCATTGATATGATTGGTTTAGATGGTTTTGAAACAGCGTTACCAAAAGAATTGTCAGGTGGTATGCGTCAGCGCGTTGGTTTTGCGCGCGCATTAGTGGTTAACCCAGATATTTTGTTAATGGATGAACCATTTTCCGCATTAGATGTGTTAACAGCCGATAACTTAAAAAGCGATTTAATTGATTTATGGAAAAGTAAAAAAACAGGGTTAAATGGTATTTTGTTTGTCACCCATAGCATTGAAGAAGCCATTACTATTGCTGATCGTATTATTGTGTTTAACAGTAATCCTGGCTCTATTCGCTCTGATTTGAAAGTGACACTACCATTTCCGCGTAGCGATCTTGATCCACGTTTTCGCACGCATGTTGATCGTGTTTACACATTGATGACAACGCAATCGATGGAAGAGGCGACAGTTAATAGCGAGAATAAATTTTTAGCCATTGATATCGGTTATCGTTTACCAGAGGCAGGCGTTGCTGAAATTACCGGTTTGTTAGAAATTTTAAATTCACCGGAATTGTCAGGCAAATTAGATTTGCCCGTTGTTGCTGATACTTTAATGTTAGACATTGATGATTTGTTTCCGTTAACAGAATTTTTAGAAATTTTACGTTTTGCCAAAGTATCGAAGGGTGATATCGCAATCACAGAAGAAGGTAAAGCATTTGTTGAAGCGGATATTTTGGAGCGTAAAAAAATATTCTCGGTGTTATTAAAAAAATACGTACCATTAGCGCGATATATTTACGATCAATTAGTCAAGCATCCAAGACACCGCGCACTTGAAGAGCATTTCTTATCGATGCTTGAAGATTATCATTCAGAATCGGAAGCAGAGCGAGTATTGCGTACCGTGATTGAGTGGGGCCGGTATGCAGAATTATTTGCGTATGATTTTAACTCCGGTGTGTTAAGTTTAGAAAGCCCGCATTAATTGTTAAATTGCCACTCTCCAAAATCGCTTTTAACGTGCCCGTGAGCGTGCCCGCGTGCGTGCCCGTCTTTTTCGCCTTTAAAAAATCAAAAGACGGGCACGCACGCGGGCACGCTCACGGGCACGTTAAAAGCGATTTCCGGGTGACATGAATGCGCATTGTTACAAAACATTAACGCCAAATAATCCCGCTAACTTCGTCAACGCTTTATTAAGTATTTCCGCTGAAAACAAAAAACCATCCGCATAAATCGCTTGTTCAGCTGAAAAATCACCCACTGCTGCTAGCACTGTTTGTCGTAAGCCGGTGATATCTACGGCATGAATATGCAGGTTCTGCGTATTTTTGGTTTTTACAGCTTGATGTAATGTTTCAAGGGACGCCATGATGGTTTTATTAAATAGATCAATCGCGGTCACATTTTTTAATGAATTTATTTCAGCGTCAATATCAGAAATGGCGTGATACATGAAGGAAGTTGCGCGTAACATTTCACGCTCACAGTAAAGGGTTAAAGTCATGTGTTCGGCATTAAATTTTTCGCCAAATAACTCATGTTTTGATTCTTTCGCTAATTTTTGTTGACGTACTAGTGTGGCGATAATGTTTTGTTCTAATTCTTGGTAATCTTCAGATGATTCAATGCTGCGATCAATCATGGTGGCTTGGTAAAAGCGACGCAATTCTTCTAGTGTTTGTGCTTGCGCGCGACGTAAATGCGTGCGTGCATGAATGGGCAGTACAAATTGCGAAATGAGAGTCGCAATTAAAATACCTAGACTGATTTCTAAAAATCGTTGACCAGCAATCAGTGGTGTTGGTGTTGGGCTAATTAAAATGATAATGGTCGTGACGGCGCCTAACGTTCCGGCATAACTTAAGCTTTCTGTGCCGGTTGCAATAAAGCTAAAAATGAAAGCAGCAAGTGCGATCGTTGCCATGATGGTTAGGGCGCTGTGACCAAAACTAAGTAAAGTGATGGTTGCCAGCAAGCAGCCGATTAATGTCCCCAGGAAGCGCAGATATCCTTTTTGGATCACGCTGCCCACATAAATTTGCGCGCACATGACAACAATAACGGTAATGATAATCCAAGGATCAGAGTGCAAACCTAAGAGGTGAGTGAAGATATAAGCGAACAAACAAGCGATCGCTGTTTTTAAGCTATGAATAAGACGTTCGATGTCTATGCTCATTGAGTTATCTTACCTCAAATGTTGGGTTGAGTGTGAGTTTGTCTTTGTGTGAGGGGAAAGGCACCCGGACATGAAGGATGTAGCCCGGACACGCTTTTCGTGTCCGGGTTTGTATAAATATAAAGGAATAGTTATTCAGACGATGAAACAGTTCGCCCATGCCTTAATCGTGAGTGCAAGGTTTGTAGTGAATCAGTGCTGGCTGTGCGCCAATTGGCTGATCCTGATTTAAAAACGGGGCTGCCGCTTCGGCAAATAACAGGAGTCAATGGTTGCTGTGCGCTTGGGCTGCGCAAAGCATTTGGTGTTTCACAAAATGTTGCTTCATCATTCAGTAGTTCGATGAGTGCTGTTGGGTCATCTAATAAATTTAAAATAGCATTTTCATTCATATCGTTAGCGTAAATTTTACTAACCATTTCAAATAAAATTTGTAATGGCGTTCGCATGCCTTGTTGAAAGGCAGTATTTGATAGCAGCGCTGTGCGAGTATTTATTAATTTGATGATGGTTTGAGGGCTGAGATCAAACAAAGTATGAAATTCATCGTCGTTTAATTCGTGTTCTGCAAAGTGAAATAATTCTCGTTGCACTAGTGGTTCGTCGTCATTTAAAAATGCTAAGAAGCTCAATAGGGTTTGAGGGTCAAGTCTATTAATTTGACGGCAAATATCAACAATGGAAACAACATTCGAGAGAGTAACAAGTTTTTTGATTTGATTGGCGATAATGTCGAATTCACTTTTAGATACTTTCGATCTAATGAGCGTTAATAACGCAGCACCATCTTTCTTGGCAAGTAATGTATTAAGATGTATTTGATTGGTATCCATGGTTGTTCTAAATGTCATATGATCATCCTTTTTTATTATTAGTTAAAAATCAGCGATGGGTATTACATGATAAGCAGGTGTTTCATAAGGATGCGCTTCTTTAAAAGCCGCCATCACTTTTTTAATATTTTCATTTGTACAAATTACTTCAACTTTATATTCCGCAATTTTTTCAATCTTGCCAACCGTACCAATAAACGCTTCACTGCCTTCTAACGGTAAACACTGTCCTTCCCCCAACGTCTGCCAAGCGCAATGACTATAATTGCCAACCTTGCCAGCACCTGCTGCAAAGATAGCATTTTTAACCATTTCCAAGTGAGTGTCGGGAACATAGAAGTAAAGAATATACATGAGCGGCAGTCTTTCATTTCAGTACGTGTGTGTGCAATATACGCAGATTCACCTGTATTTGGCAAGGGCGTCGTTTTTAATGTGTTTATTTTTTAGCAATTCAAACAACCAAGTCCCATGAAATAAAACTATAGACACAAGTAGCCTGGACACGCTTTTTGTGTCCGGGGTTTGTTGCATCTGGATACATCTGTATACAGCAACCCCGGACACAAAAAGCGTGTCCAGCCTACATGTCAGCGGGGGGCAGTGGTGGAATGCACTTTGTTGTTGATTTGTTTGTCTTGGGGGGTTGCTTGTGCTGAATGAGTTGCCCCGAAAAGTGCAGGGGCGAAAGTTGAAACTTTTGTCGCGGAAAACTGTTGCAAACGATTTGCAATTTGTTGGACTAGATAAGCCTTAGAGGCTGCGCCCAGTGATTTGATTAGGGGAGAGTTGGAGGTCGCTGCTTTCATTTCAAGCCATCGCGTGACATCAGGGCGTGAAGAATGAAGCCATTCATCTTGAATCGCTATTTTAAAAATATTAGATAATAACAGTAAAGAATCAAATTTAGATTCTTTACCAAGCCGATCTGTTTGAGTGAAAAATAGTTTATAGCTATTAAAAGTATTTTCACTTTGACCGCAAGCCATCGCAACTTCTGGGAATAATACCTTTAAAACACCAGTATCTAGCCATATTTGAAAAGCTCTTGCTGTCATGCCGGCTTGAAACATTTTTACAAAATGCTGATACAGCTGAGTTGGCGGTATATTTAGTAAAGAAGTCGCAGCTTTATTAATAAAATTTATATCAGTTTGCAAAGCATTAAATTTATATTTAATCAGCGCGTAAATGAAATCCAGCAACATCTGCGGCTCATTAAATTGTGTAATCGTTGGTAAAAAGCGCACCAATTTTTGCTGAATGTCTTGATGAGCATAGCCATGGTTATCCCATACGACGCCTGCCGGTGTTAAGAAAAATGTATTAACATTTATATAACGACAACATAAAAAAGCATTCAGATCGAAATGTTTTGCATCTTGGACGTAAATGTCAATTTTCCAATTTAAAAAAGTACCACGATATTTGTTAGCGAGAAAATCAGCATCTTCTAGATCAGGTATTATCTGTCGTAGTTTGGGTAGATCCACATTTTGCCAATCTTCTGACAGTATGCCAATTTGCACTTTTGGTAAAATGAGTAAACCTAGATCGGGATGAGTCAACTGCACCATGATATCACCGACAAACTCACCGAAAACCACCGGCCGGCACATCGGCATCGCTTCTTGTAAAGCTTTAAAAAATATATTTAGCGTTTCTGGCATAATAATTTCAAAATTACTAAAAGTGAATTTGTAGTTTGATGACTCATCAGGGCAGAGTGTTGATTGAGGGGATTCAATTTTAGAAGCCATCGGCTCCCCAGGTTTAGGTAATTGAATAATGGATTTCTTTTTCGGTAAAGGTGGCTTTTCTTTTTTGGTGACGATTTTTATTTTTTTGGCGGGAAGTGGGGGTGTCTTAACTTCGTCAGCAATTTGTTGTAATCGTGCCACTTTTTCCTTGGCGGTTTCAATTTGCTGTAAAAATTCAGGATTAGTGCACCCACTCGATAGCGCCGTAAGACAGTGCTGATATATTTTAATTAATAACGCCACCTCTTTTTCAATTTTTACTTTTTCATGATGAAGTTGAGGCTCGTGTTGACTTAATTGATTGCTAAGTGCAATAACGATATCCAGCTGACTTCGACTTGCAAACTTATTATATACTGTAATGGTGTTATCTTTTCCTAAAATAAACATCACTTTATTTCGATCAAGAAGGCGTTGTATTAAGGCTATATTTGCCGGAACTTGACCGAGTCCTGCCGCCATTGTTGCTGCAAAATTAAGTTTTTGTTCGAGGCTTTTGATGTGGGCTGATTCTGCCAATAAATTGAATCGCGCCATCATGGCTGAAAAATAAAGCATAATAATATGCATTTGATCTAAGTAAGCATTTCTGATTAACGATGCATCATTATATTCAACATCTCTTGATGTTTTAATGAGAGGCAAGATGCTATTAATATTGTCACGTATCCTCGTGCAAAATTCAGAAGAATCGCAGAAACTCATGATATCTTCAAACGTTGTAAATATTAATTTTGATATGTGGCTGTAGGGGTTGCCTTCGATTAATCTTTTAAATTGCCCAATAAGGTCAATTGCTAATTTATCATAATGTATTGAGTATTTCTCAAGGGTACAAGTGCCAAAACTTAATTTAAAATAATAAAGAATTTGAAAACCAATATTGCTAATTGAAGTCGCCGATAAGCTTTGCAAAGGCAATGCGCTTAATTCTTGTAAAAACGCTTTAATCTTGTTTTCGGTAATGGCGCTTTCAAAGAATTTATTCGCGGGCGTAGTGATATTTTCTGCGTTTAGGTGTGCGGCAAAGCCAAATAACGATGCTTTTAGGGATAAAAGCATTGTCTTTAGGGCGGTGCTTTGATTCTCTTGTGGTTCAATGATAGTTGAATCAGAATACATGCTGAACACGTCAGCGTGTAACGTTACGTTTGGATTTAATTTTCCACTTAACTGTAGGGTTTGCACTACGCCTTGAAAGGTTTCGCGCAGCTTTGCATATCGAAGATAGGTGTGCTTTTCACTAGAAGAAATGTTTGCATCTCGACTATGCGGAATTAAATCTTTAACTTCTTCCCGTAAATCAGAAAGCAAAATGGCAAGATTTCTCTCTTCAATATTTTTTGCCCCTTTAAATTCATCGATGAATCGCTTCATTTCATTTAAGAGCGCACGACCTTTTTCATGCCAAGCGGAAAATTGTTCGTTAATAAATGCGATGAAAGGTGGGTGACCATCTACTATCATTCGTATCGAACAAGCGCCATTATGAATCTGAAAATCAAAACGCCAGACATTAATATCCGCGACTAGCGCATTATATTTTTCAACCTTGTTTTTCAATTCGCTGCTTGCTTTACCTGTTAATTGTATTGCCCATGTTTGATAAAAATATTTTGACCATTCCTCATGAAGCAAGAGTTGCAAAAATGGAAT
Organism: uncultured Coxiellaceae bacterium; assembly: GCA_964623075.1. Lineage (GTDB taxonomy): Bacteria > Pseudomonadota > Gammaproteobacteria > DSM-16500 > DSM-16500 > Aquicella. Next base: position 126,929 of record CAZUVD010000002.1, on the reverse strand, counting down.
GAATTTTATTTCGAAATCATTCTGTTTGACTAAAGCTTCTCGCTCAACAGTCACCTGAATAATTCGTGATTGGACTAGCAGTAAAATTTTAGAAAATTCTTTAATAATGTCAGAATCAATATTGCAGCCTTTTGAAAAAATTAAGTCTGTCACCGCATTAGCGTTTTCTAGAGCAGTCACTATTGCCTTGATGTTAGAAGTAAAAATTTTCTTTTCAAAGCGGCATTGTGTAAATTTGATTTTGGAGACGGCGATAGCGGGGATGGGTGCTGCAGCTTTTTCAGCGGCGCTCCTTAGATCCAAATTATTATTAGGGTCCGCGTTTCTAGCCTCTGAGAGTAGTTCAAGCAATCTATTTAAATTAATTTTTTCCTGATAAACAGTTAATTGTCGGGTATTTTCAATAAAGAATATAGTGACGGACATTTTTCACCTTTTTATTATTATTTTTGCTGATTCTATATATTGATTCTCAAATTGTCATCCGTGTTACCTATGTCCCTGAACGTTTGTTCGTGTCCGGGTTTGGTGGTCACGCAAATAAACCCGGACACGAAGAGCGTGTCCAGGTTACGGGTGCGTATTTTGTGAGCGCATGGTATGATGCGCACACGTAAAGAGGGAAATTTGTATGAAAATAACTCTATTTTTGACGATAGTGGTATTTTTAGTCAGTAGTGCCTTTGCGATGGAGTCTAGTCGATTGCAGCCAAGGCAAAAATGGGTAGCACAAGGGTTTCAATCCTATGTGAATACAGAAAATTGTACCCAACCGATTCGATCATCCGCTTATGTCATCGTTGCGGGGAATGGCGGCGCTAATATGCGTCTCACTTGTCCGCCGGAAAAGCCGGTTATGTATGGTTGGCGGCAAGAGGTTGGTTACGGCGGTTGGCCGGCTGTTTCATTTGGGGGTGGCGCATCGTGGATTACTTGTTGCGCAGTCTCACATCAATGGAAACCCGTAAATCCAGCTTAGTTTTAATAATGCTAGATATATCCCTTGCTGAAAATATGAAAGTTTAATACAATGGCGGCCGTTACTGCGGGGTGGAGCAGTCTGGTAGCTCGTCGGGCTCATAACCCGAAGGTCGTAGGTTCAAATCCTGCCCCCGCTACCAAATACAGTGACAAACTTTGAAGACCCCTGTATGGGGTTTTTTGTTATCTGAAGAGTAGTTTATTGATGAAAAAGATAGATCCGGTTTTAAATGCGCGCCTTGAAACACTATTAGTTTCGATGGGCTACGACTATATTGGTGCTGAAATTTTGCCGATGAATGGTAGCAAAGTGTTTCGTATTTTCATCGATACCCCAACGGGCGTATCTGTTGAAGATTGCTCTAAAGTCAGCCGTCAGGTGAGCGCGATGATGGATGTTGAAGATCCCTTCCAAAGCAGATATAGCTTGGAAGTTTCATCCCCCGGTATCGATAGACCGCTATTTGAGTTAAAACATTTTGAGCAACATGTTGGTAGTCAGGTTAAGATACGTCTTCAGTCTCCGATTAACCAACAGCGTCAGTTCAAAGGTATACTAAAGCAGGTTGTTGGTGAGAGTATCCACCTGTTAGTTGAAGGTTCGGAAAAAGAAGTTGTGTTGCCTTATGCTGCTGTAGACAAGGCAAATATCATTGGAGATGTTCGCATCAATCGGACAGACGATTAAAGTTGGTGAGGTGTTGCAATGAGTAAAGAAACATTAGCTACAAACAAAGAAATACTATTAGTTGTCGATGCCGTGTCGAACGAAAAGGGCGTGGACAGAGAAGTTATTTTTCAAGCTATTGAAGCAGCATTGGAAATCGCAACTAAGAAGAAAGCAGAAGAAGAGATGGATGTCAAAGTAGACATCGACCGCAAAACCGGTACATACACTACTTGCAGACGTTGGTTGATCATTGATGATGCGGGTTTAGACGATGAAAATTTTTCACCCGTCACCATGATGACCGAAGCAACAGCAAAAGAACGTGGTTTTGGCGATCTCAAAGCAGGCGAATACGCCACCCAACCAATGGAATCTATCGAATTTGGTCGAATTGCGGCGCAAAAAGCAAAACAAGTCATTATCCAAAAAGTACATGAAGCAGAGCGCGCACAAATGGTTAGCGCTTATCGCGAAAAAATCGGCCAATTAATTAATGGTACGGTTAAAAAAGTCACGCGTGATTTTATCATCTTAGATATGGGTAGTAATGCCGAAGCATTTTTACCACGTTCTGAAATGGTACCGCACGAAGCGGTTCGCATCAGCGATCGCGTTCGTTCTTATTTGTATGACATTCACTCAGACGGTAACAAGAGCCCACAAATTTTGGTGAGCCGTACTCGTCCTGAAATGTTGGTCGAATTATTTAAAATCGAAGTGCCTGAAATCGGCGAAGAATTAATTGAAATCAAAGCAGCAGCGCGCGATCCGGGATCCCGTGCTAAGATTGCAGTGAAAACAAATGATGGTCGTATCGATCCGGTAGGCGCCTGCGTTGGTATGCGTGGTTCACGCGTACAAGCTGTTTCCGGTGAATTAGGCGGTGAGCGCATTGATATTGTGCTTTGGGACGATAACCCAGCACAATTAGTGATTAATGCCATGGCGCCAGCTGAAGTCGCTTCCATTGTGGTCGATGAAGATTCACATACGATGGATATTGCTGTCAAAGCAGATCAATTATCACAAGCGATTGGCCGTCACGGCCAAAATGTAAAGCTAGCCAGTGAATTGTCAGGCTGGACATTAAACGTGATGACCGAAGAAGACATGTTATCGAAATCCGCTGCTGAAGGTGAAAAAGTGTTACAACTTTTCCAAGAAAAATTAGCAGTCGATGTTTCTGTTGCAGAAATGTTGGCAAATGAAGGTTTTTCTTCCCTAGAAGAAATTGCTTACGTGCCAGTACAAGAGTTATTAGAAATTGATGGCTTTGATCAAACACTCGTGACATCACTACGTGAACGTGCAAAAGCGGCGTTATTAACGCAAGCAATTGCAAATGAACAAGCACTAGAAGTCGAGCCAGCTGCTGATTTATTGGCAATGGAAGGCATGGATAAGCAAACCGCTTATATTCTTGCAAGACACGGTGTGGTGAGTCGTGAAGATTTGGCTGAGCAATCAGTGGATGATTTATTAGAAATCGGCGAGATTAATGAAGAGCTTGCTGCAAAATTGATTATGACGGCGCGTAAAATCTGGTTTGATAACTAGATCGCGTTTGGAGGCTTGACCGCGTGATTAAAAATGCATTGAAAGACGGTGCCACCGTTTCCCAGTTCGCAGAAGAGATTGGCGTATCGCCTGATCGCTTGCTCGGGCAATTTAAAGATGCTGGCATTATTATTGCAAATGCGAGTGAAATTGTGAGCGAAGAGCAAAAGCAAAAGCTTTTGCGTCATTTGCAGCAAAATCATGGTGCAAAGTTAAAGCAAGATGCAACACCTGACAAAATCGTTTTACGTCGTGCAAAAACCAGCGAAATCAAGCTTGGTGGTTCACATCATGGTGCGGGCAAAACAGTCAGCATCCAGGTTCGTAAAAAACGCACTTATGTGAAGCGTCCATCACAAGAAGAAGAAAGCAAGCAGCAACACGATGATGTCAATGTAGCCGCACAAGAAGTCGAAGTATTAGATTCTGTGGCGACATCAGAAATCGTTGCTGAAACACCTGAAACAGCAAAAGCAACTGAAGCGTTAGCGCCATCAGTTGATGCGGCACCTACATACGCCGAAGAAGTCGTTCCGTTAACACCCGAACAAGAAGAAGCGAAAGCAAAGTTACTTAAACGTAAAGAAAAGCATCGTATTGAAGGCGAAGTTGACGAAACCGAAAGTGATCGTCAGAAAAAGAAAAAGAAATCACGCGATTCCAATCGTGGTGGTGATAGCAGTGACAAAGGTTTTGAATCCTTATTGTCTCGCGGTGCTGATTTAAGCCGTGTTTTAAAACAAGATGACGATGATGCTGATAATGCCATGCGTAAAAGCGGTAAATCACGTCACGGACATCATCCAAAAATTAAAGTACAAGCGTTTACACGACCAACAACACCGGTTGTGCGTGAAGTCGAAGTGCCAGAAACCATTAATTTAGGCGAGTTAGCACAACGCATGTCGGTTAAAGCCGCCGAAGTGATTAAAGTGTTAATGAAAATGGGTATGATGGCGACGATCAACCAAGTGTTAGATCAAGAAACCGCTTTATTAGTCGTTGAAGAAATGGGTCACAAAGGCAAAGCGGTTAGTCACGATGCAATCGAACATGATTTAGTAAAAACATTAGGCGAAGAAGAAAGTGGTGTTGCTGTTACTCGACCACCGGTGATTACCATTATGGGTCACGTTGATCACGGTAAAACAACGTTACTGGATTACATTCGTACGACAAAAGTGGCTGCATCTGAAGCGGGTGGTATTACCCAGCATATTGGTGCTTATCACGTGCAAACACCAAAGGGTACGATTACCTTTTTAGATACTCCCGGTCACGCTGCATTTACTGCTATGCGCGCACGCGGTGCGAAATTAACCGATATCGTGATTTTAGTCGTTGCAGCGGATGATGGTGTGATGCCGCAAACCGTAGAAGCCATCGAGCATGCGAAAGCCGCCGGTGTGCCAATTGTGGTTGCGGTTAACAAAATGGATAAGCATGGCGCTGATCCTGATCGCGTTAAACAAGAATTAACAAAACATGGTTTAGTGCCTGAAGATTGGGGCGGTGATGCTATGTTTGTGCCAATTTCGGCGAAAACCGGTATGGGCGTTGATGCATTATTAGATTCGATTTTAGTGCAATCTGAAGTATTAGAATTAAAAGCAGTAGCAGATAGTCTGGCACGCGGTGTTGTGATTGAATCACGTTTAGAACGTGGTCGTGGTGCTGTGATGAGTGTGTTAGTGCAACAAGGTACGTTGCGTAAAGGCGATGTGATTTTGGCGGGCTTAGAATATGGCCGTATTCGCGCTGTTTTTGATGAAACAGGCCATCCGGTTGAAAGCGCAGGTCCTTCCATCCCTGTTGAAGTATTAGGTTTGTCGGGTATTCCGCAAGCAGGCGATGATTTTATTATTGTGCCAACGGAAAAACGCGCACGTGAAGTTGCCTTGTTCCGACAAATGAAGCATCGCGAAGTAAAATTAGCACGCGAAGCACCTAAGTTAGAAGATTTGTTGCAACGCATCGAAGCTGAAAAATCGACGCAAACAACGTTAAACTTAATTATTAAAGCCGATGTATTGGGTTCTGTTGAAGCGTTGAAACAAGCGTTAACAGAATTATCGAGCTCTGAAGTAAAAGTGAATGTTATTTTCAGTAGCATCGGTGGCATTAATGAAAGTGACGTCAACTTAGCAATCGCATCAAAAGCCATTATCATGGCCTTTAACGTGCGTGCAAATGTTGAAGCGCGTAAATTAATGGAAGCAAATAGCGTTGATGTTCATTATTACAGTATTATTTACGATGTGATTAATGAAGTGAAAAAAGCAATCAACGGTATGTTGGCGCCAGAAATTCACGAAAAAATCTTGGGCATGGCGCAAGTGCGCGATGTGTTCCGTTCATCTAAGACAGGCGCTGTGGCTGGTTGTATGGTTACCGAAGGTAACATTAAGCGCAACTATCCAATCCGTGTGTTACGTGACAATGTTGTCGTGTTTGAAGGTGCATTGGAATCATTGCGTCGCTTTAAAGATGACGTCAGTGAAGTGCGTAATGGTATGGAATGCGGTATTGCTGTGAAGAACTACAGTGATATCAAAGTTGGCGATCAAATCGAAGTATTCGAACGCATTGAAGTACGACGAGAGATTTAAACAGCATGAAGCGACCCTATGAGCGCACTGAGCGCATCAATGATTTGATTCAAAAAGCATTGGCGCCCATTGTGCAACATGATGCAAATGATTCGCGATTTAACTTAGTCACCATTATGGGTGTGTCTGTTGCGCGCGATCTTTCGTTTGCAAAAATACATGTTAGTGTGTTGCTAGATGATCCTGAACAAGTAAAAGACGTAGTGAAATCATTAAACCGACACGTAAAATCGTTTCGTTACAGTTTAGCTAAAGCCGTGAAATTGCGCGTGATGCCGGAATTACGTTTTGTGTTTGATGAATCCACTTCGCATGGTTTTCATATCTCAAGTTTAATAGACGCTGCCGTGAAAAAAAGCAGCAAAGAATAAATAAAAATTGACACATCCTGGGGGTTTTAGTGGAAAAGCGCATGCGTCAACATGTGAACGGTATTCTCTTGTTAGATAAACCAATCGGCTTAACTTCAAATGGTGCATTACAACGCGTGAAGCGTTTATTTAATGCCAAAAAAGCAGGACACACAGGTAGTCTTGATCCCATCGCAACCGGCATGTTGCCCATTTGTTTTGGCGAGTCGACTAAATTTTCACAATTCTTACTAGAATCTGATAAATCGTATTTTGTGACAGCAAAATTGGGTGAAGAAACTAATACGGGCGATAGTGAAGGTCATGTGACGGTTTCAAAGCCCGTGATTGATGTTACCTATGAGCGCGTATTAAGCGTGGCGAATCAATTCATTGGTGAGATTGAACAAATCCCCCCTATGTTTTCTGCCATTAAATTGCAAGGCAAGCCCTTATACGAATTAGCGCGCCAAGGCATTGAAGTAAAACGCGAGCCTAGAAAAATTACTATTTTTGGCATTGAAGTAGAAGAAGTAGAAGCAGATCGTTTTTCCATTCGTGTTGATTGCAGTAAAGGCACTTACATTCGCACGTTAGTGGAAGATATGGGTCGCGTGTTAGGTTGTGGCGCCCATGTCATCGCATTGCGCCGTTTAAATGTTTCACCTTACGACGATGCAACTTCATACACCTTAGATCAATTAGAAGAAATGTTAGAAAGTGGCGGCCAAGAAAAATTATTATCTTGTTTGCTACCCGTTGAAACCTCTGTTGAGAGTTTTCCTTCAGTGCGGTTATCGACGTCAGCGGTATTTTATATGCGTATGGGTCAAGCCGTGCGCGCACCCTTACCAACGGGTTGTTCGTTGGTGCGATTAGTTTCAGAAGATGCGCGGTTTTTAGGGATTGGCGAAGTGTTGGCAGACGGAAGAGTAAAACCGATTCGGTTGGTGGCGTAAGCTAAAGTCGTGCCCGTGAATGGGCACGCACGCCGGCACGTTCAGGGCACGTTTATACCAACTCTCTCCTTAGCAATTTCTCAAGCACTCTTAGCGGCGCCTGCGATTCATCCAGCATCGCCTCCACCGGCAAATAAAAAGTTTGTTCTAATAGGTATTGCCCTTGCATAGCCGCATGCGAAACATGATCGGTTTGCACAATCCAACTGCTGCCAGGTGGGAATCTTACTTCTTGTTGTTTTGAATCACGCTGATAACGTTCATCGGCTTTCATTTGATCGTGCATGCGTAACATGTAGTGATCATACGCTGTGCGATAACTTTTGGTGATGCGAAGAAAACGCAATGCGGCAGCACTGCCTGGAATCGGCGGCTTGATTTGATTCACAAAGCGCTCAGCAATTGTTTCAAAGGGTTCGCCTAAACGCCAAACGCGATCAGCCCCTTCTGGGTTGATATTGCAAAACACGCGTAAAATGCGATTGCCTTGATTGGGCGCAGATGGAAAAGCATCAACATGTAAACGTTTGTCATCTTTACGATAAGATGTTTTACGATTGCTAACTTGTAGTGGCCGAAAACTAGTGCGAGCGAGGGTTAGTTGATTGGCATAACGCGGTAAAATATTTTTTACCAATTGCTCAGCCGAGCTGGCAAAACGATCTAACATTTTTTTTAATTGATCATGTTGTTGATCGCTGAGTGCGCGTACACCCCATAATTTGCGCAGTTGGCGATTGTAGCTAATATTTTTCGCGTGAGGGTCTGCGTAATCGGGAGTTAAAAAAATTCTTTCTTCTGGTTTTAACGTAAAAGCCAGTTTAGGAAAATACAAAACATGCCCGCCTTCTAGGCGCGTAATAGCATCTAACAGTGTACTGTCCGAAAATTGCTCATCCCATTGTTGCGTTGATAGAGTGTGTATCATAGGTTTTTTGCCTATTTAGGTAGAGTAAGGGGAGTTATTTTACTCTTTTGGTGAGGGATGACAAGGCAGGATGGGAGAGAGAGCCAGACCGAAACTCCGTCGTTGCGAGAAGCCGCAGGCGACGAAGCAATCCAGTTTTTGATTTCTCTTGAAAGCTGGATTGCTTCGTCGCCTGCGGCTTCTCGCAACGACGGAGCGGCGGGTGACGACTTGAAACTACTTCACTTTATCAATCACTTCCTGCATTTGAACTTGGTTCATTTGACCTGGAATGTATGTGATGGTGCCGCCTTTACCCGTGGTTTCACCAATGAAGAACGCTGGTGTGCCAAAGAGTTTTAATTCTTTTGCTAAATCCATGTTCGCTTTCAATTGGGAGGTGACGCTGGCATCGTTCATGTCTTTTTTGAATTGATCGACATTTAAACCGATGTTTTTCGCGATTTCAAGAATGGATTCTTGAGATAACTGTTGGCTAGCGCCGAATAATGCGCGGTGAAACTCAAGGTATTTACCTTGTTTGTTAGCAGCAAGAGCAGCGCGCGCCGCCATTTCAGACATAGGGCCTCGAATTGGCCATTCTTTGAAGACGATACGAGCATTTGGATTGGCTTTGATAACTTCATCCAGCACAGGGCCCATATCGACGCAATGTGGGCATTGGTAGTCGAAGAATTCTACGATAGACACTTTACCATTTGGGTTGCCAGCAATAGGGTCGCCTGCTTGGTTGAACAATGGTTTAGAAAAACGGGGCGCATCTTTTTGTGTTTGGGTAATGGATTGTTTAGCTTGTTCTACTTGGCGATTTTGTAAAACTTGCATCGCTTCAACGATGACTTCAGGTTTTGCAATGAGGTATTGATGAACGACTTCTTCGATCTTCGCTTTTTCAGCGGGGGTTGCGCTACTACTAGCGGCGGATGCTTGGGTGGCGAAAGAAACACTGCTTAAAAACATGGCGGCAAATAGTGATGCCTTAACAATACGCTTCATTGCTAGCTCCTTGTGATGAATCGTGATGGTACAGTATCGCAATCATAACAAAGGCGGTTAGCAGGATAAAGGAATTTAGTTTTTTTGTAAGATTTCATTCAAAATAAGTAAGCGTTGTTTTTTTAAGGCGTGCGCTAATTCGATACCGGTGTAATTTTGTTGGATTAATTCTTTTACGCAAATAGCCGAACGTGTTTTTAAATTGTCGGCGCAATTTTTTAACCAAGTGTCATCAAAATGGTTATCAATACAGGTTAATGTTTGTAAGAAATCTTGAAAACGCTCAGCGCGACGAAAGATATCGAGTGCAAGAAAGAGAGTAAGTAATTGCTCAGCATTTAGTTGTTTAGCATTTAATGCCGCTTGATAATGTTTGTTAACAACAAGTGCTAGCGCACTAAAATCATTTGGGATGCGGTATTGATGACATAATGCGGTAATCACTTTTTCATCGTGGATGTCATGTAACAGAACGGCAAAGCGAACAATGTTTGCTTTCTTTTGTGCGGCCGCTGCCATCAATGCTTTCATGCCGGGTGTTTTTAATTGAATGGCTGGAAATAAAATCTTCATTGCATGTGCTTGTTCCAGGGTTGCAAAAAATTGTTCCGGATTTTTTTCACCTAAGGCGCGCTCTAATTCTTTCCAAACGCGTTCTGCGACTAAGGCATTTACTTCACCATTGGCGACCATGGTTTGCATTAACAGCATGGTTTCATCCGCAATTTTAAAACCAAGATAATGATAACGTGCAAGAAAACGAGCGATGCGTAAAATGCGAACCGGGTCTTCTGCGAAGGCAGGTGAAACGTGGCGTAACATTCGCGCTTCTAAATCTTGTTTACCGTGGTATGGGTCAAACAATTCACCGCTATCGCTTTCTGCCATGGCGTTAATGGTTAAATCGCGGCGGATTAAATCTTCTTCGAGCGTGACCGTATTTGAAGTATCAAACGCAAAGCCTTTGTAACCGGGAGCTGTTTTTCGCTCCATGCGGGCGAGGGCATATTCTTCATGAGTTTTGGGATGAAGGAAAACAGGGAATTCTTTACCTACTTTGCGAAAGCCTTGCGCCAACATATCGGCAACCGTTGCGCCCACGACGACGTAGTCCTTTTCTTGTACAGGCAGGCCTAGCATTTTGTCGCGAACAGCCCCTCCGACTAAGTAGATTTTCATGTATGATGTACACCTCTCATTTGGGTATAGCGTTATATGACAGCAACCGACACACAAGATTCATTCGGCTTAATTATTTCCTATTTTGGAAGTAGTGTGGCAGTTCTTGCGGACAATGGGCAAGTGTTTCCATGCCAATTGCGTCGTAATCAAGATTTGCCGGTTGTTGGCGATCGTGTGCGTTGGCATTTAGATAAAGATCAAACGGGGACTATTAGTGACATTTTACCGCGCCGCAGTTTGTTTGCGCGTGGCGATGGTCACGGCAAAATGAAACCGATTGCGGCTAATATCGACTACATTTTGATTGTCATGGCGCCACCGCCGGTGATGTCTGAATATTTGATTGATCGTTATTTGATTGCCGCGGAATTGCTTAATATTAAGCCTATGATTGTATTGAATAAAATGGATCTTTTACAAGATCGTGAGCGTGAAGCCGTCAAAACGCGTTTAGCGCAATATGAATCGATTCCCTATCAAGTGATTTTCTCAAGCACCAAAGAACCAGGAGGGCTAGATCAACTATCAGCGGCTTTAAAAGCGCATTCGGCAGTGTTGGTGGGGCCTTCAGGCGTTGGGAAATCTTCTATCATCCGCAGTTTGGGTGAAAATTTGGATATTCGTGTTGCAGCTGTGTCACCTAAGGGTGCAGGCAAGCACACGACAACGGCAACGCATTTATACCCAATGAAAAGCGGCGGCTTTTTAATTGATTCGCCGGGGGTGAGGGAATTTAGTTTGTGGCCGGTGAGTAAAAAAGATGTTTTGCGTGGGTTCCCAGAATTCAAACAATACAGTGGTGATTGTAAATTCCGAGATTGCGCGCATTTAGTGGAACCGGGTTGTCAGGTGATTGCAGCAGAAATGGATGGCAAAATCAGTGCGAAACGTCGTGAGAGTTATAAAGAATTATTGAAGGTGATGTCGTGACAATAGTGAGATTACGCAGTTTTGTGCGCCGCGGTGGTCGTGGTACAAAAAGCCAAGCACGGGCGCAAGATATTTTTGGTCCAGAAGTGTGTTTAAAAGTATCTTCAGGTTGGATGGTGCCGGTGCGCGATTTTGGTCGCATTGCACCACTGGTGTTAGAAATTGGTTTTGGTTCTGGTAATTCATTACTAGCATTAGCAAAAGCGCATCCGGAAAAAAACTTTATTGGTATCGAAACATATAAACCAGGTATTGGTGCATTATTGTTGGCGATGAAAGAGCAAGAAGTGACAAACATTCGTCTTTATGATGCCGATGCAGTTGATGTGTTAGAAAAATGTATTCGTTGTGACAGTTTGGAAGCAGCACAATTATTTTTTCCAGATCCTTGGCAAAAACGTCGGCATAATGCGCGTCGATTAATTCAGCCGGAATTTTTAAAGTTACTGAATTCAAGAATACGCGTTGGCGGTGAATTGCATTTGGCAACGGATTGGGATGATTATGCGCAACATATGATGCAAGTATTATCAAGCAGCACGGAATTGCGTAACACGGCCGGGGTTGGAGAATTTAGTGAGCGCTCAGCGCATCGTCCAGTGATTACAAAATTTGAGCGGCGAGCATTAAGAGAAGGTCGTTTGATACGTGACCTTCGATTTGAGAAGGTGTAAGCTTAACCGACCAAAATTTTGAGGAAGAAGCAGTGATGCGAAAAGTAATTTGCAAACAATCCATTTTAGCCGCAGCTATGGCTGCAGTCAGTCTAAATGCTTCAGCAGTTGCACCAGGATTTTATATGGGTCTTATGATGGGACCGACAGCGAATAATGGATCGCAGCAAACTATCCAAGTCATGCCTTTACCCACTTCAACGAGTCCGCAAGCAAACACGGGTATTGCTAATCCTAAGGGTTCACTTTTTGCTAGCCGTTTATACTTTGGTTATAAATTTAATCCTTATGCTGGTTTTGAGGGTGGTTTCACTTATATTTCTGGTATTAATTACACATTGAAAAACGCATCACAAACACCGGCGGCAGGTACAACTGCACGTGTGCGTGGTATTGATGTCGTGGGTAAGTTGGATTTCACCATTAAAGATACCATTGGGTTCTTTGGTAAGGCGGGTGTTGCCGGTCTTTATACAACCACGCCGGGTGCTTTGAATATTACGAATTTTAATGCGACGACGGGTCGTACCAGTGGGGCTAATACTTATTCTTCCAAATTAACACCGACGTTTTCGGTGGGTGCGAGTTATGATTTCGATCAAAATTGGCAGACGGATCTTACTTGGATGCGATTGATGCCGGGTGGGGCGATTGGGAACTTGGATACTTACGCGCTTGGTTTGTCATATCACTTTGTTGATAAGTATTGCGGGCAGTTTTTGTGTAACTAGCGTCATCCCGGAATTTTTACCGTTTTTTGGTAAAAATGTCCGGGATCTACCCATCCAATTTACAAAACAATGAGCTTTGGATTCGCGCTGGTGGATCCCGGACAATCGCCTGTGGCGATTTCCGGGATGACAAGAAACAATTTCCTTATTTATTCACTAAGAACAAGCTCACTAAATCATTTAAAAATTGCGCGCCTAATGTTGATGCAGAGAGTTTGGTGTCTGACGATAATAATAAACCGCGATTTTTTGCAATTGTGACAATGGGCGCTATTTCTGAAAATGCCACACCAGTGCGTTTTTGGAATAACTCGGTATCAACGCCTTGCGTTAACCGTAACGCATTCAACATGAATTCGAAAATCAAATCATCTTTATTTAATATCGTTTGATGTACATCGCGACGTTTGTTTTTATCTAGATAATCATTAGGCTGTTTGACTTCTGCAAATCGCTGAATCGTTTGCTTGTCGATATCAGTGATTTTGCTATGTGCGCCCGCGCCAATTCCTAGATAATCACCGAATTCCCAGTAATTTGTATTGTGAAGACATTGTTTGTTTTTTTGCGAATATGCCGATACTTCATATTGCTGAAAATCTTTTTCAGATAATAATGCCTGACCCTGTGCTTGCATTTCAAAAATATAATCATCATGAGGTAAAGTTGGTGTGTGTTTGTAAAAAACAGTATTCGGTTCAATCGTGAGTTGATACCAAGATAAATGAGTGGGCTGAAATGATAATGCTGTTTGCAAATCAAATAAGGCATCATCAATCGTTTGTTGCGGTAATCCAAACATTAAATCTAAATTAAAATTATCAAAGCCCGCATTTTTAGCAATATCAATGGCGCGCATGGCTTGGTAGCTGTCGTGAATGCGCCCTAATGTTTTTAATTTATCATTTTGCAAACTTTGTAAACCGAGTGAAATGCGATTGATGCCAGCTGAGCGAAAATCTTTAAATCGCACCGCATCCATTGTGCCGGGATTGGCTTCGAGTGTGATTTCGATATTGTTGGGCGTATTTAAGCGATCAAAAACACCTTGTAAAATGCGTCCAATCATTGAGGGTGAAAATAAACTCGGCGTGCCGCCGCCGAAGAAAATACTGATCAGTGGGCGACCTTGAACCATGGCGAGATGTGCTTCTAAATCTTGCATTAATGCATTGACGTAAAGCTCTTCTGGCAGTGAATCTTTAACTTCATGCGAGTTAAAGTCACAATACGGGCATTTTTGCACACACCATGGTAGATGAATGTACAAACTTAGTGGCGGTAACTCAGTAATTATTGGCATCTTTTGTATCAACGGTTAGAATAGCGCGACAAGTATACCAGCATTAGGAGCGTGAGATGAATAAGCGTGTCAAAGTAGCCATTACGGGTGCAGCAGGGCAAATCGGTTATGCGTTAATTTTTAGAATAGCATCAGGCCAAATGTTAGGCCCGGATGTGGATGTCGAACTTTCTTTATTAGAACTTGAACCTGCACTGCCAACTTTGCGCGGTGTGGTAATGGAATTAGAAGATTGTGCGTTTCCTTTATTGAAAAAAGTGACAGTGACATCTGATGTCAATGTTGCGATGAAAGATGTGAATTGGGCTATTTTAGTCGGTGCTGTGCCACGTAAAGAAGGCATGGAACGTTCTGATTTATTAAAAATCAATGGTGGCGTCTTCACCACGCAAGGTCGTGCGATTAATCAGCATGCAGCCAGCGATGTACGTGTATTTGTGGTGGGTAATCCATGTAACACCAATTGCTTAATTGCCATGCATAATGCGCCTGATGTTCCTAACGATCGTTTCTTTGCAATGACATTGTTAGATGAATTGCGCTCACGCAGTCAGTTAGCTATCAAAGCAGGCGTTGATGTTACTGCGGTGAAGCAAATGATTATTTGGGGTAACCATTCCGCCACTCAATATCCTGATTTTTATAATGCGACAATCAACGATAAACCAGTGACAGATGTCATTACCGACTTACATTGGTTGCAAAATGATTTCATCACAACCATTCAACAACGTGGTGCGGCAGTAATTAAAGCACGCGGTGCATCATCAGCGGCCTCTGCTGCTAATGCGGCATTAATGTCAGTACACAACTTAACGCATGATACCGTGCAAGGTGAATTATTCTCTGTTGCGCGTTGTTCACAAGGCGAATATGGCATTGATGAAGGTTTGATTTTCTCATTCCCATGTCGCACTGAGGGCGGCAAGTTGAAAGTGGTTTCTGGATTTACACAAAATGATTTTGGCAAAGCAAGAATTGCTGCAACGCTAGATGAATTGCGTAAAGAAAGAGACGCAGTACTTGCAATGAAGTTAATTACCGAAGCGTAATATTGTGTGTCATCCCGGAAATCGGCGTAGCCGATTGTCCGGGGTCCACCCATCAAATTTACAAAACAATTACTCGTTTTTCCAATTTCTTAAATATCTAAAATTTAATAACGACTACTGTAGCCTGGACACGCTTTTTGTGTCCGGGTTTGTTGTATCTGGATATATCCGTATACACAAACAACCCCGGACACAAAAAGCGTGTCCAGGCTACATTATTATGATTAGTAAGCTAATTTTTATAAAGCAATCTAAATAATAACGACTATAATTAAGTAAAATTACACTAAAATAGGCGGGCGTCATGAGCCAGCTATCGATCTTTTTGGCCGATTTAGAAAAATTCTCTGCAGATGAAAATATAAATTCTGTAATAGAGAGATTAAAAGAAAGCTCACCACCTGATGATAAGAAGGCGCGGGAACAGGCTGAATCTTTGAGAGTTAATTTACTCAAGTTAACTGAAATATCGAAATACAGGGGTATGAGGAAGGGAGGGGTTAAGCTTACTGATGTCATTTACAATATGCTAATTGTATTAGCAACAACATACCCACTAAACTCTCAAGATCCCATTCTTTTTGATAATTTTTCAGATGATGCTATAAAAGTCGTGTGTTCAACAGGTCATGTTTATGATTTGCGAACGCTAATTTATTATCATCAATCGCGTCATTCAAGATATACCGACCTTGGAGAAAGTGAAGATGATAAATGGTTGCTTAACCCAGCAACGAATTTGCCGTTCAGTGAGTATGATGTTGAAAGATTTTTGGCAGCAGCAAAACTTTCATTATTATCTATTCCGAATTTGATAACTGCAAAAAAAGCTTTTGAAATAGGCAATGTAAAAGTTACCACTGACGATCCAAGGGGAATTAATTTCTCTAAAGGTGAAAAACTATTACAGCTTGCCGCTAAAGCAGGCAATGCTGATGCTGCCTATTTACTAGCAAAAATTTATTGCGATGAATTTGCTGGCGAGCATACATTCAGAATGGGAGGGCCGGCATGGTGGGGCAAAAAACAGGATTATAGGCTAGCCAAAGAATATTTAAATATGGCAATTGCATTAGATAGTCAAGATGCCCGTTTTGAAATGGTGGCTATGTTATTCAGGGGTCAAGAAGAGTTGGGTGTTAAACCGGATATGGAATCGGCTCTGCATTTATTGAATGAGTTAGTTGATGAAGGTTATATAAAGGCAATTTTAGCAAAAATTGAGTTACTCTCAAGCTCGCCAATGCAAGAAGATACTACCGATTTAGAGTCAATGCTAGAAGAGGTTGACGATTATGCTGACAAGCTCCGAATAATTGAGGATTTAGGAGAAAAGGGTAATGTGAAGGCATTAAAACGTTTAATTCAATTATATGAAGAAGGTGGGCGAAGTTTAGATATTGAGCCAGATCCCGAGCAAGTTAAATATTATACTGCAAAGCTGAATGATGCTGTTTTATCTAAATACCGGGAAAGCATTTTACTATTAGAAAAGGCGGCTTCTCTAGGTCATGCTGAATCAATTCATCAATTGGCGTTGTTATATTTGGGTAGTACATCAGTATTGAATAATAAGATTGAAATTGTGGATATTGAAAAAGGAATGCATTACTTGAAATTAGCCCTTAGTCATGGCAGTCATAAAGCTGCGACAATTCTTGCAAAAATTTATTCACATAATAGATATATTTTTATCCCTGATCTGCCTGTTAGTGTTTTTGAAGAATTTTATGAAAATATTCCTTATGATCCGATTTCTAGTTTAGAAATATTGCAAAGGGGATATCGGCTTGCTGAGTCCGACAACGATAAGGGAGAGTTTGCATATAAAATTGCAAATGCGTATTTAGAAATTAAAGATGTTTTTCCTCGTAATGCCAGGTTAATTGAAATTATAAAATATTTCGAAATTGCTGTAAAAATGAATTTTCCAGATGCCATCATAAGCTATGGCAAATTATTATTAAGCGGAAATCATGACATTGGTTTAAATTCCAATCCAGAAAGAGCTGATGAGGTTTTTCATCTGATGAAAAGTGGGTATTATTTTAAAATCGGAAATTATTTAAGTTCGATAGCTTCTGATTCAATGGAAAATTTTTCGCGATATTTGTATTGGACATTTAAATTATTAGAAGAGCCACCGGAAAGATACTACGATGTGCAAAGTTGTTTGGCTGAAATTATTCATCTGTTAGAACATGGATATATAAATATTGGGTACGAAGCCAATAGGAAGCCAGTTTTTCCTATCAATCAGAAACTTGCAGGAGAATACAAATCGCTAATAAAGAATCATCCGTATTTTAATGGCGATCGAAGTTATGACGAGCGCAAAGGTCCTGAAAATGCATGGCCATCAAATCAAGTGCAGGCTTTAATGAAAAAAACCTACGCTCATTTTAAATTGGGTTGCCCTTTTGATGAATCGTTTGCAAAGGATGTAAGTATCTCACATGGCGTGCCTGGCCGATCTTTCGTTAAAATCACTCGTAATCGCCCAAATCCATGTTTGATTTTTTCAGGTAATACATTTAGAAGGGTGAACGATGCGTCAGTTGTAAGTCCGCCGCGACCAGGAGCCAGTACAAATAGCGACACGTAGCCTGGACACGTTGTTTGTGTACGGGGGGGCTTCCTTTCCGATTGAGAAAAAACCCGGACACAAACAACGTGTCCAGGCGACATTAAATCAATAAGTTATGCATAACATCCCCAATTAAAAGCGCCAATTCATCAACTATACTCAATGGTATAAACATAAAATATTAGGGGAGTGTTGCCGTGAAATCCCATGTAGAGATGTCGCCAACACATCCTGAAGCGCCTGCTTCACAATACCCTGTTATTCACTATTCATGGATAGGTTCGCCAACGGCATCCGGCAAAAAAGGTCATGATACCGATGGCGTGATGGCTATGGCTAACAATAACGATAGCAACAAAATCGTATTTTGGTGTTTAGAAAAACATGAGGCACATTATAAAGAAAAATTTAGCAAACTAACCAATGTGACTGTTCGCTCTGTTGAATCTTGTTTTACAGATGAAAAATTTGAATCCGATCTGCGGGATAAATTAAAAATTTCATATGATGCTCTCTTAAAAAATACAAAACGTCCGTTAACGGTGAGAGACAATGTTGCATTTAAAAATGTATTCACGCTTTTTGTTTTAAGCACTCAAGGTGGATACACATTAGATACGAATGTAGAGCCAATGAGATGGAAAAAAGTTCGATTAAACGCTGTAAACGAATTTACAACAGCATGTTTGTTGGTCCCAGATCAAGAAAATCAGACAGAATGTTGGATGATGGCGTCTCCCGAGGATGCGGCAAACAAATCGAAAGAAAAAGCCGCCTATTCGGGTTACGTTAATGAAGTGATAAAAATAATTGACGACTTTTCTAATAATAAAAAAAATTATAAGGAATATTCAAATGAATTAGGCAGACAAATGATAGAGTTCATTGATAAACAAGAACCCGGGCGCCTTTTTGGTGTAGTGGGTGATGCCGTAGCATTTTTTGGCGACCTAGAATTGCAAAAGCAGTATGCTAACACTCATAAGTCGTATGTAGCTGATTATTACAGTTCAGTGATTGATAAAATCAAGGCGATCATAGCTCATGCCAATCAAAAAGATGAAGCTATGCAGGAGATCAATAAACATCTTTTATCTACGGACATTACAAAGCAAGAAGCAGTAGAAAAGGTTCATGAAATTGTACGAAAATCCCTTCAATTAGACTCCAGTCATGCCCTGATAGGTGAAATTAATGAAGTCATCAATAAAATTCCATCAAGCATGACACAAATTTTATTTGACAGTGAGGCAAAAGAATCGGATATCAGCACATTTAATCATTTTGCTAAGGCTTTCATGCTTTGCAAAACAAAAGACGAGCAAGAGAAGTTGCTTGAAAATCCTAATTTGAGAAAATTAATTAAGGCTGGTATCGATCACGATTTTCCACTTATTGCTTATTTGATGATAACTAGTGCGTTGCCTGAAGAAAAACACAAGATGATCATGAATATCATGATCGACCATATATTAGAAACAGAGAACCCTGAATATTCATTGACCGTTAGTGATCATTTTGACGCTCTGAAAGATGAACTTACTAATTTTATAGTAACAAACATGGTTTCTGCGACGCTTGCCAAACGGGTTAGTCAATCCACTAATATTGCGGGATTGAAAGATACTTTACTGCAGTTTTATCTTGAAAAAAAAGAGAATGCTAATAACATATTATCAAAAAGAATGAAGGATTTATGTGTAGAAGCGATAGGCGTGGTTGATGCGTTTGAAAAGAAACTCTCAGCCATTAAAAAATTAGAATCGATAACAAATAGTGAACCTCAATCAGATCAAGCAATATCCTTTGATGATATACATTTAATTTTAGTGTATGGGTTTCAAACCGATGAAGAACGGTTGGCTCATTACAGACAAAATAAAGATGCTTATGATGATGTCATTTTAAAAAATGCATATTCCCAAAAATTTAAATTGCTTCCGGCAAATATACGTGAAGAGTATATGTTGCATAATATTAAAAAAATATATGAATCATCTCCTGATGAAAATGCAAGGCGCACGCTAATTCAAGATATTATTAAATCAGAAAATAAACCCCTAACACAGGCACTGATTGATCACGGGGCAGTTTTTTATTTTGGTGAAACGAAGGTTGATCGTTCTACTGTTTGGTTATATGGGGAGATGGGTCAATTCGTTTTTGATGCTTTTAATCGAAAATATAAGGCAAATCCAACGTTCGAAAATTTATTAAACTTGCTATTGTTACCCTCATGTTCAGAGACAAACCTATATTATGCTAACCAAGCAGAATTTGATAACGTCATACCAAAAGATATAAAAACATTAGCTGTATTGCCCATCGTGCTTGCCGAACATTTTTTCTGCCATCATTGCGATAAAATCGTCAAAACGCCAGACGATGTCGTGGCTGCGATGAATGCGATTTATGCAGGCTATCCTCTACACAGAAGAAATGAAGATTTATTGATAGAGGCATTTATTAAAGGCGTCGCAGCTGGCATGGATGCCAATAGTCTTTATTTCGAAGCCAATCAAATCACAGGCGTGCCATTGCTACATATGGCGATCGTTCGTTTTCAAAACTCACACCTTTTCAAGGTATTGCTCGAGCATGGCGCTGATTTAGAAAGAAAATATCAGGGCGTCACTTTGAGAAGCCTCGCGCTTCAGTCCGGTAGCAATAGAATCGTCAGAGCAGTGAAGGAATTTGATGCAAAGCCTCGCCCTGAATCATCCGTCGGCGTTACAGTGACTGCAAGAAAAGCTTCTGGCGCATTATTCAACGCGCATGATAAGTGGCTAGATCAAATGGCTCAAGACTTTAATAAACACATCATGAATGAACTTAAAACCAATGCCACACCAGATGCCGCCAAACTGGTATTTCATGATTGGCTAAAACACCATGAAGCAGCTCGCTATATTAAAAACTATGCAGAAGTGGAAAAACTAATTAAACGACTTGAAAGTGCGCCTTATGATTATAGACCGAATATTTTCAACATTAAGGAAGAAGAGTTTAATCGAATATGTAATAAAAGAAATGAGCGAGACATGAAATTGTAAAATGATGGGATCAATTCCAATGCTGGCACCGTAAGCGCATGGCGCTTTTAGTATTTTGCGCTGCAAAACTGCTTGCATATATATGCGCGAGAGTTACAATTCCAACTCGCGATGTCATCCTCTATATTCTCTCGTCTTCCTCATTGTTTTCCTCAGCTTGCACCTTAAAAACATATTCGATGAAGGTGAGCTGATCAAATATTCAGTAGTCAAGGAATCCTTGACTACTGCTAGCGATGGGAAAAAATACAATACAACCCACTATAACCTTGATGTGATTATATCCGTTGGCTACAGAGTTAAGTCCCACCGCGGCACCCAATTTCGTATTTGGGCAACGCAACGATTAAAAGAATACCTGATTAAAGGGTTTGCTCTCGATGACGAGCGACTAAAGAAAGCTGGGGGCGGTAATTACTTTGACGAACTCTTGGCTCGTATTCGCGACATTCGTTCATCTGAGAAGGTATTTTGGCGAAAGGTGTCAAACCAAATCTGAATTAATCAACTATATCAATTCCAATACGCCGTTACCGCCATCACACCCAGCCCTAACAATAAAAACGCAAACTCTTCTAACCCTTGCGTTTCTTCAGTGTGTTTATGAAAGCGGACATGATGCAAGGTTGAAATATAAAGAAAAGTACCGGCTGCAAAGGCATTAAATAATGCCGCAATTAATTCGCTATTGCTAAACACAGCATATTCATTCATCAAGGCGCCCAGTAAAATTCCAAGCGGCGTCATCAAGGCAAAAAACAAAATAATCGCTAAAATCCGTTTAAAGGGTAATTCATGTCGCAACATCGTGACGCATAATGCAAAACTCTCAGAACCTTTATGCGCAATAATCGCAATCAATAACATTAATGTTTCAGAAAAACGCGTGCCGATGCCCAGCGCAGCACCTTCCGTCAATGCATGAATAACTAAAATAATCGCCAAAATATAAGGAATAGAATGTTTAGAGGAATGTGATTTTAATTTCAGCGATAAACGCTCAAGAAATAATAATAACGAAAAACTCGCAACACAAACTAATTCAGGAATGGGGTAAGTATTCGCGCCATAAATTTGCGCGAATGTTTTGATAGCATCCGGTAACATGTGAAGAAAAGCCGTTCCTAAAAAAATACCACTCGCTAATGCTTCCCCTAATTCGATGGACTCGGGATGCTTTAATACACTGCGTTTTCTTAGCGGGTAAATGACGGTGGCAATGCTCGTAAAAAAGATGAGCAAAGCAAAGATCATTTTATAATCAATTAATATCACAACTCATTTCCTATCAGGGGTTTCCGGCAACTGCTAATCGTAAAGGGAAATGGGGTAATGTGCCACTTAAAATATACTATCCGCCCAAGATGTTTTTTGGCGCTAAGATGCAGCAAATTAGCAGAGTAGCCTGGACACGCTTTTTGTGTCCGGGTTTTTTGGCAGTCATATACACAAACCCCGGACACAAAAAGCGTGTCCAGGCTACATTCATTTTGATGCTCTGTTTAATCGATCAACTTCAGCTTTAATGATGGCGGCATGTTTTCTACTTTTATTAAATAAGTAAGAATTGATACCAACGGATTGTTCTGGTTTTCGATTAAAAGAAACCGTTAATTCATCAGCAGCGCGACGTTGTCGGAGCGTTGCAGGTTTAACGTTTCCTTGGTCATCTGTTAATGGTTTATTAGGAGATCGAATGACGGTGTCTAAATTGGCATCAGCCTTAATGACGTAATTTGAAATTTGCGCCGTTTTTAATAGTGGTTCAGGCATGTTAAACAAGCCCAAGTTAGGTTGATTTAATCTGGCCGCCGCAAAGCTGTTTTGTCGTTCAGGCGATGGTGTGAGCGTATCAATAGAAACGGATTTGTGTGCTTCAATGTTGGTTGCTAATTGTGTAATACGTAAAGCATCTTTTAGGATACTTAATGCATCAGTCACGCAAGAACCATTATCCGCTTGTCTCGTGCCATCATTTAAAAGTACTTTAAAATGAGGTACCAAATTAGCAATGGCAATATAACCCTTTCTTCTAGGCCCTGATGTTGAATCAAACACAACCATGTAATTTTTATCATTTTCACAGCTAATCAAAACAGGAACAGCATGATTTGTGTCATGCATTAAAACAAAGCCGATAGCGGAATTATTATTTAATGAGTAATGCGGTAATGTATCAGTACAAAACGCTTGAAACCGCTTGAGAAGATTGTCACCATTTTCAACGATTTTGGAATGATCAACAATAACGATTTGAACACCGTATTTATTGAAGTAATGTTTCGCAATGATTTCAGCGCCTGATGCATATGGTTGCGTGATTTGCGGTTGAATGATGTTGCCATCCACTACAGTTTGAAAGCCGCAAGGCTTTTCAACGAGATAGTCGTCTACTTTAACCAGTCCAAACAATGTTCTTCTAGTTCTAGCACTTGACATAGATTAATCCACTCTCTTTATTGAAATTTATAGCATCACTGCGCATTTTTATGACTAATTTATATACTATAGGAATTACCTTAAGGTAATCTTAACGCGAAAATTAATTTAGGTTATTTGGTTCTGGACTTTTACCGAGTTCTTTACCCGAACCCGCCTTTCGTCCGGGCTACCTGTGAGTGACAACTTGGCTTAGATCAGCCATACTTCTTAAATGATGGAACTTAGCCAAGCACAACAATTTTCAATGATGCTGATCCCAGGCCTTTTTGCGATTACTTTGCATGAGGTGGCGCATGGTTGGGTTGCGTCATTCTTTGGCGACCAAACAGCGCGCTTATCGGGAAGATTGACGATTAATCCCATCAAACATATAGATCCTGTTGGTACCGTTATTTTGCCTATATTGACGTTTTATTTAACCGGCTATATTTTTGGCTATGCCAAACCCGTCCCCGTTGATCCGCGCAATATGTCGCACCCTCGTCGCGATATGGCTTTTACCGCAATAGCGGGCCCCGTTTCAAATTTATTAATGGCGGTATTTTGGGCTTCTATTGCCAAACTGGCTTACTCCTTCGGGGAGGCGGGTAATGAATCATGGGCAGTGCCACTCTATTACATGGGCAGTTTCGGTGTGCAAATCAATGTGGTGCTAGCCGTCTTAAACTTATTGCCAATACCCCCACTAGATGGCGGTAATGTATTATTAAATATATTACCAAGACGCATCGCCTATCGTTTCAGTCTAATTGAACCCTACGGTTTTATTATTTTGGTATTACTCATGATTTCAGGCATTTTGACAAAAGTGATGATGCCGATGGTAATAGGACTTATTATTTGGTTCAGAATGGTATTCGGTATTTAAAAAAACTATTTTTCTAATCGGGCACGTTCACGGGCACGAAAAAAAACCCCGCGATGCGGGGTTTTTTTGTTCGCATAACAGGTTACATCATACCGCCCATGCCACCCATTCCGCCCATGCCACCCATATCACCATGACCGCCACCCATAGGAGCGTCATCTTTCGGTGCATCTGAGATCATGCATTCGGTGGTAATCATCATGCCAGCAACAGATGCCGCTTGTTGTAAGGCAGTACGAGTTACTTTGGTAGGATCCAAAATACCCATTTCGATCATGTCACCGTATTGGCCGGTTGCAGCGTTAAAGCCAAAGTTGCCTTTGCCTTCGAGCACTTTATTCAACACAACAGATGATTCATAACCAGCATTTCTGACGATTTGACGAATCGGAGCTTCTAATGCGCGAGCAATCAATTGTACGCCAACAGATTGCGCATCATTGTCGCCTTTAACATTTTGTAATGACTGCATCACGCGAATCAATGCAACGCCACCACCAGGAACCACGCCTTCTTGAACGGCAGCACGAGTTGCATGCAATGCATCTTCTACGCGCGCTTTCTTTTCTTTCATTTCAATTTCAGAAGCCGCACCGACTTTGAGAACTGCAACACCGCCTGCTAATTTAGCAACGCGTTCTTGCAATTTTTCTTTGTCGTAATCAGAGGTGGTTTCAGCAATACGGGATCGTAATTGCGCCACGCGATCTTCGATTTCTTTTTTGTCGCCAGCACCGCCAATAATGGTGGTGTTGTCTTTGGTGATGGTGATGCGTTTAGCAGTACCAAGATCAGCAAGCGTTGCTGATTCTAAGGTGCGGCCAATTTCTTCAGCAATCACTTGTGCTTTGGTCAACACAGCAATGTCTTGCAACATTTCTTTACGTCTGTCGCCAAAACCAGGTGCTTTCACAGCGCAAACGCGCATGATGCCACGCATGTGGTTCACAACGAGAGTTGCTAATGCTTCACCTTCAACATCTTCAGCAATAATCAATAATGGACGGCTTGCTTTAGCAACCGCTTCCAATACTGGTAACATATCGCGAATCGATGAGATTTTTTTGTCGGTGATGAAAATGTATGGATTTTCTAAATCAACCGTCATGTTTTGTTGATTGGTGACGAAGTATGGTGATTGATAACCACGATCGAACTGCATACCTTCAACAACGGTCAATTCATTAGCAAAACCCGAGCTTTCATCAACGGTGATAACGCCTTCGTTACCCACTTTTTGCATTGCTTCAGCAATCATTTTTCCGATTTCTTCGTCGGAGTTAGCAGAAATGGTACCCACTTGTGCAATTGCTTTGCTGTCTTTGCATTCCACGGATAATTTCTTCAATTGTTCAACAGCATGTGCCACTGCTTTATCAATGCCGCGCTTCAAATCCATTGGGTCGTAACCAGCAACAACTAATTTTAATCCTTCGGCAAATACTTGTCGGCCGAGAACGGTAGCAGTTGTGGTGCCGTCGCCTGCTTCATCAGAAGTATGTGAAGCCACTTCTTTGAGCATTTGCGCGCCCATGTTTTTGAACGGATCTTTAAATTCAATTTCTTTCGCAACCGTCACACCGTCTTTGGTAACAAGAGGCGCGCCGAACGATTTGTTGATTGCAACATTGCGACCACGAGGGCCCATGGTGATTTGCACTGCATCTGCTAATTCTCTAACGCCAGCAAGCATTTGTTGACGGGCATCTTCTCTGAAACGTAATTCTTTAGCTGCCATAATTAAAATCCTCTCTTTGTTAATTTAGATAAACGTAAACTTATTCAAGCACACCCATCACATCTTCTTCGCGCATAACGAGGAATTCAGTGTTGTCGAGTTTAACCGCAGTACCTGCGTATTTGCCGAACAATACTTCGTCGCCAACTTTTACTTGGAGTGGGGTGATTTTGCCATCAATATATTTGCCATTACCGATAGCGCGCACGGTGCCACGCATTGGCTTATCTTTGTCAGATGTATCAGGGATGACGATACCACCTGGGGTTTTGGATTCAGTTTCTTTTGCTTGTACTACGATACGATCTGACAATGGCCGTATATTAGTTTTTGAAGTCATAATGGATGTCTCCTGCATAAATTATTCATATTTTGCCCCTTTTCTGGGGTGCTGCGGGTTGTGACCGCTTCTTGCTTATCATATATGGGGTTGGAAAGATGAAGTTCAAGGGGTGGGTTATTGTTTTTTACGTGTCCGTGAACGTGAACGTTTGCGTTCCCGTCTTTTGATTTTCGCTAATTTATAACAGAGGTGGGAAGACGGGAACGCAAACGTTCACGTTCACGTAAAAGCGTATTATTTTAATACATCTAATCCGGCATTCTTTAGCATCTGAGTCAGTCGAATCATCGGCAACCCAATCAATGAAGTGTAATCATCGCCTTCTAGCTTCTCAGTGAGTGCAATTCCCAACCCTTCAATGTGCAGGCTACCCGCACAATTCAGAGCATCTTCCTTTTGCAAATAATGTTCAATATCACTAAGCGACAGTTGGCGAAAAGTGACATCAAAGGTAGCAACGGTTGTTTCATACTGGTTAGTGGCCGCATCCAGTACGCATAGTCCGGTCAAAAATCGCACTGTTTTACCGCTGCGCTGCTGCAATTGCTGAATGGCATTTTTCAGGTTTAAAGGTTTGCCTAAAATATGCTGCTCAAATGTCCCCACTTGATCGCTACCAATAATCAGCGCTTTTGGGTATTTTTGACTAACCGCTTTCGCTTTTTCAATCGCCAACCGAATCACTAACGCTTCAGCGGTTTCATCCGCTTTCGGCGTTTCATCAATATCAGGCGAAACAGAAGTAAACGGCACATTAAACCGCTGCAATAATTCGCGTCTAGCTTTTGATGACGAGCTCAAAATTAATTCACGCTGTGTCATTGTTAATAAACCGCCAACAATAAAACATTTTGATCTTCAATTTTATAAAGCAAACTTAAAGGGTGTAATCCTTGGCGATATAACCCCATCATGCCTTCAATTTTTTCAGCTGTTGGTGGTCTTGGGTTAATCGCGAGTGCTTCTGCTAATTGAATAATTGTTTTTTGCATTTTTGGCGCGAGTGCGCGAATTTGTTTTTGTGCGTTGGGTGTTACTTTGATGTGATAGGGAGTCGCCACGATTAACCCAACTCTTCTTTGAAATCTTCAAGCGTCATGCTGCCTTTTTCGCGTGCTTCTTTCAGCGCGTTTGCTGCCATTTCAAGATCAGCTTTATTTTCGATAGATTGCAACAATGCAAAATCTTCAATAGGAATGAGGGCGGCAATTTCATTATTGCGACGGGTTAAAATAATACGTTCTTTGTTATGGGCAACACGATTGAGTAATTCGGTGAATTCTTCTTTTGCATCAACAGTTTTGATAGACGTGTTTGTCATCGCAGCTTCCTTTTGAGATACAAAACATCTTCCCGCATGTTTACCATGCGGGAAGTAAATCAAGCTTACGCTGCAGCCGTATCTTTTTCCATGGCTGTTGTGTATTTACCTAGTGACGCTTCGCTATTTAATCTTGCACGCTTAATGAAAGCATCTTGCGCGGCAGTAACATTTTTCTCGCTACCTGCCCAAATTTTCATGGCATATTCTTGCAACGCACGAGCGTATGAAAAGCTTAAATTCCAAGGTGGGGTGCCGAGTGCATTCATTGCATTTAAGTTAGCAGTTGCTTGTTCGGAAGATTGACCACCGGATAAGAAGTTAATCGTAGGGACTGCAGCAGGAACGGTGCGACGTAACACGCGCACTGTTGCAGCGCCGACTTCTTCAGCATTGGCTTGTTTGCTGCATGCTTTGCCGCTAATGATCATGCTTGGTTTTAACACGATGTATTCCAACATTACTTTGTGACGATGAAGTGCTTTGAATAAAGCGAATAAAACTCTTTCACCGATTTTTTCTGCTTGAGCAATGGTGTAATCGCCATCGATTAATACTTCAGGTTCAACGATAGGGACGATGCCTGCTTCTTGGCAAATCGCAGCATAACGTGCTAACACTTCAGCATTGGTTTTGACAGCGATAGTGCTTGGCGTTTCTGCGCCAATTTGATACACGGCGCGCCATTTAGCAAAGCTTGCGCCTTTGCTTTTGTAATCTTGCAAACGTTCAGCTAAGCCATCTAAACCTTGTGTGATGTTTTCATCAACGGTGTTGGCTAAGTGTACTAAACCTTTATCAACTTTAATGCCTGCTAAAATGCCATTCTTTGCTAAGAATTCTGGAAATAAAACACCGCTGCTTGTTTTTTGATTGAGTGTTTCTTCAAATAAGATCACGCCCGCAATGTAATTGCTCACGCCTTTTGCGCCCATTAACATTTCGCGATAAGCGCGGCGAGTGTCTTCGGTGGATTCGATACCAACAGCTTGAAAGCGTTTGGTGATAGTTGGTGTGCTTTCGTCAGCCGCTAAAATGCCTTTGCCGCGAGTACTTAATTTTTTGGTGGTTGCTGCTAATTCGGTAATGAAGTTATTCATGATTTTTCCTTTGTAAGCTAAACCAATAATGCGCGTGAGAGTAGCATAAAATCGAGGCAGAATCGAGAGAAGAAATGTAGCCTGGACACGTTTTGTGTGTCCGGGTTTGTTGAATACAGATACATCCAGAGGCAACCAACCCGGACACGTAAAGCGTGTCCAGGCTACAACGCTTTTAAAACGTCATCTAGGTGGCCTTTCACCTTCACTTTGCGCCATAGCGATTGTATTTTGCCCTGTTCATCAATTAACACAGTCGTGCGTTGAATGCCGAGAAAAGTTTTACCAAATAAACTTTTTTTATTGATCACCCCGTAAGCTTCACAAACATCAGCATTTGCATCGACCAATAAGGTAAACGGCAATTGATGCTTAGCCTTGAATTTCGTATGTGTCGCCGCGCTATCTTTAGAAATCCCAAACACTTGCACGCCCTTGTCGGTGAGTATTTTGTGATAATCCCGAAAATCACAAGCCTGCGTGGTGCATCCTGGCGTATGGTCTTTAGGATAAAAATACAAGAGCACTTTTTGACCGCGAAGGTTGCTGAGGGTCATGGGAGTGTTGGTATCGGTTAGAAGGGTAAAGTCGGGTGCGGTGTCGCCGATGGTTAATGTCATGGAAGCTTCCTCAGAATAAATCCTGAGCGAGATGGTAGACCTTTCTGGCTGCCTTGCAAAGCAAGTTTTAAACGCGCCAGTCTTTGCCATTGCGAAGCGTAGCCTGGACACGCTTTGTGTGTCCGGGGTAGGTTGCATACGGAAACAAACCCGGACACACAAAACGTGTCCAGGCTACGCTTCGCAATGACAGAGACGGCTGCGTTTAGTGTTTTTATTAATTAGTAACAGCTCGACCCAGTAAGCCACCACCAACAGCGCCAGCAATAGTACCCGCTGTGCTACCACCCGTGATTGCGCTACCAGCAACACCACCTAGCGCTGCGCCACCAACGGTACCCATATCTTTATTGGTGCAAGCTGTGAGTGATCCTGCCACTAACAGTAATGCAAAACTTGTAAGCAGTAATTTTTTCATGATAAACACCCTCGTTTTAATAGATTGGTTATGTGTGTCTACTCTTCTATTTTAGCAACTATTCGAGGAAAAAGGCGTTAAATGAGCCTTGGTTGTTGATTGTTAAGGCTTTCCATACCCAAGGTAAAATATTTTGCAAATTGGTGTCTAATTGATAAGGTGGGTTAATAATGACCACTCCGTTGCCATTTAAATGATTCGCAAGTTCAGGGTAAATCGTTAATTCCACAGCCAAAATAGGTAATTTTACCTGGCTCTGTAGGGTGCGATAAAAACGCTCAACCTGTACTTTTTCTTTGATGGGGAACCAAATAGCAAAAACACCACTTTCGAAGCGTTTTAAGGGGGCGACCATCGAGTGTGCAATGCGATTAAATTCATCCGGATCTTCATAAGGCGGATCAATTAAAATTAAACCACGATTTTCTTTCGGCGGTAAAAAAGCTTTCAAACCCAAAAAGCCATCGGTGTGATGCACAGCCACTTGCTTATCATTTTGAAAAGTAGCACGCAAACTTTGATATTCTTCAGGGTGTAATTCGCAAGCAACAATACGATCGTGCGCGCGTAATAAGTGTCTGGCAATCAGCGGTGATCCTGGATAATAACGAAGCGATGCAAATTTAGATTGCGTGAGTTTGTTGTTAATGTCATGCACACAAGTTAGATATTCTTTCACTAATGTTGGTGGATGTTCTGCTTGAATGATTTTTTCAATACCTAATTCGAATTCTTTGGTTTTGTTAGCAAGGGATGAAGATAAGTCGTAATAACCGCTACCAGCATGCGTATCTAGATAACAAAAAGCTTTGTCTTTACGCTTTAAACAGTTAATGAGCGCCAGTAAAATAATATGCTTGGTCACATCAGCAAAATTACCGGCATGATAAATGTGTTTGTAGTTCATGTCAGATTTAATCCCACAACGGATGTCGTTCTAATTGAATGTCTTCGCCAAAAAATAAACGCGCATTATGAGCGAAAGAATCAGTGTAATCAGAAATAAAGAAATGTTTATCGCTGTTACCGTTATTATTTAACAAATGATTTTTTTCTAAAGTATTTTTCACAGCTTGAGCAACAATATCAGATGGATCGATGATATCAATTGGTTTTTTATAAAGTGCCGCAATGCGATTTTTAATAATGGGATAATGCGTGCAAGCAAGCACAAGCGCATCAATGTTTTCTAAATCAGGATGTGTTAAATACACATCGAGTAATGAATCGATGACTTGATGGTTGCCAAATTCTTCGATAGCGGATGCTAATAAATTGGTAGCATATGAAGTAAGGCTTAAGCCTAAATTTAATTTTTCAATTTTCTTGTGGTAAATATTGGAGTTAACGGTTTGTCTTGTGCCAATTAAACCAACGTGTTTTTGCGCGTAGTGTTTTTCTAAGAAGTTAACCACGGGATCGATGACGTTCATTACCATGGCTTTAGTGCCGATATACTCTTTTACTAAATCGTAAGCAGCAGCAGAGGCTGAATTGCAAGCAATTAAAATTAATTTGCATTGTTTTTCGAGTAGTAAGTGGGCAATTTTCACTGCATACGCTTGTATTGCAGCAGTTGATTTTTCGCCATAAGGCAAATGAGCGGTATCGCCAAAATAAACGATATTTTCTTTAGGCAAAAGCTTCACTATTGCATGTGCAACGGTCAAGCCGCCGATGCCGCTATCGAAAATACCAATTGGTTGCGTTGCAAGATGATTTTGATTCATAACTCTATTGTATGTGAATTCGTAAGCTCTGTATAATGGAAGAGATTACCACTCAACTATCGTAAACAAAAGGAGTTGTACAATGAGAAGAATCACAGGAATCGTGTTAGCAATCGTATTAGCAAGCGTTATGATCACCGGTTGCGCTTCCAAATCATGCGACCAACCAGCTCCAATGCCATACAAAGATTCAGCTAAGTAATATCTTTTGTTACCCATAGCAAAGGGCGCGTTATAGCGCCCTTTGTGTTTTCGCAAAAAAAACTTTATTCTGCTTAAAAATTAAGCAACAATAGCGCTTCGAATCAAAAACGAAGGTAGGCTTATGTCTTACACTTGGAAACAAAAGTTAAACGTGTTTGCTGCGGTACCTTACCATTCTGAAATCGATCCACATTCGCGTTCGTTGCATACTAGTTTTTTACAAAAAGTTAAAAATGTTTATCTGTCTGTCGTTGGCGGGGCGACGTTTGGCGGCTCTTTTGATTATTTGATTTTCCCCTGGGTGATTGGCAAATTAAACCATGAATCTCAGATTGCATGGAAAGCGTTAGAGGCAAGTCAGCCAACGACGCCTCTTGGTAAAGTGGCTCGCTATGTTGCAAAACCAGTATTGGCCGTTTTAATAGCAATCCTTTTTATTGTTCATTTTATTGTAAATCTTGTGGCTAGACACATAACGGCTGCTGCGATTACCGTGGTTCTTTCGCCTTTTATTGCCTTAGCGCATCGTATTACTCAAATAGTGCGTGAAGATAAGGAAGAAAAAATTACCGCGAAAATCAGAGTCATCCCTGTGACTAATAAAAGGGAAATTGTTGGTGATACGGCAACGATATTACAAGCATTTTTAGCAAAAGAAAAAATCCCAGCAACAAAGATGGAAGTTGTTCGAGAAAGAAATATATGTTTTTTGCGTGTGGGCTCGCAGCGGTTTGCTTTTCTGAATGAACGTAACCAATTAATCAAAGGCGATGACCCGATGATGGTTGAGCTTGCTGCGGCAACGAGCAGAAAAGTTAGGCGCGCTATATTTATCAATGAGCAAAATAGCGCAATTGCCTGTCGACCCTAATGTTGAATGTGGCCCGGACACGTTTTTTGTGTCCGGGGTGGCTTTGTTGCATCAAATTGTCATCTGATTGTCATCCCGGAATTTTTACCGTTTTTTGGTAAAAATGTCCGGGATCCACGGTAAGTTTTATACAGAAAATGTGTTCTGTGCTAATTTATAAGTGGATCCCGGACAATTTCCTGCGGAAATTTCCGGGATGACAATGCGATGACAGTTTGATGCAACAAAAACCCAGACACAAAAAGCGCGGCTTGCTCTACAAAAGCCCTTCTAGACCATACACTAATTCTTTTAAATCCATGACTTTTTCACAAGCAAAACAAACGCCCGGCATAAAGCATTGACGATCAGTGCTGTCATGGCGCAGTGTGAGTGTTTCACCGGTACCACCAAAAATAATTTGCTGGTGCGCAAGTAAACCAGGCAAGCGAATGGCATGAATTTGGATGCCGTGATCATTGGCGCCTCGTGCATGCGGTATGGTTTCTTTGGAGGCTAATCGATCTTTGTTAACGTGATCACAAGCCGCATTTAACATTTCAGTGGTGCGCAGCGCGGTGCCTGATGGGCTATCTAATTTTTTATCGTGATGTAATTCGATCACTTCAACATTTGGCATGTATTTAACAATTTCTGCCGCATGTTTCATCATTAATACGGCGCCTAACGAAAAATTCGGTGCAATAATGCCGCCTAGTTTTTTTTCAGCTGCCAATTTTTGTAAGTTGGCAACTTGTTCGCGCGTCAAACCAGAGGTGCCAATCACAGGGTGAGCGCCTGCTTCAATGATCGCTTTGGTGTTTTCGTAAACGGATTCGGCATTGGTAAAATCAACGACCACTTGTGCGTGGCTATCTTGAATTGCTTTTTTTAAGTCATATTCACGACCAGTTTCACCAACGACATTAAAACCACCATGTTCTGATAATGCTTTTGCAGTGCTTTGACCCATGCGACCAAAGGCGCCATTGATTAATACATTGATTGTCATTGTTTAAGCCTTTTAAACAGTAGAAGTTGCGTTAATTATGTCAGATTTTGCTTGCCAATACACCAGGTTGTTGATCGATAACCGTTGCAAGCGGCTATGATATAAGTTGGATAATGCATTTTCTGTCATAACGGCTTGTTTGTTGTCGCAGAGGATGCCTTCATGCGATAAAAGCATGAGATGGGTGCAATATTTTTCTGCCATGTTTAAATCATGTAGTGACATCACAATGGTGGCTGATTGGTTGATCGCGAGATCTTGTAAATGCTGTAACAATTGATGTTGATGAGAAATGTCTAAGTGATTGGTTGGTTCATCTAATAAGTAAATGCTAGGGGTTTGTGCTAGCACACAAGCAATTGCCGCACGTCTTTTTTCGCCACCTGAGATTTCTAAAATATTTTTATGCTGCAAAGATAATAAATCCATTGTTTTTAGCGCGTTTTTAACAATATTTCTATTTTCTAAATCGCTAGTAGTATGCGGATATCGAGCCGCTAAACAATAATCAAAAACAGATTGTGGGAATAACATTTCTTGTTGTTGTAATAATAATGCAATCGTTCGCGCGATTTTTTCTGAGTTAAGTGTTTTGCAGTTGACGTTATTTAAAAAAATATTGCCGGCAGATAAAGAATATAGTTGCGCAAGAGTATGTAGAAGTGTTGTTTTACCGCAACCATTCATGCCTAATATGCCCCAAATTTCCCCAGGGTTTAATTGGAAATTGGCGGATTCACAAATGCGTTTGCCATTACCGCTCACAATGCTCGCATCCTTTACCGATAAAACAATCGGCGCAATAGAAGCAGGTGTTATTGCCGCATCATGCGTGGCTGGCAAATAAAAGCCGAGTGTTTTGCGCTGCCATAATAAAAAAATAAAAACAGGCGCTCCCAATAAGGCCATGATCATGCCAACAGGTAATTGCAGTGGTGCAAACACGGAGCGCGCAATGGTATCGGCGATTGTTAATAAGCTGCCACCAAACAAAACGGCACAAGGCAGCGCGTAACGATGTTGCATGCCAATGACTTGTCTAGTCAGATGCGGAATAATTAAACCAATGAAGCCAACGCAACCTGCCAGTGTGACAGCGCATGCTGTTAACAAGGCGCTCAGCAAAAATAAACCATATCGATAGCGCTGATAAGCTAAACCCAATAACCGTGCCTCATGTTCACCGCGACCTAAAATATCCAAGCCCGATGCTTTTTGATAACAAGCAACCAATGCCGCTATTAAAATGGTCATTTCCAACCAGGGCATGCGGGCATTACTCAGATCACCCGCTAACCAAAACAACATGCTGTGTA
Organism: uncultured Coxiellaceae bacterium; assembly: GCA_964623075.1. Classification (GTDB taxonomy): domain Bacteria; phylum Pseudomonadota; class Gammaproteobacteria; order DSM-16500; family DSM-16500; genus Aquicella. The sequence continues at coordinate 92,405 of CAZUVD010000002.1, read as the reverse complement.
AATTTTTATCCGGGCTCATTAATAAGATGCAAGTGATGAGTGCAGAAAAAGCAAAACTGATCGCAATGCCCGATAATAAAAGGTAAGGTGTTTGCCAACGATGATTTTTGGCTAACAGTAAAATGAGCAAGATGGTGAACAAACTGCCAGACCATGCTCCGGCTAAAAGATAGCCACCACTGAACCCAAATAACATCAGTAATAAAGTGAATAATGCCGCACCACTAGAAATGCCAAGCACATAAGGATCGGCTAATGGATTTTTTAATAATAATTGCGTCAACATTCCAGAAAGTGCGAGCAAACCGCCGACAGTAAATGCCGAAAGCGTGCGCGGTAGACGAAATGACCATAAAACAGTGTTAAATAATTCATTTTTGCTAAACAAAAGTTGATCGAAGGGGATAGACGTACTACCTTTAGATAAGGACCAAATCATGCTAGAAAGAGCTGCAGCAATTAGCAGATAAGTGAAACGGAAATGGCGTATCATTATGGCGCCCGTTTGCTCAAAAGGTGGCAATTTGCAACAATTATAGGTGAAGAGTAGTGATTGATAAAGCAGGGTATCGACATGGCGTTGGTATTATTTTAATAAATGATAAACGCCAAGTATTTTTTGCTAAGCGCATCGGCATGGCGGCTTGGCAATTCCCGCAAGGCGGTATGCGTGAAGATGAAACCGTCGAACAAACCATGTACCGCGAATTAAAAGAAGAAATTGGCTTAAATCCTGAAGATGTAGAAGTCATTACTTGTACACGTCGTTGGTTGCGATATCGCTTACCTGGGCGTTTAGTGCGACACTACGCTAAACCTTTATGTATCGGCCAAAAACAAAAATGGTTTTTATTGCGTCTTGCAAATAAAGACGCAGTCATTGATTTAACCGCGAATGAAAGTCCTGAGTTCGATGCCTGGAGCTGGGTGTCTTATTGGTACCCATTAAAACAAGTGGTGGCATTCAAGCGTCGTGTTTATGTGATGGCATTAAAAGAATTTGCTGGCAAAGTGTTGCCAGAATCAAAAGATGACAATGTGAAGGATGATAGTGATCAAGATAATAGCTCAGGCTAATTCGATATGCTGACAGTATTACGGCATATCATTCAAGAAGTATCCACCACGCAAGATTTCCGCGAGGCATTAGATGTGGCGGTGCGCCGTGTTGCTAATGCGCTGGCAACAGAAGCGTGTTCGATTTTCTTGCTTGATCGTCATCATGGCGAATATGTCTTATCAGCAACCCATGGTTTGAATCCAGAAGCCGTTGGTAAGGCGCGCATTCCGCTGCATAAAGGGTTAATTGGTTTGGTGGGTGAGCGTGAAGAACCGGTTAATTTAGATGAAGCGTCAAAACACCCGCGTTTTTTACATGTTGCTGAAGTCAATGAAGAAGCTTATAGCGCCTTTTTAGGTGTGCCCATTATTTATCATCGCCAAGTATTAGGCGTGATGATTGTGCAGCAAGCGGAATCGCGTCGCTATGATGAGTCGGAAGAAGCATTTCTAGTCACCATCGGTACACAGCTAGCAGCAATTATCGCACACGCCGAATCCACTGGCGCATTAGAAAGTGTGTTGATGACGGAAACAGAAAAGCGGCATGAAATGGTATATTCCGGTGTGCCTGGTGCGCCTGGTATTGGCATGGGTGTTGGTGTTGTTATCTATGCGCCATTTGAATTAGAAACCGTCCCTGATCGCGAACCGGAAGATATAGAACTCGAAGTGCAATTACTAGAAGCGGGTTTTGCCGCGGTTCGTGAAGATTTACGCTTGTTAAGCGAGCGACTTTATCCCAATTTGCCTGAAGAAGAGCGCGCTTTGTTTGACGCTTATCAACGCATGCTAGATGGTTCTGAATTAGCGCGTGAAGTGGTTGAAAAAATCCGTGCCGGTAATTGGGCAAAAGGCGCATTACGCGATGTCATCATGATGCATGTGCGTCGATTAGAAAATTTAGATAATAGTTACATGCGAGAACGCGCAGAAGATATTAAAGGCTTAGGAACGCGCGTACTTGCTTATGTGCAAAAAAACGAAAAAGTGGTACCTGATTACGCGGAAAAAACCATTTTAATTGGCGAATCATTAACACCAACCGATCTTGCTGAAGTGCCGGAAGGTTGTCTTGCGGGTGTTATTTCATCAAAAGGTTCTGGGAATTCGCACGTTGCTATTTTAGCGCGTGCGATGAAAGTGCCAACGGTTATGGGTATTGGCGATGCACCCATTCATGAATTACGCGGTAAAGAATTAATTGTTGATGGTTATTACGGCCAAATTTACGTGTCACCAAGCCATTCATTGCGTAATGAATTTATACGTTTGATGAATGAAGAGCAAAAACTGGATGCGACGTTAGAAGCCATACATGATTTACCACCGATTACCAAAGATGGACATACATTAAGTTTAATGGTCAATATGGGTTTGGGTGCTGATATTGGTATTTCGCTGGCAGCGGGCGCTGATGGTGTTGGGTTGTATCGCACGGAAATTCCTTTCATGATGCGTGATCGTTTTCCATCGGGTGAAGAGCAGCGCATTATTTATCGGCAATTATTGGCTTCATTTTCACCGCGACCTGTTATCTTACGCACGCTGGATGTTGGCGGCGATAAGCCATTGCCTTATTTTCCGATTCAAGAAGACAATCCCTTTCTAGGCTGGCGCGGTATTCGTATCACCCTCGATCATCCTGAAATTTTTTTAACGCAAGTGCGCTCGATGATGCGTGCAAGTGAAGAATTTCATAATTTACGTATTATGTTGCCGATGATTACCGATGTGACTGAAGTGGATGAAGCATTACGTTTGTTGCGTAAAGCCTATTCTGAGGTGCGCGAAGAAGGTTTTGATATTGAAATGCCGCAACTAGGTGTCATGATCGAAGTGCCATCTGCGGTTTATCAAGCGCGTGCGTTATCTAAGCGTGTGGATTTTCTTTCAGTTGGTAGTAATGATTTAACGCAATATATTTTAGCGGTCGATAGAAATAATTCGCGTGTCGCATCGCTGTATGATTCATTGCATCCCGCCGTATTGCGCGCTTTAATTCAAGTGGTCGATAGTGGGCACCAAGAAGGTAAGCACGTGAGTATTTGCGGTGAAATGGCGGGTGATCCTGCTTCGGTTATTTTATTGCTAGCAATGGGGTTTGATTCCCTCAGTATGAATGCATCATCCATTGGGCGTGTGCGCTGGATTATTCGCCATTTCACCAAAAAGAAAGCAGCAAATTTATTGCATGATGTGTTAAGCATGGAAAGTGCGGTCATGATTCGTTGTCATTTAGAGTTAGCGTTAGAAAAAGCAGGTCTTGGTAATTTAATTCGGATAGGAAGATAACATGCAATACCATGAAATGGATCCAATCGCCTTTCATATTTTTAGTTGGCCGGTGCATTGGTATGGTTTGATGTATTTAGTGGGGTTTGTTGCCGCGTGGGCTTTGCTGCGTTTGCGGGCTCGTGATAAGACGCGTGGATTCACGAAAGATGAAGTCGCCGATATTGTATTTTATGGCGCATTAGGTGCGATTATCGGTGGTCGAGTAGGTTACATTTTATTTTATGATTGGTATGTGATTTGGCAACATCCATTATTGATTTTACAAGCATGGAAAGGCGGCATGTCATTTCATGGTGGATTAATTGGTGTGTTGTTAGCGTTGTTTTTGTTTGCACGTAAAATAAAGCAGCCTATGTTAAAGATAGTTGATTTTGTAGCGCCGGTGGTGCCGGTTGGTTTGGGTGCTGGCCGTTTTGGTAATTTTATTAATGGCGAATTATGGGGTCGAGTAACAGATGCGCCTTGGGGTATGGTTTTTAAAGGTGCGGGTGATTTGCCAAGACATCCATCGCAATTATATGAAATGGCGCTAGAAGGGTTAGTGTTATTTATCATTTTGTGGTTTTTTTCTCGTAAAATTCGGCCAATGGGTGCAGTGTCTGGCCTGTTTGCTATTTTTTATGCGCTGTTTCGTTTTAGCGTTGAGTTTTTCCGAGAACCAGATGCGCAAATTGGTTACGTTGCCTTTGGTTGGATGACTGAAGGTCAACTGTTATCAATCCCATTATTTTTAGTAGGTGTTGCTTTATTGTTTTTTGCATATCGTAGAGGAAGAAAATCATGAAACAATATTTAAATTATTTAGAACACATCATGAAGCATGGCGAGCGTAAAGTCGATCGCACAGGCACCGGTACGATTAGTGTGTTTGGTTATCAAATGCGATTTAAATTAAATGAAGGGTTTCCATTACTCACGACTAAAAAATTACATACTAAAAGTATTATTCACGAATTACTCTGGTTTTTACGTGGTGAAACCAATATTGCTTATTTAAAAGAAAATGGCGTGCGCATTTGGGATGACTGGGCGGATCCGAATGGTGATTTGGGCCCTGTTTACGGAAAACAATGGCGTTCATGGCAAGGCGTGGATGGTCAAGTCATCGATCAAATGGCGGGTTTAGTGGAAGCCATTAAAAAAACACCGGATTCAAGAAGATTAATATTAAGCGCATGGAATGTGGGCGAGCTAGAAAAAATGGCATTACCACCTTGCCATTTATTATTTCAATTTTATGTCGCTAATAATAAATTATCATGTCAGCTTTACCAGCGTTCTGCCGATTCATTTTTAGGTGTGCCATTTAATATTGCATCTTATGCTTTGTTAACATCGATGATGGCGGCACAATGCGATTTAGAAGTTGGCGATTTTATTTGGACGGGTGGTGATTGTCACATTTATACCAATCATCTCGAGCAAGTGGCATTGCAATTGACCCGCGAACCCTATCCATTGCCAATACTGGAAATTAAACGTAAGCCCGCGTCGTTGTTTGAGTATTTATATGAAGATTTTGAGTTTGTGAATTATGAGGCGCATCCTCACATTAAAGGCGTGGTGTCAGTATAATTCAACTCAGTCATTTCGAAAATCTCGTAGCCTGGACACGCTTTTTGTGTCCGGGTTGGGTCCCGCGGACAAGCCGCGGGACGACATGGAGTGGTTGACTCTTTAGTTACAATTCGCCTTCTCATACTGCTTTTGCACTAACATATCTTCCGATGATTGAATCTCAGATTTTCGAATATTGCTAGTGTTGCCATTGAAAATCATTTTGCTATTTAATTCATTGCAAACCGCAGCGCGTTCGTCGGTGGGTTTGAAGGGGGAGCAGGCGGTGATAAATAAACACAGGAAGCTTAACAAAAAATAAAAATACTTCTTCATAGGGTAAACTCCTTTTCATGGCAGTAATACGTCACTTAAGGAGTAGTTTAACACTTTTTAAATAAAATCATGCTATTTTAATTTAATCGCCGGTTTGTGATTGGCGTATTAGTTTTGGAGCTGATAGCAACATTGGCCATTTTTAATGAAGTATCTGTATTAATAGCAGATTTAATTTCAGTTAATAGCGTGTTTAAGTCGCCACCAATATCTTTTTTATTAAAATTATCTAATAAGTTATTAAAAAGAGTTTGAACGCTATTGAAGTCACATTTGCCTTCTTGAAAGTAGGTTATTTTGTGATACATCGCTAGCGCAAAGCTGATTTTAGTAGCGGTTGAGTCTTTAGAGATATTTAATTCTTTTTTTAAGTTGGCTGTATCAATAATAAATTCTGTGCCAAGCTCTGGTTTGTGAGAGTCATAGTAATCTAAAAAGTTCTTCATATCTTTTAGTTTGGTTTTAACATACTGCTCGATGGCTTGTTGCATTTTTAAAACGCAAGCTTTATCAGTTGTTAACATCAATGGCCGTTGTAATAATTCAGCAGGCGCGAGACTGTGCCATATTGATTCGACATGTCCTCCTCGCCGTGATGAATTTTTTTCTCGGAACCGAGAATTAATTAGCATATATAAAGTTGGGAGCTCAGCTAGTTTACCAAAAAATTCGTTTAGAATTTTCTTGTTAGAGGTTGCGCGACATAAAATAGCGTTTGATATCGCAACTAGCATGCTGACAAACATATTGGCTAGTGGAAATAAATAACTTTTTTTATTAAGTACTGATTTTAAGCGATGATAGCAAACAGCCCAAAGGCTGAGCAACTGCTTTTCATCCACATTTTTACTGCCTAATGTTTTTGCGAACGATTCTGCGTTATGAATGTCTTCATTAATTTTAGCTTCTTCGCACATGCCGCGCTTGATGAGCGCATTAACTCGCGTTTTCACAAGGCATAATCTATTAGCAAACAATAAGGTTTTCTTGAAGCTATCAGAAAAGTTAATAAATAAAAATTCACTGTTCAAGTACGGGTGGTTTGCATTACTGAGTGGTTTATCTTTATTATAATCCGGATTAATAATGGTTTGTTTTGAATAATCAAAATCAGGATTTGGTATCGTCGAATCATGATCAATCGTTAGGAGTGGGTCGTTATTTTCAAGTGCTTTTAATATTCCCTCGGATTCATTTCGATAAGCACTATCTTGTTCGATGGTGCTTGGTTTATCAGGGTCAAAGCGCGCATTTTTGTATTTTTCTTCCATTTGCTGGGTCACAATGTCTTCAATGAAGTTCAGCGTGTTTGCTTGGTCGAGACTATTCACTAACGTCGTCCAATAAGGATTTTCATTGATTTCTGGTGTGATGGCTTCAAGGAGCAATTCTTTTATTTTGGCCGAGCTTAGATGATCCAGTAACTCTGTCAAAGTAAAAAGTGAATCAGGATCTGGGATCGGATGTTTGTTTGTCGTGCATTCTAAAATTTTACTTAAAATATCCACTTCTAGCATGTGTAGATAGGTTTTTATATTTTGTGGCGAAATACTGTTAGCGCTTTCATTCACTTTTTTAAAAGTGCTGATGGTTTGGCGGAGTTCTGGATTGTTAGTAGCTAATTCGCTGTCAGCCCGGTCATTTTTTAATGTTTGATTGATGCTAAAGTATAGTTTTACTTTATCCAGAAAGTCTAAAATGCTACGGAAAAAACTTCTTAATTCGTCAAAGACACTAAATTGCAGATAAAAGGTTTGCAATGGTAACAGTGTTTTAACAGCATTTTCAGTCTGCTGCATTAACTCTGGTGTGATCGAGGTTTTTTCGATATTTTTATTTAATTCGTTTAATGGTGTTAATACGTTAGTCGCTTCATTTAAAACGGAGACAATATTGTTTGCACCAAAGAAATCCGTTAATTGATTTTCGTCAGCTTTTTCGATTTTATCATTAAGCCATTCTGTTAAATCAACAGATGCATGTTGAAGATTGGTTTTTACAGCTTTGATGTGCAGCGATTGTTGTTGTTCTTTACTGCCGCAAAATGATACTAAATCGAGTAACTTAACGGTACACGCGCTTTTTTCAATGGCTTTATCAATGAAATGTGCAAACGTGGTTTTGCTGGTGACCGGGCTTTTTGCGTCAAAAAGCGCGCCTTGTATTTTATGATGATGGTTGATGGTTTTTTTGAATTTTTCCAAATAAAAAAACTCGTTATTATCGTCATCATCATTATCATTGCTGTTTGAAGTTAAAGAAAATAATTCCACCGCACGCTTTTTGCGATAAAGTGAAATGGTATTAATATCAGCAAATAATTCAATTAATTTAGCCGTTTTTTCATCCCATCGGTTGCCGTCTTCTAGCGCACGATTAAATTGGCGTAATGTGCTCGTTTTGGCAGCGATACTTTTGAAATCTTTGTCAATATCGGGATGATTTTGAAAGTGAGCAAAAAACGCATAGTCGTCTTGTGTCACTTCGTTATTTAATTGAATGTTTTTTAATCTTTTTTGTGCGTAATTTAACACGCAATCATTATGTTGTTCGGTTTTGCCATCAGGAAAAAGTCGTATCAATAGTTTTGCATAGGTGGTATTCACGCCGTTATATTCTTTCATGGCGGTTTCAAAGGTCGACCAAAATTGTTTAGATTGCTTTGCAAGCTCAGCAATAATATTAACGCCAAGGGTTGCTGATATTTTTTCGAGATAATCAAGGTTAATTTGTTGGTTATCACTGTCGGTGATTAAATTAATGCAATAATTGGCTGCATGGTCGCTACAGGCGGCAATGGTTGTTTCTTGAAAAGCTTTTCTAAAGTCAGCCGTTTTGAAAAAGGCAGTGGTTTTATCAACTAAATTTTGTAACTTATTAAAATCAATTTCTGGGTTTTGTGTTTCGATATTAGAATTTTCTGCTTCTAGTAAGATATGATTTTTAATTAGAAATTTTTTATTTAATTTATCAAGCGTCTTCTCTTCCAGTTTATGGCGTAATTCAGTTGCTTTTTTTTGCAACACTAAAATAGAAGATTTAGGAAGTTTTAATTTTTCGATCATGACTTTCAGCTCATCAAGTGTATTGATAGCTGAATTGTTATCAAAGTTGGCAAATGCTAGTCTTGGTGATGTGTTTTCAGAGAGAAGCATTACTTTTTCTATATAAGTCAATAATAAGTAGACGCGACGTAATTCATTAGGGGTTTCTTCAGTGACATCTGGAAGAGGTAGCCACGCCTCTTCTGCAATCGTCTCGTGACGATAAAGCGAAATTTCCAAACCACGCACTGAAATAATATCGGCTTCAATGATGCGAATAATATGATGCAACAAGTTATTATCAACTTCTTGCGCATTTTTGGTCAGTGGGATTAATTGCTTAATGCTTTTTTCTAGTTTTTGTAATTGTTTTGCACCAATGTCTCGATAGTTGGCAGCGATGATTTGATAAATCATTTGGCAATGACGCGCTGTGAGTTCATTACCATCAGCGCACCAGCTTAAAATATTTCTGCTGACAGCCATGATCATGTCAGCGGGTTCGTAATAAGGCTTTTTTAAGTAATGCACAGCAAACAAGCGCGCATTTTCAATGTTTTCGATTAAGGTGCCTAGTTTATCAGCGTCTAAACTGTTGTTAGTCAATGCGATGCGGCATAGTTCCATGCAGTCTTTAGACATTTTAATGCTGATATCCTTACTAAGGGTCTCAATGACGCGCATATAGCTGGCATTGGTTTTTTTGACAAAACGCGCAATAACATCAGAGCTTTTGTTTTGTGCCAAGAGCGCTTTGTATTGCTCATTAACACTAATAATAATTAAATTCAGTTTATATAAAAGTGATGCTTTGTCGTAATCAAAGCCGATATTTAACACTAATGATGTTAATGACTTTTCTTTTTCAATTTGTTTGAGTAAACCAGTTGAAGTTGAGGTGGATGCGGTTACGTAGTTGCAATAACTAAAGATGGGGTCGTCAGCAATATTATAATCGGCGACATTGATTTTTAAATTGGCAAAACGATCGATAATATCCGCTTCCATCGGATTTGCTTTGCAATATTCCTTAATGGTTTGCGCGAAAAGTAAAAACAATTTAGGCGTCATGCTTTTGCGCGGTTCGGGGACTTTTATTTTTCTTTTGATGTCAATGCCAGTGGTTTTTTTAATATTGACAATTAAATCCATTAATAAGTCGTCATATTCTAAATCGCCATGATCAATGGCGGCAGCCATACGGGCAATCATGGATGACATAACTTGTTTTTTCAAAGCGTTTTTATAGGCTGACACTTCACGTAAATAATTTTTAATAGTGAAGTTAAGGGCGCTGTCTGGTTTATCAATAGCCGCTTCAAATTTTGCAACATTTAAATATTCATGATAGAAGTCATAAATGTCTTGGCAAGTATAATGTGCGAGCGAGCAGTGAGTGCTCCAATCTTTTAATAGTTGGGCTAGGTTGCTTTTAATCTCGTTTATTTCCGCTTTGCTTTTTCCAGCGTTGTTGCCATCACGTTTGATTCTTTCTTCTAAGTCTTCCCAAGATTTGTAAGCTTTAAAATAAGTTAAAAATTCAGTCCACCATTTAATCGTGGTTGCAAAAGGAGAATTTTCAAATCCGCGAGCCATCGCCGCAAACATAGCGGAGAATTCACGGCGTTCCTGTACGGGTAGCGCGCGTAAATTTTTAATTTTGCCCATGTTGATTTTATCTTTGGCGCGATCTGTATCGCTTAAACCCTTGGGGCTGCCAAATGTTTGTTGATCAAGAATTAATTTATTGATCAAGAAAAATAAATTGGTTAAGAATTTTTCCTTGCAGTCTTTTCTTACGCTTTTAATGGTTTCGTCATCTTGTGCGCTGCTAGTCTTTCTTGTATGTTTTAGGATGTGGCCTGCGGCATCGTCTAGATCGATGAGTTCCAGTGTGGGTTCTGCAATGTTGGTGTCTTTTTCAGAGAGTAAAGTACTCGACATACTCATAGGAGTATCCCTTAATCGTTGTCAATTTTGTAATGAACAGGTAGTGCTAAGCGTCTTTTTAGTACGATGATTAGTAATATGATAAAGGATGAATTCTTAAGGAAATCTTAAATTAACCTCAAAAAAATGAATAACGAATATTAAATAGACAATAAATTACTCAGTGATCATTTTTTAATTAGAGTTGCAACTAACAAAATTGGTGTTATATTATTCTGTTCTCTTGTTTTCAGAAAATGGTGGCATGAGTTCTTGATTGCAAAGCGTACGGTTAACGCTTATGCTCGACTAAATAGTGACGCTTATAAGAGACTGTTAAACTAATCCATGCCAACATTTAAAAATACCAAGGATCCATTTGCTGAAAGGGAAGCTCAAAAGTATGAGAATCCCATTCCTAGTCGTGAATATATTCTCGATTTCCTCGATAAGCGTGGCAAACCAGCCACCCAGCAGCAAATCCAAGAAGAATTAGAAATACATGACGTTGATCGCGAAGAAGCGCTACGTCGACGTTTGATCGCTATGGTCCGCGATGGCCAATTGATGCGCAATCGTAAAGGCGCGTTTGGTCCATTAGAAAAAATGGAATTAATCGCAGGCCGAGTCATTGGCCACAAAGATGGTTTTGGTTTTATCGTGCCAGATACAGGCGGCGAAGATTTATTTTTAAGCCCTCGTGAAATGCGTCAATTATTTCATGGTGATCGTGTGTTGGCTCGCGTCTCAGGCATTGATGGTCGCGGTCGTCGCGAAGCGATGGTGGTTGAAATTCTCGAACACAATACGCAACAAGTGGTTGGTCGTTTTCATTCCGAATCCGGTATGAGTTATGTCGAACCTTCCAATCAACGTATCACACAAGATATTTTAATTCCGCCCGGTAAAGAATTGCAGGCCGAAGAAGGTCAAATGGTGGTGGTTGCCTTAACCACTCATCCTACAGCACATCGTCGCCCATTGGGTGAAGTGATTGAAGTCTTAGGTGATCACATGGCGCCCGGCATGGAAATCAATGTTGCGATTCGCAGCCATGATTTACCTTATATTTGGCCGGAAGAAGTAGAAGCTGAAGCTAACAAAATTCCAGCGACTGTTTCTGAAAAATCCATTAAAGGCCGTGAAGATTTTCGTCATCTACCCTTTGTTACCATTGATGGCGAAGATGCAAAAGATTTTGATGATGCTGTTTATTGCGAACCACGTGAAAAAGGTGGTTGGTTACTATATGTGGCCATTGCTGATGTCGACTATTATGTGCGACCAGGTTCAGCATTAGATAAAGAAGCATTTAAGCGCGGTAATTCCGTTTATTTCCCAGGTAAAGTGATACCCATGTTACCTGAGGCGTTATCTAATAATTTATGTTCGTTAAATCCGAAAGTCGATCGCTTAGTCATGGTTTGTATCATGACCGTTCATCAAAGCGGCCGAATCATGGATTTTCGTTTCAGCGAAGGCGTGATTCATTCGCATGCCCGCTTAACTTACAATCAAGTGTTTGCGATGATGGAAAAAAACGACAGACGCATGCGCGAACAGTTTAAAGCAGTGGTGCCACATTTAATTAATCTTTACGATTTATACCATGTGTTAACCAAAACACGTCATGAGCGTGGTGCAATTGATTTTGATATGCCGGAAACTAAAATTGTTTTTGGTCGTGATCGCAAAATTGAAAAAATCGTACCTTATGAGCGATTAAATTCGCACCGTGTGATTGAAGAATGCATGTTATCAGCCAACATTTGCGCGGCTGAATATTTACAAAAAAACAAACAACCTGGTTTGTATCGTGTGCATGAAGGCCCAACAGAAGAAAAATTAAGTGATTTACGCAAGTTTTTAATAGAAATGGGTTTAAAAATGCCAGCGCATCGGGCACCCGTGCCGGGTGATTATGCTTCTGTGCTGCGCGCGGTCAAAGAGCGTGCTGATGCACATATGATTCAAACCGTGTTATTGCGTTCAATGAGCCAAGCGGTATATGGGCCTGAGAATAAAGGTCACTTTGGTTTAGCTTATGATGCTTATGCCCATTTCACATCCCCTATTAGACGGTATCCCGATCTATTAGTGCATCGCGCGATTAAACATATTTTATCAGGCAAGCCTGCTGATAAAGATTTTGATCGTTTGCAACGTGCTGGCGAACATTGTTCGATGACAGAACGTCGTGCCGATGATGCAACCAGTGAAGTGAGTGATTGGTTGAAGTGTGAATTCATGATGGATAAAGTTGGCCAAGAATTTACGGGTAGAATTTCAGGCGTGACTAACTTTGGTGTCTTTGTCGAATTAAATGACGTTTACGTCGAAGGTCTTGTGCATATTACCGCCTTGCCTGATGATTATTATCAATTTGATCCGATACGCCATGTGTTGCGTGGTGAAAAAGCCAGCCGACAATTTACCATTGGCGATCCTATCAAGATTCAAGTTGCCAAAGTCGATCTTGATCAAGGTAAAATCGATTTTGTGATGGCAGGCATTGATCCATCTGAAACATTAGGTAAGGGTAAATTGCGTTCAAGTCGACCTGATGAAAGATCGGATAATAAAAAACATCAGAAGTCAGGCAAAAAACAGGGTAAAAAACCGCGAAATTCGCCAAAACCAGAAAAAAGAAAAGCAGCGACAAGAAAAAAGAAAACAAAACGTAAGTAATTATCGATGACAGACAAACAACTCATTTTTGGCATGCATTCAGTGGAAGCGTTATTGCAACGCCAACCTGATCGCGCGTCACGTATTGTGGTGCAAGCCGAGCGACAAGATAAAAAAATCACCGCTATTATTTCATTAGCGAAAGCCTCAGGTATTGCTGTTGATCAAATGCCGCGTGCGGAATTAGATCGCTTAACATCGGATGCAAATCATCAAGGCGTGATCGCCTATTGTCGTAAGCAACATAGTTTTAGTGAATCCGATTTATATGCTTATTTAGAAAAAATAAATGAGCCGCCATTTTTATTAATTTTAGACGGTGTGCAAGACCCCCATAATTTAGGCGCTTGCTTTCGTAGTGCCGATGCCGCGGGCGTGCATGCGATTATTGCACCCAAAGATAAAGCGGTTGGTATTACACCGGTTGTCAGTAAAGTAGCATGTGGTGCCGCCGAAGCGGTGCCATTTGTGCAAGTCACCAATTTGGCGCGCACGATCGCAGCATTAAAAGAAAAAGGTATTTGGGTTTATGGCGCGGCAGGCGATGCACCGCAATCTGTTTATCAAACAGATTTGCGTGGCGCTTGCGCTATCGTTTTAGGTGCCGAAGGCTCTGGTATGCGACGATTAACACGTGATCATTGTGATGCGCTCATTAATATTCCCATGCACGGCACCGTTTCCAGTTTAAATGTCTCGGTTGCAACGGGTGTGATTTTGTTTGAAGTGAAGCGGCAACGGCTTTGATGTGTATCATGCACCATTTTGCCCTGGGTGAACGAAAAGCACGCATTTAAATTTTTAATCCAGACCACTAGGGCGCCAGCCTAAATATATTTCTTTAAAAAACCCGCTCAAGTCTAACTCCGACCAGTTACTAACCCCTTCAGCTCACCTTTTTTAAACCTTAACACCATTTAATTTTTAAAGGATAACCTATGCCTAAAATAACACAATCTACAAAATACTTTAAATGTGCTGATTTGCATACTATGCCACCAGGTGGTATAGTATGAATATAAGCATCAAAACCTACGTTTACATGAATAAAGATTTTAAAAGTGGTCGAAAAAGCAGCGTATTAATAATGCTGATTTGCTGCAGGCAATTACTGAAATGAATAAGGGTATGTATGACGCAAATCTGGGAGGAAGCGTCTATAAAAAGCGAATAGCTTATGGCGGCAAAGGCAAACGCGGAGGCGCAAGAACTATTCTTGCTTTTCGTGCACATACGAAGGCTTTTTTTATATATGGTTTTGCCAAAAATGAAATCGACAATATTTCTACAAAAGATGAAGATGCATTAAAAATTCTAGCCAAGGTATATTTAAATTTGACTGAGATTGAGATTGAAACGGCGCTTAGTAAAAACGAGTTAATAGAGGTAATAAATGAAAAAATCCATACTTAAGGTGGTGCATGATTCAGCAAAGGGTTTACATAAAGTCGGCTTGCTCAATAAGCATACTATGAATGAATTGGATGCCCTGTGTATTCCTCTAGTCAAAGATTTCGCACCGAAGGACATCAAGAAAATTCGCGAAAAAGCAAAAGTCAGCCAACCCGTTTTTGCTGCATGTTTAAATATTAGTGCTTCCACTGTTAAAAAATGGGAAACGGGGGAGAAGCATCCTCATGGTGCCTCTTTGAAGCTTCTCAATATTGTCGCAAAAAAAGGCCTTAGAGAGCTGCTGTAAACATTTGTTCTAGGTGTGGCGTGGTCTATTTAATTTTGGGCTATTTTTTACAACTTTTAAGGAATAAATCGGATTTAAAAAATAAACCTGTTATATCTGATAAAAATCAACCAGGGGGTCAGGATTGCATAGTTGCACTTTGCATCTCTGCAAAGTGCAACTATGCAATCCTGACCCGCTAATTCTATTTGGTTGTTGCTTGCTTTTGAGATTGTTGAATTTTAATAATAATGAGTATTGCTGCTGAAGTTGAAATGATTGCGCTAAGGCTATGTATCGTACTAATTAAATTATAAGTTTGCATATCTGAAATGGCATGAACAGACAAGGTGTTAAGATATTTCCTTGCGAAAGTCATCATTAAAAAAGTTAGCCACCAAATTTGAAGTAAACTTGAATTATTTGCGATGGTTGTAAACCATATTTCTTTTAAGGCTTTATATGGCCAATATAAAAATAAAATGGGAATGAAGTAACTCCCCACACTCCAAGCGGGGGTAAATTCAAACTTTTTTTCAGGGTGAAGTGCATGAGCGTTATTATTTGCACGATAAAGCCAAAATAAAAATGCAAACGCGCAGATGATAAATAGTATTAATAACCAAAAAGCCAGCTTGTTATATAAATTACCAGTATTTACAAAATCGTTGAGCATTTCATTTGAAGGCGTTTGGCTATTTTTATTTAGCAAATAGAAAATATAGAAATTAACAATCAAGGTAATAGAGTTAAGGATGGTAAAAGCAGAAAATAAAATGACTACAAGATTATAGCCTAGGTCATTAGGAAGAAATTTATAAGTTGTAGTTGGTAAAGGTTGAATTTGAGGTGAGGTGTTGTTTGACATGATTTCCTCGATTTTTATTCGTGTTTATTTGTAATTATATCATAATTGGGGTCAAGTCTCGACATTAGACATATCCAAAATATTTACTTAATGTCAATTGTCGAGACTTGACCCCGTTTCCCGACAAGTAATCAATCGTCGAGAAACTTTAGATCGCTTTGTTGCTCAAAGACAAATGACTCTAACTTGGATACCGAATCTGGATTTAAACCAATCTTTGGTGTCAAGCGCCTCTATAAGACACAAGAAATAATCTAGAAAGAAAAACAAAAAACTCCCCGTTATTTCTTATACATCAGCTGCTATCGCTTTTGTGGGTATGCCATAGAATTTGAGGGCGAACTTGTTGATGGTGAAAAGTAATATCAAACATATATAATGCTTACAAAGAAACAAATAAGTCTATAAATCAGCCTTAGCAAAGAGACTTCAAAAAATGCCAAAATCAAATCCCCCAGCCAATAAACTATATTACCTATTCATCGCTCTCCCATACCTCGTAATTTTCCTAGACTGTGTTTTCAGTAATTACTACCTCCCCCGATGGATATTTAATTTCAAAGTATTAACAATACTTATCATTTCAATCCTAGTAATAACCTATTTCCTCCCGCGCCCGAGTTGGGCAAAATCCTTCGGCGGAATTTCATTATGGTTTTTCGCAAGTCTATTGTTCATGCTGTTACTTTTCTACAATGCTTTTCTCATTTCAGCGTTGACCTTGTCGCAAAAATATTTTGCGACATCGCCTATGACGTTGCGATCTGTTGCGTGTTTGTCCTCGAAGAGTAGTCGGCGGGCTTCTGTTCCTTATACGGTTATTGGGTATCAGGATTCGCATGGTGTATATGATGAGGTTCGGTTTGAGGGGCATGAGTATTGTGCGTTGAGTGATATGTTGAATGGAAAAATTATTTTGTTTGGAAGAGAGAATGAGTTTGGGTTGTTTTTGGATGGGATTCGTCGTGAAAGCTAGGAGTTGAGTTTGTTTGAATTGTTAGAAGTTTTGGAGAATTGGGGTCAAGTCTCGACATTAGACATATCCAAAAATATTTACTTAATGTCAATTGTCGAGACTTGACCCCGTATCACAATTGCAAGTCTGATTTGGATTGTGTATGGTGTGATAACACTTGACCCAATCGATTGAGATAAGGACTAACAATGAAAACCTATTTGCGCGCTATGATTTTATTTTTAGCGATGAATTCTTTCGCTAACGCATCATCTGCCAACATCGAAGGTGCTTACGTTTGTAAATCAATAGAAATTGGATCGCATCAATTATACACAGCAGATGCTATTCTTAAAAAAACAGGTGAAGTTTATTCTGTTGATAGCAAATTTAATGATGGCTCTACTTACCATGGCACTGGAATTTATGATAATAAAAAACATGTTTTAGCTATCGTTGCAATTAATCCCAATAATCCAAATGAAACAGGTGTATCCATTGACGACGTTCATGCAAATGGTTCTATCGAAGGGAAATGGACTTACTTAGGTAAAACAGAAATTGGAAAAGTAACTTGTATTAAGCGTTCCGTGTAAAGAATTGGGGTCAAGTCTCGACATTAGGCATATCCAAAAATATTTACTTAATGTCAATTGTCGAGACTTGACCCTGTTTTCGTTTTACTTAATGTCAATTGTCGAGACTTGACCCCGTTTTCGTCAGTTATATGCTTTATTGCAGCAGGTGCAAAATAACGTTTTATTTTTGGTGGGCTGCGCCCGTATATAACCCCGGATGAGAAGAGCGCTCATCCGGGCTTGCGGGTTTTTAATGTTGGGGGGTTTGTGGGGTTATTACTGGGGGAAAATAAAACATATTATTGAACATATGATTCAGGTGTATTTGCATCATGCGTTGTTGCTTTTCCATTTGCTGCATTTCCTTTTCGATTTGCTGCTCGCTGTATTGGCCAGTATTGCCACTGAATTGAAAGACGCTATAACTGCGAGCGCCATCACCCATATTAATGACACGCATGTTATAGTTATTTGCGCCTAAATCCGATGATTTAATCCAGCCAACATCACCATTTGTTGGATTCGCCACTTTAATCCACTCACCCGTTTTTGGTGTGTAGACAATGGTGATGCCTGTGTCCGTGTTCGCCGTACCCGTCACCTTGCTATCTGCTTTTGGTTCCGAATACAAATTAAGCTTTTTTGCAAACACGGGCATCGTGACAAAGGTAAAAGCAATTACCATTGCGAAGGTTAATAGTCGGTTCATGATGAGTTACCTAATATTATTCATCATGTAGGTCGACGGTAATTTTTCGCGCTTGTAGTGCTTTCTTTTTACCGATAATGATTTCAAGCACGCCGTGTTTCGATTTTGCAGTGACTTGCTCAGCATCAGCAGTATCTGGCAGAGTAAAGCGACGATAGAAAGATCCTTTAATGCGTTCTATGCGATGATAGCTACGCTTATCATCATTGACGCTTTCTTCACGCGATCCTTTTAAGGTAAGCACGTTATTTTCCATGGAAATTTCCACCTGCTTGGGGTTCACGCCGGGAATATCGACCGCTAAGATAAATTTATCTGCTTCTTCTTTGATGTCTACCGCAGGTAACCAGCGGCTACTCTCAACATTGGAGTCATCTTGATTTCCGGTGCGTAAGCTATTATCAAGAATGCTGGTTAAGTCGTTCAATAATTGCCAGTTATTATTTCGAATTAGCATATTAGCCTCCTAATAAATGATTGATTCAAATATTTTATATAGGCAAAAAATTTATTTTCAAGGGGGATGTGATCACGGCTACTAGGTGAAAATTGGGGTCAAGTCTCGACATTAGACATATCCAAAAATATTTACTTAATGTCAATTGTCGAGACTTGACCCCGTTTTTCGACATTAGACATATCCAAAAATATTTACTTAATGTCAATTGTCGAGACCCTGTTTTGACCCTGTCTTGTGATGATGGGCGGCGATTGGCTGCTACAGTGAGGGTAAGGCTGCGCAGCTAGAGGTCTGTTAGTCTCACAAATAAGATTCAAGTTTGTCTACGCGCGATAGAAAAAAATCTTTCGACCAGAGTTCCAAGGTTGGCAGTTCTTTAGCACGTAAAAATTGTTTGATATCTTTTTTTGCGTCTTCCCAATTAATATTTTTAATTTTTGTTCGCAAATGTTTGGTATACCAATCAGCATCAATATTAATATTTTTGTTTTGCCATGGGCCTTGTTGATGTAAGGCATTGCTCAATAAATCAAAATTTAATGAAGTTTTTTTTGCGACATACCAGGTGAAGTCATACCAATCCCGACCTTTTACATATTCCCTGCATAATAATGCATGGCTTTTGCCAGCAAATAAGCTGGGTAAGTTCTGCGTGTTAACGCTAAATGCCATAGGGAAATCTAAATATTTTAATTCTTCTTGTGCGCCTAATGGCGGATTGGTGTCGACTTCTAATTTTATTTGTAATTTTGGACGGTTGGTTTGATTGTCTTTTAATAATAGTAAGCCGCCTTGTGAGTCGGATTTAATAAAGGCGGTTCTCACGGCTTTGGATAATTTAGATCTATTGGTAACTTCTAGCGAGTATCCGTAGGCATTAAATTCCTCTCGCATACTCTTAATATATTTGTCCCAATCAAAATTTTTGTCTGGTTGTAGTAATGCAAAATCTAAATCTTCAGAAAATCGTTCTAGGCCGTATAGAATTCTAAGGCAAGTGCCGCCTTGAAAGGCGGCGACTTTAAAAAAACCGCTGCGTGATAATGCCATCAATGCGATTTCTTGCGCAATTTCTTTTAGCGCATTTTCTTGATCAAGCACGGTTTGACATTGGTAATCTAATAATCGTTGTTGAATGATTTCAGTGCTCATATGGGGAACCTAAATCTTTGATGATGCCTGATAAAAAAGCAGTAATACGAGTATGTTGATAATACTCTTCGAGCTTTTGTTTTTGAGCATATGTCAGCATTGGAAAATTATCAATGCGTAGACTTTTAATTAATGGGGAGGCGCTTTTCCAATTTTTTTTGTAACAATAAACATAATCACAAATAGCTTTCCAAGGTTTTGCCATAAAAAAGCGATGTGCGTTTTGTTGAATGAGCTCTACTTCAGTGTATAGATCATTAAACGGCACCTTGATGTAACTAAAATCTCCAAAAGGTGTTTTAAATTCTTTGCTGCGTTTGTTGGTAACGCAGGTTGTTGCATAAACGGCTTCCGGAATCATTTGGTGAAAACTTAAAGCGGATTCAAGGCTGATATACGATGGCGCATAAATATAGGCAGCCAGTTCAAATGGATGAGGTTTTAGAGATTGAGTTGTTTGGGGCGCAATACTGTATAAGCCGCGTCTAATGTGTAATAAAACACCTTTTGCAAGCAGGCGCTTTACGGTGCTGTAGCGACTATTTGCAGTGGTAGCAAGTAAAACGTCGATTTCAGCTTCGGTCACGTAGGGGCGCGGATAATTAAGTAATGTTTTATATAGATTTGTCGGCATTTTACTCCCGAAACTGTCAATTTTTGACAGTATTAATCTAATATTATCGTATATTTTTATTTAAATTGCAATAAATGCTCGAAACTGTCACTTTTTGACAGTTTCGAGCATAAATCAGCTATAGGTTAACCGAAATCCAATTTTGCTCCAGCGCCAACGTCAATAATTCCGATTTGCTTTTGACGTTAAACACTTGTTTGATGCTTTCAGTGTGCGCTTCGACGGTGCGGAAAGATAAATCCATCTTTTTGGCAATTTCTTTTGCGGTAAGCCCTGAAAATAAATATTTGCAAATGATGAGTTGTTTTTCAGTGAGTTGACTGAGTAAACGGCTATCTCTAGATTGTAACGCGGGATAACATGTGGCTAATAATTTGTAATACTTAACGCTGATGGCATCGATTTTATCGGAAATAGCCATGAGTTTTTTTTCATTAATATTTTTCTTTGGGGTTGATATGGCCACGCCTGCAATTAATAAGCATTCGCCATCATTTTCTTTCAAATGAAAGCTGCGATCGATAACCAATTCTTTAGAGCCATTTTTTAGCTGCATGTCATAGATAACGGTGTGTTTATTGCTGGCTGCGCGAGTTAAGACTTCATTGTAATCGCTATCACCGCAAAATTTTGCCCAGTAAGTGGTCCAGTCGTCTACGCCGTGCAGTCTATAAATATCACAAGGTTGATGTCCCCAGAGAGATTTGTAGGTAGCGGAAATAAATAATTCAATCGTTAACGTCTTATCGGTTGCCCATAAAACACAATTTTCATTTTCAGCGAGCAATTCGATATTAGCGATGAATTTCGTTGCTAAAGGGTGCATAGGTTGCCTGCATATTAGACATTAAACCAAAAGTAGCGACTGTAAGCCTTTTCACTATTAGGTTTTCAGCGGGTGTCGTTTAATTATACCCGGTTTCGTACCCGGTGTCAGGCGTTCACATTGCCTGACACCACTTGTTAGCTGTTGATTTTTAAAAGAAGTTAATTTTTCCAAGATTGCCTTAATTATGCGCATATCCACTCCCGATAGATATAACCAATCGGCAGTTCATTACTTTTAAGTTGTCTTTAAATGTAGTATACTACATATTAGTTAGAGCTCTAAAAGAGGTCATTTGACTTATATGACGCTACATAGAATATTAAAAATGCATTTACCTGCTCATCAATCAGCATTTTTATGGGGCGCGCGTAAAACAGGTAAATCAACTTATTTAGCAGAAAATTTTCCAGACTCCATCACCTATGATTTATTAAAAACAGACGAATTAATGCGCTTAATGGCAAATCCACATTTATTGCGCGAAGAATTGTTAGCAGCTACAGCACAAGAACTACAATACCCTGTCATTATCGATGAAATACAAAAAATTCCATTGCTTTTGAATGAAGTTCACTGGTTAATAGAAAATAAAAAAATAAGCTTTATTCTTTGCGGTTCAAGTGCACGAAAATTAAAACACGGCGCCGCTAATCTTTTGGGGGGCAGAGCATGGCGATTTCAATTTTATCCTTTAGTTTATCCTGAAATACCTGATTTTGATTTGTTGCGCGTTTTTAAACATGGTCTGTTACCTTCACATTATCTATCCAATCATCCTGAGCGCATGTTGAAAGCCTATATCAGTGATTATTTAATTGAGGAAATTCAAGCTGAAAGCTTAGTGAGAAACTTGCCAAGCTTCGCGCGTTTCATAGAATTAATTGGTTACACTAATGGTCAAATGCTGAATTTTGCCAACATCGCGCGTGATGTTGGCGTGAATGCTAAAACAATTAAAGAGTATTACCAAATTGTGGTTGATACTTTGATTGGTTATTACCTAGAACCTTTTTCAAAAAAAATAAAACGGGATTTAATTCAATCAACAGCAAAATTTTATTTATTTGACGTAGGCATTGCCAATCACTTGAGACATAGACAAATCAGTGTCTTAAAAGGCGAAGAAGCGGGAGATTGTTTTGAGCATTTTATTTTAACTGAGCTAATAGCGTATTTAGGTTTAAAAGAAATAGACAGCACTGTCAATTATTGGCGTAGTAAAACCGGCTTAGAAGTTGATTTTATTTTGGGTCAGGGAAAAATTGCGATTGAAACAAAAATCTCATCTAACATCGATTTAAGTGATATAAAAGGCATGGTTGCATTTTGTGAAGATTACCAGCCAAAACATGCCATTGTTGTTTGCCAAGCGCCTCGAAAAAGAATTATTGCCACTATCGGCAAAACGACTATCGTCGTTTTGCCATGGAAGCAATTCCTTAATCATCTTTGGGATGGACAATACATTTAAATTGTTTCGATTAGACATTAAATCTAAAGTGCATCACATCGCCATCTTTGACAATATATTCTTTACCCTCAAGTCGCCATTTGCCCGCATCTTTAGCGCCTGATTCACCTTTGTATTGAATGAAGTCATTGAAGCTGATCACTTCTGCGCGAATAAAACCTTTTTCAAAATCAGTGTGAATCACGCCTGCTGCTTGTGGAGCGGTGCTGCCGCGTTTAATGGTCCAAGCGCGCACTTCTTTCACGCCAGCAGTAAAATAAGTATCTAAGCCTAATAATTTATAAGCGGCATGAATCAAGCGATCAAGTCCAGGCTCTGCTAAATTTAATTCAGCTAAAAATAATTGCTTATCTTCATCAGCTAATTCAGAGATTTCAGCCTCGATGGCGGCGCAAATCACAACCATTTCAGCGCGTTCACTTTTGGCGATAGCTGCTACTTCATCTAATAATGGGTTATTAGTAAAACCATCTTCAGCAACGTTTGCCACATATAATATCGGCTTTAATGTTAGTAAGTGAAAATTCCCTAACATCGCTTCTTCTTCCTTAGAGAAAGTTAAAGCACGTACAGGTTTGCCTTCGTCTAATTGTTTTTTAAAGCGTTCTAGTAAAGCTAACTCTACTGCGGCGTCTTTGTTGCCGGAGCGCGCAAGTTTTTGTACGCGCAAGATGCCACGATCAACCGTATCCATATCTGCTAACGCTAATTCTGTATTAATGACTTCAATATCATTCTTCGGGGATACTTTGCCCGCAACGTGAGTGACATTATCATCTTGAAAGCAACGCACCACTTGTAAAATGGCATCGGTTTCGCGAATGTGTGATAAAAATTTATTTCCCAAGCCTTCGCCAGTTGAAGCGCCCTGCACGATGCCGGCAATATCGACGAATTCAACCGTCGTTGGTAAAATTTTTTGCGGATTAACAATGCTTGCAATCGCATCTAAGCGTTTATCAGGTAATGGCACGATGCCAACATTAGGCTCGATCGTGCAAAAAGGATAATTTTCTGCTGGAATGCCAGCTTTGGTTAAACAATTAAATAAAGTTGATTTGCCGACGTTTGGTAAGCCGACAATGCCGCATTTTAAACTCATGAGTTATATTCCTGTATTTAATTGCTGCATGGCTTTTGCTATTTCGCCTTGCAATAGTAATGGAGTGATGTCTTCTGCTAAATCGATAGATTGGTCTATCATTTTTCTATCGGCCTTTGATGGACTACTTAATACATAATCCGCTACATCTTCACTGCGCCCTGGATGGCCAACACCAATACGCAAGCGATAAAATTTTTTCGTATTTAAATGGCGAATAATATCTTTCAAGCCATTGTGACCACCATCACCACCATCAAATTTTAATTTGATAGAACCGGGGGGATGATCGATTTCGTCATGCGCAACTAATAATGATTCTGGGCCGATTTTTAAATAATCCATGCAAGCACGTACCGCTTGGCCGCTTAAGTTCATGTAGGTGGATGGAATTAAAAGATGACAATCACCTTGAGGGGTGCGCAAAAGCGTATGCCTGCCGTGGAATTTGGTTTCGCGTTTTAAGCTTGATTGGTATGTGGTGAGCAACTCATCAACAAACCAGGCTCCGGCATTGTGTCGGGTATCCTCGTATTCTTTGCCAGGGTTGGCTAAGCCTACAATCAATTGGATACGAGAAGACGACAATGCCGGCACTCCTTTTGATAATGTTATTTCTTTTTCTTATCTTCATCCTTGTTGCCAGCGTCAGCAGCAGGAGCGGCATCGCTCTTTTGTGCAGAAGCAGGAACTTCAGATGGAGCTGTTTCAACCGGTGCTTCGACTTCAGGTTCTTCTTCGATACGAGGCATATGGATAGAAACAACGGAGCGGTTGTCGTCATGTGTTAATGCAACGATTTCCACGCCTTTTGGTAAAGGAATATCAGATAAATGCAAAATGTCATTTAATTGCATGCCAGAAATATCGACTTCTAAAAATTCTGGTAAGTTATCTGGTAAGCATGAAATTTCAACATCACTCATGATGTGTGACACAACACCACCATCTTTAACGCCGGGAGCAACTGTCTCGCCTTTAAAGTGTAATGGAATGTGCATGTGTAATTTTTCATCCATACGGATGCGTTGGAAGTCTACGTGTTGAATGCGTGGTTTGAATGGGTGACGTTGTACGTCTTTCAAAATAACGCGTTCAGATTCACCATTAATGTGTAAGGTCAAAATGTGTGAGTAGAATGCTTCGTTTTCTAGCGCTTTAGCTGTTTTGCTGTGTTCTAACGTTAGGGAGACTGGTTGTTTTCCACCACCATAAATCACGCCTGGAACTTTTTCTTCTCGACGTAGGCGGCGGCTCGCACCTTTCCCCATATCGTGGCGAACAACAGCGTCGAGTGCAAATGATAATTTGTTCGATGCCATGGTAAATATCTCCACTTTACAAGTAATTGAATAATATAAAATTCCTTGATCCCGCGACCAGGATCAAGGAGGGCATATTTTACATAGAATGTGGGAAAATACCAGCTTTAGTCTAAAAACATGCGACTTAATGAGCCTGCACCACTAATGCGGCGTATGGCTTCAGCGATCATGTGACTTAAACTGAGCGATCGAATGCGGGAGCAATTTTTAGCATCGTCATGGAGGGCGATGGTATCAGTGACGACAATTTCATCTAACAAAGAGTTATTAATGTTTTCGATTGCATTGCCCGAGAACACAGGGTGGGTAATGTAGGCGGCAACTTTTGATGCGCCATGATCTTTTAGTGCTTCAACCGCGCGGCATAAGGTGCTCGCGGTGTCGACGATATCGTCAATAATAATACAATCGCGGTCTTTAACATCACCTATGATGTGCATCACTTGTGCTTCATTTTGGCGTGGACGGCGTTTGTCGATAATCGCAAGATCAGCGCCAGGAATGCGTTTTGCAATCGCACGGGCGCGAATCACGCCACCCACGTCGGGTGAGACAATCATGATGTTTTTATAGGCGCCTTGCATGATATCTTCGAGCATAATCGGTGTGCTATAGAGGTTATCGACAGGCATGTAGAAGAAGCCTTGAATTTGATCAGCGTGTAAATCAACAGTAACTAAGCGGCTGATACCGACGGCTGCCATCATGTCAGCAACAATTTTCGCGGTAATTGGCACGCGAGCGGAACGAACGCGTCTGTCTTGGCGCGCGTAACCGAAATAAGGTGTGACAGCAGTGATTTTAGCGGCGGAAGCGCGCCTTAATGCATCTGCTAACAAGATTAATTCCATGAGATTGTCATTTGAAGGTGCGCAAGTGGATTGCACGATGAACACATCTCGACCGCGAACGTTTTCTTGGATTTCCACCATGGTTTCGCCATCGCTAAAGCGACCAGCGATTGCTTTACCAATAGGGAGATTTAAATGTTCAGCAACATTTTTGGTGAGTTCGATGCTTGAGTTACCACTAAAAATCATTATTTCAGGCACAGTGTCATCCTTTTTTCTGTGAAGGTCACAGCGTCTTTAAAAAATTTATTGGCTGGGGTGCTAGGATTCGAACCTAGGGATGCCGGGATCAAAACCCGGTGCCTTACCGCTTGGCTACACCCCAATTACCTGTGGTGCGGGGAAGGGCTATTTTGCAAAGATGAGGAGGTAGTGTCAATGAAATATTACTTTTTTTTCGTGCCCGTGAACGTGCCCGCGTGCGTGCCCGTTTTTTGATTTTCCTCAGAACAGCGAAAAAGACGCGCACGCACACGGGCACGAAAAAGCGGTAAGTGCTACTTAATCTCCCAATTATAGATCACCAACTTCGTACTCAAATCCCTTGATGTCACATTAATCTTCTGCGGCACTTCAATTCCGTTCTGATTCGTATAAGTCAAAAACTCGACTTGCCAACCATTTTGCGCCAAAGACGTCAAACGGTTATATTGATCGAGCTTTTGCGAATCAGCGCCAGGTGCTGGCAAACCGCGGATCCAATATTTCAAATAAGAAACCGGTAAATGATAACCCCATTGTTTAGCGAGTAATTCTTCGGCATTGTTAGCAGAAACTTGTTTGCCATTAGCTAATTCCATCGTCACAGAACCAGGGCGACCGTGTAGCGTCATGCTATCTGAGCCTAGTGGCCCGAAAATAGAAATCGTGTAGCTATCACCGCTTTGCTGCCAATGAATAGTCGCGCTGCCCGAATCTTGAGCGGTGCGTACGGCGATTTTACCTTTGACATCAAATTGACGAATGCCTTGCAGTTGTGAGGAGCGTGCTGCCCATGAAATTGTCTTAGTCGGTGTCGATGGTGGCGCTAAAGTAGTACAACTTGTGAGTAATAGGGCAAAGCTTAGAGCAAAAATTTTAACACGTCCTGTGATTACCATTCGATATCCTTTGTTTTTCAATGCGGTTTGATAATAAAATAGCCCCAGAATAACAAGCTGGCAATTTTACATCATGACGATTTTTGTTTTAGGTATCAACCATAAAACAGCGCCTATCGATTTGCGCGAAAATGTTTATTTTTCGCTCGACAAGTTAGCCCTGTATTTGCAAGACATACTCGCAAGCAATGTTGCGCGAGAAGCTGTTTTATTATCTACCTGCAATCGATCAGAATTATATTGTGAAGCAGATGATTTATCCGCCATTTGTGATTGGTTTTGCCAGCAATCCAGTGCCAAGCGCACTGCGGTTGAAAGTGCAATCTATGTATATAGCGATGAAGAAGCAATCAAACACATGATGTCTGTTGCCTGCGGATTAGACTCCATGGTCCTAGGTGAGCCACAAATTTTAGGGCAAATGAAAGAAGCATTTTCTGAAAGTTGTTCAGCAGGGTCTGTGGGTGCGATCTTTCATCGCTTGTTTCAACAAATTTTTAATGTGGCGAAAGAAGTGCGCACGACAACCACTATTGGTGCATGCCCAGTATCAGTCGCATCCGCCGCCGTCCATTTTGCAAAACAAACACAAACAAATTTTCATCATGCAAAAACAGTGTTACTAGGCGCAGGCGATACGGCGCAATTATTAATGCGCTATTTGGGAGGTCAACTACAAAACCCAATCACGCTCATCAGTCGCAGTATCGAAAAAGCAGAAAGCTTAGCGACCGAATATCAAGGTAGAGCAACAAATCTCGAACAATTAGCAGATGTATTAGCAGCCGCAGATATCGTTTTTTCGGCAACAAGCAGTCCAACGCCGGTGATTAATAAAGCGTTGATGACGCAAGTCATGCAGCAGCGTTTTGGCAAGCCACTATTGTTAATTGATATCGCCGTTCCCCGAGACATCGAGCCTTCGATTGCAGAACTTGCTGGTGTGCAACTGTATTGTGTCGATGATTTAAAAGGCATCATCGAAAAAAATCGCCAAGGTCGCTCTCATGCGGCTGATAAAGCCGCCGATATGTTGGCAGAAAAAAGCCGAGAATTTTTCATCGAGTTGCAATCACTCGATAAAGTTGCCCACACGATTCGTGCTTATCGTGGTCAAATTGACGCTTTATGTCGTGCTGAATTATTTAAAGCTAGACAGCAATTACAAATTGGTGCCGATCCAGTCGATGTCTTAGAAGCATTTGCCCGCACGTTCACGCAAAAATTAATGCACGCACCGAGCGTGCAATTACGTCAAGCAGGCGCTGAAGGTCGATTTGAATTATTACGTTTTGCTAAACAATTATTTTCCTTACCTGATCCTGAAACCGAGTTATTATGAAGCCAGCCGTTAAAGCCAAATTATCGACCATGCTCGCGCGTTATGAAGAGTTAAAAGCGCTATTATCAAATCATGAAATCACCAATGATTTAAATCGTTATCGCGATTTATCAAAAGAATACGCGCAACTTGAACCCGTTGTTTTTAAGTTTAATGATCATGAAAGTGCATTGTTAGCGTTAGAAGAAGCAAAAGGGTTGCTCGATGAAGATGATGCAGAATTGCAGCAAATGGCAAAACAAGAAGTCAAACAACTCGAAGAAAAAATTACAAAAATCGAAGAAGAATTATTAATTACCTTATTACCAACCGATCCAAATGACGACAACAATATCTTTTTAGAAATACGCGCAGGCACCGGCGGCGATGAAGCAGCTATTTTTGCCGGCGATTTATCGCGCATGTATATCAAGTATGCCGAATCACAGCGTTGGAAAGTTGAATTAATCAGCGAAAGTCATGGCGAACATGGTGGCTATAAAGAAATAATCATGCGCATTATTGGTCAAGGCGCTTATTCGCGTTTTAAATTTGAGTCCGGTGTGCATCGCGTGCAGCGCGTACCAGAAACAGAAGCGCAAGGTCGTATTCATACCTCGACTTGTACCATTGCCGTGTTGCCGGAATTAACTGAAATCGAAAATATTGACATAAATCCTGCCGATATTCGCACGGATACGTTTCGTTCATCCGGCGCGGGCGGTCAACACGTACAAAAAACCGATTCCGCTATTCGTTTAACACACATTCCAACAGGCACCGTGGTGGAATGCCAAGACGAACGTTCACAACACAAAAATCGCGCGCGTGCTATGTCTTTGCTGAAAGCAAGAATTCTCGCCGCAGAACGTGAAAAACAACACAAAGAACGCGCAGAAACGCGCCGTAGTTTAGTTGGGACAGGCGATCGTTCTGAGCGCATACGTACTTATAATTTTCCACAAGGTCGTCTCACGGATCATCGCATCAATTTAACCTTGTATCAGTTGCCGCAAATCATGGAAGGTGCGATCACTCCTATCATTGACGCATTAAACCAAGAATACCATGCAGATTTAATTGCTTCGCTGGATGAATAATGACGTTACGTCAATTATTAAAAGCAGCAACGCAAACACTACAGCAAGTATCAGAGAGTGCGCAATTTGAAGCAGAGTTATTATTAGCGCATGCGTTGCAACAATCGCGTGCTTATTTATTAGCGCATTTAGATGATGACATTACCCCAGAAAATGAAAAGCGCTTTACGCATTTGTTGCAAAGACGCAGTGCGCGCGAACCGATCGCTTATATTTTACAACAACGTGAATTTTGGTCGCAGTCATTACAAGTGACTAAAGACACCTTGATCCCTCGCCCTGAAACAGAATGTTTAGTTGAATGGGTATTAGAAAGTTTTCCTGATAAAAAAAGTCAATTACGTGTTGCTGATTTAGGCACAGGCTCAGGCGCGATCGCGATTGCGTTAGCAATTGAGCGACCCCACTGGCAAATTACCGCAACTGATGTAAGTCAAAGTGCATTAGATATTGCTAGCAATAACGCACAAGCATTAGCGTTGTCTAATATATCCTTTCATCAAGGCAATTGGTTTACTGCGTTCCCCGGGGATGCGGAATTATTCGATATCATGGTGAGCAACCCACCATACTTAGCAGAAACGGAATGGTTGGATTACGCCGCAGGTCTTTCCTATGAGCCACGAAACGCTTTAGTTTCGGGAATAGATGGACTAGATGCGATTACAGAAATAGTGAATACCGCTAAAGATTATTTAAAACCAGCGGGCTGTTTATTCATCGAACATGGTTTTCGCCAGGGAGAAAGTGTACGGCAATTGTTTTTAGCGGCAGATTACGCGAGTGTTGCTACGCGTTGTGATTTAGCCCATTTAGAACGAATAACGAGCGGTTTTAAAAAATAAGTTTGCGCGTACAGGGCATTTGTTGGTATAGGTGGTAAAGTTGGACTACAATTAATCTCAGGGTAGGAGATAAAACAATGGCTTCAAAAGGTAGTAAAGACATTCTTGAACCTAGCTTAGACGTCTTGGGTATTCACCCGTTTAAACCGCGCAAAACAGAAAAGTATATGAGCCCCAAAATGCATGAGCATTTTGTTAATATTCTGATGGCGTTACGCCAGCGTTTATTAGAGGGTGGCGATAAAATCGTAACTCACATGAAAGAAGAAGCGATCAATTACGCAGATCCCAACGATCGCGCTAGCCAAGAAGAAGATTTCCGCCTTGAATTGCGCACGCGTGATCGTGAACGCAAG
The DNA here is from genome assembly GCA_964623075.1 of uncultured Coxiellaceae bacterium. Classification (GTDB taxonomy): domain Bacteria; phylum Pseudomonadota; class Gammaproteobacteria; order DSM-16500; family DSM-16500; genus Aquicella. Next base: position 62,160 of record CAZUVD010000002.1, on the reverse strand, counting down.
CTTCTGAAAAAAATAGAAGAATCTTTAGAATTACTGCGTGAAAAAGATTATGGCTATTGCGAAGTGTGTGGCGTCGAGATAGGCTTACGTCGTTTAGAGGCAAGACCAACCGCAACTTTATGTATTGACTGCAAAACTTTAGACGAAATCAAAGAAAAGCAGCAAAAACAGGAAGAAGAATACTAAAAATTGACAATAGCTTCCTACAGATAAGTAATTATTCTCCTTATTATGTACCTATTGTCTATAATGTAACTATAGGTACTTAACGGCGAGGTTGATTATGGCGGCACCGCAAGCAGGGGGTGGTCAACCCGATAATTCCATGAGCATTATTTGGATCATCTTCGGTATTTTTGCCGTAGTTGCGATCATTTGGTATCTGTTTAAAAGTGCCATCATTGTTTTTTTCTTATCAATTAAGCTCTACGAAGTTGATTTATTTAATTTGCTCTCCAATAACCATTACGCGAGTTTACACGCAGCGATTTCATACGGATTAAAAAACCCCTCTAGTTTAACCTTTGCTGATATTACCTTGTTAGGCGAAGCCGTTGGCAGTGTCTTAAAATACCCATTCGCGCTTTTTTTAGTAGCGCTTGGTTTTTTGGTGTATTTCGGTAATACCGCTGGCGTTTTTCGCCGCACATATTCGATGAAAGATTTAGTGAAATTAGAAAAAGATAATTGGCCGCAAATTTCAACGGTTGCTGATCTTGATTTATTAAAAACAGACATCGACACAGGCCCTTGGGCGATGGCCATGCAGCCAATGCAGTATTGCAAAAAGTATCGCTTATTAGATGAAGTGAAACCGCAGCGTCGTGAAGGCATGACGCGTAAAGAATGGGATAAGATCGACGTTGTATTGCGACGTGGCGACGCTAATCGATTATTTGCTTTGCAGTTGGGCCCATTGTGGGGTGGCTCTAAGTATTTGCCGCCTTATGCACGCGGCTTATTTGCTGTTTTTGCCGCACGTATTAATGCCGATACCAAAGAAGCAGCAAAATTAATTGCACAATTTGCAGCATCTGCATCTACCGGCAGTAAAAAAATAGATATGCGTGGTGTTGATGATTTATTAAAAAAACACGAGAATACCAAACTCGTAAAACAAATAACGAATAGACATGCTTATGTATTAACCGTTATGGCCTCGATGTTAGAAGGGGCGCGCGAAGACGGCGTGCAAGCATCTGCTGATTTCTTATGGTTAAAACCAATCGATAGGCGATTGTGGTACATCTTAAATGCAGTGGGTCGCCAAACACCGTTTGTGGAAGTAGCTGGTATTTTTGCGCATTGGTTGGCGGAAAAAGAAGCGCACAAACGATTATTTGTACCCGTTGTTGATGAAGCAACAAAAGCATTAGAGTCCGCATTAAAAGAAGTTGTTTATAAACCAGACGCTCCGGTAGAACCAGGTCAATCCTGAGAAAGAGGTGAAGTATGCGTTTACGTGGTTTAGAAGAGCAACATGAACTATCGCCGCAATTACTCTTGCGTGATACGCGCACGTTAGGGATGAAGATTGTTGATTTCTTCAAAGACCCAGTCAATAGCGCTATTCTCATGTTTTCTTGTGCCATTTCTTTATTCTTTTTTACTGCGGTCGCGGAATTAATTTTATTAATTGGCATTTGTGTTTTTTTATATGCCTACACCCGTAAAGCAACTTTGCCATTTCGTATGCCGCAGCGTTCGAAAGCAAATGATTACAACGATCCGCTCCCCGGAAGCACAAAACCTCGCAAAGCACGCGGTATTACTTTTTTTGGCAACAGTAGATCCACTAGCGATGAGCTTTGGTTTAACAACGATGATATGCGTACCCACGTTCTCATCTTTGGTTCAACCGGTAGTGGTAAAACAGTAGCGCTTACTTCGCTCGCATTTAATGCGTTGGTGCAAGGCAGTGGTTTTCTGTATGTCGACGGTAAAGGCGATAACTCCCTTTTTGCGAATGTATTTTCCATGTGTCGCACCATGGGTCGTGAAGATGATTTATTGTTAATTAACTTTATGACCGGTGCGCGCGACGTTATTGGCGCACAAGAAAAACGTTTATCCAATACGATGAATCCATTTTGTAATGGTTCTTCCAGTATGTTGTCGCAATTAGTGGTTAGCTTGATGGATGCGGGTACGCAAAGTGCTGACGGCGACATGTGGAAGGGTCGTGCTATCGTGTTTGTGGAAGCATTGATGAAAGTATTAGTTTACATGCGCGATAAAGGTAAATTGTTACTCGATGCCAATACGATTCGTAATTATTTTCAACTGGAACGATTAGAAGCAATCGCGATGGATAGAATGTTCCCGCGTGATAATCAAGAGCCAGTCAGTTTAGCGGATGCGCCTGATTTAATTTTAGAGCCAATCACCAACTATATTATCAACTTGCCAGGTTATGATCGTTCAAAAAAAGGCAAACAAAGTTCACAAGTATTAGAGCAACATGGTTTTATTACCATGCAATTAACCAAAACATTCGGTTCGTTAGCAGATACTTATGGTCACATTATTCGCGTTAATTTGGCGGAAGTCGATTTAAAAGACGTCGTATTAAATCGCCGCATTTTGGTGGTATTGTTGCCCGCGCTTGAAAAATCACCCGATGAATTAGCAAATTTAGGTAAAGTCATTATTGCATCCTTAAAAGCGATGATGGCGGCAGGTTTAGGGGATACAGTCGAAGGTAGTTATCGTGAAGTGATCACACGAAAACCAACCAATGCCGCAACACCTTACATGTGCATCTTGGATGAATACGGTTATTACGCAGTAAAAGGGTTTGCTGTCGTACCAGCGCAAGCACGTTCACTTGGATTCTCTGTTATTTTTGCCGGTCAAGATTTGCCAGCATTCCAAAAAGCATCGAAAGAAGAAGCGGCATCCATTGGTGCAAATACCAATATTAAAATTTGTATGAAATTAGAAGATCCGCTCGATACTTGGGAATTCTTCCATAAAACAGCGGGCGAATCTTATGTGACGAAAGTCGATTCTTTCCAAACCAACGCAGGTAGTTTGTTAAATAATTACATGGATAGCCGTAGTGCATCTTCTGAAAAACGTCAGCGTATTGATTTGTTAGATTTAAAAGAACAGCGCGAAGGTGAAGCGCATATTTTCTTTAAATCTAAAATTATTCGTGCGCGCATGTTTTATGCTAATCCTCAGCCGGCTGAAAAAATGCGACTCAATCAATTCTTAAAAGTCGAGCCACCATTGAATCGTGTCTTGCTTGATTTTGAAGAACGCAGTGATCGTTACTTAGAAGTGATGGCATCCGATGAACCTGTATTTGAAATGACAGAAGATGATGGTGATGATATTGCATTTGTCGCGAAATCGTTGCGTGAAAGTGAGCAAACCAATTCAATTGAGCGAGCATTAACCGCATTATTAGCTTTCCATAATCGTGATGCAGAGCCAGCTGAAGAAACGCAAACAGAAAGTGAGCATGCAGATGAAGCGTTGCATGATCTTTTCTCATCATCCGAAGATGCCTTGTCAATGCTTGATGATATCAATGAAAGGCTAACGCCTAGCAAACCAAAAGCACCTGTGGCAGAAACGCCAACTGAGGCTCGTTTAGATATTTTTGCCAAAGTGCCTTTACCATTGTCTGTGAAAAAATTAATTGGTCCAAAAGAATTAGATGCATTCTCGTTGCCATTGCTTAATAAGAATTTTGCTAAAGATAAAATCGAATTGCTGGAGCGATTAATGGGTAGAACATCCGCGCAAGCAAATCCAATGACAAAAGAAATGATAAGAGATATTGCAACAGCGACCGACTATCCGCCAGAAGTGGAAGGGCTGCTATTACCTACTGATGAAATAATAGTTATTGCCAATGAGCTGTCTGATTATGTAACCTCTCTAAAGGCCAAAGATCAGCAAGAGGATGCGTAGAGAGCATGCAGCTTAAGTGCGTACCTGTCCAACTCCGTCTAATATTAATCACATTAACTTGTGTTGCACTTTTTGCGTGCGCATCATCCAATGTCACTCGCGATGTTTCATCGGGTGTTGATACCGGCGTGGATAACGCTAAAAAACTCTACCGCAGTGCTTCCGAAGGCGATATGGTCGATAATTTGCAAAATACCAGCCAAGCAACCAAAGGGGCAATGTTAGGCGGTGCAGCCGGTGCTGCAACGGGTCTAGCATCAACCTCAGTCGGTTTTGTGCCTGGTACGCTTGCGGGGATTATTTTAGGAGCAAGTTATGGTAGCTACATCGATGCCAATGCCTCCCTCGAAGACAAGCTCGCTAATCGCGGTGTAAACGTGATTGTATTAGGTGACCAAATCTTAATAGTCATTCCATCCGCTCGTATTTTTGATGAAATGACGCCAACGATTAATCCATCCGCTTATTCCACCCTGGAATTAGTCGCCGATTACATTAATACTTTCAATAAAACGCTAGTAAAAATCGCCGTCTATACCAACGACATGGGTTCAGAGCGAGCGAATTTATCATTATCAGAAGAACAAGCGCACAAAGTGGCTAAATTCTTGTTAGTGAGTGGTCTTGATGCGCGTTTATTGGTAGCGAAAGGTTATGGTGGTACGCATTTGGTAGAGAAAAATTCTAAAATTTGGGATGGTAGCGATAATTATCGCATCGAAATCACCCTAGAAAAATTGCACGCGTAAATAAGGGAGTCATGCATGCAAGGACCGCGTCACGAAAAAGCAATCATGCAAAGCGAATTCTATCGTCTGCAATACCACAAAGTGTTGCGATGGCTGGTTTATTCCATGTTTATCATTTTTTTGTTGGTAGCAGGTATTTATTACTTACTGTTTGTGCAACCTTCGCAAAGTTATTATGGCAATACTCCTGAGGGTCGTGTGATTCCCATGCCAAAAATGAGTCGAGGGTAATCCATGGCGTTGACGAAAATAGGAGAAAAATATGCACCGCGTGATAATGCATTTTATCGCCAGTATTCGCATTATTTCTTTTATGCTGTCATGGGTTTTATGGTGCTGCTGATCTTAGCGGTTGGTCGTATTTTTTTTCAAGTGCTAGATAGACCGCTGCCCCAGTTTACAGCCGTGCAACCAAATTCCACTGAGCGCATGGTTTTAACGCCGTTTGAAGAGCCAAACCTATTACCGGATACCTTGATACGTTTTGCTAGTAAAGCCGCGAGTTTGGCTTATACCTTCGATTTTGCCAACTATAAAAACCAAATCGCATTGGCGCGCCCTTATTTTACCGAAGGCGGTTGGGTTGATTTTAATAATGCCATTTCTGGCGTGGTTAAAAGCGTTGTTGCCAAGGGATTATTTGTTTCAGGTGTGGTTTCCGGTACACCTGTTATTTCAAATCAAGGGGTATTACCCGGACAAGATTATGTTTGGCGCATTCAAATACCATTTCTAGTGAAATATAGCAGCGATACCGATTCTCAAGAATCTTCTTTTATTGTGGTGGTGACATTAGTGCGTGTGCCAACTTCTACCAACTCACAAGGTATTGGGATAGATCAATTTATTATGGTCGGTGGTGGCGAATGAGTCAGTTTAATGCGTTAGAATTAATCCTTTTGCGTAATAACTTTTATCGCAGGCAGTATTTTTTAGCGTTAGCTTTATTCGTTTTAAATATAATTGTGATCGCCGTATTGGTTGGTGTGCTCATTTTTTTAAAGCGTAATCCTACGCGTCCGGTTTATTTTGCAACCGATAGTGTGGGGCGTTTGATTAAAGTCGTACCAGTCAGTCAGCCCAACATGAGCTTGGATGAAGTGATGGTTTGGGCGCAAAAAGCGGTTGAAAACATTTATTCATACGATTTCATTAATTACAAAGAACAAATGCAATTTTCTCAGCGCTATTTTCAAACCACGGGTTGGGATAATTATATTCAGGCACTCACCGCTTCTAATAACATAGTGGCATTAAAAGAAAGGAAAATGGTGGTGGTCGCAAAAGTGATTGATAAGCCGGTGTTGATCACGCAGGGTCTGTTAGCGGGGGCTTATGCTTACAAATTTTCAATGCCGATGTTGGTAACCTACATGCTGCCGCCTTATGACGAAAAATCACAATTTAGTAATGCATTAACGGTGAGCGTGATTATTCAGCGCCAACCTATTTTACAAAGTGATGATGGGTTGGGGATTGTGCAACTTCTAGCAGAGGTTGCTTCTTCTAAATCAGGCCCTGCTCAATTAGAAGACGTTCCTGCGTAATGCAAATCTAAATATGTTGGTATACACTGCTTGAATGCTTCTGTATTCGAGCAATGAAAGGGAAAAGCATGGCTCAAGAAACTGAAATCGTAGTTTTGCATGATGATTTTTATCGTGATGGCTTTGCTACGCTCTTAAGTATCGTGATGGGTCTCTTTGTTGCACTTGTTGCTATTATTTTCTTGATGGTTTATTTAGATGTCACCAAACCCCCACCGGTGACTTTTACCGTTGGCAGTGAATGGCGGATTAAAGAACCCGTACCACTCGATCAACCCTATCTTGCGGATGCGGATATATTGCAATGGATCAGTGAAGTATTGCCAAATTCATTTGATTACGATTTTCTAAACTACAATGAGCAATTACAAAAAGCGCAACACAATTTTACTGCCAAAGGGTGGGTGAAGTTTTTAGATCAATTAAATGTCTATGCTAATTACAACAGCGTGCAAACGAACAAAATATTTATTGATGGCGCACCGGGTAGTGTTCCTTCTTTGATAAATCAAGGTTTAACACTGGGAAGATATGGTTGGTGGATAGAAATGCCAATTCGTATCCGATACAGTGGTAACAGCCGATCTTTTACAGATGAGCTCAAGTTGAAAGTTTTGGTGGTCAGAGTGCCAACATTAAATAATCTCGTCGGTATTGGTATTGATGATGTTATTCTGCTTTCTGGCGCCAGTAAACTTGAAAGGGGTGGGTAAATAGTATGAATTATTTTTTTTCAAGAACAACTTTATTGGTATTAAGTTTAACATTTGGCATGGTTGAAGCGCTTGCTGCTGAAGTGAACCCACTGGAAGCCTTTAAACAAGGCTTAGATGCTGCGCCACAAAATACTGCACCTGTTGCATCGAATACGACAACAACTACCACAACCACGACCACGACACCCAATGCACCTGAGTTAGCAGAGTTTACAAATATTGCACCAAAGCAAAAAGTATTAGTGCAAAATCAAGGCTCATATTCAGAATCAGCGGGTTCGCCCAGTAAAAGAAATGGCCTCGTAACCGAAAGACCTTTGACGTATGAAGAAAGCCAGCAAGTGATGTTAAATTCTGTACCTAAAACAAAGGTACAGCCAGTACCTGGCTCTGCCGATATATTTAATTCTTTATTGCAACAAAATATGCCGTTAACGCCAACGCAAGTGGTTGAGTTGCGACAACAGATTGACGTCTCCCAGCGTGCCGCAGCTGTTCCTCCTGTGGTACCACCAAAGCCAGTATCAACAACGGTCATGGTCAATTTAGCGCCTGGCACCACGCCGCCGGCAATACGTTTAGCGCAAGGTTACGTTTCATCATTAGTTTTTGTTGATTCAACAGGCGCGCCTTGGCCAATTTCATCGTTCGATGTTGGTAATCCCAAAGCGGTTAACATTCAGTGGGATAGCAAAAGCAATATTTTGCTATTACAAGGAGTATCAGCATATAGTAATGGTGATATCGTTGTGCGCTTATCTGGCTTGCCGACACCGGTTACGCTTGAATTGATTGCAGGGCAACGTGTTGTGGATTATCGCGTTGATATTCATGTACCCGGCATTGGTCCCGATGCTAAAGATTTGCCAGTAGGTAGTGCCATACCAGGGAGCGCAAGCCAAGTATTATTGAATGTGTTAGATGGTATAGCGCCACCTGGCAGTAAATTGCTAAACGTTAAAGGTGCTGATTGCCAGGCATGGCAATCGGGAGAAACACTATATTTACGCACACGTTTGACTGTCTTATCTCCTGGATGGGTAGGCAAGATGGTGAGTCCTGATGGTACGCAAGCTTATGAATTGCCGAAAACATCATCTGTTTTAGTATCGCGTTTTGGCGAACCGGCTGAATTAAAGATTGAGGGGTTTTAATGGCTTTGGATCTGACGAAGTTAAACTTTTTTAATCGATTGGACGCAAGAGCAAGAGTATTTGTCTTGTTAGCAGGCGTTGCTTTCATGATTTTGATTATTTATCTCATCACCGTTTATTTATCAGGCACCGATTCAAAAACGATAGGTCCATCACAAGTGGCTGGTGTTCCGGGCGGCTTGCAATCCGTTCCAGGCGGCACTTTAACACCTGAATATTCAAGAGCATTGCAATTAGCTAATGCGCAAGCAGCGAAAAATGCACAAATGACAGGCACAAGTGCTGTGCCAACTTTAATGAATTATGGCAACAACAGTAATGCATCAACCAGCAATACGAATTGCAATATTATCTGTACCGATAAATCAGATAATGTGAAATATTCACTAGATGAATGGGTGAAACTGGGTAAAGTGACAACAGAGGTTTCAACAGCATTGCAGCAATCGGCCAGCCGTAATATTCCCGTTAGTGATTTTGAAACAGAATTAGCACAATTAGTGAAAGATAATAAGCTCTCACCAGAACAGGCGCGAGAATTATTAGATCGTTATAAAAGACAATATAAAAATAATTTGCTTGAAGCTTCCGCTGTTGAAATGGATAAGCAAATTAAAAGTGGCATTTTACCTTTAGATGTCGCCAGCCAATTATTAGATGCGCAAAAAAAAGAAATACCTGCTTACGAATATGATTCGAGATTACAAGGTTTAGTCAGTGATGGCAAAATCACACCTGAGGTTGCGCAAGATTTATCAGGTCAATACAGTAAGCAAATAGCGCAAGAAGCAATGAATGCGAGAGTATCTGATTTGCGTCAAATGGCCAAAAATGGCTTGCTGATTCCTGAAGTTGCAAATCAGATCATTGATCTTGAGAAAAAAAATATTCCCTACAGTCAATATAAAGATCAAATCGATAAACTCGTCACAGCAGGGCAAATGACACCCGCTGTTGCCGATAAATTAGTGAGCACCTATAAAGATCAAAAACTCCAAACCAGCGGTAGTAATGTAGTCACTACCGATCAGCGTGTGACAAAAGCTGAAAATAATACTTATTCATCTATTCAAGATTTAGTAAAAACATCCAAAATCAGCCAACAAACCGCCGATGAAATGACTAGCATGGTGAGAAAAAATGTTAGCAGTAATGATTACGGCAATGGCTTGGCGCAAATGGTGAAAGACGGCAAAATTTCCCCAGAATTGGCTGCCCAAAAATTAGAAGAATACAATGCATTAAAAGCAATACGGGAATCAACCGCCTCATCCACCAGTAATTCATCGGCCGTTAAAAAAGCGGAAGAAGCTGTTATTCAGTCGCTGCAAGATGATGTCAGCAGTAATAAAATGAGCGCAGACTCTGCGAAACAATTAACCGATGCCGTGCAAAAAAATGTATCCGTTGATGATTATAAGCAAACACTCACCAAATTAGTTAATGATGGCAAGATAACACCTGATACTGCCGAACAAAAATTAGCAGAATACAAATCGCTAAAAACAGTGCGCGATACGCAAGGCGATTTACGACAAATTCAATTGTTAGAAAAAAACGCGATTCAATCGGTGGATCAATTAGTAAAAAGCGGCAAAATCTCACCCGATACCGCTCAACAAATTAATGACATGGTAAAGAAAAATGTTTCAACGACTGAATACAACTCGACCATTCGTAATTTGGTGAGTCAAAGTAAAATTGATCCAGTGTCTGGGCAACAATTAGCAGAAGACTATAAATCGTTAAAAGCACTACGCGATACACCCGATAGTTTGCAAATGGTGCGTAAAGGTGAAGAGCAAGCTTATCGAGGTTTAGATGAATTAGTGAAGGCAGGCAAAATGCCGCCTGAAGAAGCCAAACAAATTTCAGATATGATACAGCGCGGAATTTCACCGGTTGAATTTAAAGAATACATGGCGAAATTAGCACAAGATGGCAAGGTGCCACCGGATGTGGCAAAAGCCCAGGTGGCTCAATATCAAAATTTAAATAATTTACGCAATATGCGTGAAGGGTTGCAAACGCTGCAAGCAAATGATGCTAGCGTTCCAGAATATACCAATAATTTAAAAAAATGGGTGCAATTAGGTACTATCTCTGCAGCGCAAGCTGCGCAATTGTTGCGTGATTATAAAGTGGCAAAAACAGGCGGCAACATTGAAACCGCAGCTCCCATCAATGACGATGAAAGTATTCGCCAACAATATTTAAATCCTAACCAACAGACAGACACAGCGGATCAATTTGCAGCGTCAGCAGAGCAAGGGGTGCCAGCGGTTCCAGGGACCGGATCATCTGATGCAGATCAGCAAGCAGCACTAAAAGCCGCTCAAGCACAGCAAGCAGAAATGGATGCCATCATGGCTGCTATGCAGGGCCAAGCAAGTCAATTGGTTGCAGCTTGGCAACCAACACCGATGACTCATACCGGTTCAAGTGAAAAAGACGATAATTCGTCAGGCAATAAGAACGCGAATGGTGCAAGCGGTACAACAACGCAAACGACCACCACCACAACCGATAAAACAGCACCTAAAGGCCCACCACTGGTCAAAGCTGGCACCATTATCTTTGGTGTGTTAGATACGACGGTAGACAGCGATTATCCCGATACACCTGTGATGGCAACCATTGTCGAAGGTAAATTTAAAAATGCTAAGTTGATGGGTAAACTTGTGATCACCAAAGGGGTTTCTGGCCAGCAAGATCGTGTCAGTCTCAACTTTAATTTAATGAATTCAGATAATTGGGATAATTCTAAATCTGTTACCGCTTATGCGATTGATCCTGATACGGCACGCACGGCACTGGCCAGCCATGTTGACTATCATTACATGAAGCGTTTTGGCGCAATGATGGCAACATCGTTCCTTAAGGGGTATGCGGATTCGATTACGCAAGCAGGTACATCCACGACGGGTATCTTTGGTACCAGTACGGTTCACCCTGAATTAAGCCCATCACAAAAGATATTCACAGCGCTAGGACAAATGGGGCAAGCAGTGGGCAAAGCTACTGAAAATTATGTAAATATTCCGCCAACAGTAAAAGTAGATGCTGGTGTTGGTCTTGGTATATTATTTATGGCTGATGTCACAAATTAAGGAAGCTTGTTGGTTCTTAGAAAGCTCTGGCGATTTAATGGAATGCACTATACTGTTATAGGATAGCGGAATATCACGGGAGAGATAAGCGCACATGTTAAATAACAAAGACGATGAGAAATACGAAGCTCCTGACGAATCGGAATATCACTTTTCTGACGAAGAAAGTTATGAAGCAGAACCTGAGCACCATGAAACTGTCAGTGAAAAATCTAAAACCTCACCGATGTCTGGTTTAAAGGATAGGCTACTCGGCGCTCAATCGTCACCATCAAAACGCATGGCAATTAGTTTAGTGGTCTTTATCGGTTTGGTATTTGTTGTTTATAAAATCGTAGCGCCGACATCTACTACTTCGGTAGAAATAGAACCAGCGACAGTTGCTGCAGCGACTTCGCAGTCAATGACCCCATCGCAACCTGCAACACCGGCGCCGGCACAACCTGCTTCGCCAACGGTCGCCGCTCAGCCACCAGCACCGGCTCCTCAGGCACAGCCTGCGCCGACAGTGGCGGTTAATCCTGAACCACAACAACCCGTCGCCCAAACTCCTGTTGCGCCAACACCTGATGCTATGGCGCAAACGCAACCAGCGGCTCAACCTGTTGCACCAGCGAATCCAGCGGTTGCTGCTCAAAATGCATTACCTGGCGCTCCTGATATTATTCCCGTTGAAACACCGGCGCCGACTACCGCTATGAATGGCAATCCTAATGGTAATCTCGCCGCTATTCCTGATGTGCAGCAAGCGCAAAGTATGACAGCAGCTGATGTGAAAATGGCAGAGATGCAAGCGAATAGTGTTAAATTAATGAGTCAAATGCAGGCTGATTATGCGCAAAAGATTGCAGAGTTTCAGGGGCAAAATAAAATACTTCAAGATCAAGTATCGTCACTAAACAGTAAAATTAGTGTGCTTGAGTCACAAATGGCGCAATTAGTGCAAGCGCTAACGCGACAAGCACAGCAACAAGCGCCAACCCTTGCACCGAAACCCATTCCAAACGAACCAGAAGGTTCAGATCCACAAGCATCGAATGATCAACCGCAACACATTGCCTACAATGTACAAGCCATCATTCCAGGCAGGGCTTGGTTGCGAAGTGATAATGGCGATACGTTAACGGTGGCAGAAGGTGATACCGTTAAAAGCCTTGGCCGAGTCACCAAGATTGATCCTTATGATGGCGTTGTTGAAATCAACACCGGCCATAAAGTGATTGCACTGTCATATGGAACTGGCGCTTAACAGACGAGGTGACTCATGTTATCAGCAAGGTTTTTTAATGCACCCCTGAAAGCAATGCTTTTGATGTTACTCATGATGAGCGCTTTCGTTCTTGTTTCAAATGCATTTGCCGCTGACCCGACTACAACTGCCACGACTACCACCAAAACAACGATCACGGCTTCAAAAACGCCGCCAGATGCTGCTCAAATATTATCGAATATTGCGAGCCAAAAACCTCAGCTCATGAAATTTATTACGGCGCTAGCTTATGTCATGGGTATAGCATTTATGGTGATGGGTGTTTTGAAATTAAGACAATATGGCGAAGCGCGTACCCAAATGTCATCACACCATAGTTTACGTGAGCCTTTGATGTACATGATAGTAGGTGTGCTTTTAGCGTATTTACCATCTACCGTTAATTTTGGTTTAGGGTCATTTTGGCAGCATCCAACGCCTTATGCTTGGCGAACCTACACTTCATCTTGGTCTAGTGTTTATAAGGCTGTATTCCCTGTTATTGAAATTTTTGGCACCATTGCATTAATTCGCGGCATTGTTATGTTAACGAAGCTGGGCGGCGGTCATGGTGGTCAGGGTGTGTTGGGTAAAGCGATGACTCACATTGTCGGCGGTTTATTATGCATTAACCTTTATCAGTTCGTGCAAGTGATTTTGATTACATTCGGGTTTTCTTCAATGTAGAATATTAACACTTGTCTTAATTAATAAGATAAATGAAATAGTTTATTTACAACAAGGAGGCAACAATGAAGAAGGTAATTTTAGCAGCTCTATCTTTAACGTGTTTAGTCGTTGGCACGGCCGCAGTCGCAGCTGATCTGTCAGGCGGTATTGGTGAAGTTGCAACAAATGTTAAAAACAACTTAGGCGGTGTTGCTAAGTTAATTACCGCAGCATCATATGTTGCTGGTATGGCATTTGCGGTGGGTGCAATCGTTAAGTTTAAAGCTCACAAAGACAACCCAACACAAATTCCAATCGGTACACCAATCGCATTATTATTTGTTGGTGCAGCGCTTATCTTTGTTCCAACCGTGTTTAAAATGTCTGGTGCAACCATGTTTGGTGGTAGCGGAAGGGTGGCGACTGTTTCAGGTGTTCAATCCTTCGGTGCTATCAGAGCGTCATAAAGAAAAGAAGCGATTATGCATGACCTTCAACTGGCAGTTAATTTATCTGGCTGGCGGAGTTTCGTCAGAAGAAAAGATGATAAAGGCTTTCTGCCAGTAGAGAGGCGTGTGCTAGAGCGCGACATTTACACCTGTCGTTTCTGTGGGTTTCAAGCACAAGAATACCAAGAAGTCGTTAATTTAGACGGCGATTACAATAACAATCTCATCAAAAACATGGTCACTGCTTGCTGTTTCTGCAAGCAATGCTTATTTCTGCAAGCTGTCGGGTTAGACGAAATGAGTGGCGGGCAGTTGATTTATTTGCCTGAAATGAGTCAGGGCGATTTAAATAGTTTTTGTCATGTTTTATTTTGCGCGATGGGTAACAATACCGGGTATCAAGATACTTCGCAGTCCATTTACCGCAGTTTAAAGTTTCGTAGCCAAGTGGTAGAAAGCCGCTTTGGGCCTGGGACTAGCAACCCAAGCATTATGGGCCAGATTATTATTGAAAATAGATCAAAAGCCGAAAAAAAACATGGTAATATCTTAAAGGATTTACGTTTACTGCCTTCTAATACAAAGTTTAGGGTGCAGCTTGATGCTTGGGCTGCTGCAGCATTGCGTGAACTGGGAGAGCAACCAGTCGCTGGATAAAGGATTAACGAATGCGAGATCGTACGTTCATAGATCCATTCTTAGATGGTATAGATTCCATTCTTGCCTGGTTTAGCACCGAACTCAAACAAACTGTCGAATCATACTGTGATTTAGAAACCGCCCTTGATAAACATACTTTAGTCGCTCGCGATGGCTCACTCGTATCCGTTGTACGTGTGTTTGGTGTGACTAAATTAATTGGCCAAGATGAATTTAACTCGATTCATGAAGGATTGACGCAAAGTTTGCAAGCAACTTTGAAGCGTCCGGGTCATGTCGTGCAAGTGTATTTTAGTTATGATCGTGAAGCCGTTAAAGCTGAAATCGAAGAAATTTTATCGCCAGCGCGCGCGACCGCGAAGCGATTAAATTTAGATTTAGAAGATTTATTTAATGAGCGCTCAAGTTTTATTGCCCGTTATTGTGCGCATGAAGAATTGTATTTTGTGTTATGGACTCGTCCTTATTCTTTGAATGGCGAACAATTAAAGCGTGCTAATAAAGATAAATTAGCGTTTATTCGCGAGAAAAAAATTCCACCTTTTAAAAATGGCCAAAACTTAATTGCCGCTATTCCTGATTTACTCGAATCGCATGCTTCATTTGTACGTTCATTAGTCATCGATTTGAATGCGTTAAATGTTTATTCCACATTACTAGAAGTGCATGATGCAGTTGGTGCGATGCATAATTCCGCTGATCCTGATTTTGCATCACCTGATTGGCGCGCCGTGTTGCCTGGCGATAAAATTCCAATACATGAAACGCGACCCCTGGCCGGCGAGATGGCTGGTTTAATGTATCCGCCGCTTGCTCGACAAATTTTTTCACGCGATGCTGTTGCTTTGGATTTGCGAACAGTGCGCGCCGGTGATCGCATTTATACGCCTATTTTTATCGATCTTTTCCCGCAAGAAATTAAAAGTTTTATTGCATTGTTTGCCAGAACATTGCCAACACGCGTGCCTTGGCGCATGTCGTATTTAATCGAGAGCGGTGGTTTTGGCACCTTAAGCTTTAAATCAATGATGGCCTCTATTTTATTTTTTACCTCAGCGCAAAATGGTTTATTGCATGATGCCACCATGCTTTTGCGTGATATTGAAAGCAATACTGATGATGCGGTGGTGAAATTACAAGTTTGTCTTGCGACTTGGGCGCCAGAGGGCAATATACGATTATTGCGAACGCGTGCGGCAGAATTAGCAAAAGCGGTAGAAGGTTGGGGTAGCTGTCAAGTCTCTGAAGTGTGTGGTGATGTGTTTGAAGGGATTGCTTCGAGTATCATGGGTTTTTCAGCCAATAGTGTGGCAACGCCTTCTGTTGCACCGTTATCCGATGTTGTCTATATGCTGCCCTTTGCGAGACCTGCCTCTGCGTGGGAACATGGCGCGATGCTATTGCGATCTCCTGATGGTAAGCCGTGGCCGTATCAGCCGGGATCTTCGCAACAAACCACCTGGATTGATTTAATGTATGCGCGACCTGGTTCTGGTAAATCGGTATTATCGAATGCCATTAATTTGGCATTGTGTTTATCGGGTGGTATTACCCGTTTGCCTCGCATTGCGATTATTGATATTGGGCCTTCTAGTAGCGGTTTAATTTCATTATTGAAAGAAGCGTTACCAGTCGAGTATAAGCATTTTGCTGCTTATCATCGTTTGCGCATGACGCCGGATTATTCCATTAATCCATTTGATACTCAGTTAGGTTGTCGTTATCCATCACCGCAAGAGCGAAGTTTTTTAATTAACTTTGTGACATTACTTGCAACGCCATTGGGTTCGGATCGCGCTTATGATGGCGTGTCTGACATGGTGGGTTTAATTGTTGATGAAATGTATAAGTATCTTGCTGATGATGCGAAGCCTCATCCTTATACTCGCGGTATCGAGTTGGTGGTTGATGATGTGTTAGATGAAATTGGTTTTGTATTTGATGATAAAACCACTTGGTGGGAAGTGACAGATGCCTTATTTTTAGCAGGCTTTCATCATCAAGCCTTTTTAGCGCAACGTTATGCGATGCCTTTGTTGGCAGATGCCGCTGCTATTTGTCGTACGCAAGTGATTGAAGATTTATATGGTCAAGTGCGAGCGCCAACGGGTGAGCCTTTGATTCAAGCATTTGGTCGTATGATTTCGTCCGCTGTGCGTGAGTATCCGATTTTATCGAATATTACGCGATTTGATATTGGCGATGCTCGTATTGTGTCGCTTGATTTAGATGAAGTTGCTAAAAGTGGCGGCGATGCGGCGGAAAGACAAACGGCCGTGATGTATATGGTCGCGCGTTATGCGCTCGCTCGACATTATTATTTAACAGAAGATATTTTAACGGATATTCCGCAAGCGTATCGCGATTATCACAGAGGACGCATTTCAGAAATTCGCGAAGATGCGAAGCGTATTGTTTATGATGAATTTCATCGTACGTCAAAAGCACGCGCTGTTCGCGATCAAGTGATTTTAGATATGCGCGAAGGCCGAAAATGGAATGTGCAAATTGGTTTGATTTCACAATCGCTCGATGACTTTGATCCTGTGATGGTTGAGTTTGGTACTTCTATCTTTATTATGGATGCAGGCCCTGAGCAAGCGATTAAGCGCTCGACTGAAATTTTTGGTTTATCAGAAACCGCGCGTATTGCTTTAAAGACGCGTGTGCATGGTCCAAGGGAAGGCGGGGCGACTTTCCTCGCGCAATTTTCCACGAAAAATGGCATGAATACGCAGTTGCTGACAAACACCTTAGGTCCTATTGAGTTGTGGGCGTTTAGTACGACAGCGGAAGATGCCAGATTGCGAAATAAGTTGTATTTAAAGTTGGGGCCAAGAGAGGCAAGAAGAGTGTTAGCCAATTTATTCCCATCGGGATCTGTGAAAAAAATGGTGGAAGAACGTTTGGCAAACTTGAAAGAAACAGTCGGTGTGATTGAAGAATCATCGGGATTAAGTATTGCCGATCAATTATTAGAAGAAGTGCTTGATGCTTACTCTAAAAATCCGGATGTGAAGGTATTGTCGCGTTAGGCTTTGTTGTCTGAAATAGTCATCCCGGAAATTTCCGCAGGAAATTGTCCGGGATCCACCCGCGTGAATCCAACATACGTCATTGCGAGCGAAGCGAAGCAATCCAGCTTTTCATTGGTTTGAGAAGAAAAGCTGGATTGCTTCGCTTCGCTCGCAATGACGACATGTTTTGCAAATTTGAATGACAGTGTGATGACAATTTGACGCAGCAAAGCCATCTCGGTAGATAATTTTTATTTTGATTTGCGAAATGCTTTTCGGTTCTCAAGTCTTGGAAGGCTTGGGGAGCTAACAGTTTGTGACATTTCGGTTAATGGCACACATGTTGCAACGGGCGGTATTGAAGCTGAAGATATGGCTGCGGCTGGTTTAAACGCTTTGTTCATGGTGTCTGTCATTTTACTCCAGCTATTAACAATACCAGCGCGAATGTATTTCGTTGGCGCATTTTTTTTACGCTCATCAACGTAATCAAAAATTTGCGCTGAAAAAGCGAGTAATACACCGCTGGCAATAATGATGGTCGGCGCAATACCAAAACTAGCAATGCCGGATGCAACTGCAAGCGCCATGAAGACACCGGTTAATACTATCATCGTTGTGCTTACTTCAATTGCTTTAAAGGCAACTTGACGTTCGGCATTTAAGCGTTCGCTGCGAGCGAATAAATATTTTTGTTGTTGAAGTAACAGGGTTTCTTGGTATTCAAAAAATACGCGATCATCTTCTTCGGTTGGGTTTTCTTTCATGCTTAATCTTTCTAAAACATGTTTGGCATGCAGTAGATTTGTTTGATCTTCCATTTCTTTTTTTCTAGTTTGATCTAGTACGTAGCTTGTTTTTCCTAATTTAACGATATAGATGCTGGCCAGAAAAATGGGGAGTAATATGGGTAATAGTGGTAATCCAGATATAGCTGCACCAAATGCACTTGCTAAAAAAGCAGTTGATAATCCAGCACCTGTGATACCTAATGCGCACACGAGCAATCCCGTGAAGATGCGAGTGTATCGTTGATTCAAGATAGACTTATTAGCAATGACCGCATAATGAGCTTCTTTGATGCCTTGGTAAGCTTCTGCTATAAAAATAATAATACCGACGGTGCCTTGTAAAAAACTGCTCACCATATCGCGAAGCAATGGGTTGTTTAACGCTGCCGCAATCATTTGCCAGATATCATCGAGACTATCGGCAATTTTTTTGAAAATATCAAAAGCGATACGTAAGTAAGATCGTTTTTCACCAGAGATGACTTCCGTGGATTCGCGATCATTCGATTGTTGAGTGTTTAGTGTTAATTTTTCTTTAATTTTTATAAGTTCGGCTCGCTTTTTTAATAAAAAGCGAATACGTGGGGACTCGGTGTCACTGCTGTCTTCAATTTTAATTTTGATTTGATCGCCATTCCAGGTTCTTAATTCTTGGTCAATTAATTGAATGGCTTGATTAAGTTTACCCTTGCAGCGTGGTTGTTTGTTTTTATCGTAAATCATTTGATAAGTTTCGAGTCGCATCGATAGCGATAATGGCTTACCAGAAAATTTAGCTTTTAAATGCGCTTCTTGTTCTTTTTGGGTTGCAATATCACGCTTACGCCAATACGCCGCGATGGCTGCATCGACTTCTTGATGGAATTGTGGCGTGATTTGACATGGCATAATAATCTCAATTTTCTTATTTTTATTCTTGGCATAGTTTAGCTGACTTAGATTAAGGTGGGCTTAAGACATGTAGCCTGGACACGCTTTTTGTGTCCGGGGTTTGGTGGCCACACAAACAAAACCCGGACACAAAAAAACGTGTCCAGGCTACTATAGCGTTTCGGCGAGAAATTTGATCAAAGATTGCGCTGATCGAGTCGCTGCAAGTGGTTGATAAATCAAGCCGGAATGTGGGTCGTTTGCAGTTGGATTGGTAAAAGCATGTTGGGTGTGGCCATAGATGTCAATTTCAAAGATAGCTTTAGCTTTAGTCATCTCTGTGGCAAAACCTATTAAAATTGCTGGTGGCACCATAGGGTCTTCAAAGCCGTGAAAAGCCAGAATTTTGGCTTTAATAGGCGTATTTGTTGGGGTTGGCAAAGGGTTTAGTAAGCCGTGAAAACTGGCAACAGCTTGAATATCGACGCCTGAACGGGCTAAATCCAGGGCACATAAACCACCAAAGCAAAAGCCAATCGCGCCGGTTTTGTTGGGGTCAACTTCTGGCAGTGATTTCATTGTATTCCAGGCGGCTAACAATCGAGGCAGTAAGACATGTTGACGGTCGCTAATCAGCGGTTGCATGAGCGCGGATTTTTCTTCGTTTGTGCTGCCTATCTTTCCTTTGCCATACATGTCTAATGCAAAGCCTAGATAGCCAAGTTCTGCTAATAGTTCAGCTTGTTTTTTGGCGAAATCATTTTTACCTGACCAATCATGGCAAACTAATACAGCGGGTCGTTTGCCGGTAATGCGATCATCATAGGCATAATAGCCTTCGAGTAAGGTATCTTTATCTTGGTAATCAATGGTTGCTGTTTTTAACATGTTTCTATGTTGCCTCATGCGATTTTAAAAGTAATTGTTTTGGTAATTGCAATGCTTGTAAATTTGCCGATAGGAAAGGATTGCGCTTGCTTTGTGTGAAAAGCAAATATTTCACAGGATATTCTTGTTCAGAGAAATTAATTAACATTTCTTTGTTGGTAACAGAGTTTACCAATGATTGATTAATCAATTTAAACCAACCCCAATCACCTGGGTAATCACGATTTAATTTCTTTTGGTTGTTTAAAGTTAATTGCACCGAAGTCATTTTCGAATCATTGTTGTTTGGCCAAGTGAGTTGATGTGATGTGCGTGTATCTTTCGCTTGATCGGTAATGTTTTTAGCATTGATGCGTAAGCGCACGCTTTTCACGCCTAATTCATAGGGTTGTAATGAAAATTGGACATGAATTTTATCATCACCATTCGGGAAAAACATATGATGAATATTCATCGCCGTTTGAATTTGATGCAATGTTTCTTCTGAGAAGGGTAGTTTTTGATTGTCGATCGTTTTCCAATGCCATTCTTGTGAACTGGTATCGACAAAAGGCGACAAATAATTATCATAGAAACTAATCAATGTGCCAGGGTTACCAAAGAATTGCGTAAACTTGTTTAATGCCACTTCTTGGGTAGCATTAACACTGAATGGATAGTGGTTGGCGATTTCAGTTTCATAAGTGCGACTGACTTGATCTTCCCAGGAGAGATCAATATAGCGGGTTGCATCTTGCATCATGAATCGCAGTGAATCATTGGTTATTTTATTTAACCATGATTTCATTGGCTCAGGACTCTTGTCGGCAAGCATGCGCAATTGGGTGATGATATCAGGGTTGCCCGTGTGGCTCATGCGGGCTGATAAGGCCTCAAATGCAGCTTTGCGTTCGTTTTCGGCTGAAATGATAGTGTTAAGATATTGATGCAGTGTTTGTAATCCCGAGAAAATTTGATAAAGCAAATTATTGGCTTCATTGTTTTTATCGACCAGCAAACCAATATTATGTAATTTAGGGCTTGCGGAGGCGATAGGGTCAAAGTAAGTATTGTCATGCAGTGTTTGCAATAATTGCAGTAGGGGTGAATCATTACTGACTAATTTCACAATCAATGCATCGGTTTGCGATAAATTTTGTGGTTTTGTTAAGCGGATACTGCTTAATAAATTTTCCCAGGTGTTTACGTAATTGGTGATGTAAGTCGTACGCAATTGTTGCAATAAAATATTAATCGCTGTTTCTTTATCAGGTTTGCTAGCGTTAGCTCCTAATACCCAGTTACCCACGGTTGCTTCTTCTGCTGCAATGGCGGAATCTTGCACGTAGATGTTTGAGAAAGCTTTAGCGGTAAACATGGTTGGAATTTTTTTAATGCTTTCTGAGGTGTTAAACGCGGTCTGAATGTTGTTGTGATTTTCAAGATCAATAGCGCTTGTCAAATTGCTATTGATGTTTTTCAAAATGACAAAGCCCAACTGAAAATTAGGTAAAGCGGATAAGTATTTGCGGGTTTCAGCGACTAAAGTGTTATCTAATTGTAGAGGTGTTTTGTTGATGCTAAAGGCCGTATTTAAGTGTTGCATCAACTGCTGGCTTTCATCAGCCGTTAATGTTTTGGCGGTGATAGTTAGCATGGCGCTTTGAATAAAATTAATTTGTAAGTGAGATGGGTCGCCGAGCATTAAATAAGCTTTCAAGGCTGAATAAACTTGTTCTGAGTTTTTGTTAACAGGGTTTCTTAAATAATCACCCAGGAAATTCTTAACCTCAGGGATTAAGATGTTTTTCAATGCGCGATGATATACAGCAGTTGATTTTTGTTTTGATTTGTTTGAGTAGAAATTTAAAATACTTAATGGTTTTTGATCGCTATTGGCGGTCTGTTGCAAGTGATTTAACAGTGTAATGGTTTCTGCGAGTTGTTCATTAGCATCATGTGTTTTTTGCATGACTAATTGATATTCGGATAAATTATTTTGCACGGTATAAGCTTGTTTCACCGCGACTTCAAAATCTTTACCAAAGATTAAAGCCGCAATGGCGATAGCACCTAAAGAAGCAGAATAAGCCAAGCCCTTTTTGAAGCGGGAAGGTGCTTGTTTTTTGCTATCTTGTTTGATGGGTGTTAACCCTTGTAATAAAAATTGTTTGACAAAATAGGGGCGGGTGAGAGCTTTTGGTTCTTTGAATAATTGTAGGGCGCGCTCGTTAGAGTGTTGATCGATTACGGCCGCATCAGAAGTGGGTTGTGTTTGCAGTGCGCTAGTTAAATAAATACCTTGTATCGCCAATGAAAAATCAGCATTAACAAATTTTTTAATAAAGTCTAATAAACATTCTTTTAAGCGTTCTACTTGCAATGGAAAATCTTTAATGAGTGGGCGCGCCATTGGGTTGCGTTCTTGGTGTAAGCGAAATAATAATTGTTGGTTTAATTTTTTCACTAACATATCAAAACGAGCGATTAACAAATCTTGAATTTTTTCATTTGCTTTTGGTTTTGGTAGTGAAATACCCCAAGATTGCACGACTTCTTCATCGTTGGCTTCCGCAAAGAATTCATTGAAGCCGCTTAATTGATCGCATTTGGTGATAACAATATTACAGGTCAGTGGTTTGTTGCTGATTGCTTGAATTTCAGCAATGCGTAAAAATAAATGTTTTAATTGTAATTGATATTTTTTCGGATCACCGTGCTTCATAATTTCTGGCAATGGTAATGCAATGATAATGCCTTCGATTGGATTTTTGCCGCGTGTCTTTTTTAATAAGCGTAAAAAGTTGCGCCACAAAGTTAAAAATAAGGCGGGATTATCTTCCGCGCTTTTACTTTGTGTTGGAATGGCTAAATATTTTCCGGGAACATCAACAATATTGGTATCGCGCGTTATCCACCAATCAGCTTGTTCTGATGGTGCAATGTTTTGTGTTTCATTTGCTTGGAATTGACGTTGTAAGACGTAGTGAATGTTAGCATTGGCCAGTAAGGATGTTTTGCCCGCATTGCTAGGCCCTACTAACAAATACCAAGGCAAACGATTTAATTGTGTGCGTTCACCATGTCTGGTGACGGTGGTTTGTTTGAGAAATTGCAACACACCATAAAAGCGGCTTTGCAGTGCTTTTAACTTTTTACGGGTGATGGCGTCTTTGCGATTAAAGGCGTGCGGTGCATCCAGAATAATAAATTTTAAAACCCAGAGTAGAAAAAAGAAAAGTATTAGGTAAAGTCTTTTTTCAGTGGAGGCGAGCGGTAGGCTTTCGCCTAATTGCCAGGACGGCCCTTTAAACCAAACGAGAGCAGAAAGTGCACCGATCAAACTAAGTTCTAAGCCAATGCTTAATTGACGTGTTGCATTAAGGTGTTTCGCGGGAAACAGCGTTTTGAATCTGTGCAATATGCTCATAGGCTTCATTCGAGATAACATCCATTAAATAACCAAGACTGATGAAGATAGTCATGACAACGCAAGCCGTGACAAAGAAAACAAATAATAACGAAATCTGTGCATTGGCCGCAGGTTTCGCCGTTGATTTATGAGCTTTCAAAGGTGTCGGTGATAGCGTTTTACTGAAACTACCGCGATAAGCCCTGATATGTTTGTAAAGATTATTGGTGATTTGTTCCAATTGGTATTGATTGTGCAGTGTTGATCGATATTGGCCTTTGTAGCCCATGCTGAGGCTGATATACATTAATTCCATGAGATCAATGTAGATAGCGGGTTCTTTGATCGCTCTTTCCATAATGGTGAAAAATTTATCTTGATGCTGAGTATCTTGATTGAATGCCGCCAATAAAGAGTATGTGTCCCATTGCCCTGAGCCGCCCCAGACGGTGTTGGCAAGAACATCGTCAATCACTGCGCACATAATGTAGCGGCAGACGATGATGTATTCGGCGTTGTAATTATTTTGTTTAATGCTTTCTTGAAACAAATTCACTTCTTGAATGAGTTCGGTTTGTAATTTGCTTAAGTGACGATATGTTTTGGCATGTTTTAATTTGCCGAGAATAGAAAATAAATAACCAGCAGCATCGACTAATGGATTTAAGCCCGCTTTTGTATTGTGAGTGACAATGCGGCTAGGTAGCAGAAGTGATGAGGTTGAGTTTAAGGATGGTTTGTTTGGCTCTAGTAGATTGGCGGCAGCAATAGCATCCACGTGAGTTGGATTATTTGATGTTGGCTCTTGGTGTGTCGCGCCCATCTTGTTTTCTCATCCATGTTGCCTTTCGCGCCATTATACACAAACAAACATCCCCGCAGAAGCGGGGATGAGTGAGAACTGCTATTTTTGCTTTATGAAAAAATGAAATGCTTAGTCAAGCATGCCATATTTTTTGAGCAACTTTCTTAAAGTGCCACGGCTTAAGCCGAGAACGATGGCTGCACGAGATTGATTGTTCTTCGTGTATTCCATCACGCACTCCATTAAAGGCGCTTCAACTTCAGCCAAGATCAATTCATACAAATTGTTTGGCATGTTGCCTTTTAATTGCGTCATGTAATTTTCAAGAGACTGACGCACGCTATCGTGCAACGGTTGATTCTTTTGTGTTAATTCAAAAGCTGTTTCTGTCTTTTCTAGTGCTGTTATTGACATATTATTTACCCTCTTTACCCTAAATTCATCGGTGTTGTTCACGATACAGCGGGTATTCTAACCATTGTTCTTTGTTAGAGCAACCACTTTTTGCACAAAAATATCAAAAAGTTTCAATGCTGTAGCGCATTCCCCAAAAATAATTTTATTTTTAGGGGGTGTTTTGGGCTAGCGGTTCATCCATTTTTCCAAATAATGTATGTTTACAGAGCCTTTCTGGAAGTCGCTGCCGCGTAAGATGTCTTGGTGTAAAGGTATGTTGGTGCGAATACCTTCAATGACCGTTTCATCTAACGCATTACGCATCCTAGCTAATGCGAGCTCTCTGGTTTCGCCATGCACAATGATCTTGGCGATCAAAGAGTCGTAATATGGGGGTACTTTATAGCTGCCATAGATGTGCGTGTCAACGCGTACGCCAGGTCCGCCTGGGGCATGGAAGTAATTAATGGTGCCAGGGGATGGTATAAATGTTTGCGGATCTTCGGCATTTATGCGGCATTCTATAGCATGCCCTTTGATGACAACGTCTTTTTGCGAAATCGATAATTTTTCACCGGAGGCGATTAATAACTGCTGTTTGACCAGATCAATACCCGTGATTAATTCAGTTACTGGGTGCTCGACCTGGATCCGGGTATTCATTTCGATGAAGTAAAATCGGCCATCTTCATAGAGGAACTCCATGGTGCCAGCGCCTCTGTATTTCATGTCGCGACACGCTTTGGCGCATAATTCACCAATTTGTTCGCGTTGTTTTGGGGTGATGCCAGGGGCTGGTGCTTCTTCGATGACTTTTTGATGGCGGCGTTGCATAGAGCAATCACGTTCGCCTAAATAAATTGCATTGCCTTTGCCGTCGCCCAAGACTTGGATTTCGATGTGGCGCGGATTTTGTAAGTATTTCTCGATGTAAACTTGATCATTGTTAAAGGCTGCTTTTGCTTCGCTCTGCGTTAAAGCAATCGCATTAATTAAATGGGATTCAGTATGTACGACGCGCATACCGCGACCACCACCGCCCCCGGTTGCTTTGATGATGACGGGGTAGCCAATGTCGCGTGCCAGTGCGAGTGTTGTTTGATCGTCATCGTTGATGGGGCCGTTAGATCCCGGTACGCATGGAATGCCAATTTTGCGCATGAATTTAATTGCAGCTACTTTGTCGCCCATTTGGCGAATGGTGTCAGGGGTGGGCCCTATAAAGGTAAAGCCGCTTTTTTCGACTTGTTCGGCAAAGTTCGCATTTTCAGACAAAAAGCCATAACCTGGGTGTATAGCGACAGAATCAGTGATTTCTGCGGCGCTGATGATGGCTGGAATGTTTAAATAGCTAGCAGCAGCCGGGTGTGGGCCGATGCAAACGGATTCATCCGCCAGGCGCACGTGTAATAAATCGCGATCAGCGGTCGAGTGTGCGGCAACGGTTTTAATGCCGAGCTCTTTGCAGGCGCGCAAAATGCGTAAGGCAATTTCGCCACGATTAGCAATTAAAATTTTATCTAACATGATTTATGTTCTCATTCATCTTATTCAATGACGAATAATGGCTGATTGAATTCAACGGGGGTGCCATTGTCGACTAATCGTGCAGTGATTACGCCGGCTTTGTCGGATTCGATTTGGTTAAACATTTTCATTGCTTCTATTAAGCATAAAACGTCGCCAACTTTGACGGTTTGCCCGATTTCAACAAATGGCTTGGCGCCAGGCGTTGAGGAAAGATAAACGGTGCCAACCATAGGTGATTTCAGTGAATGTTTGTGTGCGGCCGGCGCTTCAGGCGCGGCGGTTTCCGCTACAGGTGCGGCAGGCGCTGCGCTTGGGGCTGCTACGTGTACGGTCGGGGTGCTGGTAACGATGGGGGCTGCATGCTTTGATTCGCGAGAGATGCGAACGGATTCTTCGCCTTCACGGATTTCGATTTCAGCAACGCCAGTGCTTTGAATTAAGTCGATCAATTTTTTGATCTTGCGCATATCAACCATGGTAAAAAAATACTCCCGATAACTTCAGTGATTGAGACTGGCATTGTGCATCACAGAGCAAGTTTTGTCTAGATGTCTGCACAAAGCCGTTAGTTTAATGAAAATACTGGCAAGATGTAGTTAGTTCGCTGCTTTTGAATGCTTTCTGACTTTATGCAGTAAGAAAGTGAAAACAGCTGGTATTAGGGACACAACAATGATGCCGTAGACTACCATTGAAAAGTGCTCTTTAACAGCAGGGATGTTGCCAAATAAATAGCCGGCCATGGTGAGGCTGCCGACCCAAAGAAGCGCGCTGATGGCGTTATAGAATGTAAATTCTTGTAGGCGCATTCTGCTAAGCCCGGCAACAAAAGGCGCAAAAGTGCGAATAATCGGGATAAATCGCGCTAAAATGATGGTTTTGCCGCCATGCTTCGCATAAAACGTTTGCGTATCTTGCAAGTATTTTCGGTTAAAAAGCCTGGATTTCCCTTGAAAAAGGCGGGTGCCAAAGTTTTTGCCGATGAGGTAGTTTGATTTATTGCCAAGCATCGCGGCTAATAATAGGGTGAATGTTAATAATTGGATGTTTAAGTCGCTTTCCGGGTTTGCGGTAATCGTGCCTGCTGCAAACAAGAGAGAGTCGCCAGGCAGAAAAGGGGTGATTACTAAGCCTGTTTCGCAAAAGATAATCAAAAAAAGCACTACATACGTCCAGGAGCCATGCGTGGATACGAAGCTAAGCAGATAAACATCGATGTGAGTCACATATTGAAAAAACTGATATAACGTTTCCATGGCATTTCCTATAGTTGGTAGACATCAAACCGGCTAGTTCGTCCATTTAGCTGGAAGTTAACAGCATGATCGCTGATTTTCGCTGCAGTACGCGGGCGTTTAACAATAACGCGTCTTTTTGCCATTTGCAAAGCAGTTTCGAATAATAATGTATTATCGGTGCTAGTTCCAAGAAGTTCTTGCACGATCGCCATAGATTTCTTCACGGAGGCCGACTTTTTGCGTGTTGGGAACATGGGGTCTAGGTAAATCGTATCGGGGCGTTCATTATCATTTAACTGTTTTAACCAGGTGATGCTATCTGCGTGAATTAAGCGCATGCGTTGCATGATTTCAGGAATGGTTGGGGTTGCGGCGGCGATGGCTGCTGCCAGCACCTTATAGAGTGCCGGATCGCGCTCTATTAAGGTGATGTTAAAACCAAGGGAGGCTAAAATAAAGCTATCTCGTCCCAGGCCTGCTGTTGCATCGACAATGGTGGGCGCCTCATTTGGGTGTTTGCCAATCGCGCGGGCGAGCAATTCATTTTTTAAAGTCGCCTGTGAACGACGGTAAGTGAGTTGTTTAGATAAAAAGTCGATAGTCGGTAAGGTTTCACTCGTGTTTTCTTTCATGACGCTCTCGGGTATCATTGGTCGCCTATTATATACTCAAAAATTCAAGACGAGCTAATATGAAATCACCTGTTGCTGCTTATCCAGAAGTGCGTTTGCGTCGATTGCGTCGTAATGCAAAGTTGCGCGATTTATTGCATGAGACGCGTTTAGATCCGGCTAAGTTGACGATGCCGATATTTGTAAAGCATGGCACGAATGTGTGTCATCCGATTGCTTCGATGCCGGGCATGTTTCAATTGAGTTTAGATAAGCTAGCAGTGGAAGCGCGCGCTATTGCTGATCTTGGTATTAAATCGGTTTTATTATTTGGTATTCCGGCAGAAAAAGATGGATTAGGTTTAGATTCATATTCTGATGGCGGCATTATTCAATCGGCTATCAAGGTGATAAAGCAAGCAGCACCAGAATTATTAGTGATTACTGATGTGTGTTTGTGTGAATACACCGATCATGGTCATTGCGGTGTGTTACACCATGAGCATGATGCCGATGTTGATAATGATGCAACGCTAGCCTTATTGGCAAAGCAAGCAGTGAGTCATGCCAATGCGGGTGCTGACATTGTAGCGCCAAGTGCAAATATGGATGGCATGGTGCAAGCGATTCGTCGTGGATTAGATGAGAATGGTTTTTCACATTTGCCCATTTTAAGTTATGCCGTGAAATATGCATCGGCATTGTATGGGCCCTTTCGAGTAGCGGCAGAAGGCGCGCCAAAATTTGGTGATCGCAGTAGTTATCAAATGGATATGCGCAATGAACAAGAAGCATTGCGTGAATGCGCGTTAGATATTCATGAAGGCGCTGATATGTTGATGGTAAAACCTGCGCATGCTTATTTAGATGTGATTTGCCGTGTTAAAACCGCTTATCCGTCATTACCGCTGGCGGCTTATCATGTGAGTGGTGAATACGCGATGATAAAAGCGGCAGCTGAAAAGGGTTGGATTGATGAAAGACGCGTTGTTTGTGAAGTGTTAACAGCGATTCATCGTGCGGGTGCTGATTTTATTATTACTTACTATGCGAAAGAGGTTGCTGCGTGGTTGCGATAAAATCTTATATTCGGTTGTTACGTTTAGATAAACCGATTGGTATTTTATTATTGTTGTGGCCAACAATGTGGGCATTGTGGCTGGCAAATCATGGCATGCCATCTTTGAGGTTACTGTTTGTTTTTGTGCTGGGCACTGTTTTAATGCGTTCATGTGGGTGTGTGTTAAATGATATTGCTGATCGGAAGGTGGATGGTTTTGTCGAGCGCACAAAATCACGACCATTAGCACAAGGAGAGATCAGTGTTTTTTCTGCTTGTGTTGTTGCTGGCGTCTTAGCATTCATTTCATTCTTGTTGGTGTTGTTGTGCAATGCATTAACCATTGGTCTTGCAGTCGTCGGTGCAGTGTTAGCGCTTGGGTATCCTTATTTGAAACGTGTAACGCATTTACCGCAATTGGGTTTGGGGGTGGCATTTGCTTGGGGTATTCCGATGGCGTTTGCGGCAAGTACTGGTTTTGTTTCAGAAGAAGCTTGGTTTTTATTTTTAACGGCAGCGATTTGGCCTGTCATTTATGACACGATGTATGCCATGGTTGATCGTGAGGATGATGTGCGGCTGGGTGTGAAATCGACAGCAATATTATTTGGCCGTGATGATCGTTTAATGATTGGATTGTTGCAGTGCGTGTTTATCGTGATGTTAAGTGTGGTTGGTAAAATATTTCAATTGGATGTTGCTTATCAATATTGTTTGTTATCGGCGATTATTTTATTTCTGTATCAGCAAATATTAATTAAAGATCGTGAGCGTTCAAATTGTTTCGCAGCTTTTTTAAATAACCAATATGTCGGCATGGCGGTTTTTATCGGTATATTGTGGGGTCAAGTTTAGGGTATTTGTTATGGTGAAAATAGTTGCTGATGAATGCATTCCGTTTGTTTCTGAATATTTTTCTAAATTGGGTGAATTAGTTTTATTACCAGGCCGCCAAATAAAGGCGACCGATGTTGCTGATGCTGAAATTTTATTGGTGCGCTCCATTACAAAAGTAGACGCTGCTTTATTAAAGCATTCAACAGTACGTTTTGTGGGAACGGTTACTGCAGGCTTTGATCATTTAGATATTGAATGGCTAGAAAAAAATAATATTGCGTATACATCCTTGCCTGGATTTAATGCGCCACCGGTTGCCAATTATGTGATTGGTGTGTTGGCTGCATTGCAGCGACGACAATTATTTCCACAATATCATGGTCGAGTAGCGGTGATTGGTGTGGGCGCTACGGGCAGCTTAGTGGCTAACGCATTAAAAGCCATTGGTGTGGATGTGGTGTTGTGTGATCCCTTGCGCGCTAAGCTTGAGTCTGATTTTAAACATTGTTATTTAAATGCCATTGATAATGTCGATGCCATTAGTTTGCATGTGCCATTAGTGAAAGAAGGGTTTTATCCAACTGATGGTTTTATTGATAAAGCTTTTTTGCAGCGACAAAAACCAAATGCTGTTTTAATTAATGCAAGTCGTGGTGCGGTATTGAATGAAGAAGATATTTTGTCGACTTTCAAAGGGCAATTGTGTTTGGATGTTTATAAAGGTGAGCCAACTATTTCATTGCCGCTATTCACTCGTGCCGTGATTGCAACGCCGCATATCGCCGGTTATTCCGTACAAGCAAAGCTCCGTGGTATCACATCATTATATAATCACATGCGAGAAAAAAATATTTTGCCTGCGATGCCCGATATCGTAAAAGAACTGCCACGCCAAACATTAAGTTTCGCCGGGCGCGCACCGCATTGGCAGGATGTGTTATTAGGTATTTTTAATCCGTTATTAATGACGAATATGATGCACACCCTGATGCAGGATGAAGCCACTCGGAGTGAAGCATTTGATCGCATGCGCGATACCTTTAATTATCGCCATGAATTTGCTTTTACCAATGTCGAGTGCGATACCTTGCTATCTGAAGATCGAGAAGTGCTGCAGGCGTTGGGCGTGGGATGCGGAGATTAACCCCTATAATCTCCGCATCTTTTGCGGAGATTAAGGCCGCTATTCTCCGCATTTTATGCGGTGAATAATTGACTATGTTGCGTTACGTGATATTCAGGATTTATTATCGCGCGGGATTTTAGTGAAAGAAGCGGCGGGTGGGCGAAGTATGGCTTATATGATTGCAGCGTAGCCTGGACACGCTTTTTGTGTCCGGGTTGGTTGCATACGGGTATAACCAGATACAACAAACCCGGACACAAAAAGCGTGTCCAGGCTACGGTGTTAATTTAGTTCTTCTACTGGCGCGCCGTGATGTTCAGTTGGCTCGCTTGGTGCGGTTTGTTCTGCAACAGGGGTTTGTTCTTCGTTTTCTAATTGTTTTGCTAATTCTTGCTCTTTATCTTGTTGTGCTGGATCAGTGGGTTCAGCGGCAGCAGAGGGAGGTGTGCTTTGTGTTTCATCTGCTGGTAATGGATCGTTTTCGGCTGTTGCTTCGACACGGGCATCCGATTCGGTCGCGCCATCGGGTAGATGTGGGTTGGCGAAGTATTCAGACATCGCGTTTGGATCGCGAGCTGATGCTCTGTGGCCGGTCATCGGATCAATGCGCACGCTAACAATGCCAGCGGGTGCTTCCATTAAGTGTTCGGCTTTCCCTTTTAAGCCATCTTCGATAAATTGCATCCAGATAGGTAATGCTGCTTGAGAGCCCCATTCATGCAATGATTGTGGTTGATCGAAACCAACCCAGGCGACGGCAACAACATCGGAATTGTAACCAGCAAACCAAGCATCCACTTGATTTTGTGTCGTACCGGTTTTACCAGCAAGATCATTACGACCCAAATCTTTTGCACGTTTTGCCGTACCGCGTTCGATAACATCGTGCAACGCTGATGTCATTAAGAACGCATTTTCTGCGGTGATAACGCGTGGTGCGCTAACCGGAGTGCTATTGCATTCTTCACCAGTGCAAACTGCTAATGGTTTTGCTTGATAAATAACTTGATCTTGAGAGTTGTGAATAGTGTCGATGACAAAAGGGGTTACTTTCATGCCGCCATTTGCAAACACAGCATAACCTTGCGCTAATTGCAGTGGGCTGACAAGTGCGGTACCTAATGCTAATGATAATCCGGGTGGCAATTGCTCCGCGGCAAAACCAAAGCGATGTAAATAATCAATCGCATACGGTACACCCATCAATGCTAACAACCGAATGGAAACTAAGTTGCGCGATTCGATAATAGCGGTACGCAAACGCGTAGGGCCGTAAAATTTATGGGTGTCATTTTGCGGACGCCACAAGCTATTGTCGACCGGGTTTTCAATCACAATCGGTGCATCGTTAATCACGGTTGCTAAAGTGAAACCTTTTTCTAATGCAGCCGAATAAATAAAAGGTTTAAAGCTAGAACCTGGCTGACGTTGCGCGCTAGTCATGCGATTGAATTTACTGGTTTGATAATTAAAGCCACCCACCATCGCAAGAATCGCCCCATTTTGTGGGCTCAAAGCAACTAAGCCAGCTTCCGCTTTTGGAATTTGCGCTAAACGATAGCCATTTGCCGTTTTCATCAAGCGAATCACATCGCCTAATTTTAAGATTTGTTCGGCATTGCGTGGCATGGCACCTAAATAGTCAGCATTCACTTGTCTGCGGGCCCAAGCTAAACCTTCCCAAGGAATAATCACTAAATCACCGTTGGCGCGTAAAACCGTCACGGTTCTTGCCGTCATTTCAACGACAGCGGCTGGTTCTAGATTATTTATCGTCGGAATTTTAGCAAGTTTTTTCTGCCAAGCGTCCAAGTTATGTAAATCAGGGTCACCAAAGTTGCCAGAAGGGCCGCGATACCCGTGGCGTTGATCATAAGCAATCAAATTATCAATAACCGCTTTATCAGCATCCATTTGCAATTTGCTATCAAGCGTTGTGTACACTTTGAAGCTATCAGTGTAGATGCTATCGCCATACATTTGTTCGAGTTGTTGGCGCACGAGTTCTGCGACATAGGGTGCTTTGACTTCAGTTGCGATGTCGTGATAGCTAGCATCAAGCGGTGTTTTGATCGCTTTGTCGTAAGCTTCCGAATCAATATAGCCTTGTTCATACATGCGGCCTAGAACGTGATCGCGGCGCTTGCGTGCAGCATCAGGATTAGCAAGGGGATTTAATTGCGATGGCGCTTTTGGTAAACCCGCAAGCATCGCAAATTGATCGAGCCTTAATTCATCCAGATGTTTGCCATAATAAATTTGTGCGGCTGCTTCCACGCCATAAGCGCGATTGCCTAAAAATACTTTATTTAAATAAAGTTCTAGAATTTTTTCTTTTGATAAGCGATGTTCAATTTTAATGGCTAATAAAATTTCACGCACCTTGCGACCAAATGTTTTGTGACGCGTTAAATAAAAACTACGCGCAACTTGCATGGTGATGGTGCTGCCACCTTGTGATTTGCGGCCAGTCGCAATTAATTGTAAGGCTGCGCGGCCTAAGCCTTGAATATCAACACCATTGTGTTGGAAGTAACGTTGATCTTCAGTGGCAAGTACCGCTTCGATTAATAATTTGGGAATTTTATCGTAAGGAATAGGGATACGACGTTTTTCACCAAAAGAAGCAATGAGCTTGTTGTCTTTTGTGAAGATTTGTAAAGGTACTTGAAGTTGCACGGTATTGAGCGCGTCAATATCGGGTAATTCAAATTCCATGTAATAAAGCACAGAGACCACCACTACCGTACAGGTAATGAGTGTGAACATAATCAGTTTGCGAATGGTAGTTAGGAATCGATTCATAGGGGATAAATATCTTGCAATTTAATGAGCATAAAGTATATTAGCGTGAGTTTTACCCGCGCAACCTTTGTCTTTGAAAAACCCACATTATATCAGCGGCAACACTTTCACGCTAATACAAACTCAATTCCCGCACTCATTTAGTCAAACCTTAATCATCTCAAGGAGAAATAGTTGATTTTTAAATCATTTTTATCACAAGAAATGCTCGGTTTGGATGTGCAGCCAACCGGTATTTATGCGGTGCGCTTAAAGCGATTTGGTCGTCGTTTTCAAGTGAATGCGTATTATCACAAGGACTTGCCCGGCACTATATTTCGTGAGGGTGTGATCCAAGATTGGCAATTGTTGCAGCATTCGTTGCACGAATTTGTGCAAGAATATCAATTGGTGGATTTGCCCGTGATCATGGGGCTTGCTGAGCATTTAGTCATGCGCCAAGAATTGCAGCTATCAAAAAACTTAAATCCTGATGATATCCAAAAAGAAGTGCGAGACGTTTTTAAATCGCAAACATTACTGGTGGATTATTTAGTCGCCATCGAAAGAGAATGGTTGAATGTGACAGCCGTTGCAGTGCAAAAAGCCTATGTTGAACAATTAGTGGCGGTGATGTCGGCGGTTAAGTTGCAAGTGAAAATAATTGATTTAGATAATGCCGCATTAGAGCGCATGATGCTTAAATTGCATTTACCCAAAGCAGTATCCATCGACAATATTGCCATTTCTGCCCGTGATTTATTCGCTTATTTTTATTTTGCTTGTGATTGGCAATCACTCACCAATGTTGCGCCCTATTTGCGTGCTTTTGGTTTTGCGTTGCGTGAATTGCCGGCATGGTAGGGTTTAATTTACTGCCTGATCGAGAACAATTGTTAGCAAAGGTAGTGAAAAAGTGGCAGCGGATTATTGGCGGTGTTTTTTTATTTACGTTATTACTGTGTTTGAGTGTGCATCAGTATTTAATGAGCCAGTTAACAGAGGCGATGGCTCATGAAGCAGTTTTGCAGGCAGAAATTGACGCCTTAATGATTTTAGAAAAAAACACACATCAACATCATGAGCAATGGCAAGCGTTAGAAAAACATCAAATGTACGCTCGCGAATATTTGACGCACACGGCGAAAGTGTTGGCGTTGTTGGCGCAGCAATCGAATAAAACAGTTTGTTTTACACAATTAGATCGACATAAAAATGAATTAACGATGCAGGGATATGCTTTGTCAGTAGAAGATTTGTTGCTGCAATTAAAACGATGGCGAGTGAGTCGTGAATTGCTCGCAATAGATGTTGTGAATATGAAGTGGTTGGTGAGTGATCATGTGTTGATGTTTGAGATAAGAGCAAACGAGACACCCCATTCATTTTGAGAAATGTAGCCTGGACACGCTTTTTGTGTCCGGGTTTTTTGGGTGACAGGAGAAAAAAGCCCCCGGACACAAAATGCGTGTCCAGGCTACAAAATGCGCTACGAAAAAAGATGGTGGTATTTGTTGTCAACAATCATTCTCGTATTCATTGCGAGTTATCTACTAGATTTCAAATCTCTCATCCAGCAAATCAATCAATACAAAACCGTACATACCAATCAATTAACCGAATTAACGCAATTAAAAGCACAAAAAAATAATCATCCTAAAATAATAATCAATAACAACGATAAGTTGCACCCATTTTTATTGGAAACGCTAATGCCTTTGCTGCAAATAAATCATTTATCTTTGCGTGCACTGCATGATCAAGGTATGCAAACGAATAATGGTGTTGAAATGTCGGCTGTGCGTTTAACGATTAGCGGGCGTTTTGTCGATATGCAACGATTATTAATCACCATGACGCAATTGAAAGCGAGCGTATTAATGAATTTTTCATTTAAGGCAACATCATCTAATCAAGCTTTATTTACGCTCGATTTATTATTATGGCAAGGCATCAATCTACCTTTTGCAGGACACGAGAATGCATTTCGCATTAGCAATCAAAATCCATTGTGTTTTAGTAAAGATGAATTAATAGCAGAAAGCACCCCTATTTTATTGCAACGATCATCGCTGTCAGTCATGAAAATGATTGGCTATATTTCAGCTGAAAAAGGCGCAAAAGCATTGGTCTTGTTACCTGGCGGTGGTATTGCAGAAGTGGTAGTTGGCATGATGATTGGTGCTGAGCATGCGAATGTTGTCAGCATTAACGAAGATGCTATTACTCTCGATTGCAAAGGCAAACCAATTTTATTAACACAGGCAGAATCATATATGCACGAGGAAGAAGTAGAGTGAGTGGTATTAAAACAATATTATTTTTATGGCTATTTGTGCCACGGGTTTGTTTTGCAGAAGAATTAACATTCGATTTTCAGCAAATTAATTTAGCAGATGCCATTCGTGTGATTGCGAAAGCAAATCATATTAATGTGATGTTAGCGTCTGAAATAAAAGGCGTAACAGCGCTGCATTTGCGGCAAGTTTCTGCGCCCGAAGCGCTTGATGCTATCTTGACCGCTAATGGATTGTTAAAAACGAAAATACATGATGTTTGGTGGATAGCGCCACAAGAGAAAGTGATTAAAGCCTCCCAAGAGCAAACGAAATGGCTAGAAGCAAATGAGGCCTTGCAGCCTTTACAAGATAAAACCATTATTATTCATTACGCACGCGCTGAAGATATCGCAACTCTTTTGCAGGGAAAAGATGCTGAGTTTATTTCAAAGCGCGGAGGTTTGCGTGTCGATGCGCGCACCAATACGCTTTTTATTCGCGATACTGAAAAATATTTAAAAACCATCCAAAAAATGGTGCAATCACTAGATGTGCCCGTCAAACAAATTTTAATTGAAGCGCGTCTTGCTAGTGTTGATCATGATTGTGAGCGTGATCTTGGTATTACGTTTGGTACCATCAGTAATCGCAATGGACAGCACGCGCAATATGATGTTGGACATTATAGCTTAGCCGTTGCAAAGTTAGCGGATGGCAATTGGCTAGATGTAAAATTAACTGCGCTAGAAAAGGCAGGTCATGCGCATTTAATGTCAACACCCAGTTTGTTTACCGCAAATCAGCAGCCGGCATCTATTGAATCAGGCGAAGAAATTCCCTATCAAGAAGTCAGTGAAAGTGGCGGAACCGCGGTTGTTTTTAAAAAAGCAGTATTAGCCTTGCATGTAACACCCCAAATTTTACCCGGCAATCGCATTTTATTACAGTTACGCGTCAATCAAGATCGTCCTAGCGATAAAATTGTCTTAGGCGTGCCAACCATTAGTACCCGGCAAATGATGACAAGTGTTGTTGCTAAGAGTGGTGAAACCGTGGTCTTAGGTGGTATTTATGAAGTCGATCAGGAAGAAGGTGAGCGTGGCTTACCTTTGCTTAGCAGATTGCCAGGGATTGGGGTATTATTTAAAGAAGCGCAAACTAGGCGTTCCAAGCGCGAATTATTAATTTTTGTTACCCCGAAAATAATGGCGTAGATCATATGACTGTTGGCAAAACCAATATTTTTCTCGTCGGCCCCATGGGAGCCGGCAAAACCAGTACGGGTCGGTATTTGGCGCGGAAATTAGGTAAGCATTTTTATGATTCAGATAATGAAATCGAAAAAAAGATGGGTGCATCTTTGAGTTGGATTTTTGATATCGAAGGTATGGAAGGTTATCGCAAGCGTGAAGCTGGTGTGATTGATGAATTATCGCAATTACAAAATATTGTGTTATCAACCGGTGGTGGTTGTGTGGAAACGCCAGAAGTACGTCAACATTTAGCGGCTCGCGGTATTGTTGTTTATATGGAAGTGTCATTGCAAACACAGTTGAATCGCTTAAAGCATGATAGGCGTAGACCGTTGTTGCAAGGTGGAAATCCGCAAGAAGTATTAATTAAATTATGGGAAGAGCGCGAACCCTTTTATGAAGGCTTAGCGGATTTAACGGTGGCAACAGATGATAGACCATTGCACGTTGTCTGTGATGATATTTTAACTTGGTTGCAAAACAAAGCTTCAACTGGTCAGTGATGGACTGGATTTTCTGGCGCGAAATGACGCAGCAGTATTGGTTGCTGGTACTAATAGTTTAAAACTCTTACGAGAAATGTTGGGCGACACTAATACTTGCATCAAATCCATGGGTTCTTCATCATCATTTGTTTTTTTATCTTTAAATTGCACTAAAATTTGCGGGAATTGCAAATTACTTTCCATCTGATTGCGTGTTTCCATGTTGGTGAAGAATGAACTGTTGTTTGGTGTTGAGGTTTGAGATTCTTGCTTTTTAAGAAAGGCAATCGTGGTTACATTAATATGATTGATTAAGCTCTCGCTAAAGTTTTTTAAGTTTTCGCGAATGACTAGTGGTAATGCTGAAAGTACGATTGGGTCAATGGTGTTTGATTCTTCGCCGTGTTCTCTAATTTTTGCGCCTTCTGCTAATTCTTTTTTTAATGCGTGTACTAGTAATTCGGGATGCAAAGCAGTGACTCTGATGCCGGGCAAACTAACGCCTTGTGTCGGGTTTGAGATTAAACCAATGTTTTCATTTTGATATGCAATGACTTTTGCTGCCGTGCCGCGCGCTAAGGCATGCTCTAACATACCAAGTACTTCATCAGTAGGCGGATTGAGGCGATTAGGTAAAATGGCAATATAATGTTTATTTTCAGGTCTGATTTCGAAGTGGTGGGCGAGATGTGCGTTTCTTAATAAGGCCACAATGAAGTTTTCAACGATTAGTCGCTGAATTTGTGTTGCGTTGCTGAGTTTGCAAAGCACAACTTCTGTCGCTGACATGAGTCCCTCTCAAGCTGCCAATAGACCATTCCTTAGCCAAGGCATACGTTAGCTGCGATGTCACTTAGTTGTCAAGGATTTAATCACATGGTCAGCGTTCGCCGCGATAAACCCCGTAAAATAATCATTCCATTTCGTGGGTTTTGTATTTTGATCGAGCGGGAAGCGCCAAACGAATTCGACAAAGCCGCGTGGTAATTCAATGGTGCCATCTTGTAGCGCCACTGATTCAAATGTGCCAATGGTCGAGCCTTGCATTATGCCGCTATCTGGCGTGCCTTTGATTTTTCCGCCTTCAGCATTTAATGGTAGGTTTAATTCATCTTCGACGTATTGGTGAAAGTTAGCCATGTCGGTAAATATATTTAAATGATGTAGCGATAATGTGAAATGATTGGGTGATCTGCCAAAGATTAATACCCACGCTAATAAACGATTAAAGGCAAAGACTGTTTCAAATTCTGCAACCGTGGGTAATGGCCAAGGGCGTTGTTTGCAATATTGCAGCACCGTATCAACTAACATCAGCATGGCTGATTCATCGTTGTCATTAGTGCGTTGCACTAATTCTCTAATAATGTCTAAGGGTGCTGTTGGCGCGAATTGCGCGTAATGTTGAATAATCGCGCGAATATTTTCTGGTAATTCATGCAGACGAAAATCAGCAACCACTACTTGTGGTAACGCCATTTGGGCGGGATGTGTCATGCTTTCTGTTTCTGCTAACCACATAAAGTCATTTTGTTTATCGGCAAGATAACCTTTGCCGCGTTCTGTGTAACCAATATTTGTAAAAAGTTCGCGCAACACAGGAATGCCAGAGTTGTTACTAGGTAAATCAATGAGTGCAAAGTGATCAAGCGTTGGGTTAGAAATGCCCTTTTGTTCTAAACTGCGCTCAAGGATTTGCATTTGTTGTGAAGCATTGCGGTAATTTTCCCACAAAGAATGAACAATGGCGTGTCGTGCGAGCCTAAGCATGATGTTGCAATCTCTAATTATTAAAATTTGGTTGATTATAGCGCCCTAGATTGTAAGAAGCGAATAAAGAAAGTAGTATGAAAAGCTAACATGGAGGATTACCTTATGGTTAGAGCGAAAGGATTGTATCTATTTAAACCTGCCACATTGATTGCTGCTCTCTTAACATGTTCACCCACACTTTTTGCTGCTCATCAAATTGATCTTGCTCATGTTAACTCGTTAGCGGCTGTGACTGAGAAAGCTTCATTTCGTGAAGTCCGACGAGATTTGAATCCACGTAGTCATACATTGCATGTTCGTTTACAACAAGAATATCAAGGTTATAAAGTTTGGGGCGGCGATGTGGTGTTGCATGTACCAAACGGCGATAAAATGAAAAAAATGGCCTTCCAATCGTTAATGACAAAGCAAGCACGCATGAATGGTGTGATATATCATTCGTTACAAAACGATTTGCAAGGTGCGCCTGCTGTTATCTTTACTAAAGCACAAGCAGATAAAGCATTAGCAACCGCTGTTGAATTATATACTAAGAAAATGGGTATGTTGCCATTATTGAGTCAGCAAGAAAGTAAATTATTAGTCTTTGTTGATGATGATAAAAAAGCGCATTTCGCCTTTAAAGTAAGCTTTTTTGCAGAACCTACTGCGGATGGTAAAACACCAGAAATTCCAACTTACCTCTTAGATGCTAAAACATTTAATGTTTATCAGGAATGGAATGATATACACACCGCACTGGATGGTGATGCAGGATTAGAATTAGTGGAGGGCGGTGGTTTTGGCGGTAATGTTAAAATTGGGCAATTGACTTATGATGGTCTGCCTAGCAACTTAGATAGCTTTACTGTATCTCGTGATGCAGTCAGCAATAAATGTTATCTACAAAATCAATTCATTCGTGTTAAAGGTAGTCGATCGGTTAATCCAAACAATGTGGTGACTAGCTATCCCTGTGTTTCTCCTAGTGCTAA
Organism: uncultured Coxiellaceae bacterium; assembly: GCA_964623075.1. Lineage (GTDB taxonomy): Bacteria > Pseudomonadota > Gammaproteobacteria > DSM-16500 > DSM-16500 > Aquicella. Next base: position 21,825 of record CAZUVD010000002.1, on the reverse strand, counting down.
GCATAATAATGTTTATTGGAATGATGCGCTTGATAGCATTACTGGTTATTCGCCATCGAATGATGCAATGCATAATGTAGAAGTGGTGCGTCAAATGTTTAGCAATTGGTATCATATGCCAATCATTGTTAAAGATGGTAAGCCGGCATTTTTATCTGTTTATACGCACTACCGCATGATTAACGCGTTTTATACTGGCGGCGTATTATCGTTAGGTGATGGTCTTTCACCTTTTTATACGCCATTTTCAACACTCGATATTGTTGCTCATGAATTAAGCCATGGCTTCACTGATCAATATTCACAGCTCACATTTGTTGGTCAATCGGGCGGCATTAATGAATCCTTTGGTGATATGACGGCAAAAATGGCGGAATTGTATTTGACCGGTAAGCACAGTTGGGATTTTGCGGCTAGTATCGTCATTCCTAAGGGCGAAGCACTCCGATATTTTGATAAACCAAGTCGGGATTGTGTGGGTAAAGTTCGTCATGTCGGGTGTTCGCCAGATAAAGCTAGTGAATACAAAAAAGGCATGGACTCTCATCAAGCGGCAGGGGTTTTCAATCGTCTGTATTATCTCTGGGCAACGTCTCCTGGTTGGGACTTGAAGCGGGTTTACAGTGTTATGCTTGAGGCAAATATGCATTATTGGACCAGTAATTCAACTTATCAACAAGCAAGCTGTGGTTTATTGCAGGCAACCGCTGAGCTTGGCTATTCAACGGAAGAACCACTACAAGCAATGAAGCAGTTGGGGATAGATACCAGCTCTTGTGCGTCTTGATAGTGTTTATGTTTGAAATGCTGAGGAAATCCCCTAGAATACCCGCTTATATAACTATAAGCGGGTGTAGTTCAATGGTAGAACGGGAGCTTCCCAAGCTCCTAGTGTGGGTTCGATTCCCATCACCCGCTATTAATTCGAGGTAGAGCACAATGTGGCGACAGTTGAGTGGCAAGTGGATCGTGATTTGCGTGGCGTTAATCAGTTTCCCAGTATTTGCAGCGATAAATGATTCGGGGGTGAAAATACCTTGGAGTTATAAGGGCAATACGGGCCCAACTTTCTGGGGGAAGCTATCACCCAGTTATGCGCTGTGCACGCAAGGTCGTGAGCAATCGCCAATTGATATTCGCAAAAACGCATTGCAATTGCCTAATACGTTAGAGCTCCATTATCAAACAGCTGAAACGTCAGTGATTGATGATGGTGATACACGCTTAACCATTAAAGATAACGTCACGATTTTTAATGATGGCCACACTATCCAAGTGAATTTCGAAAAAAGCAAAGTACCCAATTTTGTGATGTATCAAGGTGAACGTTACGATTTAGTGCAATTTCATTTCCACTCACCTAGTGAAAGTCAGTTGAATGGCCAATCAGCGCCATTAGAAGTGCATTTTGTACATCAAGGCTCGCATGGTAAAGCATTGGTGATTGCGGTGTTGATAAAAGGCGGTGCATCGAATGCATACTTGCAAGAATTAATGAAACACTTGCCGCATGTTGCATCCACACAGCAAGCCGTTGTGATTGATCAGCATGAAATGGTGAACCCGCAAGATTTATTCCCGCTTGATAATGACTATTATAGTTTCCCAGGTTCTTTAACAACACCACCTTGTACTGAAGGGTTGCAATGGGTGGTGATGGCGGCAACAAGCACAGCAACACCAGCTGAAATTGCTAGTATTCGAACGGTGATCGGTGGTTCAAATGCGCGTGCAGTGCAACCGTTAAATAAACGTGTGGTTGCTTATTCAATGGAGAAAGCGTTATGAAGAAGTTGTTTCGTGTATTGTTTTCTATCGTTATTTTATTAGTGATTGTTGTTGCGATTGCCATTGGCACATTGATGTATTTTATCAATCCAAATAAATTAAAACCGATTATTATCTCGGAAGTCAAAAAACATTCGGGTTATGAAGTGGCAATGGATGGCGAATTCACTTGGTCGTTTTACCCACGCTTAGGTATTAAAGTTGGTCGCATCCAATTTATGATGCCGCAACAAAAAACAGCATTTTTAAATTTAGATCGTGTGTTGTTTGTGACTGAGTTAAAAGATTTATTGCATGGTAATCAAAAATTACGTGGCGATGTTTATGTTGGTGAAATCACGTTGATGAATGTACATATTCATGATGCGCATGTTGGGCTGAATTGGCAGAATCAAGTATTAACGTTTGCGCCTATGGTTGCTGATTTGTACGGTGGTCATTTTGTCAGTGATGTGCAAGCTAAAAATTTAAATGCCACACCGCATTTTACCTTTAACGTGAAAATGGATGATGTGGATTTGCAGCCATTATTAACGGATTTAAATGGTGCGGATAGTCAATTGAAATTAGCGGGCAAGGGACAAGTTGAATTGCATGCGAATGCGTCTGGCAAATCAAGCGAGCAAATGATTGCAAGCATGAATGGCGATAGTAAATTTGTTGTGAAAAATGGTTCAGTAGAAGGCGTTGATTTGAATTACTTAATCAAAACCGCAAATGCTATTATTAATAAACAACCCGCTACAATGCCGACTGATCGTGTTGATCGCACCGTGTTTGATGGGTTTTCAGGCACAGCTATTATTCGAAACGGTGTTGCTACTACGAATGATATTTCGCTAAACTCCGCTGAATTAGCCGCTAATGCAACGGGTAATGTGAATTTGTCAACGCAGGTAATTAATATGCAAGTACGCATCACACCAAAATTAGAAGTGATGAAGGCAGCAGTGATGATCCCGGTTGCGATCACAGGTACGTTGCAACGACCTGATGCGCGCTTAGAAACCAATGCATTAAGCAGTGTGATTGCAAAACAAAAAGTAGATGAAGTAAAAACAAAAGTACGTGATGAAATTAAACGGCATGTACCCGGTAAAACAGGCGAAATTTTGCAAAATTTATTGGGTAAATAACCAGTGAAAGTAATCACCTTGAATGTAAACGGCATCCGCTCCGCTGCACGCAAAGGCTTTTTTGATTGGTTGCAAGCAGAGCAGGCGGATGTGGTTTGCTTGCAAGAGATTAAAGCGCACGCCGCTGATCTTGATGACGATATATTTTCACCTAGTGGCTTTCACATTCACTATCATTTCGCTGCGAAGAAAGGTTATAGCGGTGTTGCTGTTTATTCGCGTCTGAAACCCTCTGCTGTTGAAACCGGTTTAGGTTTTGAAGTGGCAGATGATGAAGGGCGTTATGTTGCCGTTAAATTAAATAACGTTTGGGTGGCGTCATTGTATTTGCCGTCAGGGACTTCAGGCGATGAGCGGCAAAGTGTTAAATTCGATTTTCTAGAAAAATATGCGGCACATTTACAGCAAATTAAAAAACGCGGTGAGTCGATTATCATTTGCGGTGATTGGAATATTGCCCATAAACAAATTGATTTGAAAAATTGGCGTGGTAACCAAAAAAATTCTGGATTTTTGCCGGAAGAGCGCGCTTGGATGGACCAATTGTTGGATGATGCCGGCTTAGGGTTTGTAGATACCTTTCGTGCCGTCAATCAAGAGGCGGAGCAATATACCTGGTGGTCGAATCGAGGACAGGCTTGGGCTAAGAATGTAGGGTGGCGGATTGACTATCAAATTGTGACCCCTGAATTAGCATCAAGTATAAAAAATGCCTCAATTTACAAAGATCAGAGATTTTCTGACCACGCACCTCTTATTGTAAACTACGATATCTAAATAAAAATCTATTCTTAAGCCTATCTTAAGAGTCTTTGCTTAAACTATAGTATAGAGGTTAACAAAAAAAGGTGTTTGTAATGACAGAAAATAAAGGGTTGCCGTTTCAATATGAAATAGCCGAGGGCCCTGATGGGCTTCGCTCTTTATTAGATGCTTATTATACAAAAGCTCAAACGGATGAGGCTTTTGCCGAAATCGGACACTATATTTTATATACCTTCGGTGAACAGCGTTCCTTGATTCGAGTTGATACCAGCACGATGCCATTTGAATTTCGTTATTGTGATTTGATGGGCAGACCCATTACCAAATTAGTGCGTGAAACCATCGCGAAATTTATGTGGGAAACGTGTGGCGAGAAAGAACGTTGCATGAAGGAATTAGAAGGGAGAGAGCAGGGATGAGTAATTTAGAAAAAAAAGCCTTAGATTATTTTCATGAAACAGTCGTACCAGCAAAAGTGGTCGATGTTTACAAAACCAAAGATGCGCTAGCCAGAAATCTAAGTGGTGAGCGAGCAACCGAAGTGCGCACCATGGTGGAAGCTCATCGAGTGCTCGAAGGCCGCAAACCAAATCCGAATAGGTTGTTTAGTGGTACTCAGATAGCGACAAGCGGATTTGTTCCGGATAATAAGTCTACCAATAAACCAAAATAATAACGCCCTCAATCATAAATGTAGCCTGGACACGCTTTTTGTGTCCGGGGTTGGTTGTATAAGGGTGCGTCCAGATACAACAACCCCGGACACAAAAAGCGTGTCCAGGCTACAATGCCAATTGTATGTCCGGTGAAGGTGTTACGAACTGAAAACCCGATTCATTTTTTGCGTAAACTCAACGCTTTTCTCACGGCTCACGCAGAAAAGAGCAGAGGTAGAAGTATACCAACTCTTGACGCGCTCAGAATCACGGAAGATTTTGAATTTTTGTAATAGGCAAATGATTTTAAACGCTTGACGAATTTTCCAATCTGCTAACGATTTTAAGTCATCATTGGGTGTCGCTAAATGTTTGGTAATGGCCGCTATGCAATCTTTTTGAAGTTTTTCACGCGTTGATGCTGTGTCGCTAGAAAAATCTTGATTGTAGTAATCAGAAAGTGTCGCGCGCAACTCTGCTGTTAGCGACTGAACGATTTTCTTTTTCGCAGGCATTTTCAAGGTTGCTTCATAAGAATTTAAATCATTGAAAAATCCAGCCAGTAATTGAGTTTGCGCCGCATTTTCAGCAGAAATTCTTTCAAGTCTTGTGCATTTTGCTGTGACAGCACCAATTTTTTCTTGCCTGTTGTCATGGCTTGCAATTGCGGATAAAAATTCACTCGCAATCGTTGAGTAGAACGTGTTGAAGGAGAGTATTTTATTAAGCAGATTGACCTGTTGATAATCTTTGCGATGAATCAAGGATTCGATAGCAGTAAAGGCGAATAACTCAGGCGTTAACTCGTCATTATTAATAGTTTTAGTTGATAATGTGTTTGCTAACTGAAGACAAGTTAATAATGAGTAACAGATGTTAAATTGACGCAGGCTTGCAGATTCTAGCAAAAGTTTAACTGTTGATTTCGATGCATATTCATGTGCTTGCCTGGAGTCCAGGGTAAGCTGCAAAAAGGTGTTTTCTAATTTGATGTAGGGGATCAATTTTTCAATCAAAAAAGTATCATTTAAGACAAAGGCATTTTCCTGTAAGAATTTACTGATTAATTCATCGCTCTCACTAGCTTTAACCTTTGAGAATAATTCGGCAAGATTATTTTTTAGGAGGTTGATGGCGGCTTCATCTTTTTTTGCCGCAGCTTTGAAATAGTAAGGCAATGCAACGAGAATGCGTTCTACCGTTCTTTCCGATGCGTTCATATCGGCTGTAATGAGATCAGGTGAACGAGGGTTAGCTGTTAGCAAAGCCAGCTGTTTTTGGTAGAGAATGTCAGATGCTAATGTTGCCATGTGACAATATTCCGCAGCAGTTATTTTTTCCGGCGGTATTTTTTCAAGATAGCGCAATGCGATGGCTTTATCAGAGCGTTCAATCGTTTTAGCGGCTATTCGGTAAAAGCCTTCTAAGAATTTTTCGGGGAAATTAAAGGATTCGTTTAATTTATCTAGAGTGAATAAATAAAGATTAGCGAGATCAATATTCTCTAGTTCCAAATCATCAATGCATTTCGATATGTATTTCAAAAGATGGCCATGGTTATCAACCGTCGTATTGTCTACTACTTTTTGTACAAAAGAGGCCGCTCTAGCTTGGTCGTAAATATCGAATGTCTTGTTACTGCAAACTTCCGCGAGTTTTAAGTTAAAAATGGCAATATTGCTTCTAGTTGGAAACGTGGTTAATTTTTCAAGAGCGCCCGCGTGGCCAAGGTAGGCAGCCTTGAAATAATACATTTCGGCACATTCTTGGGATTGAATAGAATGATATGCTGCGTAAGCGTTTGCGATATCAAAGTAGATGTCTTTTTCGCTTTCTTCTTTTATTTCACTAACTGATTTTTGGGCAATATTCATGCCTTTTGGTTGGCTGGCCGCAGTCGTTAACAAATGATATGCGCGTACTTTCTTTAAGTGTTCTAAATGTATGATGGGTAAGCCATATTTTTTAGATAATTCAAAAAGTTGTTCGCCGCTTAAGGTTTCTGACAATGTGATGTCACTTAACGCTAATTGTGCGCCTGCAAACTCTGCATTGGTTATTACTTTGTAAAGATCATTTCCTGTTAGTAACGCTCTTGCGGCGGGTGTTTTTAAGATTAATAAAGCAACCTCTGGATATCGACTGGCATCTGTTAAATATTCATTATAGGATTCCAGGCAATTTGTTAATAACCTGGGGTGATTTAAAATATAAAGCGCAATATCTTGAGAAAGACCGATATAGTATTTGCCGTGAAGAGGTTGCTTATTTTCTCTGAGCAGGCGTAGTGCTAAATCTGCGTTTTTTTTAGCTATTAAATAGAGTTTATAAGTGTCAAAACAGTCAGGGTCTGCTTTTTTTTCGCTATCCGTTGCTAATCTTTCGCGTAGTTTTTTATCTGAGAAAATGAGGTCTGGGGAGTTTTTTAGTTTTTGTGTGATGATGGTTTCTGAAATATTAGGGACTATCATGTTGCAATCAGCAGTAAACTCAGGATAGTTAGAGTCTTTGCAATTCTCTAAGCGCTTGTATGCAACATCAAGGTTGGTTTCATGCCAGGGCGTCTGCGGGGGTAAAGATGTTTTTTTCAGTTTCGAGTCACTTGAGTTTGCGTTTGGCGCTATTTCAACAGGGTAACCTAATGCTTGTAACTCGTACTGACTTAAAATAGAACGCTTATTTTTTACCAAATACTGGGCAAACGTCGTATTTGCTAGGGCTAATGCGTAAAAATATCGATCGGTACGGCAAAGTAAATTGAAAAGCTTTTCATGGCGTGTAATTTCTGTGGCGAGATTTGGGTATTGCCTCGCGTAGTCAGCAAGAAACTTAGAGGATTCATGTCCTGCTTCTTGTAAAAGGTTGTAGAAAGTATTGAGATCAAAGGTGGTTGCGTTTGATTGTAATGATCGAAGATAGTTTATTAATAAATGTCGTGCTTTGAGGCGATCGGCTAATTCAGAATTTTCGATTTCCACATCAAAAAGTTTGTGCACTGTGTAAATTGAAAGTAACTCATTTGCTTCTAATTTTTTATGTATCGCGGGAGATTTTAAAACATGAATGGCAACAGGTAAATGTGCGCGAGCCAACGTTATTATTCTTCCGGGATGGTTGTTGGTGAGGCAGTCATTTACTAGGACATTATCTTGAATCAAATTGATCGCTAATGCTTCATAAGTTTCGGCGATGTTGATTAGCAAGCCCCATTTTTTATCGCTAACTTTGCTAATGGGAGTCAGTAATTTGAGTTCTTCTAGGGTTTTAGTAAAAATGAATTTTGCGATACCGGCATCATTTTTCGCGAGTTTTTTTAATTCTTCATCGCTCATGTTTGCTTCTTTGATGATTTTTTCGAGGCTGTGTATGGGTGCGATGACAACTTCTCGACTGTTAGGGTTGTGATTGCCAGCGTGGCTCGTTGGATCTCCGCATTGAAAAGTATCTGTTTTGGCGGTTTCTTTTAAGCTGTAATCATATTGTTTGCGTTTTGCTGGGTCTGATAAAACTTGGTAGGCGTTTGTGATTTCTTGCGCCAGGGCGGTCGTATCGATGCCGCTTTTATCGGTATGAGCGCTTTTGATCAATGATTTGTACGCTTTTTTGATGTCTTCTAGTGTGCAATTAGGTTGTAACCCTAATGTTTCATAATGCGTTTTTGACATGAGAGCCCCCGGGCGAATGTTGGGCGATATTATAGGCTCCAAGTATTAAGGAAGTCTTAAGTAGCCTGGACACGCTTTTTGTGTCCGGGGTGGTTGTATCTGGACGCACCCGTATACAACCACCCCGGACACAAAAAGCGTGTCCAGGCTACGGGAGCTTACTTGGTTTGTGCTGCGTGGTGGGTGATAAGGAAGAATGATATTTCATCCGGGGTTTATGGCGCGCGTACGCACCAATAAATCGTTACAACAACCCAAGCGCCCTTTTCTGCGCCGCAACTAAATCTGCAATACCCGTTTTTGCTAAAGTTAGCATTTGATCCAGTTCGTTTTGTTGAAAGACATTTTTCTCCGCCGTTCCCTGAATTTCAATAAAACCACCATGCTCTGTCATCACGACATTCATATCAGTATCAGCACTCGAATCTTCAAGATAATCTAAATCCAGTTTCGGTTGCCCTTCGCAAATGCCAACCGAAACAGATGCAACGAATTGTTCGAATGGATTAACAGTTAATTGTTTTTTCTCGCGTAAAAAATTGATCGCTTCATATAAGGCAACGCAACCACCGGTAATGGATGCTGTGCGTGTGCCGCCATCGGCTTGAATAACATCGCAATCAATCACAATCGTGTTTTCACCCATCGCCGTTAAATTAACCGCAGCACGTAATGAGCGTGCGATTAAGCGTTGAATTTCTTGCGTGCGACCGGTTTGTTTGCCTTTGGCGGCTTCGCGTTGCATGCGATCGTGTGTTGAGCGCGGTAACATGCCGTATTCGGCAGTGACCCAGCCGCGGCCGGAATCTTTTAAAAATGGTGGCACGCCGGATGTGACGCTCGCTGTGCATATGACTTTGGTGTCGCCAAATTCGACTAAAACAGAACCTTCAGCATGTTTGGTGAATTGGCGGGTGATACGGATGTCGCGTAGTTTATTATTTGCACGATCGGCATTGCGCATAGGGTTGACACTCATTAGATAAGAGAGGGTATTATATGCGGGGCTATGGCCTTGTAAAGCTTGAAACTGCCCATATATTCGATTTAAGTGCATTAATAATTATTGATAGGAGTGTTTCCCTTGGTTGAGTTGCGCGGTACCACCATTGTTTCAGTGCGACGAAATGGCATGGTTGTTGTTGGCGGTGATGGTCAAGTCACATTAGGCAATACCATTATGAAAGCGAACGCTCGTAAAGTGAGACGACTTTACAACAATAAAATTTTAGCAGGGTTTGCGGGCGCCACCGCCGATGCGTTTACGTTATTCGAACGCTTTGAAGCGAAATTAGAAACCCATCAAGGTAATTTAGTTCGCTCTGCTGTTGAGCTTGCTAAAGATTGGCGAACAGATCGCATGTTGCGCCGCTTAGAAGCGATGTTAGTTGTGGCGGATAGCAAAGCATCATTAATTATTTCTGGTAATGGCGATGTCATTGAACCAGAGCAAGGTTTAATTGCGATTGGTTCCGGTGGTCCTTATGCTAAAGCCGCTGCCGTTGCCTTATTAGAAAATACGGCATTAAACGCGCGCGAAATCACTGAAAAAGCCTTAACGATTGCAGCATCGACCTGCATTTATACTAATACCAATTTTACCATTGAAACCCTCGAGTAATTATTAATAAGAGTAAACTGATGAAGATGACTATTCCTGAAGTATTAACGCCACCGAAAATTGTTGCTGAATTAGATAAGCATATTATTGGCCAAGCCGCGGCTAAACGCGCTGTTGCTGTAGCTTTACGTAATCGTTGGCGCCGCATGCAGTTAACTTCCCCTATGCGTGATGAAATCATGCCGAAAAATATTTTAATGATAGGGCCTACCGGCGTTGGTAAAACGGAAATCGCCAGACGCTTAGCCAAATTAGCAGATGCGCCGTTTATTAAAATTGAAGCGACGAAATTTACCGAAGTGGGATACGTTGGTCGTGATGTTGATTCGATCATTCGTGATTTAACAGACATGGCGATTAAAATGATGCGCGAAAAAGAATTGGCGCGCGTGCGCGAAGTTGCTGATTTAGCTGCGGAAGAGCGTATTTTGAATGTTTTATTACCAACCCCAAAGGCAAGTTTTGTTGGTGAGCCGCATCCACCTGAAAAAGTCGATAGCGCCACACGACAATTATTTCGTCAACGTTTACGCGATGGTTTGTTAGATGCGACTGAAATTGAAATCGATGTCCATATGTCGCAAGGCGGCGTTGAAATTATGTCACCTCCTGGCATGGAAGAAATGACCAGTCAATTGCAAAGCATGTTTCAAAATCTAAATTCAGATCGTAAAAAATCACGTAAATTAAAAGTGACTGAAGCACGCAAATTATTGCGTGAAGAAGAAGCGGCAAAATTAATTGATGATGAAGAAATTAAAGCGCGTGCGATTGAAAGCGTTGAGCAAACCGGTATTGTGTTTATTGATGAAATTGACAAAATTGCGAAACGTTCTGAATATGCAGGTGCAGATGTATCGCGCGAAGGTGTGCAGCGTGATTTGTTGCCATTAATTGAAGGGACAACGATCACGACTAAATATGGCATCGTGCGCACTGATCATATTTTATTTATTGCATCGGGTGCGTTCCATTATGCAAAACCATCCGATTTGATTCCGGAAATGCAAGGTCGCCTGCCAAATCGTGTGGAATTAACATCATTAACCACCGATGATTTTGTGCGTATTTTAACGGAACCGGAAGCAGCATTAACAGCGCAATATGCTGCATTGCTAGGTACGGAAGGTATCGAAATTGAATTCATGAAAGATGGTGTGCGTCGCATTGCTGAAATTGCGTGGCACGTCAATGAGCGTGTTGAAAATATCGGTGCGCGACGATTGCATACGGTGCTTGAAAGATTATTAGAAGAAGTTTCCTATGAAGCATCAGAGATGACGACAAAAACAGTTAAAATCGATGCTGATTATGTCAGTCATAAATTGCAGCATTTAGTGAAAGACGAAGATTTAACAAGTTATATTTTGTAAGGATGCGTACATGGCCAATGAAGCGGGCAAGCGAGCAGCAGTCAATGCGGCAATAAAAATGATTCAAGATGACATGGTGATTGGCGTTGGTAGCGGTTCGACAGTGAATTTATTTATCGAAGCATTGCAATCAATCAAAAGTCGTATTGAAGGTGTTGTTGCGGCATCGGTAGAATCTGCAAATCGCTTAAAAGCCATGTCTATTCCTTTGCTGGATTTAAATTCCACGCCTGAATTACCGTTATATTTTGATGGTGCTGATGAAGTGAACCCGTATCGTCAAATGATCAAAGGCGGCGGTGGTGCATTGTTGCGTGAAAAAATCATTGCAACGGTTGCGAGTAAATTTGTGTGCATGATTGACCCTAGCAAACAAGTTGAGTTACTCGGTGAATTTCCGGTTGCAATCGAAGTCATCCCCATGGCGCGCAGTTATGTTGCCAGAGAAATTGTGCAACTGGGTGGCGATCCTGTTTATCGCGAAGGATTTGTGACGGATAACGGGAATGTGATTTTGGATGTTTATAATTTGAAGCTGTTAAATCCCGTGCAAATGGAAGAGCAATTGAAAAAAATAGTCGGTGTTGTTGAGAGCGGGATTTTTGCGAGAAGAACCGCCGATATTATCTGCGTAGGCGAAAAAATCTGCTCATAATGTAGCCTGGACACGTTTTTTGTGTCCGGGGGCGGTTAGCATCGAGAGATATCCGTATACAACCACCCCGGACACAAAAAGCGTGTCCAGGCTACATTAATTCTTTCCGCATATTATCAATCACCGTTTTATAATTTGGTGCGGTGTAAATCGCGGCGCCGGCGATGAACATATCAGCGCCTGCGTCTTTGATGGCGCGAATGTTTTCTACTTTGACGCCGCCATCCACTGCTAATACTGTTTTTTCTTTGCGATCATCTAACATGGCGCGCATGGCTTTGATTTTATCAAGGGTGTGCGGGATAAAGGTTTGGCCGCCGAAACCGGGGTTGACCGACATGATGAGGACTAAGTCTAATTTGTCGAGTACATATTCAAGGCAGCTGAGCGGTGTTGCTGGATTTAAGGCAAGGCCTGCTTTGCAACCAAGATCGCGAATGAGCGCTAGGCTGCGATCAATGTGTTCGGAGGCTTCAGGGTGAAAAGTGATTTGCGTGGCACCCGCTTTGGCGAATTCTTTGATTAAGCTATCAACTGGTTTTGTCATGAGATGAACATCGATCGGAGCCGTGATACCGTCTTTGCGTAAGGCGGCGCAGACGAGGGGGCCGACGGTTAAATTGGGGACGTAGTGGTTATCCATGACATCAAGATGCAGCATGTCAGCGCCGGCATTAAGGACTGCTTTTGCTTCATCGCCGAGGTGGGCGAAGTTGGCCGATAATAGGGAGGGGGCAAGGATGAACTTTCGCATAATTTCCCAATGAATTTGTAAAGTTTAATATTATCACACTCAGCTAATGTGAGTAGCCTGGACACGTTTTTTGTGTCCGGGGGCTTTTCTCTCCGATTAAAAAAACCCGGACACAAAAAACGTGTCCAGGCTACTTTAACATGATACCATTTTCGGATGACAACTTTACGCAATCTCTTAACCGCATTAATCATTCCGGTACTTTTTGGTGTCAGCCTTTTCCTATTCACTTGGGGTGTTGGCTCACTTGAAGTGATCGGTTTCGAGTCACGTTTTTATATGTTCGCATTAGAAATGTGGCGAAATGGTATTTCTTGGTTTCCAACGACTTATGGTGATTTGTATCCTGATTATCTTGGTACTTCCACTTGGTTGATTTGCATCAGTGGCTTACTGCTTGGTGGCATGAGTAAATTGGCCGCGGTGTTGCCAACCGCAATTGCTGCATCATTAACAGTTGTATTGACTTACATGATTGGTGCATTGCGCTTCAAACGTTTTGGCTATTATGCGGTTTTATTTTTATTGATGACGGTGATGTTTGTTAAGAGTGGACGATCGATTGCGTTAGATATTTATCCAGCATTGGTAACGACTGCGTGTTTTTACTTAATCTATTCGGCGGATGTTTTAGATAAACGCGAACGTGAGTGGTGGATTTATCCTTTAATGTTGTTAGGTTTTGCGTTTCGCGGACCGATTGGATTGATTATTCCAGTGGGTGTGATTTGTTTGTATTATTTGCTAACGCGCAATTTTAAGCATTTATTCTTTACCGCCGCATTTTCATTATTACTGTTGATTGTGTCTTGTTTTATGATGTTGCAATTAGCGAATCACGTCGGTGGTGATACGTTTGTCAAAGAAGTATTGACCATGCAAGTGATTGGGCGCATGGAAGATAGTCATATTTCTTATCTTTATTATTTTAAAAATAGCTTAACCGATTATGCCTTGAGCTTTCCCTTGGCGGCGCTCGCATCGATTGGTATTGTTTATTATAAATTCCGTTTGCATCAACAACCGAAGGATTTGAAATTATTAGTAGTGTTGCTCGGTTGGTGTGCTGTTGTTTTGCTAGGAATGAGTATTCCGGGCGATAAAAAAGAACGTTACATATTATCGATAGCGCCTGCTTTATCATTAATGGCTGCTTATTTTTTTGTGAGCAAATATTCCGAGCGATTTTTTTATCGCGTGCAATGGATCATGATTCGCGTTTTCATATTTTTCCCCGCTATTTTATTTGTGTTTTTGCGCATGGTGTTAAGTTATGCGACTAAAAACGCGCAGAGTTTTGGTATTAATTACCTGTTGATGACGCAAATATTGTTTATTTCGTTAGCTATTAATTTAATACTGTTTATCTGTTTAGAGAAAAAGCAGGAATGGCGTGATACGGGTATATTGACCATCGCCGCATTTTGTTTCATGGCTTGTTACATAGGTGTCGTTGAGCCAGTGCAACAGTTTACCGATAGAACACGCGAATTTGTCACCGCAATGGAAGCGAGTCGACTTGATGCGCAGGCACAGTTAGTGTTTTATCATGAAAATCGTGATGGGTTGCCGATTAAATATTTAATTAATGCGCGTAGTGATGCCGCGCCGCAGTTTGCTTATACCGATCAAGCGTTGATGTCGGTGAGGGCGCCTAGTTATTTTGTGACGAGTAAATCGTATTTTGATGCTATGCCTGCTGATGTTCAGAGTCATTTTAAATTAGTCAGTAGTGATTTGATTGGACATGTGCAGGTTGTTGTGTTTACACAAAAGTAGCGAATGTCATCCCGGAAAGCTGCGCAGCGGCTTGTCCGGGATCCACCGTTGTGTATCTAAAACGCATTGTTATGTACATATGATTGGTGGATCCCGGACAATCGGCTTCGCCGATTTCCGGGATGACAAGTTTAGATGAGGTAATGTTAATGACGAAATGTTTACAATGTTTTGTAAGCGGTCGAGTGCAAGGTGTTTGGTTTCGGGCGAGCACAAAACGCGAAGCCGAAGCGCTGGGTCTCACGGGTTATGTACGCAATTTACCAGATGGCCGAGTTGAAGCGATGATTTGTGGTTCAGATGATGCGGTTGAAAAGATGCAAGCGTGGCTTAGGCATGGGCCGGAGCGGGCGGAAGTGACTTCGCTTGAAGTAACGGAAGTTTCGCTTGGGAAGTATTCTTCGTTTTTGGTGTTGTCGTAAATAATTGTTTTCTTAGACTGCTATGATGCGCTCTGCGCTCTATAACCCCGGATGGCTTTATTGCATCAAGCTGTCATTGCATTGTCATCCCGGACATTTTTACCCAAAAAACGGTAAAAATTCCGGGATGACAATCCGATCACAATTGGATACTCCAATAGAACGCGAAGCGCATCATAGTCTTTCCCCAGTCAATTAAAATCACCGCGGTCTCGCTGTCTGCCCCAAAATCTGCGCTTTTGTTTCATTGTGATAGGCAATGCGTTTGGCTTGCTCATTGCTTAAGCCCTGTAATTCTTGCACCGCTTCTTCTGCCGTCATTTTCTTGCTACCGGAACCATTTAATAAATGCCGTAATGCAGCATCAAAGTGATTTTGTTTTGGTACATAATAAGTGTGTGTGATGGGTACATTGTTGTGACCGCTGTAATGCTCGACAACTTTGTTATCATCAACGCTATCCCAGGGGCATTGTTTTAGCAATTCAATAGTAAGCCCTGCATCACGGTAATCTCGGTAAAGATTAATTTGCCCATGATCAACTAAGCTGCTTGCTTCTTCGCGGCTTAAGCCATTGGCAACACCATAAGCTTCTAAGGGTGTTAATGAGCTCACAAAGGTCGCGGCTTCATCAGCTGTTCTGTTTTGATTGTTTTTAGTGACGACATGGATCAGTGCTTTGCAGTAATGCTCATCATGGACGCGTGAATTAATGCATTTTCGCACATGCCAATGTTTAATATTGAAGTCGCGTAGTTTGATCATGGCGTGTATTTGATATTCATTTTTTAAATTAACAATATCTTCACGATCAAGGCCTTTTGCTATAGCGCGCGCTTGTAGTGGCGTTAAATCGATTAATTGTGCTACGGCGCTGTCAGCAGTGTGACAAAGCATGCCGCGCTTTGTCATTAAATGTTTTAAGGCGTGATGAAATTCGACGCAATGTTGGATAATCATTGTTTCTGGTAATAAGGTTAAATGATCTCCTGTTAGTCCAAAATCTTGTAAATCATCTAGGATGCTTTGTTGCCATACACGTAATCTTATACGCGATACATTTGAAGAAAATACACTATTGGATGTGAGGGCTGTACATGTAACAGCAGGCGCTGATTCTGATTCGCGAGGAATAGATTTTGTGGCGAGTGGCGGCCGAAATTCTGCTGGTTTTCTTAAATTTTCAAACGCAACGCCGTTTGCTTTCGCTTGTGCCATGATATGGATCGTATCAAAAGTATCAAAGACGGTGTTTGTGTTGAAGTTAACTAAGTATTTGTTTTCTGCTGTGTCATTGAATTGTTCACTGGGTTTGCGTGTGTTGTGATGATTGGCTAGTGATTTGATTGAGCATTTATGACCGGTGGAAACAAAAACGCAATCTTTATCATTGGGATCAATTTCCTCAAAAGTGACAGGGTCTTCTGTGTTGAGCGGCTTTAATTCGGCTAGAGTGAGTAGCGTGAGATGCGCCGTGTTTGCTAAGCCAATATCTTTACCTTCAGCGTCTTTGGCTTGATCGGGGGACCTGAGAAATGCAATTAATTGTTTGCGTAAATGGATAATCGTGGCTTCGGCATTGGGTGTTGGGTTTTTGAGTTTTTCTAGTTCGGTGATGATAGGGGCGAGTGCTGGTTTTTGATTTAGAAATAATGTGAGTTGTGCGATGACGTTTGTGATTGTTGGCATGAATGAGGTCCTTAGTATTTTTATAATTTGTTTAAGGCGTTATATGCTTACCTGTTCCTCTCTGATTGAAGAGCCGTTAAAGTAGCCTGGACACGCTTTGTGTGTCCGGGTTTTTTTGTGTATGCGGGTGCGACGGCTATGATGCGCTGCGCGTGCCATTATGGCGTCACCCCAGATTCTTCGTTAACGAAGAAACTCTCTCTCGAATTACGAAACCTCAACCATCTCAAAATCATCTTTAGTGGCGCCACATTCCGGACATTGCCAGGCAGGTGGTACGTCATCCCAGCGGGTGCCAGGGGCGATGCCATCTTCTGGCCAACCTTTTTCTTCGTCATAGATATAACCACAGAGTAGGCACATGTAACGTTTGTAAGCGGGCATAGTAGATTTCTCGTTAGTTATTGGCTAGGATGCCAAATATTTTCACGGATTATAGAGGTAAGCAGTGTCTAATTCAAAAGAATTATTTGGAGTTGCGCAAAAATATATCCCGGGTGGCGTTAATTCGCCGGTGCGAGCCTTTCGTGGCGTTGGCGGGGTGCCTGTGTTTATTAAGAGTGGGCAGGGTGCGTATATCACCGATGTTGATGATAATCAGTACATTGATTATATCGGTTCTTGGGGACCATTGATTGTTGGCCACACTCATCCGTATGTCTTAGCGCAAGTTGAAAACACGATGCGTAAAGGCTTTGGTTTTGGCGCACCAACCGAATTAGAGGTTTGGTTAGCGCAAAAAGTGTGCGAAATGGTGCCATCGATGGAAATGGTGCGTTTCGTTAATTCGGGTACGGAAGCGACCATGAGTGCGATTCGTTTAGCGCGCGGCTTTACCAAGCGCGATAAGTTTATTAAATTTTCTGGTTGCTACCATGGGCATGCTGATAGTTTATTAGTTGCAGCGGGATCAGGCGGCTTAACCCTAGGGGTGCCAAACTCAGCAGGCGTGCCCGCCAGTTTAGCGCAACACACCTTAATTGCACCTTTCAATTCATTAGAAGCGGTTGCGACATTATTTGAAAAATACGGTGATGATATCGCCGGAATTATTGTCGAACCTGTGGCTGGTAATATGAATTGCGTGTTGCCGTTACCAGGATTTTTGCAAGGTTTGCGTTCTTTGTGCGATCGCTACCAAAGTTTATTAATTTTTGATGAAGTCATGACTG
Source organism: uncultured Coxiellaceae bacterium (assembly GCA_964623075.1). GTDB lineage: Bacteria > Pseudomonadota > Gammaproteobacteria > DSM-16500 > DSM-16500 > Aquicella. The sequence goes on along the minus strand of CAZUVD010000002.1, from coordinate 4,350 downwards.
GTTTTCGCGTAGCACTGGGCGGTGCGCAAGCATACTACGGCGTGAAACCTGATATTACCACCTTAGGTAAAGTGATCGGCGGTGGTTTTCCTGTCGGTGCATTCGGTGGTCGCAAAGATGTGATGCAAGCAATTGCACCGCTCGGCGCTGTTTATCAAGCGGGAACGTTATCTGGTAATCCTGTTGCGATGTCAGCAGGGCTTGCAACATTAGAATTAATTTCTGCGCCACAATTTCATGAGCGTTTAGCAAAACAAACATTAGCCTTAACTAAAGGGTTAGAAGAGATTGCGCGCCATGCCAATATTCCATTTCACACCGTTGCCATCGGGGGCATGTTCGGTTTGTTTTTCACCGAAGAAAAATTAATTAGTTCAGAAGAAATGGTGAAGCGTTGTGATGTTGCTCGCTTTAATCAATTTTTCCACGCCATGTTAAACGCAGGTGTGTATTTGGCACCTTCTGCTTTTGAAGCGGGATTTGTGTCATCGGCGCATGGTGATGTTGAAATTAACAAAACATTAAAAGCGGCTGAAAAAGCATTTGCAGTGCTTTAATCAGCGTATTTAGTGAATTTAATGCGGGGCGGCGCTGGTTTTGGTAGTTGCTTGTCAACATTTTGCAGGAAGATTTCTTCAGGCGTTAACCAAAATTTAGGTGAGTAAGACGTTAATAGTGAATACACCACAGCGCCCGCAAAATATAAGCCGCCGGTAAAGAAACTTAAAAGTAAGTGACCAACGATTTTTAAAAATTGTGTTGATTCGCTATCTTTTGCTCGTCGGATAGGCTCCATCTCAGAGGAAGTAAATATTTTCTCGAAATTTTTTAATCTTTGTGTCTGCGAAGTGCTGCTTGATAATGCTTCTTTTAATTTGTTAAGCACTTTTAATTTTTCTAAGCTTTCTTTTAGTGCCGGCATATTGTCAATCATGTTGATTGGTAATTGTGTGGCAGTTTTAGGTTTTTTGTAAGCGGCGACTAATTGGTTTCGTTTAAGTGCGTAATGTCTTATTTCGTTTTCAAGCGTTGCTTTGGCAACAACGCCATTTTTTCCCAGCAACAACTTTTGTCTTGGTTTTATTTCCGCATCTAATGCTTGAATTTTTTGAGCAATAGCTTGTTTTATTTCATAAAGTAAATGACCTTCGTATCTTCTGCATTCTTCAATAATGTTGGTAACGCGCGGGCGAGCAAAATTTTCACGTATTTGATTTTCTTTGTCGATTTTTTCAAAACGTAGTCGAGTGTATTCAGGGATCACTTGGCTGCTGATGCGAGTGCAAAAATTATTAATAAAAACTCTTTTCAGTGGCGATACGTTTTCGCCTAATGTTAATTTTTGTAAATAATCTTCTGTCATATAAACAGCAGCGCTAGCGACTAAGTTAGCGCGTAGTTTAAACTTACCGTCAAGGGTTTTACTCATGACTTCTTGTAAGCGATTGAGGCAGCCCCCGGTATAGGGGAAGGAGTCTTCTACCGCTTTGAAAAAATCAGATCGATAATCACCATCATCAGTGAAAATAGCTTCAAAAGCGAGTCGGCAGACAGTGGCGATCAGGTTTTCGCAAGCTTTCCAGGCAGAAGGGATGGGTAGAAAATGTTTAAATTCGGGCGTGAGTGAAATGCCAAGACGCTTGTTTTGCAGAGGTTGAACACTGGCAATTCTATGGGTGTCGGGGTGATCTTCAATCAGGTTAGAAAACTCATTCCAGTCTCTTGCCGCCTTTTCTAACGCTAAATCTAAGGGGTTTTCTTCGCAGGCTCTTTGCGCAGCGGGGCTGTCAGGGGTGTTGGATTCGAAAAAATCATTAATTTCATTAGAAAATGCTTCTGCTAATTTGTTAACGGTTGTTTTAGCGGCGGGATGAACTTCGACATTGTTCAATATGCGTGATAAAGGTCTGGGGGTGCCTGATAGCACGATGTGCACTTCTTGCGCATGCAATTTTTTGTTGGTTGGATAGATAAGAATAGCGGGTTTTTTGCGGCGATGTAGCATCGATCAATTCTCCCGCGCAGCTTAGAGTGCGCTGGCTATTAAATGCCCGGCTTGACGACCACCAGAATCACAATTGCGATCAAAAAAAACACAGGCACTTCATTTAGAAAACGATAGAAGACATGTGTGTGTTTGTTACGGCTCTCACGAAATGCTGTCAATAAAACACCTAAATAAATATGAAACACGGCTAATAATAACACTAAGCCTAATTTGAGGTGCATCCAGCTTTGGTGCATATAGCCATGTAAATTAAAGCTTAAAAGCCAAACACCTAGCACGATAGTGAAAATAGCGCCTGGGGTCATGATGCCGTAATATAATTTACGTTCCATTAGAACAAATCGGTCTTGGCTGGTAAGATCGGTAGCCATTGAGTGGTATACGAATAAGCGCGGCAAGTAAAACAAGCCAGCAAACCACGTGACCATGGCAATAATGTGAAAGGCTTTAATCCACAGCATATACTTCGCTACCAAACCCTAAAAATGAAGCGCTTATTATGTCGCTTATTGGCAGGGAAGGGAAGTGTTGGTGTATACTCCTCCCCATCAAAAATATAAGGCGCAAGCCTTCGAGGCAAATAATGTCAGAAGCACTTATTTTTACTGAAAAAGCAGCCACCAAAGTGTGGGAATTAATGCAAGAAGAAGGCAATTTGAACTTAAAACTGCGGGTTTATGTCACCGGCGGCGGTTGTTCTGGTTTTCAATATGGTTTTACCTTTGATGAAGCGATTCAAGACGATGATACGGTAGTTGCAAGAGTGCTACCGAGCGCAACGGTATCTTTGTTGGTTGACCCGATGAGTTTGCAATATTTGCAGGGTGCAGAAATCGATTACAAAGAAGATATTGAAGGTGAACAATTTATTATTCGCAATCCCAATGCGAAAACAACGTGTGGTTGTGGTTCTTCATTTTCGGCAGATTAAAGTTGAGTGAGGCTTAATGAAAAAAATTGGTATTGTTGGCGGTGGGTATTCGGGTACGGCTTTATTAGCGATGCTCTGTAAGCATGCAAAAGAGGCGCTAGAAATTATCATTTGCGATCAAACCGGTTGTTTTGGCGAAGGTCCTGCGTATCAAACACCTTATACGCATCATTTATTGAATGTGCGTGCAGGTGATATGAGTGCGTTTGAAGATGATGCCACGCACTTTGTTCGATGGCTTGAAACGCAACCAGATAAGTTAGCGTTGTTAGATAATAAAACCCCACTCGCGATTCAATTTGTGCCGCGCTGTTTTTATCGCGAATATTTGCAATCATTAATACAATCACCGACACAGACGGTTCGTTTCGAATCGATCGCCATCGTTGATTTGATGATAGATGCTCATGCAGTACACATGATCGCAGAATCGGGGCAGTCATTTAGCGTCGATGAAGTTGTTTTAGCGTTAGGTAATAATCCGCCATCAGCATTTCCATTTCCCATCGCATCCGGTGTTAAGCGTATTGATAATCCTTGGGATTATGTGGCCATTGAGCATATTGGTAAACAAGAAACGGTTTTGATCGTTGGTACGGGTTTAAGTATGATTGATGCTGTTTTAACGCTAGAGCAGCAACATCACACGGGAACCATTTTTGCCTTATCGCGACATGGGTTATTGCCGCTAGCGCATAGTCATGAGTTGCATGTAGAGCCGTGGCATCCAAGCGATGATGATATGCGTGGCTTAACGCAATTAGTGCGCAAGCGCGCTGATCATCACATGCGAGCCGGGGGTGATTGGCGTAGCATTGTTGGCGGGTTACGATCGCACATTACAACCATTTGGCAGCAAGCAGGGATTGCTGAAAAAAGAAAATTTTTACGCCATTTATTGCCATATTGGAATATTCATCGCCATCGCGTGCATATCGAAATCACTGAAATGCTAGAAAAGTTAATAGCTAAGCAGCAATTAAAAATTTTAGGCGGTCGCATTTTAAAAGTAGATGCTGAGGGTGTTGAATTTAAAGATCGCGAGACACAAGCCATTCGAGTATTACCAATAGATTGGCTGATTAATTGTATGGGGCCTGAGCAACAGATGCGGGCAAAGCATCAGCCGTTGATTGCGGCGTTGTTAGCGTCAGGGCGTGCAACTCTCGATGAATTAAAGTTAGGTTTTGCGGTCAATGATGAGTTGGCGTTGATTGGGCAAGATGGGAAAGTGTCAGAGCGTGTGCATTCATTAGGGTCACCGACTAAGGGTAAGTATTGGGAAATGACCGCAGTGCCAGACATTCGCAAGCAGGTTTACCAGTTGGCAATGAAGCTTTTGTAGCCTGGACACGCTTTTTGTGTCCGGGGTGGCTTTGTTGCATCAAATTGTCATCGCATTGTCATCCCG
>CAZUVD010000001.1:287536-466669 GCA_964623075.1 uncultured Coxiellaceae bacterium | reverse complement strand
AGCTGGATTGCTTCGTCGCTGCGCTCCTCGCAATGACGACCATTTCTCGCAATGAGGGGTTTTGTACCAATGGTCGGTGGATCCCGGACAATCGCCTGCGGCGATTTCCGGGATGACATGGGTGGTGTTACTTCGCAGCCATTGAAACATCAACTACCGGCTGATTACCTTTCATGGATACAAATTTCAACATCTTCGAATTCAAATCAAATTTACTAAGACTGATCATCTTAATCGTTTGATCATCATATGTTCTAAAATAATAATTTAAATTTTGCGGATCTTTAACGGTGGTTGCCAAGGTGAATTCAGGAATGGTTTGGTTTGGCATGACGGTGCGCACCGAACCGACTGGAATATCAAATTGGTTTAAAATATGAAACGCTTGTAATACGGCTTGATCTGCATTGTTAACAGGGATCGCACTGCTAGCAAAGATGGCGGCACGCACAAAGCGTGATGGTGGTGTAAAGTCGCCTGGCAACCCATGTAAACCATTACCTTCACCAAATTGTTTTAATTGCACATTATCAACGGTTTTGGTTGTAGTATTATCTGGTGTTAAATTCATGTAGTTGATCAAATTTGTCATATGCCAATCAAATGTTGGTGAATTAGTCATGACGCCAAGTGGATTGTCGTGTACTTTTAATTCGCCATTTACGGGTTCAATAGCAATACTATTGCCAGCTTTGTCATACACAACATAATGAAATGGCGGTAAGCCCGGCCAACCCTTTGGTGTCGTCGGTACAATCACAACAGACTTGAGTGCGGCTTTGACTTCGCTAACAGTTGCAAACTGCGTCAAGATCCAATTGGGAAATTCAGTTGGTGATAATGCGTGTGATTTATTTTGAGCAGTGAGTGCAGTATATGACGCATACCCTGGAAAATAAAACATGCCAACACTTAAACCTTTTTCATTGATACCGTCAACAATCGCAGGTTCGTTAAATGCGCTGCCACCCATTGCTGCATATTTTGTTGTGTAAGCAAGGCCATTTGTAGTGCCATCTGGTAACGTACCTTTTAATTGGTAGTTTCTTGGGATGACTAATGCGCTTAAATCTAATGCCATACCAAATTCAACCGTGCGGCCGTTAACATAAGAGCCATCATTTGCTTTTAATTGAATACCAGTGCAACTGTAACCTGGGGGAGATAATATGCAGCTCGCCGTTAATACGACGCTTGCTAGAAAATTGCGATAACTCTTGGTTAATTCCATGAAACCTCCTTGTAAATGAATAACATGTGGCAAATATCTTAGCATGAATGTTCTAATGTGGCACAAGAGACTTTGAATGGTGTATACTAAGGAAATAACAATAAAAAAAGGAGATGGTTATGACTGGAGTCATTCTCGGAATCCTCACCACTGGTATCATCCTTGTTGCAACTAAAGGTGGACGCTCAAACACTAAGCAACTTGCTCCTGTTCGCGTACAAAAAAACAAACGCGCACGTTAATGCAAACAATGTTTTTGTTTTTGAAAAACATGTTTGATTCTTTCTGAAATCTGTACTACTCTTACTGACTACGTATTTTTTTTTAAATGTTCTGTTTTTTGTTTAGCAAGGATTAGCTAACTTATGCTCAGTAACGTATTTAAAGAAATTCCTTCATTCCAAATTTGCAAACTCCCAACCATTTTATTATTTCGACCAGAGCATCAATCAGGTGCAATTGTATTCACGCAAATGAAAAATGTTTTAACAAAAGCAAAACGCCCATCATTTTTTATTGTGCAACCAGCACAATTGATAGAATCTGATAATCGTTTGCGCAAGCTTGCAAAACAACACGCAGCATTGGCCGCGAAAGCAAATTTGATCGCTGCCATGCCCTATATCCAGCCAAGCCCGTTGTGTGAAAAACAAGAACGCTTACATATGCCATTTAGTTTGTATGGTATTTATGGCGCTTCGATTTCAGAATTATTTAATTTGAACCTTATTCCAACTTATGAATACAAAGGCATCACTTACCCTAAGCCATGTGCGATGTTGCTAGATACTCATGCGCATGTGTTGGCAATGCAAGAATTGCACGAAGGGGATGATGACGTCGAATTATTGATGAGTATGGCGATGACGCTAGAGATGAACCGGTACATAGAAAAGTCCGCCTAAATAAACGTACCCGTGAACGTGCCCGCGTGCGTACCCGGTTTTTGCTTTCCCCGAAAATCAAAAACCGGGTACGCACGCGGGCACGTTCACGGGCACGATGTAGTCTTTATTGTTTTTCAAACACCAAACGTACCCATCCATCCTTTACCACTTTTTCTTCCATTGTAAACCATGGTAGATACGCTTGTTTTACATCTTCTACTTGCTCTTCTAAAATCCCTGACAGCACCAACTTCCCATTTGGTAGTGTTAATGCGGCTAGTTTTGGTGCAAGTTCAATTAATGGTTTTGAGATGATATTTGCAATCATTATGTCGGTAGGTTGTGGTGTTGCATCATCTGGTAGTGCAATGTCAATTTTTGAAGATTCAATGTGATTGATTTCAGCATTCATTTTTGTGGCCAAAATCGCTTGCGGATCATAATCAATCGCTGTTGCATGTTTGGCGCCAAGCATTAAAGCTGCAATCGCTAAAATGCCTGAGCCGCAACCATAATCAATAATGGTTTCATTGCCTTTAATGTTGTTTGATAACCATTCAAGGCATAAAGCTGTTGTTGCGTGTGAGCCGGTACCAAAGGCAAGACCTGGATCAAACATCAGATTGATAGCATCAGGGTCAACAGGTTCATGCCAAGTAGGGCAAACCCAAAGACGATTACCGAATTGCGTTGGTACAAATAAATCTAAACTGCTGCGTACCCAATCTTGATCGGCAACGGCAACAAATTCATAAGATTTAACAATTTCAGCATTTATTTGTAACTCTAAGAATAAATGCAATTCGGGGGTGATATTTTCTTCACTGAATAAGGCAACTAATTTAATGTCATTCCAGTGTAATTCTTCATCTGGTTTTGGTTCGTAAATAGGTTGATCACCTGCATCTTGCCAAGTAACAGCAACGGCGCCTTGTTCGCTTAAATGCGAGCTGAGTTCATCGGCAACTTCAGCGGATGTGATGATATGACATTCTTGCATAAGATATATTCTCGTTTTGTTAATTTATTATTTGTTGTTGTAGCCATTGCACTAACATGACCATTTCTAAAGTGTCTTTTTTGCAATACTCAAGCATGGCGGTAATTAAAAAAGATTTGCGTTCTGCTTTCGTATTATCTGCGATCAATTCATTAAAACCGCGTTGCGCTTCACTGCCGTTGCTAATCGCCATGCCTTTATAACTGCTTTTTTCGCCTAATAAAGCTGGTGCAACTGATTTTAAGCTAAAGCTGCCAGCAAATGCATTATCGTAGACGCATTCGCGCAAAATTGGTAAGGGGTCAACCATGCGTTCATTTAGGGCAAGTAAGCTATCAGCAAATGGGGGTGCATATTCAGCTAACTCACTAATCCGTTCAGATTCAAATTTACTAAAATACGCAATGATCGAACCTTGCGTGCCGCACGCTGTTAGTAGTGCGGGAATTAAAGTGGGTCGCGGATCATCTTGAGTGGTATGTAAAAATTCAAAATGGGTTAATTCAGCCTCAGGGCTTGTTTGAATATGCACACTAAATTGAAAAGGTGTTTGCCCGAATGGTTTGCAATGATCATAGCGAGGAATGGCAGGGTTGATAGTTTCAAAATCAAGATACACATACGGGTATTGCCAATCACTCATGGCGGATTTGATACCGGCATGATCGACATAGCGAGTATTTGTTTTATAACAAGTAACAATGCGTTCTTGTAGCGCATTTAAATCAGTAAAACGCGGATCATCTAAGCTGATGATGCCTTGTTGATACAATTCCCATTTGCGATCGCGCAAACCTGGCATATCTAAAATGCTCATCTTGGGTAAATTTTTTTGCTGGTAGCAATGTTCTTTAAAGCCGCAATCATTAGGCGATGAGCAATAATCACCAATATCAATGTTGGGTACATCAGGTTCGCGAATTGTTAATAAAATTTCACGAATTTTAGGCTGGATTTCAGGGTATTTTGCTCGAATTTCTGCGGTGACATCGACTTCTTTAAATAGTTGACTCAAATCAGGGTAGCGGCATTCAGGGTTTAAGTGGACAACGTGAATGCTTTCTAGGGGTAAACCACTTTTAGCCATGATCCAAGCTTGCAAACCAACATCGTCAATATGTTCGGGTTTCACTTTGGTGCTGGATTTGACTTCATAGATGCGATAGCGTTTGCTTTCGGGAGAATATTTAATAATGTCGGCTCTTGCGTAGCAACCCATGTATTCAAAAGCGGCTTCATAAATAATGGGTGTATTTAGAGCAAGTAATTCACGCGTTCTAGTGATTGCGCCGCTAAAATCCCAGGGTTTATTGTCAATTAAAACACCGCCCGGATAATATTCACGCGCTTTTGCGCCAATTTCGTTGCCTTGATCAAATAAACTTTGCGTATCAGCGCTGATAGGTGTTTCTAATTGTGGTGCATGCACTGTTAAATAAATATTTTTTAAGCAGCGGTAACCGCGCATTAATTTGGTTTTGCTAAGCCACTTCGGGATTGAATTCAAGAGGCGGTTTCCGTGGTTGCGATTAATGTGGCTTCACGTTTGTCTTTGCGTGCTTGATTGTAGGCGAGCTGTAATGCACTTCCTAAAATTAAAGCGGCGCCGAAGTAAATAATGGCGGTTGGTCGTAAGTGTAAGAAAATCATTTCATTCATGCAGGTAAAAACAACCGTCATGTAAAAACAAATTGAAACTAAAGTGACCGGTAAAATGCCTAGTGCGTAATTCCACAACATGAACGCAATCCCTGTTTGGAAAATACCAACCATGAGAATTAATAAATAATCATTCATCTCAAGGGTGTGAACGTTTAATGCGAATAAATTAGGCGTGGCAAGAATGGCGGAAATAGTGAGCAAAATACAGATGAAGTTTAAACATGGGAAAAAGCGATCAGCTGTTTTGTCTTTGAAAATGATCGAGTTTAACCAGCGCCCTGAGAAATAAGTGTAAACAGCCCAAGTGATACCGGCGATACTTTCTAAAATAATGCCGATTAAAAATTGATTCCAATCACCGCTAATACCACCTTTACCTAAAATGATAATCAATAAACCACTAAAGGCAGTTGCTTGGCAAAAGGTTTCAATGCGAGTCGGTGTTTTACCATCCATTTTCCAGCGCAGTAAGATGACAAAAAAGGGCGCTAAGTTTTCTAATAGTAAGACAAGGGTGGCTGGAATATATTTCATGCCATATTGAAAAGTCATCATGTTGAGATAAATGCCAATGACAGACAGCGTTGCCACTTTGCGAAAATTGCCACGTAAAAACGACATATCGACTTTTCCTTTAAGGATAAGGAAAGTCCAAAAGATGATGCTGCCTATCCAGAGTCGTGCTGCCATTAAACCTGTCATGGAAACGCCGCGCATGGCAAGATAGCGACCAGCGGGTGCGTGCATGCCCCATAAGAATATGGCTAGCCAAAGGCCGCTTAATGCCATGTAATAAGGTGAAAGAAATGGTTTTTTGATGGTTGGCAGCGCAGCTTGTGTCATTCGTTTTTTCCCTCAAATAGTGGCTTAATTTCCCACAATTAAGACAATACTGCAAGAAAGAGTAGCCCGGACACGCTTTTTGTGTCCGGGTTTGTTGTATCAACAGATATCTATTTACAAGAACCCCAAATACAAAAAACGTGATAAGGACTACACTCATTTGACACCGAATATATATTTCGATTACTTTTGCTTGAGAGAAGGAAATTGCTAATGCCCATGATAAAGTTACCCGGTGTTGATTATCATTACGAATTACATGGCAGTGGTCAGCCATTAGTATTGATCGCGGGTTATGGTTGTGAATTGGTTTTTTGGACGCCGATCTTGGCCGAGTTAGCAAAATCCTATCAATTATTAATTTTTGATAATCGCGCGATTGGTCAAACGCGAGATGATGGTGTTACTGAATTAACCGCTGATTTATTGGCAAGCGATGTCATGCAATTGTGTGACACATTAAATTTATCAAAGCCACACGTTTTAGGTCATTCAATGGGCGGTACGATTGCCCAAACAATTGCGGCCAAATATCCTGATAAAATAAAAAAATTAATATTAGTTTCAACATCGGCAAAATGGCGGGTGCCCATGCGTTTTGCATTTAAATCATTGTTAACGATGCGGCAGCAAGGGATAGATTTTGACTATATTTTTAATGCTTCCATTCCATTGTTATTTGGCGAAACATTTTTAGAAGATGCAAACCGCGTTGCGATTTTCAAACAAGATATTTTGTCAAATCCTGCTCCACAATCCGTGAGTGATCAAGCGCGACAGTTTCGCATGTTAGAAAAATTTGATGGCGTGAAGCAATTAGCAGACATCCAGGCGGAAACGTTAGTGTTACATGGCCGAGAAGATATTTTAAGTTTGCCATATGAATCGATTTATTTGTCACAGCATATAAAAAATGCAAGCGTTGCTGAGTTACCCGGTGGTCATGTAGTAACACAAGAAGCCCCCCTCCCGTTATCAAACGCAGTCAAAAAGTTTTTGTAGCCTGGACACGATTCTTGTGTCCGGGTTTGTAAGTGTGGTCACCAACCCCGCACTCCAGACTACTGTTGCTATTAACCCTCATTTTCGCTATATTCCTGCTTTCTTTTAAACCATATCCTCAGGAATTATAAAAAATGAAAACAATCAAACTATTAGCTGCCTGTGCAGTTGCAGTTGTTATGACCGGTTGCGCTAGTATTGCTGGTAGTAATACCCGTGCAGTAAATGTGACTTCCTATCCATCAGGCGCGGCGATTATAGTCGATAACCAACAATATGGCGTTACCCCTGCGATCATTACTTTGCCAAATTACATCTACGGCGGTAAATCAGTTACCTTGCGTAAATCGGGCTATCGTGATCAATCACAAATGGTTAATAGCAAATTCCAACCAATCGCATTACTCGATATTTTATTCTGGCCAACTTTCTTCATTGACGCTGCAACTGGCGACATGGTGAAGATTGATCCTGCAAACTTAAATGTACATGCTAAGTTAGAACGCGCGTAAAAAAGTGGCAAGGTGAGATGAATCATTCATCTCACCTTGATCATATTCAGTCCAAGCTACAAACACACTCATTGATCTTTCCCTATGGTATTAGCATAATGCCGCCACTTAAAATAATAATGACGCAAGGGTACTCGGGTGACAATCACTGTATTTTTAAAAGAGCAAGGCCGCGAATTAGTTGTTACTAACGAAAGAATAAATTTACAAAAATTATTCCAAGTGTTTGAGTTTGCAAAAACGGCTAATCCTGAAAATGATATTGTGATGAGAGATAAATCTAAAAGTTATCCAGTTAACAATAATTCGATTACTAGTATTAAATTTTATTCTTGTCAGTTTGATGAAGAAATTTTTGTATCTAGCGCGAATAAGATCATCGCTGCTATAGAAGAAAACACAAACCTAGCCAGCGTTATTTTTTCAGGCCAAAGTAATATTGATAATGAAATGGCAGAAAAGATTCTTAAAATTTTATTTTCTGTGCGATCGCATCAAGTGGAAGTTGATTTCAATCACTTAGAAATCAAAGATGGCCTTCAGAAAAATAAAATCCAGTTAATGTCATTATACAATAAGCAATGGATGAAAGGTTTCCAGCAATCTTGGGAAATTAATTTAAACGATGATGCGCCAGAACCGTTACGCGAAAAAGTTGCATCATACAATAAATTGTTAGCCGAAATAAGTCTCTGGCGGTTCGAATTAATGCTGCACAATGCAAATATATCAGCTTACACAGTGCAATCTCGCGATCAATCTTTTGATATTGTAGTGCCTTTAACTGTTATTAATCGAGAATATAAAGGTTGGTATGACAAAGCAGATAAATTAATAAAAAAAATCAAACAACTGATTAAAATGTTTGAAGACGCAAATAGTGCAGATGAGAAAAATATTTTAATATTAACATATGAATTATTAGAAGAAGTAAAAGATTTAGTTGTCTACACGCGAGATCAGGGTGTTTCACTTGAGGAAAAGGTCATTTATGCTAGATATTTGAAAACACGAGAAACTTTTCGCGGCACATTGCAGCAAGCATTTGCCGATGAAAAAGCAGGTATAGCAGTCAATCATCATGAGATACTCGAAGTTTATTCCGATTCATCAAGCAGAAGATCGCAATACGCAAGCATTCCTCTTCGTACGATTTCCGTAGCAGTCAATTCATTATTGTTTAGCTATTTGTCACGGTTAAGGACAGAGAAAAAAGTAACGGAGGCCGCTGCTTTTTATGATGTTTATTGCAGTCAACATGAAGTTGATCGATTTTTAAAAGAATTGAGTGAATTGCCTTTAACAAAACTTTCAACGTCTACTATTTACGATATTGGTTTGCGGCTGATTCTGCTATTTAAATTAAATTACACGCCTTGTATGAAACAGTATGCATCTTGCAATGACCTTGATGCTACTCGGCTGTTAGAGGCATTGAAAAAATTAATTGAAGGCAACCCTCATAATCATGCATCGAAATTTATTTTTTGTATGTTGGATGGCTATTTAAAAATAAATTATTTACTTACCAATGAAAGTGATGAAGTGCAGGCCTTTTCAAAACGTATACAAAGTAGCGTCAATGCAATTTTGCCAGCCATTAAAGATACTCATGCCGTACAGTTTGGCGAGTCTTCATGCTTTAGAAATGAGCGTATTGATCAAATGCATATTATCATGCTTCATTTTAATGCGTTGCGGGATCGTTTATCTATTGAAGAGTTGGTTGCTAAGGCAAATGCAAATCCTGGGAGTCTTGCGCTAAGATTAAGTTTTACGCAAGAAATTTTTCAGAAAATGGCGCAATTACGAAAAGACACACTGCCGGCAAATATAAAATTCATACAATCATTATTTAAAGCTAGAAATAACAAAATTCAAGATGTATTTACTACGTATATAACCATGTCAAAGGTGGATGTTAATTTATATAGGCATGAAATTATTGTAGAAAACGCAGTTAAGGCAGTGTACGCATCATTTTGCATGTGGGTCAGCCATGATGAATTTCTGGATCCAACAGATAAAGTGCAAGTGCTTGCGGGAACAGAAGAGCGAATTGCTGTCACCAAAGAAATTTATCGATGCTACAAAAAGATTTTATTGGCGTTACCTGTTGATTATCAAGGCCAAAGATCATTTATTAATGATGTCTTAGCACAATTTATAACTTTTGAGTTAAGCCGAAAACCTCCTGCATTGCCTGCTAAAAAATCATCAACATTGTTTATTGCAAACGGTATCGAAAAACCTGCTATACCAAATCGGAAAAAACAAAACAAAGTAAGCTTGCCAATGCAGTCTGAGCCAGTTGCTACTTCAGTTCAAGCTGAGGTGCCATCTCAGGTTGAAGAGCCATCTCAACTTAGATGTGCTTTCATAACGCCAATTTACCCGGTATCGATTGTTAGTGATTCCATTGTTCAAGTACCAGACCAATTGGATAAACTTTTTAAATCCTTGCAATACGCTATACCTTTCAGTCAACCGTTTGTTTATGGCGAATTTGTTGCAACCGCCATGGCGCAAATGTTCCACCCAGAGTTAGGGTTGCTGGTTTCACCCGCAGTAAAGCTGGTTATGTTTTCGAATGATTGGGATAATGGTGAAGATTTTGCAAGACTGCGACAACTCATTCCTGATTTGGTGTTAATCGATTATGCTGCGCAAAAATTCAGAGGTACGTATTTAAATTGGCGAGTAGAAATTACAGTTTGTGCGCCACTCTTTTTTGCAAGGCATGAATTTTTAAATCGTTGTTATGTTAACGTTAACACACTGATGATGACGCCCGATGGCCGAATTTGGGATCACTTTGGTACTGTTATTGATGATGTCAAAAACAAATTAGTGTATTTTTTACCGAATCGAGTGCAATTTAATCATCCGCTGATGTTATTAGATTTGGTAAACTCAGTGATAAATTTAAAGTTTTCTACCTATCAAGAAAATATCGAATATATTAAAAAATCCGCTTTTTTATTGCGAACAGTTCATGTGGCAACATTATTTCAATATTTTGCCAAAATGTTCCAAGCAGGTAATACGCTTGTCGCTTTTAAATTGTGTTATGAAAGTGGTATTTTAGCAATTTTATTGCCAGAAGTGGTGGAGGCTATACATGCCTCACCGCATGGCATGAAAAATTTCGAAGACTTTTTTAAAATGATCGATCAAAATATAAAAGATGAAGACTTAAATCCACTGCTATTATTGGTGGATATCATGAAAATTGCGCTGCAGCATTTGTGCAATCCAACGACGCATATTATAACCGATTTTGTTAAGTTAAAGGTTTGTTCAAGTGCTTCGCCATTAATAATATCGTTAGATGCAACACAGAAGCAGAGCCTCATTTTTGCGGTAACCGGGCATCTTTTTGCAGCAAGTGCGGCTATCTTTCAGGCTTCAAATGCCTCGCATGCGTTATTTGGTGCCACCAGTAACAATGCAAGGCAAAGGCAGTCGTTGCAAGTAACAAGTTCTGCATTTGTACCTGCGTCAATTCGCCAATGATTTATAAACAGCTTTCACCAATTCATTAGCGTGGTCGTTTTCACTATCGACCGCGCTATTAAAAGATGCTGCAATAATGATGCCATTGCTGGGAACGTATAAATATAACGTGCGAAAACCCTCTGTTTCACCTTCATAAAACCAAAATTTGCCAATGTCTTTGTCGTAACCTTGAATGATTCCTAAACCAAAAGCGCGGGGATCATTGACTGAAACTTGTGAAACGAAATCACCTGTTTTTATAGAAACAGAACGCATCATTTTTTCTTTTTGTGATTTATCTAAAATCGTATCATCTACAAAAATAGCTTTTACCCAGCGAGCCACATCTTCCATGTTGGCCAGCATGGCGCCTGCAGCTCCTGCCCATGAAAGGCTATCACTGCTAACTTCTTTACCGACCAATTCTGGATTCATGTAAGGATTAAAACCATAACCATTGGCTAAGCGCGCAGCAACCGTGTGATCAACGGTTGGTAGTGGGTAAAAAGTATTTTTTAATTTCAGAGGTATGATTAATCGATTTTGAATTTCATGAGCTAAATCATGTTTTGTGATTTTTTCTATAATCATGCCTGATAAAACATAGCCCGTATTACTATAAAAATAGCCTGTTTTTAGCGGTGGCGATAAGGTGCCGGCAGGATAAACATAATGAATTAAATCCTTTGATGTCAGGGTTTGGTGTGGATGTTCAAATTGTAAGGCATTTAATATCGGCGAATCAGAGTAATTAGGTAAGCCGCTTGTCATATTCAATAAAGACTGAATGGTGAGCGTTGACCATTTGTGATATTCCGGTAACCATTTTTGTAAGTTATCAGTGAGTTGTAATTTATTTTCTTTTTCTAGTTGTAAGGTGATGGCGGCGGTAAAAGATTTGGTAATGCTGCCAATTTGAAATAGTGTTTCTGCATTTATTTTCGGACTATTTTTTTCATGGCCGATGTTGCCGATATAATAATTCGCAATCGGTGAATCTGGTTTATAGACAGATAATGCAATACCGGAAAAATATTCTTTTTCTTTATATTTATTGAAATGTGAGATAAGAGCGGTGTTGATATCGGCGGCTTGTGCGTTTAGTGAGATTAGCATCGTGATCAAAAGTAAACGGCGCATAAAACATCCTTCAATGATTATTACCTATATATTACGAGCTTTTCGTAGCCTGGACACGCTTTTTGTGTCCGGGTTGGTTGCATCTGGGCGCCGTCCATATGGCAACCACCCCATCCACAAAAAACATACCCAGGCCACACCCCATGAACGCTCACGCCCATCCCAACTTTGTGTTACCATCCCTCAATTTACTGGTAAAAAACCCATGTCTAATTTGCTTTCCTTCGAAGATGTTTCGCTGGCTTTCGGCCTGCACGCCTTACTTGACCACGTCAAATTCCAAGTCGCCACTGGTGAGCGGGTCTGTTTAATTGGCCGCAATGGAGCCGGCAAATCTTCATTGTTAAAAATCATCGATGGCACCATGATGCCTGACAGTGGCACCGTTTGGCGTCGACCCCATTTGCGCTATTCGCGCTTACAGCAAGAATTGCCTAAATCTTCAACGCAAACAGTGTATGAATTTGTAGCAGAAGGCTTGGCGGAAGCTGGTGAATTGTTGGCTGCGTATCATCAATTAACACATAAGATAGCCGAAGGCCATTCGGAGGCTGATTTTGATCAATTAGAAGTATTGCAGCATAAAATCGATGCGATTAATGCATGGCAGTTTGAGCAAGAAATGAATACGATTTTAACCAAGCTCGAATTAGATCCTGATAAAAAAGTAGCCGAACTATCAGGCGGCTGGCAGCGTCGGGTCGCGTTAGCAAAAGCACTGGTTACGGCGCCAGAATTATTATTACTCGATGAGCCAACCAATCACTTAGATATCGAAGCCATTCAGTGGCTCGAAGAATATTTACTCAGTACGAATATAGGTTTAATTTTTATCACTCACGATCGCGCTTTATTGCAGCGGTTAGCTACACGCATCATTGAGCTTGATCGCGGCCAATTAACATCATGGCCAGGCGACTATGATAATTTTCTGCTTCGAAAAGCGGAAATGCTGCATGCTGAAGCAAAACAAAATGCCGATTTCGATAAAAAACTGGCGCAAGAAGAAAAATGGATTCGCCAAGGCATTAAAGCGCGCCGCACTCGTAATGAAGGCCGTGTGCGTGCATTAGAAGCAATGCGAGTCGAACGTAACAAGCGTCGCGAAGTTGAAGGCAAAGTCACGTTTAACATTAAAGATGCTGATAAGTCCGGACATTTAGTAGTGGAAGCAAAAAATATTTCGCAGCGGTTTTCTGATAAAGATGTTGTGAAGAATTTTTCCGTACGCATCATGCGCGGTGATCGGATTGGTTTTATCGGACCAAATGGTGTTGGTAAAAGTACATTATTGAATTTGTTGTTAGGATTAATCGAGCCGCAATCTGGCACCATCACGCAAGGGACAAAATTGGAAATTGCTTATTTCGATCAAATGCGTGAAGCGCTTGATTTAGAAAAAACAGTAGCAGATAATGTCGCCGAAGGAAGTGATACGGTTGAAATTAACGGCCAATCACGCCATATCATCAGTTACCTTGGTGATTTCTTATTTACCCCGCAACGCGCGTTAACGCCTGTCAAAGCATTATCCGGTGGTGAGTGTAACCGCTTATTGCTCGCAAGATTATTCAGCAAACCAACCAATTTGTTAGTCATGGATGAGCCAACCAACGATTTAGATATTGAAACACTAGAGTTATTAGAAGAAATTCTAGCTGAATATCGCGGCACATTGTTATTGGTAAGTCATGATCGTAAATTTTTAGATAATGTTGTAACCAGTACGTTGGTATTTGAAGGCAACGGTAAAATTCAAGAATTTATTGGTGGCTATCAAGATTGGTTGCGTCAAAAAAGTAAGATGGAAGAGGCACCCATTGTAAAGGTGAGTAAGCCAGCAGTAGTAAAAAAGCCGACTAATAGTCAAAAATTAAGTTTTAAAGAGCAAGAAGAATTAAAGCAATTACCCAAGAAAATAGAAACGCTAGAAGCTGATTTATTGCAACAACAAACAGCAATCGCCGATCCTGCGTTTTATACCCAAGATGCAAAAACGATTGCAGAGAAAATGGCAAAATTAAATGACACAACGACTTTAATTGAAGCGCTATACAAACGCTGGCAAGAATTAGAGTAGCCTGGACACGTTTTTCGTGTCCGGGTTGGTTGTATACGGATACCTCCAGATGCAACAACCCCGGACAAAAAAGGCAAGTCCAGGCCACAAGGAGCGGCAATGAGCAACGCAAAAAAAATATTAAGCGAAGTATTCGGCTATAACGAATTCCGCGGCAATCAAGAAGCTATCATTGATCATTTAATCGCTGGCAATGACGCCATGGTGTTAATGCCAACAGGTGGTGGCAAGTCATTGTGTTTTCAAATCCCAGCCATGGTGCGTCGCGGTGTTGGTATTGTTGTTTCACCGCTTATTGCTTTAATGCAAGATCAAGTGCAAGCCTTATTGCAAGTTGGTGTGAAAGCTGCATTTTTAAATTCTAGTTTAGATGCAAAAGAAGCGCGCGATATTGAGCGTGAATTATTATTGGGTCATTTAGATTTACTCTACGTTGCACCTGAACGCTTAATGACACCTTATTTTTTAACCATGTTAAAACAAGCTGAAATTTCCCTATTTGCTATTGATGAAGCGCATTGCGTATCACAATGGGGTCATGATTTTCGACCGGAATACGTGCAATTATCCATTTTACACGAACAATTTCCTAACATTCCGCGTATTGCCTTAACGGCAACAGCTGATGCGCCGACACGAGCAGAAATTATCGAGCGATTAGGTTTAAAAGAAGCGCGTCAATTTATTTCGAGTTTCGATCGACCCAATATTCGTTATCGCATCGTGCAAAAACGAAATCCACGCGATCAATTACATCAATTCTTAACAAATGAACATAGTAATGAAGCGGGTATTGTTTATTGCTTATCACGTAAGCGTGTAGAAGAGACAGCAGAATGGCTTTGTGCGAATGGCTGGGATGCGGTGCCTTATCATGCGGGCTTAAGCAATGCCGTGCGTCAACGTAATCAGCAACGATTTATTCGCGAAGAAGCAGTTATTGTTGTTGCAACGGTTGCTTTTGGAATGGGTATTGACAAATCTAACGTGCGATTTGTTGCCCATTTAGATTTACCGAAAAGCATGGAAGGTTATTATCAAGAAACTGGGCGAGCGGGGCGTGATGGTATGCCAGCTGACGCTTGGATGTCTTATGGGTTAAGTGATGTGGTCGCCATGCGTCGCATGCTGGATATGTCAGATGCGGATGAACAACATAAACGTTTAGAGCGTCGTAAACTTGAAGCATTATTAGGTTTTTGTGAAACAACATTATGTCGACGACAAGTCTTACTACAATATTTTGGCGAAGATTATTCGGGTCCTTGTCAATGTTGTGATAATTGTATTGATCAAGCAAAACCCTTTGATGGCAAAATTCCAGCGCAAATGGCGTTATCTTGTATTTATCGCACCGGGCAGCGATTTGGTGTGAAACATTTAATTGATGTTTTACTTGGTAAAATGACGCCGCAAATCGAGCGTTTTAATCATGACAAAGTGTCTACTTTTGGTATTGGTAAAGAATACAGCCAAAAGCAATGGCAAAGTATTTATCGGCAATTGGTTGCTGCTAATTTGATTAGCGTTGATATGAATGGTTTTGGTAGTTTGAAGTTGACTGAAAAAAGTTTGCCCGTGTTGCGAGGTGAGGTTGCTGTTACTCTACGCATTGATGCAGATGAGCCAAAAAAGAAATCCAAACAAGTGGTTCAGCGCGAACAAAAAAATGGTGGGCCATTGCCAAATGATGATTTGTGGCAAGCATTAAAGAAAAAACGTCTAGAGTTGGCGCATGAACAAGGTGTGCCACCCTATATTATTTTTCATGACAGTAGTTTGATTGAAATGCATAAAATGCGTCCTCAGAATTTAACAGAATTTGCGAATGTGCCTGGGGTTGGTAAAAGTAAACTCGAGCGTTACGCCGATGCTTTTATCTCCGTGATTATGAATGTGTAGCCTGGACACGTTTTTTGTGTCCGGGGTTCACCCATGTGAAGCCATAAAAAGACGGCAACAGCTAACTCGCAAAGACGAAAGGTTTTGTTAATTTGGCGGGTGAACCCCGGACACAAAAAACGTGTCCAGGCTACTTTAGTGGATATTAAAAATGAGTGTTATTGAAAAATGTGATGTATTGATTATCGGTGCGGGTGCTGCTGGATTAATGTGCGCCATAGAAGCTGGTAAAAGACAGCGTAAAGTTGTTATTTTAGAGCATGCCAATCGGGCAGGTAAAAAAATTTTAATGTCAGGCGGCGGGCGTTGCAATTTTACTAATTATCATATCAATGCAAACGATTATATTTCACATAACAAACATTTTTGTAAGTCAGCATTAAGTCGCTACACGCAATGGGATTTTATTGAAATGGTAAAGCGCCATAAAATCCCATTTCATGAAAAAACATTAGGACAATTATTTTGCGATCATAAATCGCATGATATTTTAAATATGCTTTTAACAGAATGTGAAGATGTTAATGTTGATTTACGTTTGCAAGCAGAAATAACTCACATTGAAAAAATAAATGATCATCACTTTAAAGTGAGTAGTAGTCGCGGCCTGTTTCATGCTGAATCATTAGTAATTGCCACCGGCGGTTTATCGATTCCAACTATGGGGGCAAGTCCATTCGGATATAAAGTAGCAGAACAATTTGGGATTAAAGTTTGGCCGACTCGCGCAGGCTTGGTGCCATTTACCTTGCACGTTGAAGATAAAGAAAAACTTTCAGTCATCTCAGGTGTTGCCGTTGATTGTGTCGCTTTTAATGAAAAAATAAGTTTTCGTGAAAGCATGCTATTCACGCATCGAGGTTTGAGCGGCCCCGCTATTTTGCAAATCTCGTCCTATTGGCAGGCAGGTGAGGCGGTAACCATTAATTTATTACCCGAAATAAATTTATTTGAATTACTGAAAGACATGAAAGTACAGCAACCACAAAAGCAATTAAATACCATCCTGTCAGAGTATTTACCTAAACGCGTACTAGAAATTTTTATTTCACCTGATGATGCCTCTCAAAAAATGGGTTCATTCTCGCATCAAGATTTAGCAAGGATCGCGGCCAATTTTAATCAATGGCAAATCAAACCCAATGGCACCGAAGGCTACCGAACCGCCGAAGTCACCCTGGGCGGCGTTGATTGCAATGCCATCTCTTCAAAAACCATGGCTGCAAACGATATCCCAGGCCTATTTTTCATTGGTGAAGTACTAGATGTCACCGGCTGGCTAGGCGGCTACAATTTCCAATGGGCCTGGTCATCCGGTTGGGCTGCAGGGCAAGCCTCATAAAATATAATGTAGCCTGGACTAAACGCGCAGCGTTTTGTCCGGGTTTGGTGGCCACATAAACAAACCCGGACAAAACGCTGCGCGTTTAGTCCAGGCTACATTATAAATAATTTGTAAGTCATTCTTGAAATACTACGATTTCTGCTTCGCTAAAATGCGATCGAGTGCGTTAGCGAATTGTTGGATTTCTTTTTTGCCTAGCATGGAGGGGCCGCCTGTTCGGACGCCGCTGCTGCGTAAATCCGTATTGATATTGCGAATGGCTAAGCGTTCTTTGATGTTACTTTTGGTGTATAGTACGCCGCGCGGATTAATAGCTAGCGCATCTTTTTCAATCACAGCATTTGCTAAGGGAATATCGGCGGTAATTACTAAATCACCCGCTGCAATGCTTGCCACAATTTTATCATCAGCAACATCAAAACCTGAGGTGACTTGTAACTTGCTGATAAATGGCGAAGCAGGGGATGTGATCGCGTGATTTGAAACTAAAATTAAAGCTGTTTCCGTGCGAATTGCCGCACGGAACAGAATGTCTTTTACTAGTTTAGGGCAGGCATCAGCATCAACCCAAATGCGCATGGTTATCTATCCCGTCTGTCATCTGATCGGTGCCAACGACGATTGTTTTCGTTTTGCATGCGGCCACCGGTAATTTGACCAATGGTACCACGACTAGGTGCTGCTGCATTGTAATTGAAGTCTTGCAATTGACGCTGTTCGAGTTTTTTACCTAACACACGTTCAATGTTTCTCACTTCTGAATGATTTTCATTGGTGATCAATGTAAAGGCTTCGCCCACTTTGTCAGCGCGTCCGGTTCGACCGATACGATGAATGTATGCTTCCACTGTTTCAGGCATATCATAATTGATAACGTGTGAAATACCATTGACATCAATACCACGTGAAGCAATATCGGTTGCCACTAACACTTGAATGCTACCATCACGAAAGCCATTCATTGCGCTTTGACGCTTATTTTGCGATAAATTACCTTGCAAAGAAGTAGCTTTAAATCCGGCCGATTCCAATTTGCGCGCCACATTTTTAGCGCCATGTTTGGTGCGGGTAAACACTAAGACAGAATCAATTTCGGTGCGCTTTAAAATTTCAACTAACAGTGCTGTTTTTAAATGCGCAGCAACAGGATAAAGCGTTTGCGTGACTGAAGTGGCAGGTGCAACATGACCAATTTTAATCACGGTAGGGTCTGTTAAAAATTCATATGCTAACTCATTGATCGCGGCAGGCATGGTTGCTGAAAATAATAAGGTTTGTCTTTGTTTTGGAATATAGCGTTTCAAGCGGCGAATGCTTGGTAAAAAACCCATATCAAACATTTGATCAGCTTCATCTAATACCAGCATTTCAACTTTAGAAAGATCAATGGTTTTTTGTTCCACATGATCGAGTAAACGACCAGGGCAGGCGACAACAATATCGACGCCGCGCTGTAATGCGCTGATTTGCGGATTGATGCTCACACCACCATAAAGTGTGACACTGCGTAAACCGGTGCCTTTGGTGAAGGTTTCAAATGTATCATGAATTTGTTGGGCTAATTCGCGCGTAGGCGCCACAATCAAAGCGCGCACATGACCACGAGTGCCTGATAATAAATGATGAATAATAGGTAATGAAAAAGCGGCTGTTTTACCTGTGCCGGTTTGCGCCAAACCCATGACATCGCGGCCTGCCATCACGGCTGGAATACTTTGTTGTTGAATGGGGCTGGGCGTTTGATAAGGTATATTTGCTAAAACACGTTGGTGTAAATTAAATGAATCAAAACTCACGAAAATTCCTCTTGATGCCGGTTGGCATATATCATTTTTAACGTAGGATTTACTTGGATGTTGTTGTTAAATAAAAAGAAGTGATAGAAACCCTGATATATCTCTTATTCTTGAGAGACAGATTACGCCTTGTATGTGAATTCGTCAACCTTCACAGTTGCCTGGACATGTTTTGTGTGTCCGGGATCCACGGTGGTTTTAAACAAAAAAAGGTTCTATAAGGATTTATGGATGGATCCCGGACAATTTCCTGCGGAAATTTCCGGGATGACAATTTGATGCAACAACCCCGGACACAAAAAGCGTGTCCAGGCTACATTACATGCAATCATGCACTCCGGTATTCAACGCTTTACGTTTTTCGCGCCAACCAGTTAAATACTTATCCATCAACGCATAAAATCGCTTATTGTGATTACGCTCGAACAAGTGCACCATCTCATGCACAACCACATATTCAATGCAGGACAATGGCTTTTTCGCTAACTCCAAGCTTAACCAAATACGACGTTTAGCAATATTGCACGTTC
This sequence comes from uncultured Coxiellaceae bacterium, assembly GCA_964623075.1. Classification (GTDB taxonomy): domain Bacteria; phylum Pseudomonadota; class Gammaproteobacteria; order DSM-16500; family DSM-16500; genus Aquicella. The sequence goes on along the minus strand of CAZUVD010000001.1, from coordinate 447,241 downwards.
CCCATTTGGTTTTCATGCGCTTAATATTTAATTCAACCACGTTTGTTTGCATGATCACTTGCCATGTTGCGACTAATCGCATGGCGGTTGCAAACAAATGATCACGATACCAGCGTTCTAAGCGTCGTTGTCGCTCGAGTGCGGATTTGTCGGGGCTTATATATAAATCGATGTAAGGTGCCCGCAAAATGACTTTACTGCGACCAGGATGATCAATCACATTTAAAGTATAAGCGTTACCATTAAAATAATGTGTTTCACCGGTTACATAAAAAAGGGTAGGTTCGCGTGCTGTTAAGCAAGATTCTATCCAAGCAACTTTTGTTGATAAAAATTCACGTAAAGTATGTTCGGTTGCGCGGATAGGTGCGCTCACTTTGATGCGACCAGTGGAATTGCAAACACGCAAATAAATATTTTTTATTTTTTTGCGTATGATGTCGATCACAAGATGTTGAACCATGATTTGCTTCATAAAGAGCTTGGTCGCTATCCCTGATTGCCTGTGGTATCCGGGCTATTTTCGTTTGTAGCCGGCGTAGTTTCGTTAATGGTATTTTGCAATTGCTTAACACGATAAAATGAAAAGAATAAAGGCATAGCAAAAATTAAAAACAGTGCCACTAGTTTTTTCCAGAGAGGCATTTTTTGATAATACGCTTTTGCGTGCATTTTTAATTTTTGCATTACTGTTGCTCCTTAATTAATGCATCGAAGGATATTGCTTAGTAATTTCGTGATAAATTTCCCACTTTCTTGCCTTCAATGGTGCCGCGACGATTTCTTTTAGGATGGGTTCAAATTCGGCGAAATCGATTTCAGCGTTAATATCTTTTTTAATGAGTGAAGTAACAAAATGATTGTCGATTAGAATTTCAGGTTTTTGAGTGTCAATGTCTACGTATTCCATAGATTCAATTTCACCCTCTTCGTTTTTAATCGTAATGGCAACATAGGGGTTGACGCTAATCGTATTGATGAAAAAACCAAGCAATGATTCGCTCCATTTTTTATCAGCATTTTTACAGAGGGTGATAATTTTCTCGCTATCTTCTTTATTAAAACAATAAGGCTGAATACCGACGTTGCTAATTAAAATAAGTTTCATATATATCCTTTATTGATATCAATCTGTAATGCAAAGATTTTATACGTACCTAACTGTTTAAGCCAGTGTTACAATAGATTATGCCGTCAAATAGAGATCAATCGCCATGTACCCGATTACAAAAGCCATTTCGCTCTCTGATTCTGATCTTACTTTTACCTTTATGGCATCCCCAGGCCCTGGCGGTCAAAATGTAAATAAGGTGGCTTCAGCGGTATTGATGCGCTTTGCTGTCATGGAAACCAAATCATTGCCAGAACCTGTCCGGTTACGTTTAATTGCAATGCTTGGTAATAAAATTACCGCGCGAGGCGATTTTATTATTAAAGCAAGCCGTTTTCGCACCCAAGAGCGCAATAAAATGGATGCGATTGATCGTTTGCGTGAATTAATTAAACGTGTTCTTGTCCCACCTAAAAAACGCAAAAAAACAAAGCCAACATTAGGTTCACAAAAACGTCGGTTAGATAAAAAGAAATTACACGGCCAGAAAAAAGCCTTACGTCATAACTTGAAAGATTAAGTTGAAGTCTTGAAAAAAAACACTGTCATTGCGAGGAGCCGCAGGCGACGAAGCAATCCAGCTTTATTGGAAAATCAAAGGCTGGATTGCTTCGTCGCCTGCGGCTCCTCGCAATGACGAGGTTTTTTCCAGGATAACATTCATGTTTGCACTACATCGCGATCTTTAAAGGAGAATTCAATCTTAGCTTGGAGTGTCCAATTAGGCCCAGTTTTATCAGGTCTGATAGCATTGTAATAGCTTTGCAATGAAAAACTAATACCATTTTCACAAAAATGAATTGCTTTACCAAAGCCGCCGCCAAAAGGTACCGTCCATACTTGATTGCCATTCGCTTTCCAGTTGGCGGCAATAGTGGGTTGTGAGGTGAGATACCAGCCATGCGGGAAATTGTAAGAAATAAAATATTGAAACGAAAATTGATCAACCGCTTTGCGTGCAGGGTCACCAGCTACTGACCAAACATTGCTAGTTAAAAAGCCCAATACCCAAGCATCGGGCATTGTAAAAATACCCACTTCAGGGCCTATGCTCCATTTGCCGCTACCGATCGCTTGGTTGGTTGCGGTGGGTATAAAAATGGTGGGGCCGACACCCCAAACCAGATGACGAAAATATAGAGGTGAAATAAAAAAGGTTGGGTTGATGTCGCCCCAGCCATTGATATAGTGCTGGTTCGTGTTTGTCATGGGTTGGCGTTGATAAATGGGCGCAATAGTGCGAATAATTAAGTCATATTGAGAGGATGTTTGAAAAGAAATAATCGGTTTGAAATTTAAAATATTCTGAGTGCGGTTTTGCGTGCCATAACCATAATTAATATCGTTATCTAAAGGGTAGGAAAAATATTTTGTCTCCGGGTTTCTTGCAAAAGCGTTTTGCGAAGCGCGAGCAACTTCAGTATCAGCATCGAGCGCAAATGAAGCAAGCGGTAAAAATAATAGGATACTTCCTAGCCATCGGCCAAACATTTATCTTCCCTTGATTTAAATGTTACCAAATTATAACGCTATCCGTCCCTTAATGCGAGTTTGTAGCCTGGACACGCTTTTTGTGTCCGGGGTTGTTTGTGTGGCCATTAACCCCGGACACAAAAAGCGTGTCCAGGCTACAATGTAGCTTTACCGGGAAGAGGTGATCACTCATAATTAACCATCATTACTACAAAAAAGGGTGTTTTCATGAAATTACGATATCAATCAATTCTCTTAGCAATTTGTGCGTCTGGTGTTCTGCATGCGGCCACGCTTGAAAAGGCAGATTGGCATACGTTCGGCAAGGCTGCCAATGGTTTTACGTTGCAATATCCAAATTCCGTGAAAATGCAAACTTCATTTTCTAAAGGCTATTTATTAAGACCGACTTGGAGTGCGATGAGTAACAACGCAAGTAATAATGCTGCTGAGCATTCAGTGCTTGAATTGCAATTACAAGATATAAAAGGCAGTTCATATTTTTATCGTTCATTGTTGCGTGTTGGTGTCAGTACAGATGCAAAAGATATGGCAGTATGTGAAAAAACGACTGTAGATGGCAAAGAGACGCCAGCACCAGAGGTAGTTGTTATTAACGAAGAAAAGTTTTTCAAATCTACATTTAGCGATGCTGCGATGGGTAAATTTTTAAATGGCACCAGTTATCGTCGATTGTATAATAACAAATGTTATAGCATTGATTATTTGCAAACTGGTTCAAATGATCAAAAAGCCATTCCAAACTTTTTGAAAATGTCGAATGCAGATCAAGCACTTGCTACTGAAATTATCGATACATTTACTTTTATCAATAACTCCAAAATTAATTTACCACCACTAACCGATAAAGGTATTGGCAAATTAACAGCAGAAACGCCTTTTGATGTAAAAGCGGTGAAAAGTGCGTTGCCAGGATTAGATGTTAAGCCATCATCTGATAAAACCGAAGGCGAATCATTTGAGACCATGATTGTTAGTAAAAATGGTGAAACATTATTAACGTTGTTACCAACAAAAGAAGGTGCACGCAAAGTTATTTGTATTGCTTATAAATCAAGTAAATTAACCAACGCTTTCGGTGTGAAAAAAGGCGACACATACGCTGATATCTATAAAAATGGCGTAAAAGGCCAATGTTTACCAGGGTTAGAAGAAATGTCTGGTCAAGTTATTTGTAAAGCCCCGAATGCAGAAAATATTTATTATGTATTTGAAGGCAAATCAGATAGCGTCGATGGTGAAGTGCCACCGTTAGGTATTGTGCAAAATTACAAAGTGGTGCAAGTGATTTGGTTGCCGGATAGTTCCAAAGTTCAAATGTTGGCAACGTATTGCCGAGTGCCGTTATAAAAACAATTGTCATCCCGGAATTTTTACCCGTTTTTTGGGTAAAAATGTCCGGGATCCACAGTGGTTTTAAACATAAAATAGGTTTCGTAAAGATTTATAGGTGGATCCCGGACAATTTCCTGCGGAAATTTCCGGGATGACAGTTGTAATGACTTGGTCTACCAATAAAACCTACCAAGCAGCTATCGCTGCCCCATTCGGAAATATCTCTTCTGTCGCTGCAACAACTTCTTTCGAGTGCATGACATCGATTAATTGCATTAAGCGTTTATCTTGCAAATCTTCATTTTTAGCAACAATGATATTGGCGTAGTTTGAATCCGCGCCTTCTTGAATTAACGCCTGCTTAATCGTGAACCCAGCTGGCGCCACAAAATCATTGGTTAACGCCACTAAATCCGCATCTTTTAACACGCGTGGTAATTGTGCCGCATCTAACAATTTAAATTGCAATTGCTTAGGATTGCTAACAATGTCACGCACTGATGCTAACGCGGTGCCTTTGTCTTTTAACTTAATTAAGCCTTCTTTTTGCAATAACAATAACGCACGCGCTTCGTTACTAGGATCATTCGGAATGCCAATAATGGCATGATTAGGTAAAAGCGCAATTTCTTGCATTTTTTTCGAGAAAAAACCCATTGGATAAACAAATGTTTTCGCAATGGCTTGGATAGGGTAATGCTTAGCTTTGACTTGTTCATTTAAATATGGCGCATGTTGAAAAATATTCGCATTGATATTGCCATTCGCTAAGGCAGTATTTGGTAACACATAATCATTAAAAGGCACCACTTCAATATCAAGGTGATATTTTTCTTTTGCAACTCGTTGCGCCACTTTCATCACTTGTTCAGGCCAACCAGCAGTGACACCTACTTTTAATTGATTTTTTTCAGCAAACATTAACGGATAAAGTTGCGAACCAATACAAGCAAATAATAGCAAAGCAGAACAAGCCAGCATCGGTTTAAATTGGCGTTTTATAGCTAAATGATCACCAAAATATTGCACTGCTTGCACTAATACAATTAATATAATCACCGTTTCTAAAGTGACAATCACATCAAATCGTTGATAGCCATAATTAATAGCAAGTTCGCCAAGACCACCACCACCGACCGCGCCGGCCATGGTTGAATAACCTATTAATGCAATGACTGTTAATGTCATGCCGCGAATCAAGGCAGGTAAACTTTCAGGGATGACCACTTTGCTAATTAACTGCCAAGTTGTCGCGCCCAGTGAATTAGCGGTTTCGATTAAGCCGTATGGCACTTCAGATAAGGCGCCTTCAGCAACACGCGCAAAAAAAGGAATTGCAGCGAGGGTGAGTGGTACGATGGCAGCATTGGTGCCGATGGTTGTACCCACGAGTAAGCGTGTGAAGGGCAATATGCTAATCATTAAAATAATGAATGGCACGGAACGTGCGATATTCACGCCAATTCCCAGTGCATTATGCAATTTTGCATGGGCATAGGCTTGTTTTGGTTGTGTTAGGAATAACAAAATTCCAAGCATAGAACCAAACAAAATACTTAAACCACTAGCAATAAAAACAATGTAAATTGTTTCCCATGTTGCTTTTAAAACAGCAAAAAGTTCAAACTGATGCATGTAACACCTCGGCATTAATCGATGTCGATTTTACAAATTCGAGTGCTTGTTGAATCACGGATTGCTGACCTTTTAATTGACAAATAGTAAAGCCAACCGTTGTATCTTGAATTTTTTCAATCAAAGCTTGTCGAATGTTAATGGTGATATCAAATTTTTTGGATAATAATGAAATCAGTGGTTCTTCATCATCTTTGCCAATAAAAGTTAATTTTAAAAATAATGAATTATCATCATGTTTTTCAGGTTTGTAAAAATGCAGCGATTGTTGAATTAATTGTTGAGTGGCAAGATGTTTAGGATTTGAAAAAATATTAACCGTCGAATCTTGTTCGACTAATTCACCTTGATGAATAATACCTACACGATCACAAATTTGTTTAACGACTTCTAATTCATGCGTGATCATTAGAATCGTTAAATTCAATTGACGGTTAATTTGTTTTAATAAATGCAAAATTGAAGTGGTTGATTCAGAATCAAGAGCGCTAGTTGCTTCATCGCATAATAAAACATGAGGATCTGCTGCTAATGCGCGGGCAATACCAACACGTTGCTTTTGCCCACCGCTTAATTGTTTGGGAAAATTTGCAGATTTATCCGATAAATTGACTAACTCTAGTAGGCTCGCCACTTTTTGTTGAATATGGGTAGGTGTCATACCAAGAATTTTTAATGGCAGAGCGATATTGTCAAACACGGTGCAAGATTCTAATAAATTATAATGCTGAAAAATCATGCCAATTTTGTGGCGATGCGAGCGTAATTCGCTATTTGATAAAGTGGTTAAATCAGTATTGTTAACAGAAACTGTGCCGCTTGTTGGTCGCTCTAACAAGTTTACGCAACGTAATAGCGTGCTTTTTCCGGCACCGCTTTTGCCAAGAACTCCAAAAATTTCTCCACGCGCTATATTTAAATTAATATGCTTTAAGGCTAAAAAACCATTGTCATAGCGTTTGCAAACATCATTTATCACAATCACGGCGATTGCCTCCAAATAGAATGGAAATGTTATTTATTTGGCGCGCAATACGGGGATAAACGGCTGGAGCGAAGCACCACTAGGTTGGGCGGATGTTCGCACACGCTTTAGCTACATTTATACCGCGCCTGCAAGCTGTTGTGCTCAAATCAGCGCCAAAATCTAGTGATAAAGTAACATAAGGGAGGGTATTGCGCAATAACCGCAATTGTAGCCTGGACACGCTTTTTGTGTCCGGGTGATGCGGCCAGATACAATAAACCCGGACACAAAAAACGTGTCCAGGCTACGGGTTTATGCTACTATTCGTACCTAATTATAATTAATGACAGACAATACCCCCCATGACAACTTCCTTCACTACCATTCCACTCCGCGAAGAATTACAAAAAAACATAATCTCGTTAAATTACACCGAGATGACACCTATTCAATCGCAAAGCTTGCCACTGATGCTAGACAACAAAGACATCATTGCCCAAGCAAAAACCGGTAGTGGTAAAACAGCTGCTTTTGGGCTGGCGTTACTAAATAAATTAAAAGTCGATATTTATGCGGTGCAAGCCTTGGTGTTATGTCCAACCCGTGAATTAGCAGAGCAGGTCAGTGTTGCTTTGCGTCAACTCGCTCGATTATTGCCAAATGTAAAAGTGTTAAATTTATCTGGCGGTTTACCATTGCGCCCCCAAATGGATTCATTACGCCATGGCGCGCATATTATTGTAGGCACTCCTGGTCGCGTACTAAAGCATTTAGAAAAAGAAACACTCTCACTCAATCGATTAGAAACATTAGTACTTGATGAAGCAGATAGAATGCTCGATATGGGTTTTTTCGACGATATGAAAACAATTTTTGGGCGAGCACCCCTCCAGCGACAAACATTGTTATTTTCAGCAACCTATCCAGATGAAATAAAAAAATTATCCAAACAATTCATGAAAAATCCGCAAGAGATATTAATAGCGGAAACTCATACCCCACTTGAAATTGAACAACATTTTTATGAAGTGAAATTTGAGGATGAAAAATTTTCTGTTTTAAAATCATTACTGCAACATCATCAACCCGCTTCCACGCTTATTTTTTGCAACACCAAACAACAAACAACCGAATTAACCAAACGTTTAATTCAATCAGGCTATAGTGCAGCAGCATTAAATGGCGATATGGAGCAAGTAGATCGTGATATTGCCTTGATTGCTTTTGTAAATCAGAGTTGTTCAATATTAGTGGCAACTGATGTTGCTGCTCGCGGTTTAGATATTAAAGAATTACCTGCTGTGATTAATTATGATTTAGCATTCGAGCACGATGTGCATGTGCATCGTATTGGTCGCACCGGTCGTGCAGGTTGTAGGGGTTTGGCGCTAAGCATTACCACACCCAAAGATGCGGAAAGGTTGTGTGCAATCGAAGATCACATGCAGGCCAAAATAACCTTCGCAGCTGTTGATCAATTAAAAGCACTCAGCAATAAAATCCTAACCCCTAAAATGGTAATGCTTTGCTTATCTGCCGGCAAAAAGGAAAAGATTCGACCCGGTGATATTTTAGGAGCTTTAACAAAAGATGCTGGCATTGAAGCTGTATCTATCGGAAAAATAGATATTACTTTGTTTAGATCCTATGTGGCGGTCACGCAAAAAGTCGCTGAAAAAGCATTCCAATATCTGCAGCAGGGTAAATTAAAAGGCCGAAAGGTGAATGTAAAACGTATGTAAATCATGTACGTAATAGGTATAATACGCCGCAAATAGATAAAATAATAAACAATAAAGAAATAAAAAATGCGGAGTATATCTTAATGCTGGCTCGTAATCCTGACTCGTTTAAATTAGAAGATTTCGTTCAAGAACTAAAAGGTGATTTATCATTTGCGAAATTGATGAAATCTATCCTATTAGAAAAGCAACCCATGGCGCATTTTCTCCCTAAGGATAAAACCCATGTTGCGAAAGAATTTAAAGTTTCTGAGAATGAGAATAACGCAGATGGCATGGATTCCATGCTGGTTGATTCTATTTGCGATGTATATCTTAGTGAATATGCAACACCAATACGTTTATCGGAATTGTTTGGCGCAAAAAACGACCAAGACGAAGAAAAATATTCGAATAGCAATCTTTTAAAATTACACGTCGCATTATTTATGTTAAGTGCAAATGGTAGCCCAATGGTACGGGCTGCGTTCGCCGCATTTTGTTTACGCGAAACTTTTAAAGATCAAAATATTAAAATTTATTTACACCAAAGTAATACCTATTTAAAAAATTTTGTTGAAATTAGAGTTGGAAAACGCAAATATTTTTTCGATGGCACATTAAATCCCAATACGATTTTTAATCAAAAGCTTTTTGAATCAAGAATATTGAAATCCAAAAGACAAGATGATTTTCAAAAATTACCAATTACACTACGTTTAATTGATGCAAAAGAATGTGAAACCACGTTGAATCGGGCGCATTTCATACAAAAAGCAGTGTTGCTTGCCTCATCAAAGGAGGATATTTTTAAAAAATTGTGCGCCAATATTAAATTTAATACCGCAATGGTGATGTTTACTACCAATGGTCGTCATATTACAGAAGTTGCTATTGAATCCTTGGCGCGATTTCGTAAACTAAAACCGCGTACAATTGTTATTCCCAAATTAAGATTGGAGGAGAAATTAATTAAGACAGGCGTCTTGGATAATATTGATCAGATTGAATTATTCGAATTCATAGAAGGCGCTTTGCTCCAAAGAAACCAACGGCTACGATTAAAGACTGAATTAGATGTGCAAGCGCTTATTAAAAAATTGCAATTCAATCAAGAAGAAAATGGCGATCTTAACGATGACATCTTAACTGTTAGCTCCGATGATATGTTATTAGTCGCAACATACACACCAGATGAATATGATTATAAATTTATTGATAAAAAATCACTGGCAATGCGACGACAAGAAGTGGAAGTGTTTAGTTTAGGTTTGATTTATAAATGCACTGAAGGGCACAGCAGTAAAGCAGCCGCTTGTTTTGCAGCCTTAAGATTAACGAAAATATTATCAGAAATGGCAGACATTGATTTAATCAAGGTTGAAATTCATCATTATGCAGCTAAGAATCGATATGTTGTTAAATTAATTGCGCATGACGGTTTAACTTATATCTATGATCCAGATTTTACTGCCGAGACTGTTTATGACCAAAAAGATTATGAAAAAGTCATTTTGCCAGAATTTAAAAGTGAACAGTCAGGTAATGCTAAACTCAAAAATACAGCTTCAAATTCAACGTTAGTGTTGGCGCCAAGTATAAAAACAACATATGATTTTGATAGTTGTGGGTTAGAGTATAATGAAAAAACAGATGAATTACGTGAAACGACAGCTGCGAGTGACCCAAATCAAGGGCGCTCACTTCGTGAATTTGTGCAAAGACATGGCGGTAATGAGAAATTAGTCGAACATTTCATAACGACGTTTTCACAGTATCCAGTTAATGGTTGTGATATTCCAAGCGCCCCAGCTTACTTTTCTGAAAATTATAGAAGATCGGCAGCGGAAAGTATTGCTGCAGCAATTCGCATAAATCTATCATCATTTTGCATGGAGCAAATGGGTAGTGAGAAAGTTATTACAGAAATATTCAACGTTGATTCTAAACAAGCGTTAAGTGATTTTGAACATTATGTCTTGATATTATGTTCGGTTTTGATGCCTTATTTTAAAGCAGGCAATAACTTGACTCGAGCTCAGTCAGGGGCAATGATGATGAGAGCGGTATTCGATGATACCATGATTGTTCGAGTCAATTTTTCTCAAACTATCAACAAATATTTTATAGAAATTGGAAATAGTAAAATTGGTTGGTATATCGTTGATACTAACTTGAATCCAAATATTATTTTTGATAAAGACTATTTTATTAATGCTATTCATAAGTGCTATGAAGAAAAACGTGAAGGGCCTGTTGCATTATTTCCGCTAGCCAGAATTGATAAATCATCTCTTAATGAATTTAATGAAGTGCGTCCAAAAATTATCGCTAAGATCATCAGCATTTTGCAAAACGTTTCCGTGCAAGAATTATTAGAAAAAGAGATTTTCTCTAAAATTTTATCAAGTCTCGGTCACTCTTCTGTAGTGCATGCCATGATGATTAAGGCGGAATTGTCAAAAGTGTTAAGCGCGACTTTTGTTGAGCCTGTCGCTGACGATGTTGCAATTCCTAGTCGATTAGCTGCTAATTTAGACGATTTTGTTGAAAAAAATGAAAGCAATAAGCATTTGCTACAACAGTATTTTCAAAAAATGCGCGAAGTGTCGCCGCCAAAAAAATGTTTGCCAGAATCTCCTAATTTGCGTCCAAGAATGAACGTTACACCTTCACAAGATCAACTTGCATTTGTGCTTTCGCTATTGTCTGATCACGCATTTGTTTCTTGCTTGGATCGAACGCCTCACTTAAATAGCTTGTTTGACAAAATCGCATTAAATTCAAAATATAATCACTATGATTATTTGTATTTAGGTATGGCTATTACTATGTTTGATTGTATGCAGCCTGGAAATATATTTATGCGATCAGCTGTTTCTGCATATTATTTGCGAAAAATGTATCCTGATAATGCAGTTGAAATCAGAATTGTCCATTCACAAGTATATAATGTTCATTATGTGCATTTTGGCAATAAAAAAATGGGTTGGTTTGTATTGGATGCTACCGTTAATGAATATGCTGTATTTGACTCAAGTTATTATCACGAGAATGTGTTAACAACTTATCCAAAAATTGAATATACAAGATTTATACCGCGTATCACAGTGGATTCAGGTTTTTGCGAATTCTTAGAAAAAAATAAATTATCATTTAATTTGCTATTAGCAAATATGTTTCGTGCATGTCTAACATTAGAAAAACTACAAAACGATCTAGAGTTTCATTGTTTGTTAAGTGATCATCACGTAAAGGGCGACAAGGCTATTGGAGTAATTAAGCCTGCTGCTGATTACATTCAAACGAAAATGAAAAAAGTATTTCAGCTTTTAGCAGGTATTGTTGGTGTTAAGCTGGAAGGTGTTGCAGCTGAATCCATCGTTTTGGATCGTGGAACAGCAAACGAAGAAATTCCTGAAGGGGTATCTCGCAGTGTATCAAGCAAACCAATCGCGTTATTAGAATATTTTGAAAAAATCAATGGTAATGATGATGATAACATCAGCGCAAGAAGCACTGAGTTAATAAAAAAATTCACAGACCCAGTGAGCTCTGAATTAGAACTCATTTATGCAAAAGTTGCCAATTCATTCATCTCGCGTGGCGTGTATTCGCATCTAAATGGCTTAGGCGGCAGCGAAGAGCATTTCGTCAGTTTTTATGTTAATGCTCTTATGGCTGAAGCGATTCCTGGAATAATACTTCAGCATACAGGTACTACTGCTTACGCTGCTATTAAATTGCGTGAAATTTTCGATGAAATGAAAGAGGTGAATGTTAAAGTTGCTGTTGAATATGTTGAGAGAATAAAGCGGTTTATTGTAGTTATTACAAGTCCGCTTGGTAGGCATGTGTATGATCCTGTTTCATACCCACTCGATGTGAGTTTGTATGATGATTATATGCAAAATATTAACTCAATATTAATGTGTGTGCCTGTTTCATCTATGTCAGCGCCTGATCTGTACTATAAAGATTTAGAAGTAACAACAGCATCGGTCGCTATTGTTAAAGCTGAACTCATGGCAATGCAGGAAAAGATTGATGAAAATTCTGATGCTATATTAAAAGATGTTTTAGAGGCGCCTTCACCTGTTAATGCGGTAACAGTGAATCGTTTTCCTTTTTTTGCAAACTTAATCAAGGCAGAACGAAGTGTTGTCAATCATATTGTGCAATTAGGTGTTGATAAGTCTGTCATAAATGGTTTAATCCAAGCCTTTTTAAAGGGGTTCGCACCATTGCAGGCTCACTTGCCACATTCAAGCCATTTGACTTCAAAATTTAAGTCTGTAAATCAAAGTGAGGTTGTCTCTTTTGTTGCAACAGTTGTCACTGATAATTGCTATTTGCAATTATTAAGCGATCAATCAGCTGTTTTAGATAGTTTAAGTTACCCAAAAATGACCAGTAATGATTTTGTGATATTTGCAATGGCTGTTTATGGCTTTACAAAATTTTCACATGGCGATCAATTTGCGCGCGCAGCATATGCCGCGTTTCGGTTACGTATGATGATTGCTTCAGACAATATTCAAATAAAATTGAAAAGAGTTCCTGGGACTAATCATTATATTGTGATGATCATTCAAGGTGATTTGCATTTGGTGTACGATCCAACGACTAATCCAGAAACATTCTATAAGAAAGAGTATTATTTAAATGTTATTGGGCAAGCCTTTTCAAAGGTTTCCACTTATACTGAATTTTCAATGGAAGTGATGCTTCCAGTGTGTCTTAGTGTGACGGGTTTTATGAAAGTAACAAATGACTACTTGCATGATTTGTATAATAAGGAAATACAAAAGCCAAAAACTTGGAGTGCATTCTCTGATTTTGTTGAGAGCCATTTTCCAAAAAGTAAAGCCTCGTTTGTTCGTGATCAAACTATGAAGGAGATGGAAAGCTTGATAGCAGGAATGAAGCCTGATTTAGCGGCTGCTAAGCTCAAGCGTTAACGCTTAATTAGACTTTAGAATCAAAGGGTTGCATTGGCAGCTGTTGCAGTAATGATTCATCATGGTATAACCTTAGATGAACCACTGACAAAAACCGATGCTGCGCTCTATAATGCTAAAAACGCAGGTCGCAATCAGGTGATGATGACCTCCTATGCATTTGACGCTGTTCTTACAAGATTTAGCAGTCATTATGATTGTCGCAGGGATTGTGACAGTTATTTTTCATCGATTAAAACAACCGGTGGTTTTAGGTTATATTATTGCTGGCATCATTATAGGCCCTCATACACCACCTTTTTCCTTTATCTATGATCCAACCATTATTAAAACATTAGCCGAATTAGGCATTATGTTTTTAATGTTTTCATTGGGTCTTGAATTTAGTCTGCGAAAATTATTTAACGTTGGTCGTGTTGCCATCATCACAGCCATTGCCGAAATTTGTTTTATGACCTGTCTAGGCTATGGTGTTGGCCGATTATTTAGCTGGGATTCGTTGGATTCACTTTTCTTGGGGACGATGCTGGCAATTTCATCAACGACCATTATTATTAAAGCGTTAAATGAATTAAAAATGAAAAATGAAAGTTTCGCGCAAACCATATTTGGTATTTTAATCATCGAAGATATTTTAGCAATTGCCATGTTGGCGGTGTTATCTGGTATTGCTATTACCGGTACAATTCATACCAGTGACTTATTTATGACAGTTGGCAAATTGATTGTTTTCTTGGTATCGGCTTTAGTGATTGGTCTGTTAACCGTGCCTGCTATTTTATCTTACGTTGCTCAATTTAAAAGTCGAGAAATGTTATTGATTATTGTTTTAGGGTTAAGTTTTGGTTTTTCTCTGCTGGTTATTCGTATGGGCTATAGTGTTGCATTAGGCGCATTTTTAATTGGCGCAATCATGGGTGAATCCCAAGAAGTTAAAAAGATTGAGCGCTTAATTAATCCATTAACTGGTATGTTTAGCGCCATTTTTTTTGTCTCTATCGGTTTGTTAGTCGATTTCAACGTGATTATTACCTATATCGTTCCAGTATTGGTGATCACCTTGGCGGTTATTTTGGGGAAAGTCTTTATTTGTAGTCTGGCCGTATTTTTATGTGGAAGAGATACGCGCACATCCATGCGTGTGGGTATGGGTTTAGCGCAAATCGGCGAATTTTCATTTATTATTGCAGCATTAGGTCTGTCTTTAGATGTGACAAGTTCATTTTTATATCCGATTATTGTTGCCGTATCAGCGCTTACCACTTTCACTACGCCTTATTTAATTAAATTTGCAGATCCCTTCACCGCTTGGATGGTGGGAGGGGATGCACCTGCCCAAGAAAAATCTGAGGCAATTTATCAAGGTACAATGACAGTTGCGGAAAAGCCGACAAGACATTTGCAATTACAACGTTGTGTATTACAAATTTTTATTAATTTTATGTTGGTAATGGGTATTTTTATTGTTGCTACTCATTTGGTTTTAACTTTAAAAAATTCACTGCCTTTTGTGCATAATTTAAAATTAGAAAAATCATTTATTTGGTCAGCGGCATTAATTATGTCTATTCCTTTTTTGATAGCGATTTTTCTGAAAGTGCAAGTTATCAGTAGAGCATATGATTCATTATTGCGAGAAGAGGCAAGGCAAGATCACATCAGTGTGAAATGCCGTCGCTTTCTGATGAAGTTATTGCCCTTTATGACAATAACCGCAATTTTAGTCGTGATTTTTATTATTAGCGCTAGAATTTTGCCGCCTTCTTTATTGTTAATCGACGTTTTTGCTTTTGCTAGTCTCTTAACCGCTATTTTGTGGCGATGGTTCATCCGCCTACATGCCCGCTTACAAATCGCCTTCATGAATCGATTGGAAAAAAAAGACAAGTAGCCTGGACACGTTTTTTGTGTCCGGTTTTTTTTCTGGATCCCGAGGACAAATCCTTAAACCAAACCCGGACACAAAAAACGTGTCCAGGCTACAAAAGAATTGATTTATAAGAGGTTGCAGTATAATTTTGTGTGTCACACCCAAGATAGGCAAAAAACATGTTAAAAAATGTTCCAGTTTCAAAAATGGTTTTCAGTACATTTTTGGCAGCCCAATTGTTGCTTAATAGCGCATATGCTCATTCTGTAAACCCGATTCCGGCAAGTGCTAACGCTACTATTTCGTCCGAAACGATTGCTCATCCACACAAAAAATCACGCAAAGTAAAGCCGCCCAAATTACACATCGAGGAGGCAAGCGCTGTCGAAGAGCGTGCGATCAAAGAAGAAAATATTCCCCCTAATTTCTTTACTATCGGGTTTTATAAACCAAATTACATCATGCCTTATTATTACACGGGTTCACCTTACAACACTGTGTATACTGGCCAAACACCCAATAATGAAAAATTAACGCGAGATGAAATCAAATATCAATTTAGTTTAAAAGTGCCATTGTGGAAAAATATTTTAAATCACCCAAGCACGCTCTATTTTGCTTATACGCAATTATCCTACTGGCAAGCATACAATAAATCCGCTTTCTTTCGCGAAACGGATTATCAACCAGAAATATTTTTAGCAAATGAAATTAATTACAATTTATATAAAGGTCTTGATCTTAATTTCGTAAACGTAGGCGCTGAACATCAATCGAATGGTTTTGGTAATAATTTAGAGCGTAGCTGGAACAGAGTTTATATTGAGGGTATTGCATCCGTTGGTAATTTGATGGTGAGTGCAAGACCATGGTTTATTATTCATGATCACTCGTTAAATGAGCATAACCCTAACATCGGTAGTTATTTAGGTTATATGCAAGTGATCGCAGCTTATAAATATGAGAAAAATGTTTTTAGCGTCAGAACATACGGTTTAGGTGTGCATGGCGGTCGACGCACATCGGCTGAATTGGCTTGGAGTTTTCCAGTGACACCGTATATTAGTGGTTATTTGCAAGTCTTTAGCGGTTACGGACAAAGTTTGATTGAATATAACCATCGCACGAATAGTGCGGGGATTGGTATTGCGTTGAGTAATTGGATTTAAAAATTCCCGTGAACGTAATCGTTCACGGGAGTTTTATTACATTGCAACCGTCATATGATTTGGATAGTCATACGCTGCGCCATCTGCCATATCTACACCAGCACCGATCGCACCACCAAAAATGATGTTGCCAAATGCCATTGGTTTGGTTTTTGAAGCAAATGATCGACTACCATGCAATCCGCTTTTTTTGCAGTTAACAAACAAGTTTTGATAGCTGCGATTAACAGTCACGGTACCTGGGGTTTGATTGACATACCACAAGCCTTTATTGTTTTGCAGCGAGCAAGTAGCCCCTACAACCCGCCCGGTATCAACAGAAACGCTTTGGCTTGTGCCATTAACAATAGAAGCACAACCTGGTAACAAGGTGATCACTGCAGCAAGTGCAATAATGAAGATGGAATTTTTCAACATAACACAGCTCTCGTATAAATTTTTGGATCAGTATTTAAACATACGAGCTAATTATGGTCAATATATTAATCTATTTTATATAATATGAGTATTTTTTTACTTTAGACAATGAGTTATCTGATCAATTTAAGATCAGAAAGGCTGTGGTACAATAAACAATCGACCCTAATTTGATGAGTTCAATGTATGCTTGATAACCCTAAAGGTGAGTTAGTAATCAAAATGGTTGCAATGCCTGCCGACACCAATGCGCACGGCGATATATTTGGCGGCTGGCTGGTTTCTCACATGGATTTAGGGGCAGGCGTAGCAGCGCGACACCGTGCAAACAATCGTTGCGTCACAGTCGCAATAGACGAGCTACAATTCATTAATCGCGTCAATGTGGGCGATACCGTTTGTTGTTATGCCGATATCGTTAAAGTAGGTCGAACCTCGATGCGCATTTTAATCGAAGTATGGACAACGGCTTGGCTAGATAGTGTGCAAAAAAAGGTCGCTAAAGGGATGTTTACCTTCGTTGCTATTGACCATGCCGGTAGACCTTGCCCAATTGATAAAGACTAATTATTTCGTGCAAGAAAAAGTCCCGCCGCAATAAATATCAATCAAGACAAAACAAATTCCCATTACTAAAAACAAAAGGGTAAATTGTTATACGCTTGAACGGTAGCCTGGACACAAAAAGCATGGTAGGGGTACTATACGCAAAAATAACGAGGACAACGCCGTGCACGCTCCAAAACCATTATCAGAAGATGCAGTTACCATTGCCGCTAAACACTTGCAAGACATCCTGACCAAGGCAATCCAATACACAACAAAACACACTGCCGTTGTTGTCTACGATACACAATGTCCATTGGCAGTCACATTAACAGAAGCCTATCGTCGTTGTTTGCCAAACGCGACATTCATCGATTTCTATACAACAACACCTGATGATGTCATGGCATCGTTTAAACCGTTAGTAGCTGAAGATTTAGTTGTATTAATTCAGTCAACCAGTTTTCGCTTAAATGCTTTTCGTTTGCGCGTTGAATTATTCGCGCAATCATTAAAAGTGTTAGAGCATCCACATTTGAGCCGTATGCCGGGTATAGAAGGTGATTATTACATCGAATCGCTTGCGTATGACGCTGATTATTTTCGCGGCGTTGGTAAGGCATTAAAAAATAAGATTGATCATGCTTCACGAGCCGCTCTGGATAGTGATGGTGCGATTTTAGAATTTAGCTCGAAGTTAGAGTCAGCAAAATTAAATGTAGGTGATTATACTGGCATGAAAAATGTCGGCGGACAATTTCCTATCGGTGAAGTATTTACTGAAGCACAAGATTTAGAAACAGTGCATGGTCGTGTACGCATATTTGCATTTGGTGATACGACTTATTCGGTTAATAAAGTTAAAACACCTATCACTTTAATCGTTGAAAAAGGCCGAATTGTTGATGTCATCGATTCAACGCCTGAATTTGATTTAGTATTAGATAACATTCGTGCTGATGAAGGCGAAGTTTGGTTGCGAGAATTAGGCTTTGGTATGAATCGCGCGTTTACCCAAGATAAAATCGTTACTGATATCGGCACCTATGAGCGCATGTGTGGCATTCATTTATCCATCGGCGCCAAACACGGCGTTTATAAAAAAGCAAATTTACGTCGCGCTGACACTTGGCACCATGTCGATATTTTTCCAGTCACCCGCTTCGTTTATTTAGACGATGAAATTGTTTACCAAAATGGAGCCTGGATGTAGCCTGGACACGTTTTTGTGTCCAGGTTTGTTTGTGCGACCACCAAACATTCATCTACTTAACCTTTGTTTTGCCAATCCTTCCCGCATCCGAACGCAACGAACGAAACATCTCAACAATTTTACTATGATCAATATTTTTTTCATCCAGATTTTCCGTAGCTTGCGGTGTTGAAATGTTTTTTTCAAAAAACAAAGCATAAGACTTTTTGATTGTACTAATTTGAGCGGGTGTTGCTAAGGTGGATTGCCCTTTTACAATGTCATTTTCAGATTTTGCAATTAATGTCGCCGCAATTATTTTTTTTGTTTCAATGTCAGTAGGCTTTAATGAGTCATATATATTTATTAATCGCGCATAACCTTTGTTGTTTTCAATAAGCAATTTATCAGCGTCAGTAAATTTTGTAATAATGAGGCGCACGGGAATTCGTAAGATAGAAAATGCCCAAAATGCTGCATACATCGTAGCAGCTAATGAAAATGCAACCGCAGAAATCAATCCAATAGAAGACGACTTTAAGACATCCAGCGCAAACTTTTTAGGGTATGGTTTAAAAGGCGCAGCAAAAATTGCAAAAAAAGAGAAAACAGAGGAAAGCGCTGCGTAAATTGCTAAACCCAAAAATTGTAAAGTTAAAAAGCCAGAAAGTGCATCGCTACCAATTTTAAATCGAGTCTTGTATGGCTTAGCAAAATCTCTGAAAAACTTGGGAAAGTCAGAGAAAGAAACTTTTAACGCTAAGAGCATACTTTGATAGTTTCGAGAAAAATAATTAGAAGATAAATCTTCTTTCTTTTCTTTAGCATGTTTTGATGTCAAAGCTATTTGTTCATACAATTTCATAAGTTAACCTCGTTTTATTTTTATTATAATAATTTTAATCTTACCCAGTGACTACAATCAGTGATCTGGTTTTACATAAGTTCGCTCAATATATCAGCCGCGAGCATAGGTTTTAGCCGCTCCTGATGGGCTGGTTATAAATTTTGCTAATAATACATGAGGAGGAGGGGGTTGTATACGTGGCGTGCCAGGCTAATGCTTGTGTTTTTTTATTCACCCGCCACATTCTTTCGGTTATGATTACGCAATTTTATCATAACTAGAAAAAGGGGAATGAAATGAAGATTGGCAGGATTGCAGTATTGGTAACGGCTATTGCTGGGACGACAGGTTTGATTGCGCAGCGATTAAAAAAAGAAGAGCCGAGATCCTGTGAGTGTTTGGGTAGTCAGCAGCCGGAAGAAGTAAAACGTGAAACACCAGAGCAATCGTTTTCTAGTGTTTGTTATGGCGCGTATGTGAACCCTGCGTTGATTAGTAAATATATTGGTGCGAATAATGCAAAACCAGCAAGCAGTGATAATCCAGTGCGCAGTAATTGGGAATCAATTCGTGGCCCTAAATAAACTAAATTGCTTATAGCAGTTTGAATGCTAAAAATATTGAAGGAACAAGATTGCGGCTAATACGTCAACCAGGTTGATTGCAAGATCAACTTGGTTGTCAAGTTTTCAAAATTAGTGCAGGATGGAAGTGGTGCTTTTATCCGCTTAGATTATTTTTTGTTGCATTTAATATAATGGAGGCTTTAATGCGCAATATTCGTCTTATTTTAGCTTTGGTAGCGACACTGTCATCCGCTCAAGTTTTAGCTGATACCACGACCACGACAACCACCTCAACAGGCGGCACACCAACCATCAGCGATAAATCATGTGAAGCAATTGCTAATGCTTGTACGGCGGCAGGTTATACGCGTGGCGATGCTGGCGATAAGAAATTTTGGTTTAATTGCATGAAGCCAATCATGCTTGGTCAAACCGTTGATGGTGTTACCGTAGATGCTGATACTGCAAAAGCATGTCGCGAAAACAAAACCGAGCAGTTGTTAAAAGAATTGCAAGAAATTCAAGCGGCAGAAGAAAATGCAGCTCCAAGTAAAGATTCAACCAGTACAACTAGCACAACCAGTACAACAAGTACAACTACCACTCCTGCCAATTAAAACAGAAAACCCGACTACTTATTATGTTGTCGGGCTTTTTTAAAAAATAATTATTTAGGACGGAATTAATTTAGCATTTAGTGAGCTATCTAGTTCGATAGCATCATCTGTTGTTTGTTTTCGTTGAAAGCAACCTGCCCACGAAGTGCAAACGCTAGTGGGCGCTCTTTTTCGATATTCATTGATCAGCAAAAGAAGGGTTGCTAAAACACTTAAGGTGAAGCTGAGATAAAATGTATCGACATTATTTTCTTTTGGTTTGCCTTCATTTAGAAAAGCGATTAATGCGAAATACCAGGGGCCCCAGGTTCCTGTGCTTTGACCAAGTGTTGAAACTAAAACATTCATTTTGCCAGCATCATAGGGTTTTAGATTTTTTTCTTTTTCACTGGCTGCAGCAATATTTTTAAATGTAGCCGCCGCGCCTGATGCATAACCAAGTGCCATGATCGTGCTGGCTGATAATACATAAGATAAACTTGGCGGTAATGGACGATTGAATAAAAGCATGCTACTGCCAGCAATCATCATGACTGCGCTTGCATAATAACTATAAGCACCTTTTGACGAATCAAATTTATCCATCAATTTACCACTTACCACGCGAAACGTTGTTGCGCCCAGTGAAATGCAAGCAGTGTAAACAACTGTTTGCTGTGAAGATAAATCAGGCATTAAATTTTTTAATGTAAATGGCAAGCTAAGATTAAAAGCATAATTACCACCTGATGTGGCCATTCCCATGAAGGAAAACATGGTTGCCCGGTAATCTTTCATGGTAGCCCAAATTGCTGGCCAAAATGGCTGATTAGCTCCCGCCGGAAATTTTTCTTGGCCAAGTAATTCGGCAATTTTTTTGGCTTTATCTTCAGGAAGTCCACGATTAATTAAGGCATGGAAAGGTGAAACCACATAGCCATAATAGGCTGCGATTCCACCCAATGCTGAAATGGTTGTTGAAATTGCGTAAATATAAGCGGGTTGAAGTTGTGATAACGTTGCTTGATAAAATAATAATGCAACACCAGGCGCCATATTTGAAACGCCTGCAAAAAGAGAATACGTAAAACCCGCATCTTTTAACGCTGTGCAATACAATAAATTATTACCCATGGGGAAAGTCGATAAACTCAATCCAGTTAATGCATTGCTAACAATCATGCTTGCATAAGGAAACCCAAATGAATCAATATTTGAAAGATCCGTTGTCGCAAATAAAGCAGTATAAATAGCAGGCCCAATTGTTGATGCGGCTCGCAACATAACAACTTCACGTCGACCACCTGATAAGTCGACGCGGCGACCAAACCACGGCATGGTAAGGGTTGCGCTAATGGCAGACATGCCGACAAGTAAATTTTTTAAAGCCGGACTTAACTTAGGCATGGCAGCAATCACCGGTGTTGTCATCACAGCGAAATTAGCCGAAAAATAAATAAAAGTGCTAACACCCATTGCCTGCTTGCTTGTGCCAGGTGCTAATTGTGCTTTTAAGGCGGGTAATTCATGAATATTTAATAATGGATTTAACGATTGATCACCGCTTATGGCAATGTGTTCAGTTATAAGTTGGTGTATGGTTTGAACGCTAGTTAATACCACTTCGTCTTGCATCAGTACACCCCTAAATGCTAATAAAATTTGGGCGATTATACGCACTAAGATAGGCTTTGCAACTTATGCTGGAATGGTGAGTGCTTATGAATTGCAATCTACCGTTAATTTTTTAACAGCTGATGCATTGGATGGGCGCTTGATGGGATCAGTCGGCGAAGAATGCGCAATACAATATATTGCTGATTATTTGCGAAGTTAGGGTTAGAGCCTGTTGGCGATCATGGTGTTTATTTTCACGTGTTTGATGTTGTTTATAAGCATAAGAAAATACATGGTAGAAATGTGTTAGCAAAATTACGCGTTTTTGAATAATCTGTGGGAGGGGGTAGGAGGGTGATGCGGGAGGCTTGATGGGCTCTCTCGATTGCAATTTGATGGTAAAAAGTTCAGTATTCTCCTTTAAAGTTTAATAACAATCTCGGTGAAAAATGTCTAAAAATGAATTTAAAGCAATTTTTTCTAATAAAATGAATGTGGCAATTGATGACATCAATTATGGAAATCATTTATGTCATAGCAAATTTATCAGCATTCTACATAACACCCGCGCATTATTTTTGAAAAAACACAACTTATCTGAGTTGAATTGTTTTGGCTGTGGATTAGTTATGTTGAATTTGAATATTGATTATAAAAATTCGTGTTATTTTGATGATGAGCTGGAGATTGGGTTGAGAGTTGAAAGAATTGATAAGGTTAGTGTTGTGTTTTCTTATTTGATGTTTAATCGGACTAGGGGTAAGCTGGCGGCCACTGCGGAGACGGTGATGGGGGTTGTGGATTTGGAGAAAGGAAAATTGGTGAGAGTGCCGGAAGAGTTTTTGGCACTGGTGGCGGCTTGCATTAAATAGAAGATGCTTTATTAGATCAAGCATCTTTTCTCAATGTGTTAGTTATCTTCATTTTTATCGTTCTTTTTATTTAGGCTAATTAGAATATTTTTTATTATTGCATCATATAATTCAGGTTTTACTGTTTTATGTAAATCAATACATTTTCTTACGAGCATTAATGATGGATTGGAGTTTCTGCCATCAAGCGCATCTTGAATGACATCTTCATGAAGATTAGTGTATTGCGATATTCCTTTTAGATCGTATTCTTGGGTAGCTAGGATATCTTTTAAAAGGGTACTAACAAATATTTCGTTTAGCATTGTATTTTCCTTTTCCAATGGAAATTTCAAGATTTGAAAATATTCAGAGTGTTGCTTTCTGAAAATCTTTTTAAGTTCGTCATGAATTAATGTGAAAATTTCTGCTTCCAAAAATTCCAATGATTTCTTTGGAAATCTGCAAGGATTAATGTCGAGCATCTCACATAGTGGTTGCGGTGTAGACATATAACATCCATTTCTAATTAAAAAAATTCCTAAAATAATCATGTAACAAATACGATTATTCGAATATAATACGTTTCGTTGCAGATACTACCGCTAATTTTGAAAATGTCAATACGTTTTGTATTCGTTTTTTATGCGAAATATGGAATTAAATAAAAATGAAAAGTACCATAAAAAAAATAACAATTTCTGATGTGCTTTTGCAGTTGATTACAGATAAAGGGTTGACTGTCACTGAGCTTGCTCGACGTACATTGCTGCCTCAGCCGACAATTCATAGGATAACCAGTGGCGTGCATTTGCGTCCTCATAAAAGAACGCTTGAGGTGTTGGCTAATTTTTTTACTATTAGCATTGATCAATTGTGTGGCATTGAGCCATTAGATAAGAAATTTGCAGCTGCTCAGAATGATAATTATCAAATACCAATTTTTGATCATGGTGAAATAATTTCTGGGAAAAATCATAAAGCAAAGGCTAGCGAATATCTTTTTATTAATAAACAAGTTGATGCAAATTCATTTGCAATAAAGATGCTGGATTCTTCAATGGAGCCTTTAATTTTTAAGGGGTCTACTCTTATTGTGGATCCGGCAAAGAAACCGCAATATCACAGTTTGGTTGTTGTTAAGTTAAGCGCATGTGATGAGTTGTTAGTTCGGCAGTTGGTAATTAATGGGAATAATTGTTATATTCGGCCCCTCAGTCACGATTTTAAAAAGATCGATATGGTTTTATTGGGCAAGAAAGATAAAATCTTAGGTACCATCATTGAAGTAAGATTTAGCTGCTAAAAAAATAATTTAAAACGAACCGGTTGCATATTGTCTAAGAGCTAGAAGAGCGCAATAGGAATTCTATTGCAAGGAATGTTTGTTAAAACGGAAGCAAGCGTTTTGGAGTATTGCGTAATGATAAAGCAGATAAAATCTTTCTTTGACTACATAGGATGGTTGTATGAAAAAAATCATGAATTTGAGAACTCAAAGTCTAATATATTTCGATTAATTAATGTTAAAGATAAGTTGAACGGCGAGTACGAGCTTGAAGTACAAGTTGTTAACAAGACAGCAGTATTTCATTGCGGTGCCGCAGAGTTAGCTGGGCAAGATAAATTACTTAATGGATTTTCCAAAAGTGATATTAGGGCTATTATATATTTTGCCTCATTAGAATTAGCTTTCCCTAAAAATTCAATTGTAGCGCATAAGTATAATTCTGAATCTAAAAAAGCCTTTTTAAGTTTAAAAAGAAAAGGACTGGATCAGGTATTGGATGTAAGTCTTGATGAGATATCAGCAAATAGTGAGACAGTTAAAAATTTAAGTCAAAGGGATGCTTATATTGCAGGATATTTGTCTGCAATTGAGGGTTTTAAAGGAGAGCATGAAGCGTTAAATTCTAACGGAAGTGTAGAGAGTGATAGTTATGACTTTAAAAATTGATTGCAAAAATGATGGTTTCTTAAGTTTGAATTTTCTAAGTATGCTTTTTGTGGCAATTATGCTAGGGACATATGTTTTGGCGTACAAAATGATGTTAGTGGGGGCTTATACCCTGTCTGCAGGGATTTTAATTTTTCCTTTGAATTACGCGATAACTGATATTACAACTGAAGTCTATGGGTATGAGCAAACAAAAAAATTAATCAAGAATGCTTTTATATGTTGTTTCTTGTTTGCAACTATTGTGCCGTTTATAGCAATTCTACCACCTCCTCAGAACTGGCCACATCAGGCAGGTTATCAATACGTTTTAGGTAATGTATTTAGGTTTTTTATTGCAAATACGTTAGGTATTATTATTGGAATAACAATTAATAGTTATCTGATAGCTAAGTGGAAGCGAATGATGAACGGTAAGCATTTTTGGCTTAGAAGCATTGCTTCAACTGCGATAGGCGAACTAATAACATCGATAATAGCTGATATTATAGCTTTTTATGGCACTACATCATCATGGGGGATTATAAAGTTGATGATTGGCATATATGCAGTGAAGCTATTTTATTCCATTATATTGTCTTTGCCGAACTCCTTGATTGTTACGCATCTGAAATTAAAGGAAGGTATCAGCTTAGAGGAAGATCGTTTTAAAATTAACCCATTTATTAACGAAAAAAATCAACGGGAACATCATGCTTACAGTCCGTAAATCCATTTCAAATAAAGAATTAGTCGATACAGCAAAGGAAAAACTCGACCCGAAGATTTTTGATTTTATTGCCGGTGGCGCAGGTGCTGAATGGGGGCTTGAAAATAATGAAAAAGTATTTCAGCAATACCAGATTGTTCCTAGAGTGCTGCAGGGGATTCGTGACGCTGATATAGCATGCGAATTTTTATCAGAACAACTTTCCATACCCTTATTGGTTTCACCGGTTGCTTTTCAGAAATTAGCAGCCACTGAAGGTGAGATAGCCACAGCTAAAGCTTGTGAAAAGGCAAAAACGATTTTTACATTAAGCACTATGTCTAGTTATTCAATTGAAGATGTCGCTACTGCTTCAAGGTTTAGTAAGTGGTTTCAATTGTATGTATTTAAAAATAAAAGTATGACGGAAGACCTTATAAAAAGAGCAGAGAAAGCAGGTTATAAAGCATTAGTCATTACGGTTGATGTACCTTTAATGGGAATGAGACAACGCGATATTAAAAATCAATTTTCACTGCCAAATACCGTTCAGCCTGTAAATTTGTCGCCTTATAAGGCGGCCTCTTTTGCTGGACAATCAGATGGTTCGAAGATTAAAGATGAAACTGATCAGCAGTTTGACGGCGAGATGAGCTGGGAAACGATTGCATGGATTAAATCCATGACAAAGCTGCCCATTATTTTGAAAGGTATATTGAGCGCTGAAGATGCAACTATAGCTGTGTCAAATGGCGTTTCAGCGATCATCGTATCAAACCATGGCGGCAGACAAA
Source organism: uncultured Coxiellaceae bacterium (assembly GCA_964623075.1). Classification (GTDB taxonomy): domain Bacteria; phylum Pseudomonadota; class Gammaproteobacteria; order DSM-16500; family DSM-16500; genus Aquicella. The sequence goes on along the minus strand of CAZUVD010000001.1, from coordinate 420,907 downwards.
TAGATGGCGTAGTTTCGTCACTTGATGCATTGCCATTGATAGCAAATGCAGTAGGTGATCGAATCCCATTATTACTTGATGGTGGTATACGAACCGGCGAAGACGTATTTAAAGCATTGGCGCTTGGCGCTAGTGCAGTGATGTTTGCTCGCCCAGTTATGTATGCTTTGAGTATTGGTGGGGAGGCTGAATTGTTGAGTTTGTTTAATAGGATCTCTACTGAGTTGAAGACTGTGATGAAGTTGGCGGGATGCAAGGATTTGGCAATGATTAGGGAGAGAGGGCTTTCATTGTTAGTGGGTGAGAGTGTTAATTATTTAAGAGAAATTTCGGATAAGTCAGTGAATGGTGGTGTTAGGAAGGAAATGTTTGGGATGTTTAATAGGGTAAAATAAACAACTTAAGGTTGAGTTTTTTTTGTGGGATCTGTAGTCGGGCTTTTTGCTGGATTGTCGGTGATTGGGTTAGTGTGTGGTTTGAAAAAGCCTGCTTTTGTTAACTCGCTGTTGTGCTTGTTTCTAGAGTGATCGTTTGGCTGTGAATTATCTTCTGAATTTCCAACTGGGAAGCTAGGTAATAATCTGCTGTTTTGTTCTTCGTTGCTGATGAAGGCATTGATTTCATCGAGATTGATATTAATTTCAATTGAGAAACTGGGTAGAGCGCTTTCATCGATTGCAATCATTTCATTATTGGTGTTGATTATATCAAAATTATCCTTGAATTTAGTTTCATTTAAGTCAATTGAATTTACTAAGTCTGCAATAGAAGTAACGTTTTGGAATGATTTTAATTGCACAGAAAGGGTATTTTTTGTTTCTGTTAACAAGGTCTTCTCTTTATTTTTGTCACCCAACACTTGATTTATACTATTTAACATTTTATCTGTAAGCATTATTTTTTCATTAAGCTTAGATAGCTCAACGTTAATATTTAATGTCTCATGTGAAAAAAGTTCAATTTGTTTGCTTAAACTTGATGCTAAATTATCTAAAGTATTCGTTTGATGATTAATTGTATTGGCAATTAAGCGTTCAAGTCCATCAGATTCGATGTCAAGATGTTTATTAGCAGAGTAAATTTCCCTTTTAGCTATATCATGAACAAATATACGTGAGTCAAAGTCCGAATCAATTTTATTTTTATTGTATGCCTCATCAAGATAACGAGACATTTTTTCATAATCAATATAAGTGTCATTTCCATTTATATGTGATGAAGGGAGATGTATATTCAATCCTATAAAGTTGTCTTTAACAGTTTTTTTAAATAAATCATTTTTATAATCTATCAATTCATGAATTTCATGTTTAAATTTCTGTTGAACAGAAGTGAGTCTTTGTTTGGTTTCCACTAAATTAGAAATATCGTTGTCGATTAGGGAAATTTGGATGTCAATTTTACTTATTAGGTCGGTAATAAACTTTAATATAAATTCTCTGAGCAGGTTAAATTGAGTCACTTGTAGCGCAATTATCGATTGTAGGTAAATCTCATATTCATCACTTTCAATATCTTCAATCATTTTTAAAATTGATTTTATTTTTTCAGCTAAAATGTAATTGATAAATAATATTAATTTTGAGTTTTCTTGACATAAATTCCAAATTAAGCTCTCAAATTCTAAGGTTTCAATTTTTAAACGGGTTTGTGTTTTTAGTGAAGGTAATATGTAAGCTAATCGAATTTCTTCTGCTAATGATAAGCAATTTAAAATATTATTTTTGGCATTATTTATGCTTGAGCGAAAGCTATCATTCGATGACATTTCACTCAGCGAAGAAGGGTTTTTGGCATTCTTTGATTTGTATTTGGCGGTATTCATAAGCTAACGCCTTTCTTATTATTCTCCCTTTATTATAGACCATATTTTGAACTGATAAATTTGAGTACCTGGTATCTTGTTGAGAAATTTCAGGTTTTTAATTATGCAAATAAGTCATATAGTTGCTTGAATTTATGAAATTAAAATTTATTTCATCTTGTGTGCAAAATGAGTAAAATCAGCGCTTACTTGAAGATTAAGGAGATTGAAATGTTATCTAATCATGATGTTATTAGTACTCCTGAGGGTAATAATTCATCCTCGATTTTGGAAAGCATTATTGCCGGTGAAGGTATTATTCACGAAGCTTATCGTTCTCTCATAAAAGACACTAAGGATATTTTAAATTCATTACCCAATGATAAGTGGGCTAAAGAATGCATTAAAATAATTGATGATCTAAGCAGCTTATTAAAACAAGATAGAATGATATTGCACTCCATTGCGTTTTTGCAGTACTTGTTAGCTAGGATGGGTGTTGAAGTAACAAAGTTGAGTCAATTCATTGATGTTTATAAAGTTAAATTCCAACCAACAACTGATGTTGTCTTCGCAGCAAACGTCAATACATGCAACCAATTAGTATGCGCAATAATGGCATTGACTAAAATGGTAAGCAAGACCGCGCTAGAATATGAAGAAGCTATAAATAGTTATGATTCTATAGTAAAGAATGCAAAAGCATTAAGAGATAAATATATCGCTATAGAAGACCGAATAAAATTCCAAGGTAGAGCAAGAGAAGAAGCGTATTTTCGTGCATCTGGTTTTACACCTGTAGGCATTATGTCGCATACAAAAGTTATCAATAGCCTTCTTGAAGCATACAGAGTTGTAACGAAAAAATTATTTCAAGAGTTTAGCTCCCCTGCGAAAGATGGTGAATTAACACGTTTCAGCAACGTCGTTTCAAGCTTTGCTCAAGATTACATTCAGCATCTTGCAAAAAGGAATGAAGGAATTGAGATTGCAAAAGAATTTGCAGCAAGAGTTAATCGACTGAAAAAACCAGCTCCAGCAGCCATGTACTCGCCAGCAGCTGCTGCATCAACATCTGCATCTGTTATGGTGCCGCAAGGTATTACAACAACACCAATGAATCAATAATTAAATAATAAAAGCCAACAACATCTGTTGGCTTTTTTAATCAAACACCCAAATTCATCATCACTCACCACTTACCATCGAGGAAATACATTCCATCGTGTGAAAGTTGGCTGACAACATCAACCCAGGTATTGTTTTCTTTTTTTTGAATAGATGTAAACGTGCGGCAATCTTGATAATAGCCGTCTATGTTGACATTATGTGTGCTTGCTTATGAGGTGTTGATTGAGAGAATACTACTGATGCTTGCGCACAATATCATTTTTTTCACGTTAATTCCTTTTAGTGAAGAGTGTTTATTTGATTATTAGGGGGATGGTGCTATTATGTCAATTGTATTCGTTCTAGCAGCTACCGTTTCACGAATAAGTCGTAATCACTCAGGCTTAAAATTTAGCAAATCAGAAAGTATCGTTAGCAAATTCACAAAGAAATGTATATTTTCCTTTATTGCATTATCGTCTTTCAATTCGTTAATTTTAAAAATATTGATTAATCGCAGTGACCAATTTGTTTTTTTGGAAAGAGGGTATGCATTTTCGAGTTCAAAACCTTTTAGTGTATTTTTATAAAATTCTTTTTCTGAAATTGCTAATTGTTTAGTGAAATATTGCAGGGCATTTCTGAGTCGTTCCTTTTGGCCTTCATTCGCGATATTTAATTCATCAAGTATGCGAAATTGGTTAAACGCTAATTTCCATTTTAGGGAAAAAGAAATAATTTGGGCGAATGAGGATTGCTGATTGGCAGATGAATGGCGTAAAGTTCTATAATCAAGTGATTTGACTAGTTTATTAAAATCCGCACAAAAATCATCTGCTGTTAGGTTTGTCATTTGCTATTCTTCGTTGTGTGGGTAATTCATATGAGTGAGTGTCAATATTCTAAGTGATTAATCTTAAGGATTTATTAAATTAATGCTGCTTAAAAGTTTAATTAGTAGCCTGGACACGCTTTTTGTGTCCGGGGTTGTTGTATACAGATACCTCTCGATGCATCAACCCCGGACACAAAAAGCGTGTCCAGGCTACATTCATTACGACTGATTTCGAGGTGGAGAATTTCCTTAAAATATTTTCTTGTTTATTGATTAATATTCATGTTATAAATTTGCAACTGCTACACTCATCTCCGTTATTTCTAAACAACCCCCTTTTTTATCTCATCCTCAGCGTTTCTAAACCTTAACTCATTCTGGAAAAGCCTATGAAATTATTTCGTACGTTTTTGTGTGTTCTATTTTTTATTTTTATAAGTACTCAAGTAACTTATGTTCACGCTAAGGAATGTTCTTTGTCGGGGGAGTGGACGTTTAGTAATGGGCAGTTTCCGCCTTTCATTCTTGAGCAGCATGGATCCGAGTGTCCCTTTGGTATTCCAACAAAATTATCTAATGAACAAGCAATAAGAGATACGATTCGTCGTTACAATGGGGGAGTTGAATATCGTTGGGAACCTAGGGATAACCCTGATTGTGAAGGAAGTTGGGTGCTGTATGATAGCGCTGTCTCTGGCGGTGACCGCCAATTTGTCGATAACGTTTTAAATTGTAAATTATAAGAGGATTTATATAATGAGTGCAGTTAAAACAATATTCATCACGATATTAATTACGGCGATTACCATAAAGAATTTAATGGCCTTTAACTATCAACCCAATACTGTAAAAACCAAATTCTTTAAAGATGTTGCAATATCTGAAGTGAATAAGTTGAATAATGTAAAGGGAATGGAATTCACAATTTTAATAAGCACTAAAAGAAAGCTAACTCCCAATGAATTGGTAACCGGTGCTAGCCCGACAACTTTTCCTGAAGAATTTACAATAGATAAGCCTATTTGGGAAATTACACATCGATTGCCGGTTGGTGAAGATGAATGTTTGCAAATAGATGCTAGTAATTGCAATGCTGAATTAAATAAAGATTATAGCGGATCATGTTTTAAGCCGTGTCTTATTTATGGTCCTCAGTTTTTAACTTTTGATGAAAAGAATAATAAAATTTATTTTTTAGTAGATACGACAAGGAATGGGAGCGCAGGCGCTCAAAATTTTATTTTTTCAGGTGATTTGAAAACTCAAAAAATTGAATATTTAGGAACAAAATTTGGTTCAATTGATGGTAGTATGTCCCCTAACAGTAAGTACGTTATTTTTAACGGTATGAATTTCATTGATATTTACGATCCAATAAGCAAGAGAACCATCAGCATCGTTGCACCCTGGGGTAAAGACAGCCAAAAAAGAAGTATTATACCAGGCATATTTGGTATTAAATGGTTAAGCGATACGACATTTAGTTATCGTGAAGACACGCGTCATAGTAAGTTTCAAAGTTCTAGCGACACCATGAAAGAAAACATCTACGACATCACCCAACAAAAAATCATCAAATCCCGTCAAATGAATTTAAGTGAATTTGACCATACGCAAACCGAATATTAAGTATTAGCGCGAGAGGGGGTTGCCAAAATTTGCAACTCTTCATTGCTTATAATGCAAAGCTCAGAAAAATAAAATTGCGGTAAATGAATTTGATTGAACATCATGAGGAAATTAGTGAAATAAAAAGCTAAAAATACCTGATATAATTTCCAAAATCATATCTATTGTGAAAAAGATAATACCAATTCTTTGGTTATCTTTTTCAATCATGGCGCGTCGTTTTTCGGACAGGCTTGTGTGTTTTAAATTTGCCTCTACTGTCGCCATTTTTTTAGCGGGGATTACAGCGGTTGTTGTTTGCTTGATCATTTGAGTAATCTCTAGGTATCAAAAGACGGGGGATTTTTATATGGTAGGTATTTAGGCAATAAAAAATTGATAAATTTCAAATGAGTAAGAATTTTCATTGCATTGCCGCATAAGAAATATTCATTATGCGACAATAATAAACAACAAAAGGAAATCTGACAAGCAAATATCTACAAATCGGCGATCAATTTTCACTCAATCAATTAGGCTTATAGAGTATTTTTCATGATAGCAATTGTTGTGACAAGCGAAGTGGTCACTGCTATTGCAAATAAACTGCAATGAGCAAGCATGGATTTATTGCGATTCCAATTTTCTTTAGCAAGTTTTTTTGCGGTGTAATCATTACATGCGCTGTTAATCCATTCAGTGCCAAGCGTGAGATCAAAAGCTTTATATTTGCTGGCTAATATAAAAATCCAGTTAGAAAAAGCATAGAGTGCAATTTCTCTTCCGCTAGCACTAGAAAATTCAGGTAGTTTTGAATGTGTGACTAGAGCAGTTAAAAAATCTCTCGCATTGTTTTTACTTTCTTCATCAGTGCCAAATTCACAATGGCAATTTGCAGCGGGGATCCTTTTTTTATGCGGATGTGAATTGGGTGGGATGAAAGAATGATAATTAAAATTTTCATCGCGCATTTTTGCCAATAAAATAGGGCAAAAAATTTCAGTCGAAATGCGTATGCGTGGTTTTGGTTTAATTTCAATTTCCAAATTAATTTGGAAGATATCTATTTTGTGATGTTCATTTGTTCTTAAACATACGTAACGATTGGGTGACTCATCGCAAGTCCGCCATTGAAAAAATTGTTCGCCAAGTCGCGGTGGGGTAAAAGTGAGTAATTCGGAAGATATAAAACGAAAAGGCATGCTGAAACCTTATTTAATGGCAAAAAAACTCCGCACACTTAAGTGTGCGGAATGAAATCATGAATTAACCGATTTTTTGATATCTTGGCCAGTGTTTTCCATGTCTTGACCAAAGCCTTTCACGGTATTTTGGCAGCCGCAAAGAAGAAGGCAGGTGATAAGAAATGTGGTGATTAGTTTCATGGCGAATTTTCCTTATAAGTAATGTTGCATTCGTGAGTAATTTTATAATAATTCAGGTTTAGGTCAAGTCACCGTAGCCTGGACACGCTTTTTGTGTCCGGGTTGTTGTATCGAGAGGTGTCTTGGTGCAACAACCTCGGACACAAAAAGCGTGTCCAGGCTACTCTGCAATAAACCCACCCGATTGCAACTTAAACAAATTAGCATAAATCCCATTCTCACGCTTAACTAATTGCTCGTGCGAGCCTTGTTCAACAATTTTGCCACTATCAAATACTAAAATGCGATCTGCATCTAAAATAGTTGATAATCGATGCGCAATCATGATCGACGTGCGGCCATGGGTAAGTGTATGCAATGCTTCTTGAATCGCACGCTCACTTTCAGAGTCAAGCGAGCTAGTTGCTTCATCTAAAATCAAAATAGGGCGATCCGCTAATATCGCACGAGCAATGGCAATACGTTGCCGCTCACCACCCGATAACTTGATGCCGCGCTCCCCAACTAAAGTGTCATATTGCAATGGCAAATTCAGGATAAATTCTTCGATATGCGCTTTCCGTGCCGCCGCATGAATTTCAGCATCAGAAGCGGAAGGTTTAGCGTAAGCTATATTTTCACGCAAAGTGCGGTGAAATAAAATCGGATCTTGCGGTACTAAACCAATGGCACTGCGCAGCGAGCGTCGCGAACCTAGTGTGATATCTTGACCATCAATATAAATATGACCTTGTTGAATCGGATACAAGCATTGTAACAAACGAATAAAACTCGTTTTACCGCCACCGGAATGACCAACAAGCGCAACGCGTTCACCCGCATTAATCGTGATAGATAAATCAGTAAAAATTGGCGCCACTTTATCAGGATAGGTAAATTCAACCTGATCAAATACAATTTCACCACGTTTAATACTTAATTCTGGATAAACAGTGTTAATAGACACTTCTGGTTCTTCGCGTAATAATTCAATCACGCCATGCAAATCATAAGATGAAGTTAATAAATTTTTAATATTTTCGCCAACATCACGCATATATGATTGCATAATGGTGTAAGCAAATGCTAAATACGCCATGTTTTCAACGGTAGCTTTGCCTTGGAAAAAGTACCAAGTGCCACCACCCATTAAAATAACTAACATGCCAACAATCAACATGCGTTGAATAAAGCCCGCAAAGTTCCCATAATGATAAGCGCGTAGATTTTTAACGCGTAATTCATCGGTGACTTCAAAAAAGCGTTCTAATTCGAATGGTTCTTGCGCAAATGATTTAGTCGGTGCAATACCTGAAATGTTATCAGCAAGATGCGCGCTGAAATGATCTTGTGCGGTCGCATATTCTCCTTGCGCAGGCCCTGATATATTAAAAACCAGATAGCAGCTTACAATAATCAAAATACCCAGATAAATGCTCATCACTAGAGCAAGCATCGGAAATTGCACCATCAAAAATAGCATGCTGCCAATTAAAATAATGGCCGTTGGATAAATGCGAATTAAAATTTGATCTTCAAATACTTCAATTTTATTGCGCGCACGATTAATTTTGGAAACAATGCTACCGGTGAAAGTGTTTACAAAAAACTTTTCTGGCAGACGATAAATATGAGTGAAAGCTTCATCAACAACCGCTTTGAAAATTTTTGTTTCAAATAAATTGTAAATAAGATAATCAACAGAAAAAAGTAATGCTTGTGCGAGATATGCACCTAAGAAAATACCTAATGCCCATAAAATTTTTGTATGATCAGCATGATGCTGAATGGCATTTAAAAAATTCGCAAGCGCACTTGGTAAATAGGTTTCAAGAATAGAGCCAATCGTAATAATAACCAAAATAACAGATAATTTCACAGGCTGCTTCACCCAAAAACCCGCTGTAAATTTTAATACATCAATAAATGATAAGGATGATTTTTTGATTTTCATGGGGGATCCTGAAATGGCTTATGTTACTTAAAAAAGCGAGTATAAATCTTTTCACTAGCAAATGATCCGATAAGTAGGATGATCATTGTGTAAACAGCAGAAGGCGCTTGTTGAAAAGTGTATATCTCTAAAATAGTAAACATACCTAAACATAACAATAAAGAAAACAGTATAATTACGGTATTTGCGCCTGTTTGTTGCGTAATACGCAAATGACCCGCATTTACTGCTGCATAAATCAGCAAAAATGCGCCACTTCCCATCATGGCAACGCCCGCCAAGTCAAAAAACAAGATAAAGCATATAACAAGCAAAGCAGTAATCAATAAACCACCTGTCGCATTGTCCCAGACTTTATCCGTTGCGATTTTGGGCAATTCGCCGTCTCGGGCAATCATGTAGCAAATATTGGCGCCACCAAATAAGGTCGCATTAATAGCAGAACCCGTAGAAAATAGGGCGGCAATGGCAATTAATGAAAATCCAAGTGAACCAAGAAACGGTTTAGCAGCTTCTGCTAACGCATAATCACTCGCCGCATGAATTTCACTGATGGATAAATTACCTAATACAGTCACCGATACCGCAATGTAGATGGCAATCACAATCAAAACACTTAAATAAAGCGCTTTTGGCAGACTTTTTTGCGGATCAACCATGTTGGCGGCCGCATTAGTTACCAGGCCAAATCCTTCATAACCAATAAATAAAACACCGGTACCATAAAGAATGTCTTTTACGCTGTTAATGTGCGAAAACGCTAAATTAGACGGTTGAATGTAAAATAAACCGCATGCGGCAAATAGAATGAGAATGCTCACCTTGATAATCACAATGAATAATTCAACTTTGCCAACCGACCTCGCGCCTAGCATGTTAATGGCGGTAAATAAAATGACAATCCCAATAGCAGCGCTTTTTAACAGCAGTGGGTGCGAATTGGTTGTAAAAAAAGTTAAGAAATAACCCGCAAAACCTTGCGCATAGAGCGCGATTGAAATGATATACCCTATCCACATAAATAAGTTAAAACCATTGCTGATGCTGCCTTTACCCCAGCCGCGCACAAGGAATTCAACGGGGCCACCTGCCGAAGGAAAAGCTGCCCCCAATTTGGCATAAGAGTACGTAGAAAACAGCGCAACAATGCCGCCAATCAAAAATGAAATCCACATGCCGCTACCAGCGGCTTCCGCAACAACACCCAGGATTGAAAAAATACCGGCACCAATCATACCCCCAATGCCGATAGCAATCGCAGCGGGAAGGGAAATAATAGTAGGCTTTTGATCATTTTGCATAGTAATAGATATAGCACGAAATGAACAAGTGCAACAGTAGCCTGGACTAAACGCGCAGCGTTTTGTCCGGGTTCGGTGCGGTGGCCACACCAACAACCCCAAACGTGCCCAAGCTACAACGACGTCCAACTATTTATGCTAAAATATCCTTATAATAATAAATCAAAAGGCAACCGCAAATGCCAAGATTTATCAACGGCTTAATTGTATGGCTGGTAGCGACTATCTTTGTCGTATACTCATTTTGCCTAAATACCGCCGCAGCTGTTTTTTCTGATGTCATTAAATCCTCTTTACACGTGAATGATGTCAGTGCCTCCCTTGCAACAGGCGCATTTATTTTAGGGTTTGCTTGTATGCAAATTCCTGCCGGCTATTTATTAGATCGATATAGCGCCAAATTTATTGTTAGTACCGGTGTGTTATTGCTAGCACTTGGCAATATTTGTATTTCGTATGCTGATAATGTGTATGTTTTTGCATTATCGAATTTTTTACAAGGATTGGGCGCATCGTTTGCTTTTATTTCCGTTGCCATTTTAATTTCGCAATGGTTTTCAGTTAAATTGTTTCCTATTTTATTTGGCTTATCGCAAACAATATCATGTGTGCTAACGGGCGTGATTCATTATTATTTAACGCTAGCATTGGCAACGCATGCTTGGAGTGATATTTATCGTGATTTGGGAATATTTGGCTTAGCATTATTTGTGTTATGTGTGCTTTTAGTAAAAACACCCGCCAATTACTATCATGGTAAAAATATTTCTCTGATAAAATCTTTGAAAACAGTATTGAAGAATAAGCAAATTATACTATGTGCTTTTGCGGCAGCCACTTCTTTCGGTACCTTGTTAGCTTATGCCAGTTATTGGTATGCCCAAGTGCAAGTGTTTTATCATGTTGAACATTTACAAGCAGTCTTGATTAGTAGCATGGTATTTTTAGGGGTGGGGGTTGGTACTCCTTTAATGGGCTGGCTATCCAATAAAATAAAATCGCGCATTATCGTTGTGCACGCATCATTAGCATTGGGCGCGATGGCTTTAATTTTAGAAATTTATTTCCCACGCTTTGCCATTGAAAGCTTAATTCTGATTAAAGCAATGTCATTTTTAACCGGGTTTTTCTTATCAGGCGCCATGTTGTTTTATACGATGGTGAGCGAGCGGGCAACGGAAACAACGCGTGGTGTTGCAATCAGTGTGCTAAACACCATGGTTTTTTTGTTTAACACGATATTACTATTTATACCGTACTTATTTATCACATCTATTTCGCGCGATTTTTTCACGTATTTGTGGGTGTTACCATTCTGTGTGTTAATTTCATTATTACTAATGACTTTCATTAAAGATACATTCAAGAAGTAGCCTGGACACGCTTTTTGTGTCCGGGGTTGTTGTATCTGGATACACCCGTATGCAACCAACCCGGACACAAAAAGCGTGTCCAGGCTACATTCACGGTATTATTGCGGTAATTTCTGATCTGGCAATCCAGTGTGAGTGTCTTGAATAACATTTTGGTCATTGTAAAGATTTTTATCTTGATACACTTTTTTGTAATCTTCCGGACGTTGATCATCAATGATGCGATCAAGCTTTTTAGCTGAAGGTTCAAATAATCTTGCAAAAAATGAACCAGTGACCAGATTGTTGTTGCGGAAAATTTCGTTATTATTATTGCGGAATAGATGTTGAGTTAAAATGACTAATAAAATCAGCGTAAAAATATAAGCGCGAGTCGCACCTAAAGCGCCACCAATTTTGCGATTAAGGGTAGCATAAGGGAATGACATCATTTCAACAAAGCCAGGATAAGAAAAAACAGCTTCACAAAGACTATAAGTGCCAACAAAGCAAATCAGTAAGCAAACAGAATAAGCAAGCTCACGCAATAAGTTCATAGTAATCGGGCCTGCGCCAATTGCTATCATGAAATTATTCATATAAGTATTATTGACCACATCTCGTAGCAAAGGTGAAGAATTCCAAAGATTGGTGAGAGGAACCGTGAATTTGATTGTAATAATTAAAGCAGCACTTAAACCCATTACCGAAATAATTTCTCTCGTTGCTCCGCGAACCATGCCCCACATTGTGTTTAATACGAAAATTAAGAATATAATAAAATCTAATCCGTTCCAGCTATTCATATTTAATACCGTCCTCAGTGATTTAGGTAAGAATAACACGAAAGCTAGGATAATATGTAGCCTGGACACGCTTTTTGTGTCCGGGTTTGTTGTATCTGGATACACCCGTATGCAACAACCCCGGACACAAAAAGCGTGTCCAGGCTACTATAACGCTGCAAATCCAAATTTTCCTCGTGGTAGGTCGTCGAGGGAAGAGACGGGTATTGCATCCACTGGATGATTGACATCGCTAAACGCTGGCGCATGATCATTGATAACTGTATTGTCGCAACTATTCGAAGAATCTAAACCATGTTCATCCATCAATAAGGCGGTAGTGGATAATGATCGTTTAATGGCAGGCGACGCTGCAGGCTCTTCTTTTTTCTTGAATCGGCTAATCCAGAAATCGACACCTAAAATCAGTGAAGCAGTTCCCGCAAATACGGCTGCCGTTGCAGCGATTGCAATCATTACGCCAATCGGTGGTACAGCAATGCTTGCTGCGGTCAATAATCCCGTGATCATCATGATACCGGTGTAAGCTAAAATACCATTGATGGAGGCGTTAATAATACTGATGGCGGCGCCAAGCACAGGATAAGGAGTTGTTTTGAATTCTTTCCATCGTTCTTTTATTTTATCGCAAAAATCAGAAAGAAATTCATTATAAAAATAAAATTCAGTAAATGCCCCACCGGTGAAAGCAACGCTTAAACCAATAATAAAAGCAGGGAGTGCAGCAACACCGACATACGTTAAAAGGCTCGCTAAACCTAAAGTAAACAATAAACTCAAAGCCACCACATTGCCAACTGCAATCGCAATGCCTACAATTTTGCCTTTTGTTAATGATTTTTTCCAATCCGTAAAAATATCTTTTAATGGTTTATTGGTTTTAAAACTTCTAAACCACGTTTCTAATTCTTGCATCACCATAATCACGGAAACAAATAATCCCGCAGCAATACCAATCGCCGCAAGTGTGCCAATCGGCCCGAAAGCAAGTGCGGTTAAACCGAATAAAATACCTGTGACAATAAACACAGCACAACCAAACCAAAATCGAAATTTTCTGGCACCCTTTAAATCTTTCGGAAAATTATTTTGGACGAATCGATCAATAAAGCTTTCGATCAACTCGACGTTTATACATAAATTAACAACACCAGTGCAAACTCCGCCAAAGCTTATAGCGATACCATGTAATAATGCCCAGATAGATTTTGAAAGCGTAGCCGTACCTTGCGCGATTGCTTGAAATAGCGCGATGACGGCCATGTAGTTTTGCAAAGCGGTACCGGCTGCACCTAATAGTGAAACAATATATATACCTGCTTTTTTAATCTTTTTAGAGGTGCTCATCGTTTTGCCCTATTGAATAATTATTCACATTAACTGCATAATAATTCTATCGGCGTCAGTTTGCAACCCATTTTAAATAGGATATGATCTAGCGACCTTAAGGGGATAAGCCATGTCTGAGAAAAATATTGAGCTAGCGCTACGTTTATTGCTGCAAGAGGGGAAAGTGGGCACCCATGAAGATATTGCCCATGCGCTTAAAAAACAGGGGTTTAGCACGAACCAATCGAAGATTTCACGCTTATTGCACGCAGTGGGCGCGGTTAAAATTGTCGATCAAGAAGGTCGAAATTCTTATCGGTTGCCCCATGAGCATGGTTTGATGCATGAGATGAATCGATCCAGCAAATCATCCACCGTTAAGCAACTTATTATCAATATCAGCCATAATGCGACCCTGATTGTGATTCACACAAGCCCTGGTGCCGCATCTTTGGTCGCCCGAGAAATTGACTCACACCTCGTTAAGCTCAATATCTTGGGTTCAATAGCAGGCGATGATACTATCTTCGTAGCACCCAAAGATTCCAAGCGCATCGCACATATTACGGATCAGCTTAAGCATATTCTTCTATGAGCGTAAATTAATCCGTCGTAGCGGGTGCGCCTAGTTTTTATTACCTCTTAAAAGATTTTGTTAAGTTATGATTTCGTTTATTCAACTGTACATCTAAATTTGCAGTAACAGTCGTAGGGCCTAGGTGTTGTAAAGTGGAATCTTTTTTAATCTTAACATCAAAATTTCTAAATAATTTTGCGATTAACGTTTTTAAAACAAGTAAACCGTATTGACTCCCGGGGCATCCTCTATCGCCTAATCCGAAAGGAAAATAAGTACCTCTAGGAATGTTTGCATTGGCGGCAAAACGATCCGGATTAAATCTTTCAGGTTGTGGCCAATAGGCGGGGTCGCAATGATTAACTAAGGGGGAAATCACAATGTTGTCACCGGTTTTAATCGTAATGCCGTTTAAAATAAAATCTTCTTTAACGGTGTGTGCTGGAAGGACTGCAACAGGTGGATGCAAACGAAAAGCTTCTTTAATGATTTGATCAAGATAAATTAATGCTTCTTCATTGTTTGTTGCTAGAAGTTCAGATAATTTGTTATGAACGTCTTCATGCTGGCAAATTAACTGCAAAACAATCGTGAAGCTATCGCCAAGAGAAGAAACAGGTCCGCCTACTAAAAAAAAGAATGCTTCAGGAAAAACATTCTCGGGTGTGTATTCATCGTCATCGTTATACTCTTTTGTTTCAGTCCATATTTTATAAAATACACTGTCAGAGTCTATGTTGTATTTATCTAAAATTAATTCTTTGAATTCTCGTGCCATGTTTTTTTTAAATTCATTTAGACGTCTTTCTAGATCAGTGTCATCTTTAGGTATTTCTTTTAGGTTAAGGATATACAATAAATAATCTTTATCGTTGCCAGTAAAAAGTTTGTCGATATAGGCTATGATATTGTCATAATCATCTTTAGCTAAATCAGCTGTTTTAACTCCCATGAATAAATTCAGTGCAAGATCAAACATGAGTTCACGGAAATAACGGCCAGCATTTTTAATACCGGGATTATCATCATTGTTTAGGGCTGCAATTTTGGCATCACCTACATTGGAAACACTTTCTTCAATTCTAGCTAGTGATCTTCCTGATAAGGCGTGATGATAAATTCTTCTTGTGTTGAGGTGTTTATGATTTGTTGCGGATGGGCCTAGTACTTGATCTAAATTTGGAATATGCGAATCAGTAAAATTAGTTTGGCCAAATGTTTTGTATTGATAAACAAGTTCAGGGTCTGTGATTAAAATAGTTAATTTGCTCTCAACCCAAAATGTACACATACCACCGAGTGCTGCGGCTTCTCGCATATTTTTGACGAAGCCATTGTTTTGCAAATAACTGAGTCTGCCACCTGAAAAATAGTGGCCGCGTAAATGGGGGATGGAGGGGTAAGGTCGCATACTGGTATAGTACGCAGCATTGCGCCACAAAGTTGCAGCGCATGCGCTATAGTAGTTTGTGTTTGGTGCTGCAAGTACGGCTCTTTGCATTTTTTTCTCCCAAGATAAGTTTAAAATTTCCCGATTATGACATGCGCCTCTTGTCGTTTAAAGTTTAAAAAGTTAGATTAAGTTATAGAGAATTATTAGGAGTTCAAAATGATTGTCATGTTTAAATCAGATGTTTATGAAACTATTACCATGTTTGGTGATATCGCAAAGCGTTTATTAAAAATCATGGGTTACGATAAGATGCAAGGTACTATTCCTTACCAAGATATTCCTGCAGTGCTTGCTCGTTTAAAGCAAGGAATCAGTAATGCGGCACCTGAAAAAAATACGAGTTCAGCCAGCAATGTGGATGATGATGAGCGAGAAGAAAATATCAGCCTAGCGCATCGCGCGTTTACGTTGATTGAGATGCTAGAAGCTTCGGCAAAGCAAGAATGCGATGTTTCATGGAAGGCGAGTTAATCACGTTATTAAATTCGATGACTTAAACTAAATTTATTCTTGGGCTTTACAAGGAAAGCAAAGCCCAAGCGTAATGTTTACAAGTTAACTCGGATGACTATCTCTTCCAAGTTATGTTAATGTGCATCTATTAAGTTTGATATCCATAAAGCCCTGGGGCTCAGGTGGGATTGTATGTGATAGTTGGGGTTTGTGTCATTAGCAATTCACTATCCAGGAATTGCTAATTCTTTAAAGATTGCTAATTACGTTGTTGCTAATATTTTCCAGGGTTTTAATTGCATCATCATATCGAAAGGTAGAGTTGTTATCGTACACCATTGCTTCGATAAATTCTTCATATCGTTCTCTCCATATTATTTTATTTTTTAACAGGTTTAGCGATTGTTTAATTTCTGTGATAGGATCATTTGCGTATTCAGGATGCTGATTTTTAAATTGCATGCCATCACTTAATATAATTATTTTTGCAAATTTAACGAAATTTGGATTAATTTTATTGGCTTGCTGGATAGCATTAAGATCATAAATATGACGAATTAAAGTTTTATCATCTTCTTCCCTGCTTCGTTCGATTGCCATTATACGACGAGTTAAGGCGACTCATTTTTCAATAGCAGTTTCATTAATTGAAACGCATTTAGTGATAGGTGGAATGAATAAAGTTATTTCGTTAAAGTTATCCTCAATGAGTGTTTTTATTTCCATTGTATCAATTGGTAGAAGAATGTTTGCTGCAGTTAATTCAATTTTGATATCCGGACGTAATGCTGAGCCAACTGGAAATGAATAGGGGTATTTTAAGGTAATTTGTTGGTATCTGCCTTCGTTGCGTGCCACATCATTTATCACTGATAAATCGGGCACTATTAAGGATGATCTGATTTGTGCGCGAAACTCTCTCAATTCTTTTTTTAAGCGCGATTTACTAAAGTTTTCTTTTATTTTTAGCTGTATCTTAAAGTCTACATCTTCAGACATCCGTTGTACGAGCTTGTGTGCTTTAGCAAGACAAGTGCCACCGCAGAATATCAATTGAAACAATTCATTTTCTAAATTAGAAAGGACGTGAATGACTTGAGTAACATAATAATCTTTTTCAATTGCGGCTTCATCTAAACCTAAAATCTCACCTGTATCGCTGATTTGTTGCAATAATTTTTCATTTAGCATTAATTCCTTTCTCCACAATTAATTTTCTATTGCCATACGTCAGGCGGCCTCTATAGCGACTTTTAAGTTGGATAATGGTGCGGACAGGAATTTGTGTTGACAGGCCAGCATTGTAAGCTTGTTCTGCACTTCCAGGATTCCATCTAACACCTTTTTTGGTGAGGGCTTCTTTGCAGGCTTGTCCAAACCCACCTTGGATAATGGGCTTGTTGAGGGTTTTTGAGATATAAGCTTTAGCGTAAATACCGTAGCCAATTTTAACCAATTTTCCCATTTTTACAAGGTCTTTTAAGCAGCGACTAATTTGGCGAGGACTCCCCATGTTTTCAATATCATCGCGCAAGACGATATTTCCAACGATTCGACGCTGAATTCTATTTAACACCTTGAATTTAAGGCTTTTTTTGTAATATTTTTTGCTCATAAATTGTATTCCTCATCCGCCAAAAATGGACAATTTATATAATTATAGCACAGAATTACCTAACGCCAAATATAGACAATTTACAGTTTGGAATAGTAATAAAATGCTCATACTTATTTAAAAGAATCAATTGCAAGCAAGCTCAACGTGGTTGACTGTAATTTTAAGCTTTGGTTTGGGGTGTTATTATTTTTCTCACTCTAATTCTGGTGACAGTATAAATATTAAGTATGGTTTCTGATGTTTCTTAGCCATTTCAATCGTGTAAAGCGTGCCGCTAATTAAAGTGGCAAGTGGCTATACCAATCTTTTATTGGTAATCTGGTAGTAAAATGATTAGTGCTCAAATACACTTTTTTGCCACCAACCCAAACGGAGAAATAATATGTCCCTACCAGCTTGGATGATTAAGTTACTAGCTTTATTGTCAATTTTTTTACTGATATTACTTTGTGTAAATCAGCTTAAGATTATTCGTGGGGAGTCGCAGTTGATGAGTGTAACGGCGACGGGGAAGGCTGAGAGTGTGCCGGATTTGGCGACGGTGGTGATTGGCGTGGTGTCGGATGGGGTGGAGGCGTCGGCAGTAAAGGATATGAATAATCAGAAAGCAAATAGCGCGATTAATTTTATTAAGCAGCTAGGGATTGCTGACAAAGATATTCAGACGACTGGGTTTTATTTGTCGCCTAAGTATGATTACAGCAATAATCAAAATAAAATTATTGGCTATCAAGCAAATCAAACAATAACGGTGAAAGTGCGAAATATTAATGAATCAACTGCACAACTTCAAAAAATAATTGATGGTGCAGTGACGAATGGAGCGAATGAGCTTCGTGGGGTTACGTTTAGTTTTGAAGATGATTTAACTTTAAGTGATGTTGCAAGAAAACGTGCAATCGATAATGCAATGAAAAAAGCACAAAACATCGCAACCGATGCTGGCTTGAGATTAGGGCGAGTAGTTAATGTGATGACAAGTAGTTCTGGGGATGTCATGCCAATGATGAATCGCGCGGTTGCGATGGTTGCAAAATCTCCGGCAGCAAACTCGAATATTGAACCAGGCAATCAAGAAGTGTTAGAAACGGTGACGGTTGTGTTTAAGGTTTACTAAAAGTAGCCTGGACACGTTTTTTGTGTCCGGGGTTATCTGGATCCCGAGGACTTGTTCCGGTGCGACACCCGGACACGAAAAACGTGGCAATGACTAAAAATGCTTATAACCCGACGTATCACCCGTGTAACCTGATATCTGTAATTGATTTCCTTCTACAATTTCCCCGATATAATAGCAATTCATAGGTAATAGTTTTTCACATTCCGGTGAAACAGTAAAACATAATTCATAATCATCGCCTGCAGTTAAAGCAAGTTTCAGTGCTTCTTCTCGTGGTAAATTAAGCAATGCCTTAGATAGAGGAATATCGTTTGCGTTAATCCTTGCGCCAACATGACTTCTTTCCAAAATATGATTTAAATCTGCAAGTAATCCATCTGAAATATCGATGGCACTGTTGGCTAATTCTCTTAGCATGATTCCAAGTTTAATTTTAGCAGCAGGTCGATTTAATTTTTGTAATACAAGTATTTTATCATCAAATGGTAAATCAAAATTATCACGCGCTACCCGTAATCCTAAGCCTGCATCGCCCAATGTACCGCTGACATAAATTTTATCGCCAACTTTTGCCCCATCTCGGCGCAAAGCTTGATTTGTCGGCACAAAGCCGTGTGCTTGTATCGTTATTGATAGCTTTCCACGAGTAGTATCACCACCAATTAATTGCACGTTAAACTCATTGGCTAATTGAAATAAGCCATTTGCAAAATCATCCAGCCAAGTTGAATTGACTTCCGGTATAGTGAGTGCAAGCGTTATCCATGCAGGGTCTGCGCCCATTGCTGCTAAATCACTTAAATTGACTGCTAATGCTTTATAGCCAATATCGCACGGTGAAGTGTGAGTGGGAAAGTGAATGCCTTCTATTAAAGTATCCATTGTTAATACTAATTGATGATTAGAAGGTATAGTGACTAATGCGGCATCATCACCTACGCCTAATAATACATCCGTTCGAAATACTTTCTGATTAGTAAAATATTTTTCAATCAAACTAAACTCATTTAAATGCGCGTGTATTTTGCATGTGTGATTCATTTGCTGCATCCATATTTTTATAAACACTATCTAAAAATAATATCTCATATTCCGCAGATTTAACAAAAGCAGAAATCATATTTTCTTTTATAATTGGGCAGGGAGTTTTATTGCCTAATTCTTCCGCAATTCGAACCATTGATTTGCCAGCGCTTGTAAATTGTTGGTTTGAGTAGGATAAAATCCAAGAATAATACGGATTTTTTACTGTAAAATCTGGATTAGCTAACATCTTTATACCAGCGGTGCAATAGAGTAAAGGGCATGGAATAATGCTTGCAATAGCTTCGGCAGGTGTTGATGTGCGAGCCGTTGTTAGCAGGTGTTTTGTGTAAAACGAGATAACAGGGATTTTTGCAGTGTTTAATCGTTGCGGTTGAAAAAAACGAGATGATCTAGGTTCGCCTAGGTATTTTAAATGGAGATTTTCACGTGATTGAATGATTTCTCTCGAGAATGCTGTTAATTCATCCGCATGTTTTTTTGAAGATAGTTTTTTGGCTGTAATATTTAATGCTTGAGCAAAGTCACTTAAATAAAAATAATCTTGTTCCAAGTAAAAACGAAAAACATGGCGTGGCAACGTTCCTTTTAAAAGAGCAATATTTAAGGGGTGCTCGCAAATTTTAGGAAGTAAATGTGAAATAGCATTATTCATTCGTGCAAATATCATGGTTTAAACTCTCTAAAAAATAAAAATGATTGACAGGGCCTGAGCCGTTACCAATTTTTTCCAAGCTGCCAGCTAGGATTGCATTGGTAAGATAATCTTTTGCAGCTTTTATCGCTTTGGGTAAGGAAAAACCATGCGCTAAATAGGCGGCAATGGCTGATGATAGGGTGCATCCTGTGCCGTGTGTGTTTTTCGTGTGGATACGTTTGGCGTGAAACCAATGAAAGCTAGCGGTGGCTGCTAAATAAAGCACGTCGGTTGACTGATCGGAATCTAGATGGCCGCCTTTAACTAAGACATTAATATCATACATTTTGCCAAGTTCTTGGGCGGCAAATTCCATTTCTTTTAATGTTTCAGTTTTTCTTCCCAATAGTTTTTCAGTTTCAAATAAATTAGGCGTGATAAGATCTACGATCGGGAATAATCGTTCTTTAAGATAAGTAATTTTATTGGTATCAAGTAGTGCGCAACCATTTTTTGCGACCATGACAGGATCTAATACAATATTCTTTTGCCTAACTTTTTCTAAAGTGGAGGCAACAATTTCAACTGCCAATTCATTATGTAGCATCCCAATTTTTACAGCGCTAATATCTAAATCAGAAAAGACAGAATTTAATTGTTGCAATAAAAACTCAGGTGATACTTTTTCAATCGCTTGTACGCCCGTTGTGTTTTGGGCAACAAGTGCGGTGATGACAGACGCTGCGTAACAGTTGTTTGCTGAAATCGCTTTGATGTCTGCTTGTATGCCTGCGCCGCCTGAAGGATCAGTGCCTGCGATCGTTAGTACGCATGGAAGATTATTCATTTCAAGTTGACCTCGTAGCCTGGACACGTTTTTTGTGTCCGGGTTTGTTTGTGTATACAGATATATCCAGATGCAACTACACCGGACACAAAAAAGCGTGTCCAGGCTACAAATGCAACGCATCTAAAAATGCAGAACGAAATGTCCCAGGACCATTTGAATGTTTCTCAGCATTTTCCCCGCAAATCGCATAAAACAAAGTGCCTATTTTGCAAGCCTCAAATCGATTAGGCTCAATTGCATGAAAGGCACCTATCACAGCTGTTAATAAACATCCCGTACCGGTAACAGTTGGCATTAAAGCAGATCCACGATCACATTCCGCTACTGCATCTTGATCAACAATGATGTCAATTTTGCCGCTAATAATAATGGCTGCGCCATATTGTTTAGATAATATTTTAGCGCTAGCAATAGCAGCACTTGTTTCGCTCGTGCTATCTACCCCTTTTGTTTTTTGAGTTGAGTCAACCAAAGCCATCACTTCGCTCGCATTGCCACGAATAATGGCAATATCATAATCATGCAAAAACGATCGACAAACATCAGTGCGATATTGACTAGCGCCGGCTCCAACAGGGTCTAAAATAATCGGCTTATTAAATTGATTTGCCAAAGCCATAGTGTGTCGACAGAGATCAATAAATTCTTCATTTAAGGTGCCAAGATTAATGACTACGGCTTTAGCATATTGCATTAAATCAGCTATTTCTGTCGGCGCTTTACTCATCACAGGCGATGCGCCAATGCTAAGTAATCCATTAGCAATAAAATCCATTGTCACATAATTTGTTATATTGAGAATAAGAGGGTTTTCGTGCCTAATTTTACTGACTAATTCATTTATTTTATCACGCATAATTTTTCTCCCCAAAGTTTGAAATTAAATTACGTGCCGCCATTTCAGGATCATCATGATCATGAATCGCGCTAATAACAGCGGCACCGCTTGCGCCACTCGCAATGACATTGCGTATATTGTTTTGATTGATACCACCGATGGCAACAACAGGGTGTTTAGATAGGCTAGAAATTTTTCGCAAACCATTTAATCCCCAAATGGTTTTGCAATTTGATTTGCTTTTGCTTGGAAAAATAGCGCTCGCACCTACATAATCGATACAGGTTAACTGATTCGCAATTTCTAGCTGTGCCAGTGATTCAATTGACCAGCCGATTATTTTGTTGTTACCCAATATTTTTCGTGCATCGAGGGGTGAGTAATCTGATTGACCAAGATGAATGCCATCCGCATCTACTTCTTTAGCGATATCAATATGATCGTTAACGATAAGCGGTATTTTAGAGTGATTTAATAGCTGCTTTAACCTTAAGGCGATTGTGCTAATTTCTTGTTTATTTTTGGATTTCTCTCGCAATTGAATTGATGTTACCCCGCCAGCAATCGCTTGCAGAATAAACTGCTCGTATAAACAAAAAGGAGTGTCTTCAATATGTGTAACTAAACAAAGCTTGAGGTGGTCGGTAATCATTGCTTTCCTCCAAAACTTTTTTGCGGAGGTAAGCTACGAATATGAGAAATTCTCACGAATAATCGCGCTTCACTCTCCCTCCGCAGGCATTACCCAGAGCAGGTTATAAGGGTGTTTCTCAGCTTTGATTTGAAAACAAATCAAGGCACCCCTGGTGATTTAACGGAGGGCAGTATAGAGGTGCTATTTGTTGGTGTCAATTAATAAGCTTGAAAATTCTTATCAGGCGCTAGCAAATTTTTTTAATTTTGGTCGCCATTTTTTCTAATAATGTGCTTTTTGCACTAGAAGCCCGCCAGTATAATCCAATCGAGCGCGTAGGTTTTGGTGCGCTAAATGGAATGTAGGCAATATGGCTATTTGGAAGCTTCGCTAATTTGGGTATGAGTGTGATGCCGTTGCCAGCTGCTACCATATGACGTAACGTTTCTAAGCTGGTAGCGCGAAAATTTTGCGTTTCAGAGGCTTTACGTTTGTGGCAAAAGGACAGTGTTTGTTCGCGCATGCAGTGGCCTTCATCCAGTAATAGCACGTTTTGGTCGATCAAATCATTTTGCATGATTGTTTTTCGCTTTGCTAATGGGTGAGTGATGGGTACCGCTAGCAAAAATTCTTCTGTAAATAATAATGAAGAAGAGAAACTGGTTTCTAATACAGGATGCGCTAAAAATGCAGCATCTAATTTTCCTGCTTTTAATTTTTCAATTAAAGTAGCTGTTTGCTCTTCAATTAAGAAAAAGGAAATTTTCGGAAATTCTTTGGCAAGGGGTGGGATGATTAATGGTAATAGATAAGGTGCGAGCGTTGGTATAATCCCGATTTTCAATTCGCCGCTCAATGGATCTTTTGTTAATTTGGCAAAATCACGCATTTCTTCAATTTGATTAAGTATATGCCTTGCTTGTTCGGTGATAGCAATGCCAGCATCCGTTAACATGACGGATTTATTGTTGCGCTCAATTAAGGTAACACCTAGCGTTTCTTCAAGCTTTTTGATTTGCATGCTAAGAGCGGGTTGGCTGACAAAGCAGGCATCTGCTGCTTTGCCAAAATGTCGGTGATCGCTTAATGCGACTAAGTATTGTAAATCGCGGGTATTCATCCTGCCTCGGCATATTATAATTAATTCTTATCAATATTATAATAACTATATATTATATTTATCAACTGATTTCGAGTAATTTAAGTTTTTAAATAATGAAATCAGGAGAAATCAGTATGTTAGCGATTGGTGAAATGTTTCCAGAGTTTGCAGTGAAAGCGGTGGTATCAGCTAATATCAATGATGCGTTCATTGAGGTTGATCATAAAACGCATCAAGACAAATGGCGAGTCTTTTTCTTTTGGCCAAAAGATTTTACCTTTGTATGTCCGACAGAAATCGCTGAGTTTGGCCGCTTGAGTGCAGACTTTTTAGATCGCGATGCGGTTGTATTTGGCGGTAGCACAGATTCTGAATTTGTTCATTTAGCATGGCGACAACACAATCAGCAATTAACCAATTTACCATTCCCAATGCTCGCCGATGTTAAGCGTGATTTATCGCAAGCATTAGGTATTTTAAATAAAAATGAAGGTGTCGCTGAGCGTGCAACTTTTATTGTGGATCCACAAGGTATTATCCGATTTGTGATGGTGACAGATTTAAATGTGGGTCGTAATCCAAAAGAAGTTTTGCGTATTCTTGATGCGCTGCAAACAGATGAACTTTGCCCTTGTAATTGGCAGAAAGGTGAAGAAACAATTCAAGCGGCTTAATGTATAATTTGAGGAAATTGATATGAGTATTGAGCAATTAAAAAATCCGTTATTAGATAGCGCGAAAGATATCAAGTTAAATTTAGCAACTATTTTAACAGAAGAGGGTTCCCCTGATTTAATTAAAAATCAAATTAGCGGTGTGGCATTAGCTTCTGCTTATGCAACCAAAAATGCGAAGGTAATTGAAGCGATTTTATCTGAAGTGAAAGGTTGCCTAACGGAAGCTGAAATCACTGCTGCGCAATCTGCGGCAACAATCATGGCGATGAATAATATTTATTATCGTTTTATTCATTTAGTCAATGACAAATCATTCGCAACCATGCCTGCAAAATTGCGCATGAATGTTATCGCCAATCCCGGGATTGATAAAATCAATTTCGAGTTGAATTGTTTGGCGGTGTCAGCAATCAATGGTTGTGGAATGTGTATTGAAGCGCATACGCATGAGCTGACTAAAGTAGGCGTAAGCAAACTTGCGATACAATCCAGTGTGCGTATTGCGGCAGTATTAAATGCCGCAGCCATGGGTATTGATATCGCAAATTAATTTGTATCCTGGACGCGCTTTTTGTGTCCGGGGTGCTTTTTCGGGGCAAGTTATGGGGCTTGGATGCAACCAACCCGGGCACAAAAGACGTGTCCAGGCTACTTGGTCTTGTGTTATATTGGTATTGTCAATGCATAGAATAAGGAAATATTAATGCGCTATTTAATGGCAGGTTTAATTTTATCGCTTTCCAGTCTCACAGCCTTCGCAACCAATTACTCGCAAGATCGAATCATGCAGCTTTATGACTTTCCAAATAAAGGCGCGTTAACAACAGGTTTTTTTGAATGCTTAACGAAAAATCAAAACAAGAATCCTGAGGCTACTTGTTTGCCAGCAGAAGTTAAATTTCAAGATGGGGTTTTGGCGCAAGTTTATAATGATTACTTAGGTTCTTTGTCTTCTGATCAAAAAGCCCAAGTTGAAAAAATCCAAAATGCATTTAATGATTACCGCCATTTGCGTTGTGATTGGTATGGCAAGCATGTCCAAGGCATCGCACCTGGTAGCGTTCCAACCAATAAATGCATTTTAGCAATGACCATGGAGCGACGCTTGGAATTAGAGCAGCTCAGTCCATCGGGCGACTAACTTCGTTTTATTTCATCTTAGGGGAAGTGTTGCAATTTGAGCTTCCTTTAAGATTATTGCCATCAGTTATTGGGTCTTCTAATGATGTTAAGTTAGATTGATCGTTAGCCACTCTTATTTTTATTGATTTAGCTGGCGTATTAATGAATCCCTGTTGGATTAATTCATTGCCATCAAAAATAATATAAGGTGTATCTGTAGCAGGGTTATTCTCAGTTTTGCAATTTTTAAATTCAGAATCGTGACGGTTTCGATCAAGTCTTTTATTTATTTGTATAGAGACGATGGCGCTTTTTAATTGTTCTTCCAAGTTAGTTAGTTCGCTTAACAAAGTATTGTTAGGGCTTGTTTGATTTTGAATTAATTTTTTTTCAATTTTTGCCATTTTCGATACTATTTCTTTTATAGAAGCCGCATCTTTTGATAATTCGACAATACAAAGAGGATGAGCTAAGTACGAGTCGAATTTGTATCTCTCATCAACTTTTTTAACGGAAGATAAATCTGAGGCAACTGTTGTGATGCATTGTGTAAAGCCATTTTGAAAATATTTTTTTAAATCATTAATGGCGTCAAATACGGTTTGAAAGGTATTTAATCTGGGGTTTGGAGCATTAAATATAATGAATGATTTTGCGTTATTGTTGTTGTCTTCATTATTAAGGGTTGTGTTTTGATTTGCGGCGGTTGTGGTTGCGGTTGTGCTCGTGGAACTAAGAATAGTAGCGGTACTAAACATGAAGCTTTTCCTCGTGTTTTTATATGTATTTTTGTGTGTTTCGCGATTATACACCGCATTTTACTGCAAAAATAGCTGAATTTTGATATTAATGCGAGCTTACACTGTAAATTTAGCTTTAAGATTGTCATGCCGAAAACGAAATTTCAGAGAATTTGCAAAATATTGAAGACGAAAAATGCTGTTGCATTAAAATTAAACTCCTATGCGCTTTAATACTCCCTTAAGAAAACTACAGTACAATCCGATAAACTTTCTTTTAATTGCGAGAATAATGTCATGTATTTTAACCCAAATTTATCTCAATCGGATTTATCAAATTTTCTAAATGATGAAAAAAAACGTATAAATAGTGCGATTGCTGCCCATAAAAATCCAGCTATTTTTTTATCTTTAAGTTTAGGGTTGGATACTCTCATTGCTGATGCATTGAAAGCACATAAGGTTGCAAACAAGGATATACTTCAAACTGAAATCCGCTTAGCGATTATCAGTGACGTTATGACCTTGAGCATGGATTGCCTGCAAAATAACACAAGCTCTGAAAAGACGATTGAAGACGAGGTTGCATTATTAAGTGACTGTGTTAGCGCTGTAAATAAATATATTTCCTCAACGCAAAATAATTCACCTGTGGTTACTGATGAGTTAGCAAACCTAAAAAATAGAATTGATGCTCACACAGCTAATTTTATAAATGAAGACAAGAAAAAAGAACGTTGGGATAATATCGGTAAAGCGATTGGCGCCATCCTTATTGTTGCTGCAATTGCTTTTGTTCTAACAATGGTAACAATTGCAATTCCAATATCTGCTGGTATTGTAATTGGCGTTATGATCGGTACTGCGCTCGCTGGATTAGTGTCATTAACGGCTGGCTCATTGACATCGATTGGAATAGAGAATCGTGCTAATCAAAAACGTGAAAGCACTAAGGCGCAAAAAGGTATTTTATGCGGTGCGGCACTGTTTCACGATAAATCAGCAAGAGAAGATCAAGTAAAAAAACTTCTTCAGCATGACACCAAATATAGGTTTACAAGTCCTGCACCTACTGCGTAACCCGACTGTCATCCCGGAATTTTTACCGCTGTATGGTAAAAATGTCCGGGATCCACGGTAAGTGTTATAAAAAAATTAGTTCGCTACGAGTTGAAATGTTTTATTCTTCTCAAATCAAATCACTTTAACATTCGTCGCAAATACACCACGCTCACCTTTATCTAATTCAAAGCAGACGCGTTGACCTTCTTTTAATTCTTTGTAATTTTCCATTTGAATTTGCGAGAAATGAACAAAGACTTCAGTTTCTTCATTGTCAGGCGTAATAAAGCCGTAGCCTTTGATTTTGTTGAAGCGTTTTACTGTGCCGGTTTTCATGGGTGCGGGCTCTCGATTTGAGGGGTGAATAGGGTGGAAGTAGGTTTATCAAAAGAGTCTATTGGGGTCAAGCATTATCACACCGTATAAAATTTACGCGGTGAGCTAATACTGACCCAGATTTTTAAGTTTAATTAACCTATAATAAGCAAAGTTAAATTTATTAAATGCGAGAATTTAAATAATGAATACCATACCAAAATGTCCAAAATGCAACTCCGAGTATACTTATAAAGATGGCATGTTATTTATCTGCCCAGAATGTTCGCATGAGTGGGCGCATGCTGAAGATGAAATGATTTCTGAAGATACATTAACTATTAAAGATGCGAATGGTAATGTTCTTCAAGACGGCGACACCGTTACCGTCATAAAAGATTTAAAAGTAAAAGGTTCCTCGTTGGTGGTGAAAGTAGGAACGAAAGTCAAAAATATCAGATTAGTGGAAGGTGATCATGATATTGATTGTAAGGTTGACGGAATTGGTGCTATGAAATTGAAATCTGAATTTGTGAAAAAAGTTTAAATAATATTGGGATCCTATGTCACAGAAAATATTATTACGCAAAGCAACATTATTAGATGCTGATGCTATCTCTAATATTTATTTAGCTTCACGCAAAAAATTGGTTGCTTTTGCTCCGCTTGCACATTCAGATGAAAGCATTTTTCAATGGATTCGTGAAATGATTGCATCAACTTCTGAAGTGATTGTTGCTGAAGAAAACAGTGTTGTTGTGGGTATGATGATCTTATCCAAAAAAAACAGTATAGGTTGGATTGACCACCTTTACCTATCGCCCAAAATGGTGGGACTTGGGATTGGATCGTTATTAGTTAATACAGCCAAGTTGCAACTAGGTTCGCCAATTCGTTTGAATACATTTCAAGAAAACAGGGAAGCTAGACGTTTTTATGAAAAGCATGGATTTCAAATATTAGAACTTACCGATGGTTCACAAAACGAAGAAAATTGTCCCGATGTTTTATATGAATGGCGAAGCGATGCCTTGCATGTGTGAGTTTAATTGTATTTGCAGCTAAGCTGATATCTAATACTCTTTAGTTGGTTTCGGCTTTGATAAAAAAGGATATGTCATGACTGGAAAAAAACAATCGATTCACACTAATGCGAATTTTTATAAGCATTTGAGGCGCAACATTTCATTTGGCTTAGTGATTATTGCCATCGCTTTGAGTATAGGTATGTTGGGTTATCACGGATTTGAAAATATGTCGTGGCCAGATGCGTTTGAGAATGCCGCTATGATTTTATCGGGAATGGGTCCTGTGACCGCGCTTGCTACCAACTCAGGAAAGATATTTGCAGGCTGTTATGCTTTATTTAGCGGATTGGCTTTTATCGTCATTATTGCTGTTGTTTTTTCACCCATCATTCATCGTTTCTTCCGCAAAATTCATTTAGAAAGCTTGAAAGATAGTTGACATCATTTCCCCAAATGTCCAAAATTAACACCCATTTTCAAGCCAAGGTAGAACCATGACACCCTTAGATCAAGCCCTAGAGGGCGCAAAAATTAGCCAATGCAAACGTAACGCGTTTTACGGATTGCTGGTCAACACTACCTTGTATATCCCAACGCACGAAACAGCGACTGAAGAAAAGTTTGATCCAATCTTAGCCGTAGCAGATGGCATCACGTATCTCATGGTATTTGATAGCGAAGAAAAGCTTTCCTCGTGGGCAGAAATACCTATGTCTTACACCACCTTACCTGGCCACGTAGTTGCTGAAATCACACAGGGTAACATCCACTGGGCCCTCAATCCCGGTACGCCACACGCTAAAATTTTAGTAGCTGAAGAAATTCAATGGTTGAAAGATTTAGTCGTAAAATTTAAAGCAAAGACTCAATAAAACTAACAGTAGCCTGGACACGCTTTTTGTGTCCGGGTTTCTCTCTGTGGCCATCAAACCCGGACACAAAAAGCGTGTCCAGGCTACCAGTATATCCCCATAAAAGCTGAAATTGTTTTGCAAACCCCCCAATTCGTTTACCATACATTAATCATCCATGGATTAATCTTAATTATGCGATCAGCCTATAAACCTTATTTCCTGGCAGCGTTACTATTGTTACCATTCCAGCCATGCATGGCTTTCACCGTTAAAGATGCCACCATCACTTCCATTCAAAATGCCATACAGCAAAAACAACTAACCTGCGTGCAGTTAATCACCGCCTATTTAACCCAAATCAAACAATATAATTTCAATACCACCCAGGCTCCGATTAATGCCTTAACAGAAATTAATACTTCTGCATTAACTGAGGCAGCAAGATTAGATAATGAATTTGCGCAAAGCGGAAAATTATCGGGCGCGTTGCACTGCGTTCCCATTATTTTAAAAGACAACATCGATTCATATGATACGACAACGACTGCAGGTTCATATGCGTTATTAGGCAATCAACCCGTTAAGGATGCGGATGTTACGGCAAGACTACGTCACGCAGGTGCTGTCATTTTAGGTAAAGGTGGAATGGATGAATTTGCGGGCGGCATGTTTGGGTTTAGTAGTCGTACCGGCAGGATCGGAAATACTTACAATACTTCGAAAAATCCCGGCGGATCTAGTGGTGGCTCAGCTGCTGCAGTGAATGTGAATTTCGCGACAGTTAGCGTGGGGTCGGATAATAGTGGTTCGGTGCGTATTCCCGCTGTTTTTAACGGATTAGTGGGATTGCGACCTACTGCAAAATTGGTGAGTCAACAAGGTTTGTTTCCCATGGGTAATCTGGATGGAACAGCAGGGCCTATTGCTTGCAATACAACAGATTTAGCTATTATGTTAGATGTCATGGCGGTGCCTGAATTTGCTGATAAAAAAACATATCGTTCTTATCTCAATACTGCTGGCTTGAAGGCTAAGCGAATTGCGCTGGTAAGGCAAGTGGGTAAGATTGATCCCTTCAATCATATTTCACCGGATGTTTTGGCGGCAATCAATCATGCTATGCAGATCATGCAACAACAAGGCGCAACGTTTGTTGATATTAAGCTGCCTGATTTTGATAACAACAGAGAGTATAATCAAGCAGGTGAAGTAGAAGATATTAATCAGTACTTAGCTTCTTATCCCGCAGTGCGTAAAAATTTCAATGACATTTGTGAATCGAATAGAACTAGATATTTTGGCGATGAGAAAGCATGTCTTAAGTTTATGCGTTCAGTACCAAATAAAAATAGCGCTCAATACAAGCGCGCCATCGCAATGCTCGATAAAAACAGAAAATATGTCGAATCTATGATGCAGAAAAATCATATCGATGCACTCCTAATGCCACTTAGCACGCAAGCAACAGGTAGTTATGACGGTATGCTTGTTAACACTTGGCAAGCGCCACTGTCATCTAATGCCGGATTGCCCGCCATTGCTTTTATTGTTGGCTATGACAAAGAAAATATGCCAATAGCTGTTGATTTAACCGGCGCTGCATTTAGTGATGGTAAATTAATTGAGATTGCTTATGCTTATGAAGCGTTGACACATTTACATCGAGAACCAACTTTACCAAACCCCGATATGCGTTTAATGAATCTATCCATTCCACAGATAAATAATCTTATATCAGAAATTGGCAAAGAGACTTATGAGAAACTTATTTTAAAGGCTAAACCTGGTGAGAGTGATGAGCAAGTCATTACGCCTGAAAAATTTAGAGTGATTGTTGGTGGGGTAGTGGGTAAGCGCTTGGATCGCAAGTCCGGATGAAATAAAGAGCATTTCATCCGGGTTTATATTGGAGTGATCCCTCTAAAACGCTGACCAGCCCTGAGTTTATAAGTGAACTGGAAAATAAAGCAAAATGTTAAATGAGCTCTTAGTAGCCTGGACACGTTTTTTTGTGTCCGGGTGCTTTCCTCTCCGATAACCAAAAAAAACCCGGACACAAAAAAACGTGTCCAGGCTACTTTCGCTAAAAGGAATACATATATATCAGCGATAGCTTGATTTTCATGATGAGGCACCTCTTAGTTTTACGGATGATAACAGAAAGTGTTTTGTAAATAAGTTGGTTTAAAAACGTGTCCATGCTAAAAAGTCCTGCGATAGGCGCTTTTATCACATACATAAGTATCAGGATCAACAATTTCACCTGTCAATGTTAATAACGCTGGCGCGCTCTGTTGCCAATACCCGCCACCGTAATTCCAAGCAAGAATGCTACCAGCTTGAATAGGCTCAGGATTAACAAAAAACGCATAGGGCTTATGGTCAAACACTACCGCTTTTTCAGCGAGATTCGGCTTCAAAATTTTATCATGCCACTCAGTTTTATTTTCTAGCGTGCATTTGTAATCCCTCAATGATGTTACAAGATAATCATCTTTCGGTGCATCAACAGGAAAAGCGTGAGTAATAAAGCCAGAGTAATTGCGATAATGTTTTGCGCTAATTAAAAGGTCGCTAACACCTAGTGCATATTCATGATCGATTTTTTTATCATTTTTCGATAGCGTGCCAGTATAAAAGGTCACCGTCGTATTAGCTTCAATATTTTCTAATGCAATAACCCCATAATTGATAACATCATTTATTTTTTTAATCGCCAATTTCTTATGTGTTTCATGAGTTTCCATTAGCATTTTTTGCATAGTCGTTTTATCAACGGTGTCGTTCATGAAATTAGAGTTAAGTGTTTCGCCAAAAAGCGAAATTAATATCGCCATTGTTTCTTTATTGACGGGCGTGCATTGACTTGGGTTTAGGTGATCAAACTGAGCCGTTAAGTTTTCAAAGAGCGGTTTATTTTCATCTGAGATAATTAAACGAAATGCATTAGTGCCGCGTGATTCAATAATTTCAACACAATAAAGAATATCATCGTATAAAACAAACACTTTGCCTATGATGTTTTCTGTTATTTTGAACATCACTTTAAAATGAGATTCATCAGCCTCACTTGAGGAGATTTTTAATAAATAACAGGAAAGAGATTCGTCTTTGGTGGTGTCTCTGGTGTCGATAAGGTTATTAGCCCAAACAAAATCCTGATTAACACGCGCCCCGATGGTTGATGGCATCACGGAAATGACGCTGGATGTGCCATCAACGGCTTGGCGAACAAAGTTGATTTTTTTGTCTAAGGGGAAGAATAATCGAGCATGCATTTGAATTACCTGTGATTCCGACACGTTTTTTGTGTTCGTTATTAATACCCCCAATTATGCCCCCAAATCCTTAAGGCAACATTAAGTAGCCTGGACACGCTTTTCGTGTCCGGGGCTTTTCCTTCCGATCATCAAAAAACCCCGGACACAAAAAACGTGTCCAGGCTACTTCATGGAAGCGATAACAAATTCAACCCTCTTTTCCACCTGATAAAACAATTAATATATTTTTACTCATTCTTTTACCTGGTCACTCAACTTTGAAACCTGAAAATATTTTTCTCACTATCATTAAAGTGAGCTATCTTACGAGTATATTCGATAAAATTATTATTCGTATACTTACCAATAATAGACTTCCAAAATTTATAGGCGCCAACATTATCAGGCATCACCATCACTTCCCACGTGCCTGCAAATTTGTTGAAAATTTCATGTGCCACATACGTGCCTATGCCTTTATTCTTAAATTTTCTTAAAATAAAAAATTGCGCCATATTAAAATCAATTTCTAATTCACTTCCTTTTTTATCAACAATCACAAATCCTGCTAATTCGTTTTCATAACGAATTAAAAATGGAAAAGCATTTTCAGTTTGCCAGTATTTTTTTAAATCGATGCATTCATAGAGGCCATCTTCAGGTATTTGCCAGCCATCTTCATCGCCTAAATACTCACTCATGTCATACACGTAAAATCGCCCCATGTTTTGAATGGTAGGGTGGTCGTTTAATGAGGCGGGGATTAGTTTAATCTTGCTGTAATTTGTTATATTCATTTATTTTGCCTTCTATTTTTAAAGCATCACCGTCTCAAGTTGCAGCTAAAGAGCTTTCGGTGTAGGGCTTTAAGTAGCCTGGACACGCTTTTTGTGTCCGGGTTTGTTGTATCTGGATGTACCTGTATACAACCAACCCGGACACAAAAAGCGTGTCCAGGCTACTATTGCTGTTAAATTCTGCTTCTGTGATTAATTCTTTGTCACAGCTGGCGGCTCCCAGTCACCTTGTAAAGCCGTTTGTTTTGGCCAATACAGTCGCATCACCATATAAATGCTACCATCCGGCGCCGGTAACCAATTAGATTCTTTATCTTTCCCCGGCGAATTTTTTTGAATATAAAGTGTCAATGAACCATCCGCATTCTTTTTTAAGTTAGACAACATAGGCGAGTTAATCAAATAACGATTGATCGGGTTATTAATGAGAAGTTGCGATTTTCCATCGTACATCGTGAGAGACCAAAAAGCATTAACCGGTGGTAACTTGCCAGCAGGAAATGTTAATACATAATTATGCTTGCTACCATTTAATATTTCACCATCATTACTCAATCTCGTCATCGGGTAAATGGCTTCAATGGGATCATTGGCAAAAATACCAGCCATTGCAATAGCGGCACGTGAAAGTATCCAATCACTTTTTGTACGCGAACCAAAACTAGAAATGACAACTTGCCAGTTATTTTCATTTTTCCCTAAACTAACAGCGAGTTTTTGGATTTTTTCCAAGCCATTTTTCATGCCTTCTTTTATTTGCATTTGTTCATCTGTTGTTAGTTTGTCTAACGCAAATGGTTTGCCTGCCTCAATGCCAATTTTTGCAAACCGTGCTCGTAAAGATTTTTCTGAAGCAGCAGTGCCGACCGGTGGCGCAAATTGTAAAAGAAAATTTAAATAAGAAAATGGATTAGCTTCGATCATGCTTTTATTAATCGTTGGCCAATTCACTTCAGGTGCAGGCGCGGGAGCTTCGTTGTGTAAAAATTGCGAAAGTGGTTGTGATGTATAGCCCGCTTGAATTTTCTTTACATTTTCAATATCGGTAGGATTAAATAATTGCGTGCGATAAATTCCAAAAGCAAAATCAGTTTCGGAGCGAAATACTTTTTTAATGCCAGTTGGAACATTACCTTTCCATCGAGGCCCTGCAACTGCGTAACATCCCGCCTTATTACCTGTAGCACGCGTGCCAATATAAGCAAAATTAAACGTATATTGCGAAACTAATTGCACCGAGTAATAACGATTTCTTTCAACAGCCGGCACACACAAAACCATCGGTTCACTGCGCAAATCCATTACCAGAAAAGAATAGGGCGTATCACTATTTGGTGTCACCACTGCTGTATCTGCTGGCGTAAAGACGCGTGCCTCACTCTTAATTTGATTAAATGGCCCTTTGTACTGGCTAGATTGCTTATCAACGCTATATTCATACATGATCCCGTAAGCCATGATCATTGGATATGAATAAATAAATGCTTCTTCGGCAATTGCTTTCA
The DNA here is from genome assembly GCA_964623075.1 of uncultured Coxiellaceae bacterium. Lineage (GTDB taxonomy): Bacteria > Pseudomonadota > Gammaproteobacteria > DSM-16500 > DSM-16500 > Aquicella. The sequence goes on along the minus strand of CAZUVD010000001.1, from coordinate 385,758 downwards.
CATCATTATTGTTAGGCGTGTCTTGGGCGATGCAGGGTGTGTTCGTTAAGGCAATTGCTAAGGGAATAGTAAACAATCCTTTTGGTGTCTTCATTGACAGGAGCTCCATCCGTGTGAGAACGTGAAGGTTTTATTATATCTTAAAAATGCTTAGAATCTAAGCAGTCAACTTGGTTTCTTTGCAGTGTTATTGTCCTCTTTATTTTTTCAAAACATCACCGTCCCACGTTGCAGCAAGTGTATCAAGTGCTTGATCTGTCACCCGATAAACCGTCCACTCATCCATCGCCTTCGCCCCAATCCTCTTATAAAACCCAACCGCCGTCTCATTCCAATCTAACACCCACCATTCCAATCGACCACATTTTCTACTTTTCGCAAGCGCTGCCAAATACCCCAACATTTTTTGCCCGATACCTTTACCACGCGCTTCAGGTCGAACAAATAAATCTTCCAAATAAATCCCCGGCTTTCCTAAGAAAGTAGAAAAATTATGAAAGTAGAGTGCAAAGCTAATAGGGGTTTGATTTAAGTAACCAATAATAACTTCCGCATGAGCATGTTCGCCAAATAATGTTTCTTTCAAAGCATCTTCAGTAGCAACCACTTCATGTAATAATTTTTCATATTCAGCTAATTCTTTGATGAATGAAAGAATGAGAGCGGTGTCATTAATGGTTGCTTGTTTGATTTCAAAAATATCAGACATAAATTGTCTCGTTTGATCGCTTTGCAAGTTAAGTTAATATTATTTCAGCATTAAAAGCAATTATCGCTTTAATGCATTCTTTGATTCTTTTAATGAATGCTCCGCCAAAAATAATTCCACATTAGTTGCCTTATTTGCATCAGACATTTCAAGGAAAAGTTTTGTGGACGAGATTTCATTGTTTACAGCAGGGGTTGGTTCTTGAGCTGTTCTGATTTTTTTACGTCGCTTTTCCAAAATAGGTAACATTTTTTCAATACGCAAACGAATCGATGTCATTTTATCGGCAGAAAATAAACCAAGTCGTATTGGTAAATAGCCAGCATTCGCATACTGATGAAAGAAAATCCGCTGCGATTTTTCTCGTTGTGCTTCTGAGGTAAGTAATCGACAGTTATCATCTTCTAGAGGTGCTAATCCTAAGTGAACAACATCTTTATAAAAATAAGTCGCTATGTGTTTTTGAACCATTGCCTTTTGCTCGTCACTGATGGTATTACCAAATTCAATACCATATGCTAAAGTGTCGATGAGTGATCTATCGAGAATGCATAATTCATTCGGATCTAAATTAGCTTCTATTTCTAATCGCATTTTTAAAGCTTCATCGAATGCCTCTTGCGAAACTATATAGCGCAGATATTCTTCATTACTCATATTTCTTTCAGATCGAACTTTGGCAAGATGGCGACGAAATTCTTCATCGACAAAAATTAATTTTATATTTTCTCCGTAATGTTTTTTTAATTCCGCAACTAAGGTTGATTTGCCTGTTGAACCTGTTCCTGTTAATACAATCCAATTGGTAAAAACACGTTTTTGCTTGATTGGGGCGGAGTGGAAAATATCTTTTATTTTAAAAAAACTTTGAATACGAGAGTTCATATGTTTTTCCTGATGAATTGTGTTAGTGTTTTTTTAGCCGCAGTATATATTTTAACGGCCAAGATAATATTCGTATTAAATACGCCTCTTTTTTTATTTTATTAGGATGTTTACTTCTGGATGAGGCTCACCCGATCCCCAATAAACCGAATTTGCTTATCACTCCCAATTGCCACTAATGAGCATTTTTCATTATTCGCAAATGCAAGCGTTGGTAAAATTAAAAGAATTAGGCTTAATATGGGGTGTAATAGGGTTTTCATGTGGGAATTTTAAAGTAATTGCGCTATGAATCAAGTTTATCCCTTGCTAACTAGCAAAATCCTCCCTAATATGAGCACCTCCGTAATAAATTGCTATAATTATTAATGGGGGCGATCTGGTTTCGACGTGGATTACGAAGCTTGATGTGCATGCCGAGGATGGTAGCTTACCTCGTTAAATATGTTACTAAACACATACTTGCAAAAGCAAATCGCAAGCTCGCTGTTAACGACGTCAGTTTTGCTGACGAAGCTATCGCCGCCTAAACACCGGCACAGCGCCATCCACCAGCCTCGCTTATAGGGTTGGATCTTACGAAAGTAAGTCGGGTGGTCATATAATGTAAGCTCGCGGAAAGATCTGCCCGAGATCTGCCCGTTAAACACTTAGGGATCGCTAACTTAATGCCTTGCCTGTCAGACATGAGTTAGTTAAATCAATAGACAGAATAAGCATGTAGACCTGATTGTAGAGGATTTGCGGACGCGGGTTCAATTCCCGCCGCCTCCACGCCTTCGCTAAGCGCTCGCTGCGCTCGCAGCTGCGGCGCTGCAAGCACATACACAAACCCCAACAAAGAGAAGAAGGGGTCAAATCTTCATTTAACACTTCACCATTACCGAAAAATAAATATTGAGAATGTTAAATGAAGATTTGACCCCTTTTTTCAGGCCGCTGCGCGGCCTGAAAAAGCAAATGGTTAAATGGGCAAATTAGGTAATATCCCGAACACAACGAACCCCTAACGTGTCGACGACGGTGCCGAGGAACTGAGCGCCATCGCTGCCACCGACCGCGATCAGCTGAAGCCACGCGAGGGTAGGTGCGCTGTTCTCACTCGCAGTAGAGCTCCAGTAGGGGCCAGTAACAAAATTAAAATCCTGCGGGTTATTTGTTATCAGTAAATTGTACTGCATGTTTGGAATGATGCCGGGCGATGTCCCGCAATTAAAATTCTGATCACTACCTCCGAAGCCCATCTGGCAGATGGCAGGCAAATACCAGTCTGCATATCCACCTCCAGTGGAGGTCGTACAAACCGTTGCGGAATAGGTTCCTGCGCCATATTGCGCTACCATCGCGCCTGTGTTGGCTAAACCATTCGTTCCGCTGTACATTGCACTGGTTGTATCAGCACCACCCAGTGAATACAGTGTACTATTCTGAGCAGCATTATCCGATTCTGCTGCAACCGTACCTCCAATACTTAGTGAGGTGTTGGCTGTCTCAATAATCGAAAATAGCCAACCGCCTTGATAAAAACTACCGTAAGTCAAGACATTCACTGTTCGAGTGAGCGTATTCGTATTGTTCCCTTCAATCGTTAAGGTAATTGGCGTTGGCGTTGCATCCCCAACGGCAGCGCTCGGTGTAGCCGTTGGTGTAATCGTTACTGTACATGTATCACCATTCGCGAGATTGTTACAACCAGTGCATACGATGGAGGCTATGCTCGGTGAGTTAGACGTAGGGCATACAATGCCCGTTGCTGCATCTGGGCCTGTGTTTGCTATAGTAAAGATTCTGGGGGTTCCTGAATCATTGCCAGTTGTGGTCGTTAACCCGGTCACACTCAATGCCAACGTGGATGGGGTTACCGTTAAAGTCGCTTCCGTTTGCGCGGTGACCGTCACATTCAACGTGTCGCCTTGGCCTGAATAAGTGGGGGTAGGCGTTGATTGGACCAGCGGTGCAATGCTATTGTTCCCAAACGTCATACTACTACCGGTCATCAGCAGTTTTAGGCAACAACTAGCACCCGGACTTAAATTAAACGGGCTTGCGCACGTTGTAGCACCGCCGCAAGCCGGTGCGCCTGTTGTCACTTGGGTCACGCCGCTGGGTAATCCGCTGGCAACTCGCCATTGTAAAGCACCTGGAACAGCAGGGTTAAGCGTCACTAAATAATTAGCCAACCCCGTGCTTCCTTGCGACAAAGTAGTGGTCGCGCCAGATTGCAAGCTCACTGTCAGTGGGTTAACCGCTGCCATGTTTGGTAAAGAAACCAACAACAAACCCAACAACACCGTATTTTTTATGATTACTCTAAACATGGAGGCTCTTCCTTAAACCAAAAAAGTAATTTGAAATCGAAGTTGATTGGTGTAGAGATGTGATAAACTCAGCGTTTGTGTAGTACTTGCAGCCGGTGTCACACCTAGTGAAACCGCACCTAAATCTGCAAACTGATAACCAATGCCCCCACGGATATGTTGATTGAAATTGTAATCCACCCCAACACCAAGACCCCATGCAAACGAGCTTTGTGTATGATTCGCAAAAGGTGTCATCGGAACTGCTAAGGGGGTTAACGGGGTTTCTTGATAGCTATTCGCTCGATTATAGGCTGTTCCAAGCTCCCAGGAAAAATAAGGGTGAATTGCTTGATAACCGGGGACTATGGTTAATAGTTTGCTTGAAAACATCACTCGTGAGTGATGGATGTTGTAAGAATAGCTCAGCGTATCAAATAACGGTACTGCAAATTGCCACACATCCCCTCCCGGGGAAAGTTTTGCATCAACATAACCGGCTACCCCCAGTTGTACCGAAAAATAATCCGTTAATACTCGCTCAACCCCTAAAAAAACACCACCATCCGTAACAGTAGCCGTTGCACTATTATTCGTGTAATGGTTTTGAAACGGGGAGAGCAAGGTGAGTGTTTGAGCTTGCCCTGCCCGAACAAAATCAGGCCCTACGGTAAATGTAACTAGAGGTGTGTATTGTTTGACATCAAAAGCAGAGTGAAGAAAATTATTTGGCTGGTTGGTTGAAAAAGCTATCGAAGAACTTAGGCCCATCAATAGAAACAATAGGGTGTTACTATTTCCTTTAGAAAAAATCATGGGCTATCCCTGTGTTACCAAGACAATACACCCATCATATAAGGCAATAAAGCAATAAGGCAAATTTTGCTGGAATTTTTACGAAGAAGGGGTCAAATCTTCATTTAACACTTCACCATTACCGAAAAATAAATATTGAGAATGTTAAATGAAGATTTGACCACTTTTTTATAAACGTAACTATAAAAAATATGACTGCCAGACGTTTAGCGGTATTAGAACATCGGGGCGACCCTAACCACGTGGTCAACAGCGTCAATAAGTTAATGCGTCTCTATCTGTCTTAATTGCGCCGCTACGTCTCTGTAGCGCTGGCAAATTGATCAAGCTGAGAGTAAAAAGAAAGATGAAGAATGGAAGAAGGAAAGGGGATGGTATTTTATAAAAAAGTTGCGGAAGATAAGAAATTTAAAATAGCTTTTCTTGCTTTAGGATGATTCATAATAAAGGTATGGGCAGAATTAATCACGATAAAGTCTTTCTCTCCGTTAATATGTGTCACACGCGGCGGTGTTTTCGCATCGAATTTCCCAGCTATAACACCTATTTTTAATCCATCAGGGATGCCCACCCGATGAACATACGCTTCTTGGCTAGAACTAAGCTCGGAAAGCGGTTTAATAAATGAAGAAACAAATGGCACCCATTTAATGAATAAACGAGCTAGAGAGGAACCTTGAGTGGGTGGGGCTAGCATTATTAAATGTTCACATCTTTTCAAATAATCTGCTTCAAGATTACTTAGCGCCTCTCTTGTAATAATTCCCCCCAAACTGTGCGTAACGAAACTCAATTTTTTATTTGGGTATTCCAACAATAATTCTTTGATTTTATCTCTTAGTTGAAGTCCGTGTTGATTAATATGATGCTGATGTGATGGATAATCATATATTACCGTTTCATAACCATGATGATTTAGATAATGGCCTAATCTGCGCATACTTTTATGCGAACGAATCAAACCGTGAATAAGCAAAACAATTTGATCACCCTGATTTTGAGATTCAGCACTCATATTATTTATCACTCGAATTATATTTCAACAATAACGCCGAGATAATATCTTTCACCATGATAGCTTTGATGAAGCATACAGTATGCATCAAAATAAGAGGCATTCCTGGCAGCTCAGACAAGCCAAAGCCGTAACCTGATACTTTTTTTGGATTCAAATAATTCAAAGAAATGCGCATCAACGACAACACAAAAAACAACCCGAGCCAAACAATCAAATAAGGTGCTTGTGATTCCATTAACTGATAAACGCTTCTATTAAGCATATTATTTAACCTTATAAGAAATTAAATCACGATATAATCGATCAAAAATATAAGCGCCCAATTCTAGACCTTGCTTAATAAAATGTTGCTTCATGGGTTGAGACCACAGAGGTTCTACAATTACAAAAAAATCCGCTGCATGTTTAATGTCTAACTCAGCGTGCAATTTGTAATGACAAAGATCTTCCTTCTTAATCCAACCATTTTTTATTACTGAATCTGCTATGATGGCAGAGATCGTTGCAAAGGAACGCTCAATAATACCCATACAAGCAATACCAACTTCAATTTCATCCAGCATACAAGCTGTTGCCAATGCACCATTAAACGCTCTAAGCTGCGGCCAGATAGGTATCTTACTGTAGTCTAGCTGCTCATATCCCAAACTCCGCAAAAACTGTTTAAATGTACTCGAATGAAAATCATCAGAATTCATATCCCCATGCTCATCAACAATATTATGCAAAATAGATAATCGCGCTTTAGAATCAGGAATGCGCGCCACTAGCGCAGACATAGGGCGAGAAAAGAAATCAACCGCGTAAAAAAACTGTAGTTGCGACTCACGAAACACTTCCAGCGACATAGAGCCATCACGTAATTGTTGAAAATAGGGATTATTGAAGATATCAATACGCTTTAATATATTTTCAGCGTATTCACTTACTTGAGGTGCTAAGTCTTGGCTCATCGTTAAATCTCCGCGGTGTTGAAATGTAGGCCTGAATTTAGATAATCCTGATTACTGTAAAGTGTTGCTGTAGCCATTTCATATTTGAATGCATTTATAACCGGCAATAATTGATTGTACTCTTCCTCAGTTAAACAAAGAAAAAGGCATGGAAAACCATTCCGTTTACTGGTATGCAGGGCTGCTGCAAGCAACTCATATGCCGCTTGTATGTTGGTAAAGGCAAAATGAGATAAATGCGCAGAGCGTAATTCACTCCCATCATCTAAGAATAGTCGTTTCACTTTCTCCGTATCCTCGAGTTTGCCACAAGCATTTTTATCCCTTGAAACAATCCAGATTGGATTAATATTTGAACGTATGTTTTCTGTCGAGAATTGCAAGTAATTTTCATTACACATACTACGGTATATACCGCTACCCTCATCAGAATCCACACTTATAACAGGCAAATCCATATCGTTTGTATCTGTGTTAATGCGCAAAATGACATGCCTATTCAACTTGTGAAATTGAGGGAGACCTAATTTTCCAGTGTATTGATCCGGTGTTTTTCGAGTGCCATCCATTACCATTGCAATAGCTGTATCTGTCTTCTCATGAATCATTTTAAACATAGCTTCTGCCAACCGGTAATATACCGTTGTACTCTGCTTTTGCTTGGATACTTTTAAATCGCCAAGATAGGCAATCGTTTTATCTTGATTCGTGTCTCGCATATGTATTTGTCGTAGTGCACAGCAAAATGTGCCTATCACTTGATTTTGCTCTTCAGCTATTAGACAGTAAGGTGCCCCTATTGAGCGATAAAACGCTGAATAGTCTTCGCCATGCGAGATAGAAAAAGATTTATTCTCACCTAAAGGATAATGAAATTGCGCTTCAAATTCCTGCAAAGCCACTCTAAACTGAATAGATGTATTTTTATCTAATAAACGAATATTCAAAATTTACGCCCCAAATAAATTCGTTTATAGAAAAAGCTTCTATCCATTCGCAGTAACTCTTTCGCTTGATGGCCTAGCCATTCAATGTGAGAGCCTAGCGCTGGAATATCTAAGCTTGAATTAAGCTGTCGGATAATAATGAGACCACCTGGATTTAATTTTTCTGCAGCGATGGTGAGTAAATTTTCCGCCTCGTTAATACTGACCCAATCAAGAATATTTGATAAATGGATAAAGTCGTAGCGCTCATCACTTGATTTTAATGCATCTTCCATTAATGAATTAATATAACGAAAATTTTTATTTAATCCCTGTTTAGGTTGCATTAGCCAAGGATATGTCGTTTTTGAAAACTTACCGGATACTAGTTGGCTTAAGAACGGGTTGTCCGTTGCCAAATCACCTGCAAGCACTGCTCGCGTTTGGTTATAAAAATGTTCCCAAAATGGCAGTGCTGGATTTTGCGTAGCACCTTCTCCAAATAAGGCGACGAGATTTTCAATTGTCATAATGTTCTTAAATGCATTTTCTAACAATTGATGGTTAGATTTCTCTTTCTGCCAATCTATTAATTCTTTTTGCAATTCAGCAAATAACAATTCATAACGTCCTGAAAAATCCGGCCCAAGTTTACTCACATTATCTAAGTCACCTAATTGGTTCTTATCGTAACCTGCACCTGTTAGCAATTGCTCAATTTGCCGACGACGGACATCCAATGGCATTGTCATATGACCCAGCAATGCCAGTCGATCGTCCGGCGGGTATTCTTCCAATAGCGTCAATTTCAACTGACACAGGGCAAGCTGTGCCTTATTGGGATCAACAAGGGTAATTTTCCGAATATTATTTTTTGTTGCCAGCAAACTGGCGGTACAGCCACCAGACGCAATCATGATGATATTTGCCGCTGGTATATTTAATTGATCGATTGCCCAAACATCAAGAAGAGGGTCTTCTCTGACTTGAGCAAAGCCCAAAGGATACGCCTTAGCTCGCTGAACCCATTGCGGTAAATCTTTAACTGGCATCGCTATCAACCCTCTCATTGCAGCTTAATAAAAACACTTTCGGCAATATAAAGAGCATATTATATTCAATGCTCAGCAACAATATAAGCTTTTACATATCCAATCGTTTATCTTATTAATATCATGTTGATTTATATTGGTTTATTTTTAGCTACCATATCACTTTAATGCAAGCCCAACACCTTCTACGCATATTTCTAAGCTGATGACAGAGCTAAAGCCTTTAAATTCGAGAAGTATTTATCATTGGGGTCAAGTCTCGACAATAGACATATCAAAAAATTCTTACTGAATGTCAAATGTCGAGACTTGACCCTCCCTCTACGCAAGGGGATAATGATTGACCGAAAAGACTATATATGTATAATATATACACCACAATTATAACGATAAAAATTCGATGTCGAACTCACGAACCGAACTTCTAAAACAAGCAAAAGATATACTTTCAATTTTAGATAATGCCAAGATTGTCAAAGGTCGCGAAAATCTACAAAGCGCACCGGCGCGACTTGATGTAGTAAGACAAATGATGCACTCAACTGTTAGACGAACAGGAAAATTTGATTCGTCTGGTTTATTAATCACAACAGCAACCACGTTTTTCAGAATAGGATTATGCCAAGAACTTACAAATCGTTTCTTGTTAGAATATTGCTTAAAATATAAAAAAAATGATGTAACAGTTATCATACTTGGTAATCCCACATTAGGTCACAGACCAGTAGATCATATGCTTGTTGTCTTGGGCCCAATTAAAGCGCCTAGTAGTCTTGTTATGGGTCTTGATCCGATAGGCGCATGTATCCTTAACTCAAATAAAGCAAATCAAAGCCTAATTGATTTTTTTAAAAATAATAATAATAGTGTTTTCGTTGATCCACTTTTAGATTGCTTTGGCAATTCAAAAGAAGAATTATATCCTCTTATGCAATATTGCGATAAGCATGACCTTACTCATGTAATAGGCATATTTCCTTATCACTTAAATAATATTGCTGAAAAAGCTGAACTTATCAAAAGTAACGCTTATGAACTCGCAACAAGTATTGCAAAAATACTCGGGATTAAATTGGATCCTATGACACCTTCTACTTCACCTTCACCTTATCAAACATCTATTCCATTATTTGATAACTCAAAAATCACTTCACTTCTTAAAAAATATAATTTGCAAAATGACTCACAAGCATCCCTTGAAAAAGCACTAAGAATTGCTGCAAATAACAATCAAGTTGATGATTTGAAAATATTAATTAAAGTAATTAAAAATATTGATGCCGCGGACAATCAAAAAACTAAAAGAACAGCCGCACATTGGGCAGCATTTAATAATCACCAAGAATGTTATCAGTTACTCGTTAAAGCTGGCGCCTCAGTTACTATAGAAGATGCTGACGGTAAAAATGCATTGCAATACATGTCTGTACATTTGGCTTGCGAATTAGATTGATTGCTTGAAGTGTCAGACACAGTCAGATGATACAAAGCTTTCAAAATTTCCTTATTATGTCTGACACTTTAGTTCGAACCGTAGCCTGGACACGCTTTGTGTGTCCGGGTTTGTTGCATCCAGGTATATCTAAATTCAACGAGAAATCCCGGACACACAAAGCGTGTCCAGGCTACTGAGTATTCAACACTAGTTGATCTTAAATCTACCATATTGTAATTTGCTGCCTAATCAATCACCGAACGAGAGGCGTCCGATGGCAAGCTCAACTTTTTTTGCGCTAAATCATACAGATAATATTGATGAACAATATGCAGCTCTGAAAAAGCATTGCGAGCAAGGCGCTACTATTATTCTCGAGTTAAGTTTGCCGCGCTCTCATTCCACTGCTTGGCAAATTGCATTAGCGCAAGCTGATAATGTTGATCAACTTAATGAGCCTTCTTATCATGCTGATTGGATCTGTCGACCTTGTGATGCGGCCGCGCCGTTACCCGGTACAAGACCCTCAAGTGAGTATTTTCGAAAAATTAATGAAAGATTGACGGAACTTAAGAAGGAAAATCCGCGACCAACATTGATTGTGAATGACTTATCAAATGCGCTTTCGTTGTATGAGCTTAATCAAATGCTTAAATTAACGAAAAATGTTTGCATCACAATGCGTGACCCCATAGCCAATGCTCATTCTCTCTTAACACGTTTCATAAATGACACCTTGTCAGCGCCAGGCGAAAAGAATATTTCACCTGAAGAAGCATTAAAGCTAGCGAATACCACGGCATTCACTAAACAACAAATTATTGAACTGATCGATTCTAAAAAAATTAATCCAGAGCATATCTTGTTATCGGCATGTTTAGATAAAAATGCTGAATTAACTAGCGAGATTCTGGTAAAAGCAATTTCCAATACAGTAAAAATTGTTTCTAATGATTGCTTTAATATTTGTTGGGAGAATTTAAAAAAACAATTAGATCTTATTCGTACCTTTCCAGACACAAAAATTATTATTATAAATGGCGATGATTTAATTAAAAATCCTGAAAGCATCATGGAGCAATCTAGTAAGGCATTTGGTTTGTCATATACATCAAAAATGATTGACCATTGGGAAAAGGCAACTGGCGATAATTTTCATTGTTGCGTCACTGCAAATATGCCACAAGAATATATCAAAAATAACGCGTGGCTCGGACCTGTTAGAAATAGTAGTAAAATTGAAAAGAAAGATAGCGGAATGCCTTCCGGCCTGACGTTGGAGTCATTTCCCCTCGCTATGCATGCAGCTATCCGAGAGGCGCAAAAGATTTTTAATGAAATGACAAACAGTGCTGAGCTCCTTCACATTCCCGAATCGCCTGCAAATGTTTTAAGAAGGTAGCCTGGACACGCTTTTTGTGTCCGGGGGCTTTCATCTCCGATTTACCAAAACCCGGACACAAAAAACGTGTCCAGGCTACTTAATGCAGAAGGGGTCAAATCTTCATTTAACACTTCACCATTACCGAAAAATAAATATTGAGAATGTTAAATCAAGATTTGACCCCTTTTTTTTCAACGCGACGCTCGACCTGATCTAATATTTTCGCAGTAATTTCTTCTAAGTGACGCTCTGGCATATCAGCGTGCTTACGACAGTGCTAACTAAATAGTTGGAGTCTATGACGCCTGGAGCGAGAAAATCGGGGTTAAGTCGATATGTAATTGAGTGAGGTAAATTTAACGTTGCATAGAGAGGCAAGCCTATAGATCGCCGCTTCACTCTCATATAATATTTGCAGCACTGATACAGCATTTCTGTGCAGTGCAGGTTACGCTCGCTAATAAATGGATAAAAACATGAAAAATAGATTTGATCTTGTTATTTACGGTGCCACTGGATTTACAGGTAGCATAGCAACTAAGCGTCTGATGGAATCGAGTAATTTAAATGGCATGCGTGTTGCTATCGCTGGGCGTGATAAGCAAAAACTGGAAGTGCTTCAGGCATTATGCAAAATCAAACCTGACATCATTATTGCGGACTCTACTAATCCTGCTAGCGTAGAGGAAATGGTGCAGAGTACGAAGGTGGTGTTGAACTTTGCTGGGCCATTTGCTAAGTACGCAGAACCCGTTATTCGTGCTTGTGCTGAATGGGGAAAGCATTATTTAGATATTACAGGCGAAACAGCTTTTATTCGCACGATGATAGATCGTTATCAGAGCCAAGCAAAGGTATCTGGAGCTTGTTTGATTCCTTTCTGTGGATTTGATTCTGTCCCTGCTGATATCACTACTTTTCTTGCTTTTGAGATGGCATCTGAAAACCAAATAAAGTTAGATGAGCTTAGTCTCTATTACCAGATGAAAGGCGGCTATAATGGCGGCACATTAGAAACAGCGCTTTATATCGCTGAAAATCAATCTATGGCAGATATTTCCAACGCTAACATTCTCATTCCTGATGATTCTTGGCCTAAGGATAAGAATGATAGCTTTACTCCGCGTTACGAATCTAATTTTGCACGCTGGTCTACATATTTTTTCATGGCGCCAGTTAATAAGGCAGTTGTTCGACGATCAGCTTGGCTGCGCTCTCGTTTAAATATGGTAAGTAGTGATTCTAAACCGAATTTTCACTATCAAGAGCGTTGGTTGATGCCTGAAAAATATGGCTTCATCAAAGCCTGTTTATCGACTGGATTTGTTTTTGTATTTAGCTTACTTATTCATTATTCACTAGGGCGTAAATTAGTACGCAAGTTCGGACGAGCTCCAGGTCAGGGGCCCAGTGAAGAGCAACGTCTCGCAGGATTTGTTCGAGTACAGTTAATCGGCCGCAGTGCAAGCCAAGACAAAATCAAAATAAGCATGGAACGACAAGGTGACCCAGGCAACGAAATGACAGTCGCATTAGCGATTGAATGCGCACACCTCGCGGTCGTCGATAGCTTCGTAACAAAGGAAAGAGGGTTTCTAACACCCTCTATCGCTTTCGGAAATCATTTATTTGATCGCTTAAAAGCGGCAGGCTTTAACTTTAAAGCTGAAAATTGTTAATTTTCGGAGCCAGACTTGACAGGGCAGGGGGGGGGGCAGGCTTGAAGTGTCAGGCATAGACAGATGATATAAAGCTTTCAAATTTTTATTATGCTGCATTTTATAACTGTCCATATCTGACAGGGTTACTTAAAAATGCAATCCTCAACCTTTTAGTTTATATTTGGGGTGCAGCCCTTCTTGCCTTACCCCCGTATTCAATGCGAAGATATTTACAAGCTCAGGGAGAAATGTATGGAAATGATAGAAAAGAAAATATCCTTCGTAATATTTTCTAGCCGCTGGCTACAAGCCCCACTTTATTTCGGACTAATGATCGTACTGGGCGTCTACGTCTACGAATTCGGTGTGAGCTTATTAAATCTCGTCTTGATGGTTCATACGTTAAATGAAACAACCATCATGTTGCATGCGTTAAACTTAATAGACGTCGTCATGATTGCAAACTTGCTGATTATGGTGATCATCGGCGGTTACGAAACCTTTGTTTCGCGTTTGAATTTAGGCAATCATCCCGACAACCCAGATTGGTTAGACGAAGTGAATGCCGGCACATTAAAAATAAAACTCGCCTTATCACTCGTTAGCATTTCTTCCATCCACTTATTGCGCACGTTTATTGATCCTTCCCAGCAAGATAATTTCGCCATCATGTGGCAAGTTATCATTCATATAACGTTAGTGCTCTCAGCACTTTGCATCGCACTCAGTAATAAATTTATTGAAAATCACAAACTGAAAAATATTGACAGATAAATGCTTTGGAGTGTCAGACACAGACAGATGATATAAGGCTTTCAAATTTTCCTTACGTTGCATTTTATAACTGTCCATATCTGATACGGCTACTTAAAGATGTAATCATCTATCCATGTCAGATGTGGACAGAATTTAAGGGCAACATCTTAATGACATTGATAATATTTATTAGGTGTCTATGTTTGACACCTTAGTTTCCCATATTAGCTACCTATTTCGGTAAGATATAATATGAGTCAATTCGGGGGCTTGCATAAGTGACAAATATCCAGTAATGGTTTAAAATATAATCAGGCCACTACTGCGACTGGATTATATAAATGAAATCGATACACCCAACTCACGTGTTACAACCCGTCGGAAATAGCTCCACCGAAATTTTACGAACTTTTGCGCTTGATAAACCATTAAGCGCTGATCAAATTAATTTTTTGGATTTCCATCAGAAACAATTAAGCAGTAAAGAATTTGATCCAGTTTTGCGGTATTACTTACAGCGATACACAGGGGAGAATAAATATCACACATCGTTTTTATTACCTCATGAAATTATTAATCACGAAGCCATCAAATTACTAAAAAAACGTTTACAACTCATGTTACTCAATCAACCTAAAAAAAGCGCGACCTTGTTCATTACATCCAAACAATTTTTGGAATTCAAAGAAGCGGGCATGCAAGAACTCATTTTTTGGCACGGAAATCAATTCCTCACGGGTGCGTCTATGTTCCCAGGCGGCACACCGCCAGTCTTGTTTTTTCAATGGGGTAATTTTTTTGGGGTGGTAAAATATGTGGTTCTTGCGGAAGAAAAATCATTGAAAGCAAATTTATTGATTTATTTCGAAGATAGACAAGACCGCGAACTCGATCAATGTGTGCAGGATTACAACCTAAAACTGGTGAATGAAAAGAAGGAACAACATGATCTTCTTCTTGAGCACCGAATCGAACCCATCAAATTCAATGAATTTTTAATTAAAACGCCTAGGCTAACAAGGTAAGTATCGACAAAATACATCTTTTAAATTTTGAAGTGTCTGCTCGATCAAATATTACTATCGGGTTAAAGATATAATCATCTATCCATGTCAGATATGGACAGAATTTAAGGGCAACATCTTAATGACATTGATAATATTTCTTGGGTGTCTATGTCTGACACCTTAGCCAGGATAAAGCAGGGTTGCTTAACTTCGCAACCCTCTATTTAAAGGCTGCAATTCAGTACCACCATTTTCTTCGCCTTTGAAAGCAGGAATATTAAGTGCAGCGATGGCATTTTTTTCATTTAGAATATTTTTTTTGATGGATCGCTTTAAATGATTTAAGTCTTCTACCATCTTATTTCGTAAGATAGCATGTTCTGTCGCCCCAAAAAAGTGGTGATAATGAAGGCTAAATCGTTGTGACAGCGGAGAGTTGGAGTGTAATATATTATTTAGTAATCGTATTCCAATTTCATCATCTGTTGCCGACATTATTATTCTATAAATTTCATGAATACGATATTTTTTTAATATTTCTTCGAACTCACCAGTCCTGTAATTACCCTCAACAGCACTGAGGAAATCATTAAATGCGAGGCAGGTCATTTCATCTGTATTGTATGTTAAATAACAGTTGCCGCGTAATTGATACATTAAGGGGTCGTCAGGGTGTTGCTGAAGAAATGCTGTAAGAATGTTTATCGCTAAATCATATTGATGCGTGTTAAAATATTGTTGACTCAGTTTTAATGTGAGTCCTACATTGTTGGGATTGTTTTTTAAGCCTTGGCTTAAAACATCAATAGCACTGGAAGGGCGAGTTAATCTGCAATAAATATCTGCTAGTAGATGATAGGATTTAATAAAATGTACATCCAACGTTATACTTTTGTGTAAACTAACTAACGCATTTTTATAGTCTTTAGTTTTAATTAATACATATGCAAGATCAGAGTGGTAGGGAGCAAAGTTGGGTCTTAAAGAAATACAATGCTCGATAAATTGTTGTGCGCGATGCAGATCATTGTTGTTATCAGCAAGCATAAATAGTGCATAATATGCAATGTCATCATATGGGGCTAACAATAACCAGATCGCAATATTTTTTTGTGCTAATTCATTATTCTTTAAAAAACTAATATAAATATCAGCATATATTTCATAAATCTCTATATTGTTTGGATTGCACTCTGTTGCTTTTTGTAGCGCTGATAATGCAGTGAGTATTTTTCTAGGGTTAGCATTTATGCAATTCTTGGCGGTGAGAACCCAATTTTTTGCGCCTTCAATGTCGAACACTGTATTATCCTCTAAACCTGCTAATTCAAAATCGTATAAAAAATCCAAATATTCCAAATAAAGTGGTGCAGATGATGTCGAATATTGTATTAATCTTTTCTGGCTTGGCTAATTTTTCCAAGTTACATTTACATGCCTGTTTACTGGTTTTTGTCTTTGGGGTCAAGTCTCGACAATAGACATATCAAAAAATTCTTACATAATGTCAAATGTCGAGACTTGACCCTCCGTATAACCACGCTTGCTAAAATATGATCATTTATTGACATATTACTCAATATTGTATAATATTCAGCCCAATAATAACAATAAATGAGGATGGGGCTGTATGCCAAACCGCTATCTTATATTGCCTGCCGAAACCAGAATCGAGTGTGGCGAGCGACTCCTTGATAATGCTCGAGTGCAAATCCATGCTGCACTGGGTAACCCGGCTATTTTTGACAATATTTTAACTGATCTTGATGAAGCAGAGCTTGCTTTCGAAGGCTTAGTCGTTGATGCTCGTCCTATCCTCAACGCTTACAGATGTTTCGTTAACTTCCTCGCACTTGATAGTAACACCGACTTAACGAATCCATCATTCGAATCAAAAGACGCTTTATTGGATCATATTGCCGACCAATTAACGGTTGAAGAAAAAAACCAGCCAGCGACAGATTTCACTACCGATGTATTACTTGATGTTGTTGCCAATTTAGACGAAATTCATGACACAGGAATTTTTTATCATTCCATGTATACCAATCTGATTTTATCTGGCTTTGATAAGACATATAAGAACTTAGATAATCGCTCCATTGGCGACCCGAGCAAGGAAGAATTATTGCTTATTGCGCATGAATATCGCGATTTATTCCATGAGTATGTGAAAGATGATGGAGCAGGCAATCTGCCGGATATTTCAAATCAGCCGCATTTAAAAATGAGATTGCTAACAATGTATGATGATCTCTCTCATTTCCTCGTGGGATTTGATATTGAAGACATGGCTTTGCAAGACTATATCCAAATATACACTCGCTATTATGATGTCATTCGTTTATTGCTTAACATACTTAATATTGAAATTCTTGGCACCATTAAGCAGAATTTTGCAAATAACCTTGAAAACGAATGTTGCGCCATCATAAATTCTGACGATCATAGTCGAATAGATACGGCTTATCAGTTATTGGAAAATGAAAAAGACGAGCTGTTAGCGTTTATGACACAAGATGCTTTGATTAAATTAAGATTAAAATTATTAGTTTCAATGCTATATTTATCTTATGAGAAGTTAAAAGATGGAATCGATATTCTCGACCCCGCCGCTGAAACTTTCAACGCTGATATTGGTATTTTAAAAGCACGCATCGATCTTTTTTCTCAAGAGAGTAGGGAAATTATAGAATTACAACAACAGTCAACTAATGATGATCCAGCGCATTTCATTCATAGCTATATCATTCACATCGATAGGTGTTCAACCTTGCTGTTTTTTTCTAATAAGTTAGATAGTGAAAATGGTAGTTATCTTGAAGCACTTTTAAACGTTACTAATGAATTAGAAGCCGAATTGTATGCGTTAAATACTAACGTCGAAATGAAAGAAAACAACAAAACCAAAACTTCATTATTGATTAAATACCAATTAGCTTTTCAATACGGTATGGCTGCTCGCATGGCAATATCCCTCAATGAAGCAGAAAATTACGTCACTCAAGCATTGCAATATATCTGGCAGTATCGTGATTCTTTGAGTAACAATGATATTGATGTCATTGATCCAGCCAATGACTATAATTTTGACGAAAAAGATGATGAATTGCTTGAACTGAAGAATAAAATTCTTTGTGCATATCCGATACTCGACTTAAAAGCGCTTCTCGCTGATCGAAACATTGCTGAGGAGAGTGATGATTTTTCAGAGCTCATTGCTATAGATCAAGGCCTGATTCGCTTATTACCTACGATGAATGCTCAACAAAAATTAAAAGCCGGTGCGCCAGCATTAGAGGACGTGTATATCCATCTTGCGAATGCCGCTGAAAAAGCTGGCCGTATTGATCGTGCCATTTCTGCTTATGAAGCAGTCATCACAGCAGGCTGCACGACAGAATCGGTTTACACTAAACTGATTCAGTTAATTGAAAATGATTTAAGAAAATATCCAAACACTTTCCAATCAGCATACTATCGCGAGGCACTTTCACAATATCGCGCTCAGTTGAATGCAATGAATCAATCGAATAACGGCGCATTTCAAGGCCCATTAAGTTCACACTCATCAGACGATGAAGCCATTGTTAACAATGTTCCATTAGAAGCGAGTCTAAGTGACGTTGAGCCAACCTTGAATGTTGCTGCAAGCGAATCAGTAGCGCAAGCAGTTGATAACCCCGCTATCGAGGAAACAATAGCTAGCCCTCACTCCAACGGAGATATTGATTCAGGTCATGCAAATAACTCGGCGGCAAACTTTAGTGCTAATGGTCTAACTTTATTTAATCCCGCCTCAAGCGCAACGCAACAAAGCGATGATGATGCTGATGTTGACGTCGCAGCAGGCATGTTAGCCAGCGCCAAGGCCAAGGCGGTCAGTTCCAAAAAACGTCCTCCTGAAGCCTCATCACACCATTACAACACTCGCGCCAAACGAGCAAAATAGTAGCCTGGACACGCTTTTCGTGTCCGGGTTTTTTTCTCGAGTTAAGTTTGCCGCGCTCTCATTCCACTGCTTGGCAAATTGCATTTTATTTTTAAGTAGCCGTGTCAGATATAGACAGTTATAAAATGCAACGTAAGCAAAATTTGATAGCTTTAAATCATCTGTCTGTGTCTAACACATCAAATATAGCAGCTTCATTTGCGCATAAATTCATTGATTTTTAATGAAATTCCTGCCACATTGACGACCAATCCCAACTAGAAGTCAATACGCATGGATCTCAACGTTCTTTTCGACTTACAAATCAAAATTGATGGTTTATTGAGTGATTTTACGCAACGAAAGGATTTTTTTGACCACACTCAACCCATCGTCATACCTAACACACACAACATGCAAGCCAAGCAAGATGCAGAAACAAGGTTTATGGATTTCTATACTGCTTTTGAAAATGACCCATCCAATCCACGCCTCCTTAGATATCTTTTGCAAGCCGCAGTGATATTTGCGAATGATCCATTTTTCAGTGAAACGCTAGAGGCATTAAAAGAATTTAGAACGACGCTTGCCGCTTTTTTAGCAGATTACTCTGAGAATAGTGATTTTTACTTACAGGCTTTATTCTCACGACAAGCGCGTGCTCTCCACACCCTTGAACAATCCAACGACTCAGATTCCTTACCACCCTATACAGATATTACGCAAAACGCGATCATTGCCGCACAAATCCGATTAAGCGCTAGACACAAATCAATCAGCTTTAATGCACAAAGATTATTTGCTATGAATCGCGAATTTAAAATCAACATATCCGACGTGCGCTATAGCCTTACAGGGAATTGCCAAGCCATTTATGACACCACTGAAAAGAAAACGGATTCGCTAACGGAATACTTTGTAAAATATTTCTCACTCGAAACACTTGCACAGTTTAACGCATGCTATCAAGACACCAAGCCCACCAGCAAAGCCAGCAATCTCCCTAGCCTCAAGCGCGCTAAATGTATTACGTTTCAAGATGCGCCGCCCAAAAAACCCAACACTGCAGATGAAACAAAAATCTTTGGGGTCAAGTCTCGACAATAGACATATCAAAAAATTCTTACTTAATGTCAAATGTCGAGACTTGACCCTCCGTTCTAGTTCGCAAATGCAAGTGCAGGTAAAATCACAAGAAATAGGCTAAATTTAAGAAAACATATTTTTTTCATTTGTGAATTTTATAATAATGGTACTATGAATCAAGTTTATCTTTTGATTAAATGCTAGGCGTGAATAAAGTAGGTTGGTACCAAAAGCATTTATTAACGCAAATTGTTATAATGAAACATAAGCATGAAATAACCTTAAACCCCCGAGATGCAACAATGAATGCCATACTCAATCATTTAAAAAAGATTTTACAAGATAATAAAATAACTTATGAGGTCAAGCAGCAAGATGATCCCGATAGCTTCAATATCATTATTTTTTCTGAAAAATCAGATCGTAAAATAAATATAGAATTATATGCTGGTGGATATAATTTGCATTTCGCAAATGAAGGTTTGCAATGTGTTTGTCATCACGACATGTGGGAATTAAATGAGAGTGCATCTTTTAAGGGTGAGAGCCTCATCAACCTCGTGGCTGATATGATAAATGAAAAATTAGTTGGTGTTATTTTCCAGCGTGGCGATCACTTGAAAACGTATTTAGTCGAATTTTCGCAACTCGATAAATTTTTAAAAAAACAAATGCAATCGCTCGAGTGTTCACACGAAAACGATTTTTTAAAAAACCAGCAATATTGCTTCTTGATAAAAAGTTTCCATGCAGCTAAAGACAAAGATTTACGTGGGGCTTTCTGATGGGTAATTGGAGTCAAATCGAAGTCAGGGCGGTATTAAGCCAGCAAGGAGTTTTCAATCATTCAGGACAGCCAGCTCTTCCAAGTAGCGTTGCCAAATTTATCCAGGCAGTGCTAGAAAAAGCTTCTGCTCAGGATTACAGCACTATAGATTGGGATTTCAGAATTGACGCGCACCGCCAGAAAATTCTTGCCGATGAAAAAACAATGCCTACTGTTCATATCAGAGCTAAATTATAAACAGTGTCAGTGCAATTGCACGTTTATATTTAAGAGATGTATTGAAAGTGCAATTGTGTAAACCCTTGTTCCCAATTTTATAATACTCTTCCGTGTTGTCGTTTTCGACAGGTAGTTTCAATGGTTTTGCTTGCGTATATTCATGTGTTTTAAACATTAAGGGGATAAACATGAGTACTAGTCGCATTTTAGTGGGTGTTGCAAGTGCCGCAGCAGTTGTTGGGTTATCGGTGGGCAGAAAGTTGTTATTGTCAAAATGGGAAATCAGCTCTAATCAACAAACAGGCGTGATTTGCAATACATGTGAAAGAGGTTATTTTGTTAAAACAAATGAAATGACATTACAAAAATCTGAGGTTGCCAACGGTACCAGAAAAAGTGAAATGGATTTAAGTCTTTATGAAAATAAAGAATTAAAAGAAAAAGCAGACAAATATTGTTCTGAAGGAACATTTGTTTGTGTTTCGTATAAAAAATATTATACCTCGCCTTTCTTTGCTGCCGAATCACCTCGCAGAGTGACAAGTATTGAGCCGGTTAATAAAGTTCAGGCGAATATGAATAAAAAGAGTTAATTGGTAGCCTGGACACGTTTTTTGTGTCCGGGGTTGTTGTATCTGGATATTCCTGTATGCAACTAACCCGGACACAAAAAGCGTGTCCAGGCTACTTTTCAATCGCGGGCAGGCTTGCGTAATTGCATATTTATATTAAAATCAGGGTCAGGAGCTAAAGCAATGAACAAGAATACAGATCAGACTCTGCCAGATTACGTGGTCATCAACGACTTGAGTATCCCAGAAATTAAGCGTATAGGGTTAAGAACGCCTAGTCAAAATGTTAGTTTTCCATTATCTGATGAAGATAGGGCGATTTTAAATATTCTTGAAGCAAAACACGATGAATATAAGGGTAGCGTGACAGGGTTAGCTGCACCCCAAATTGGTTTCAATAAACGCATGATCGTTTTTTCGGTACAATATGATCCTGAAATTAAAAAAATCCGCCCAGATTTTGTTGAAACGATGGCTAAATCAATTTGGCTAAATCCAACCTACCAACCGCTGACGGATGAATTAAAGAGTGATTACGATCTTTGTCTTTCGGTAAAAGGAATAGTGGGAAAAGTAAAACGATATACCCGTATTAAATACACAGCTAATTTACCAGATGGAACCTATATAGAAGGTGAGGCATCAGGTTTTTTAGCTAGAATTATTCAGCATGAAATCGATCACATCAATGGAATATTATTTATCGATAAAGCAGAAAAAGATTCTATTATTACAACCGAAGATTATCTCAAAAGTATAGGAGTGTAGCGTGGGGTCGGGCTTGCTCAATTGCACGCAGGCTAAAAAATCATGCTAAAGAAAATTTCCATATTCCTACTCTTAACCATCATCACCCTAAGCGGAATTTATTACAAAACCATCATCAGGCTATACGATGGCTTTGTTCAAAATAAAATTTCAAAAGAACGTGCAAAACTTTACATTTTGACAAATGGAAATAACATCCAAGATATTACTCAACAACTTATTTCTGATAAGTCTATTCCTGATGATTTAAAGCAACCATTAATAAGAAGTATAGCGCGGTAATTTTTGAAGTGGGGCTTGCGCAATTTTTCGTAGCCTGGACACGTTTTTTGTGTCCGGGGTTGTTGTATCTGGATATACCCGTATGCAACCAACCCGGACACAAAAAACGTGTCCAGGCTACTGTGCTAAAGTTTAAGAGAATTTGTAATTAAACCCTATACGCGCAATCTGGGTTGACAGGTCAGCGTTAACTTTCATGGTTTGAGTGTAAGCCGGAGTGTTGGAAAGAGGGACGTTGAGGTTAAGTTGATTGAATTTTACGTAGAGGTATTCAATTTCAGCTGAATAATTGTCAGCAAACTGCCATTCACCGCCAGCGCCTAATGTCCAACCAGAGCTGATCCTGGATTTTGAGTTGTAACCGCTGCCACCAGGGAAACCGAAGCCTACGGCATTATCGTTATACCCGGACGATAATTTGAAATCCGTGAAAGCTAAACCACCTGCTGCATAAATTAAATAATGTTCTTTAATCACGGTGCCTACACGTAAACGTAATGTCCCCAACCAGCTTGTTGAGATCGAGTTATTGACAGTATAAGCATTCCCAAGAAATGGAAATGGAAATATACCGTTAGCAATAACAGTTTTACTAAGATTAAGGCTGCCAAATTCCGCTTCAGCACCAATAATAAAGTTTCTGACTACCCAGTTATGACCGACATGGGCATCCAGATTTGCACGCGTAAGATTTAATTGACCGGTACCACTATTACCAACAGCAGTTCCATTTACGATACTCCCGGCTGTGCTATCGCAAAACACTGAAAAAGTGCTTGGCGGACAGTTTGGATTAGTATGATAGCTTGAAGAAGCCCAGGCAGAACCAACATCAGCACCGATATAGGTGCCAGCGAAAGAAGGTGCGGCATTTAAAATGGCTGGGGAAATGCTTAGGATGAAACCGCTGACAATACGAATTGCTTTATGCATTTTAAAAGTCCATTTTAAAGAGGCGATGTCAATAATATTAACCAATAAACGCATAAGGTCAAGTTTATACTTTGTGCATATGGATTTAGACGACATATGCAGTGCGATAACGCTTTAACTATAAACTGCTTGAACATAAATTGTTAACGCAGAAAACAGACTAAATTTAGATGTGCAGCTAGCAGGAAAGAATGAAAAAAACTCAACTAATTCGCAATGGAATGAGCAATGGTAAAAAAAACAAAAAATCGCAATCTCAACTTACTAATGAACGGATTTCTCATTGGTAAGCTTACAAAAAATGCCAGCGGTAGCCTTGAGTTTGCTTATGATCAGAAGTGGTTGAATACACCTGGTAGTCGTCCAATTTCCCTATCATTACCACTGTTAGATCGACCCTTTACTGGGGATAAGGTATATAATTTTTTTGACAACCTTTTGCCAGACAATTCTAAAATACGTGCGCGGATACAAGCAAAATTTCACGTAGCAACTGATCAGCCATTTGACCTGCTAGCAAGTATCGGAAGAGACTGTATTGGAGCAATTCAACTTATTGGCGGTGAGATACCTGCATTTAAAAAAGAAATCAAATATGAATCTTTAAATGAATGAGAAATAGTTACCATTTTGCGAAGCTATAACAGCAATCCGCTTGGAATGACTGACGAATTTAAAGATTTTCGAATTTCTCTTGCTGGCGCTCAAGAAAAAACGGCATTTTTATATCATAAAAAAAGTGTTGCAGACCAATTGCCGGCACTCCAACGACTCACATTTTCAAACTACCCATTGGCTATATTAAGCATAGTCAAATTGATCTAAATGAAAGCTGTTTGGGTGTACTCATCCAGAGGAAGATAGAGATATGTTCTATAGAGCACAAGTTTTGTTTTGGCTGTTGGCAGCAATAGATGGCCACGCTAAAAACTTCAGTGTATTTATAGAGCCTAACGGGAAATACCGACTAACACCACTCTATGATATTTTATCTGTATACCCTTTTATTGCTAACAAAAGCTTACAAAAACAAAAAATCAAAATGGCGATGGCGCTTGCATGCTAGAAAAAGTTGACTTAGTCATTGAATCTGTAAAATCTAAGCTACCAAAGAAATTTCCAAGTAAAATTTCCGCACCTATATTTGAAGGGATGAAGTCAATGAGAGACAGGCTAAGGAAATAGCCTGAAACATGTGTTTCATCAAGCATCGCTTGCATTTAAAAAACCTCAACGGGGTTGAAGATTTGCATTGAATTTTATTTTAACCCCTTTTTATTTTGGCTAAATTGAGGTTTAAATAATTCAATCGAATCATCATGAGATGGTGACATAGGTATGAAATCAGCAGCATCTGGATTTAATTTTCTAACTAAAGCGGCAGGTGATTCGTCATTTGTTCGAGCAAAAATACTATTATTTGCAACACTTTGCTTTTGTTGATTTAAAAACGCCGCGACTAATCTTTGTGCATATTCAGTGATGATTGGGTCGAATTTTCGTTCAGGCATCGGTGCTTCGGGCGGTCGTTTTAATGAGTTTAAATACAATTGGGTAGTAAAAGTTCGGAATGTTTCCATGATTTCATCTGGAATAGTTTGGTAAAAATCTGGCGATTTTAAAGCATCTATTACTAAGGGTTTGCATGTTTCTATAAATAAGAATTCCCCGATTGAATTACGGATTTTATTAAGATATTCCATTGTTTCACGTCTAGATTTCATTTGTGATAAATGGTTGACAATGTCGCTTTGAAGATGGTTTAAAATCATTCTGTTAGATGCCATGGTGGTGATCTCGTTTTGTATTTATTTTTGATTAGTTTAGCAGGGTATTATTAAGAGAGTATTAATTGAGGAGTAAAAGTATAGTGAAAATAAGTTAAAAGGTTAGGTTCGGCACCCTATGTGAGCCATAGGGTAATTTTATGTTTCAGTCTCTTCTTTTGTAATAACTTAATCGTCAGATTTCTATTTCCATTTAATATTACAGCCTAAACTGGGTTTTTGTTCGGCAAGGATAGGTTTGGCAGAAATAATGCAATCTAAGGCATATATCAAATCAGAGCCGGTAACCGGTTTTTGATTGCCAGGTGTTGATTCGTCAAAACGGCCACGATAGACGCAGCGCATATTTTTATCGAAAATATAAAAATCAGGCGTGCAAGCTGCTTGATATTGCTTGGCAACGGTTTGACTTTCATCATATAAGTAGGGAAAAGTGTAATTCAATTTTTCTGCTTCTAAGCGCATTTTTTCAGGACTGTCATCAGGGTATTTTTGAATGTCATTTGAGCAAATGGCAATAAAGTTGATACCTTTAGTTTGATAATAATTAGCGATTTCGACTAATTTAATTTGAATGTTCTTTACATAGGGACAATGGTTCGATAAAAACATAATCACAGTCGCTGTTTGTGCAGGACAATCATTAAGTGAAAATATTTCATTCGTTCTAGTATCTAGCAAAGTAAATGGCTCAGCTTTACTTTGCAAAGGTAACATATTAGATAGTGTTTCTGGCATACAATTTCTCCTCAGAAAATAAATTAAAAAACGATATAAACATACAACTTAAAATGATACAGACTAACATTATAGCGAAAGGTAGTTCAGAATTGACTTTAAGATAAGTACCAAAACCGGATGCAATGCCTGCTATGAGAAAAGCAAATGAATTATATAATGCATTAGCGCTAGCTGTATTTTCTCTAAAAAGAAAAACAGTTTGAATAAAATAGTTTGGATACAAAATGCCACAGCAATAAAATATGCCAAGCATGGGTAAAATAATATTGTAAATGTTAATAGGAATCAAATAAGTGATGACAAGCATGATGAGTGAAATTATCAGCATGGCACTAAAACAATAAACCGCTTTTTTATTTAGCGGTACTTGCAAGGTAAAGCGATTCGTCATCGAGCCTGCAAACCATGCCACCCCTAACAGTAATGTAATATAGCCAAATTTTTTGGATGAATATTGTAAAATAGATTGAATAAAAAACGGACTCACTACACTAAATAATGCAATGATAGAAAATACTAAACCGCCAACAATTAGAAATCGCAAACATTCCTTGTTCAGTAACATTGTTTGATACCGCTTTACAGTGGAAGCTAAACTAAACCCATGAAAATACTGACTGGTTTCAAATAAAAATCGACACATCAATAAAAACATGATAGCGCTATAGAGTCCTAAAAAATAAAAAATCGATTTCCAGCCAAGATAAAACTGCAACAACCCGCCTAATCCCGGTGCAATGATAGGGCCTAAAGACCATGACATTGTAAGATAGGTCATCATTTTTTTTAATTCAGATCCATTATATAAATCAGCAATGACCGCGCGTAGTGGCACCACCACCATCGCGAGTGCAGCACCTTGAATAAATCTGATTAAAATGAGCTGATAAATCGTATATGCGTTAGGAATAGCAAATAAGGTGATTATAAAGATCATCATGGCTAAAAACACGGGTCGCTTACGTCCAAAGCTATCGGAAATGCTACCTGCCAAAAGTTGCATTAAACCAAGACCAATTAAATAGGATGTGATTGTTAACTGCGATAAACTTTTCACAGCGCCAAAATAATCACTTACAGCAGGCAACCCAGGCACATAAATATCGACGCAAACACCCGATAGTGGCACGATCAAAAAAACCAATGAAGTTAGCCAATATTTTTCTTTAGTCATTCTAAGGCCTATGTGATTAACATGCCGTCGCCATAAGCTAAAAAGCGGTAATTATCTTGAATTGCCACTTTATAAGCTTGCCTAATATGCTCATATCCCGCCAAGGCAGAGATTAAGATCATCAATGTTGATCGTGGTAAGTGTAAATTGGTAAATAACCCATCAACGCATTGGAATTGATGCCCAGGGCGAATAAAAATATCGGTATAGCCTGTATAAGCGTTTATTTTTCCATGTTGACTGATGGTTTCAAGCGCGCGCAAACTGGTGGTGCCTATGGCAATGACTCGTTTCCCTTTGGCTTTGGTTGTCTTGATTAGTTCACACAGTTCTTGCGAAACATGCAGCCATTCAGTATGCATTTTGTGTTTGCTAATATCATCTACATGAATGGCCGCAGAAGTTCCTGAGCCAACATGCAGCGTTACAAAGTCGATATTAATTTTATTTGCGTGTATTTTTTTAAAAGTGGCTTCATCAAAATGAAATCCTGCAGAAGGTGCTGAGACTGAACCAGGTTCTGAAGCATAAATTGTTTGAAATGTTTCTTTATCTAGTGCGGTCGGTTGGCGTTTAAAATACAGTGGAAATGCCAATTCTCCTTTTTGAATGATTTCCCATAGTGTATTTTTTTGCGTACATAAAGACAGTTCATAAAATTCACCATCTAGCATATTTACTTTCAGTATATCTTTATCGATGGTGAGCAAATCGCCGATTTTGATTTGAGGTTGTTTGAAAATTCTCACTAACATCGTCGTGTTATCTAGTATTCGCTCAACAAATACTTCTATTGTTGTATCATCTTCTGTTTTCATTAATAAATGCGATGGGATAATTCTGGTATTATTAAAAACTAACAAATCACCTTCATTGATAAAGTCAGTTATATTTTGAAAATGACTATGCGTTAATACGCCGTTTTCTTTATTGACACACAACAACCTGCCGGCGCTACGTTCTTTGCGTGGCTCACGAGCAATATAATCTTCTGGCAGTTCAAAATTGAAATCTTCTACCTTGTAGCCAATGTCAGCGATCGACGCTAATAAATCATCGATAAAAACGTTGTTGGTAATGTTATTCATGCCACACCTTCAGTTCGTTTTTTAAGTTAGTTGGCATTGTTAATGAACGGCTACAGTAAAACAATGCGTCATTTTGATACAGTACTGTTTCTAAAATAAAACAATTAGAAATTGGTACGTCTGTCAGTCAGCTTAAAAGGCAAAAAGTGGTGGCAGAGGGGTCTTGTTTTAATATTTCCTTAATAATAATCCCCCATAATAGGCGAAATTCTAATAATAGGTGCGCAAATGAATAATCGTACGATTTTTGATGATGTAGATGTTACTTATGCAGGTATCTTGCAAGCTGGCGTCACAACTCAAGGCCAGCAAAATAAAGCAGAAGCGAATCGTAAAATCGATGAAACGGATTCGCTGTGGTATGAAAAGTTTAATCAATTACCAAGGTCGAACAATAATAAGCCGCTAGCAATTGAAGCTCAAATCGTTGCAGCATGCCTAGTGGGGGGCTGCTTGTTGTCTGTTCTAGGTCAAAATGATCTAATGGCTGAATACAATGAAAAATTCCAACGCATTCTTGATTTCAAGTTACCAAGCTCTGGACATCGAGATGATTTTTTGAAAATTGAGCAACTTTATAAAATTCGACTTTTAGTATTAAAAATTGTTGAAGTATTCAAGCCAGGCGCAAAGACAATTGAGCAGATTTATCCTTTGATGGGTGACGAGCTAGCAAAAATTTCGACATTAAGAAAGAAGGGGATAACAAGCCAACCTGAACAACCGAAGGCGAACAATTCACAAGATACTTTAAATTCTATTAAAGATAACGGCCCATCAGTTGCTGAATTAAAAGTAGCATGCGAGAAGTATAAAAAGCATTTGGAAAACTCCAAACCTTATAGCTTTTTATTTTATGGCGAAAATTCTAATGAATTATTAAGTCGAAAAATTTCATTTGTAAATTCATTGCAAATTATATTGAACAATGAAAGTTGCAGTGAAACTGATAGAAAGGCGCTGTTTAATCTTGAGTTAACTAAGAATAGTTACGATATAGCGAATCAATTAGCAAAAAGCCGTGATAATTACTTGATGATTTTCTTAAAGAGCGTCGGTGTTGTCGGCGCCGCCATCTTAGGATTGGCCGGATTAGGAGTAGGCGCATATTTTGCTGGTAAATATGCTAAAGAAAAATTATTTTCTGTGCATGGCGAAGAATTTGTGCATGAAGTTTTACCGTCATATCGCGGAAGATTGCGCTCATAAAGCAGATTTAACTATGAGCTTGACCCGTAGCCCGGACTAAACGCGCAGCGTTTTGTCCGGGTTTTTTTGTGTCCCCACCAAACCCGGACAAAACGCTGCGCGTTTAGTCCAGGCTACGGATAGTTCATCGTTTATAAGAAAATCTTATCAATATAATATAATAAATATATTATATTTACTCTTTACTTATAGGTAAAATCCACCCATAAATAAATGAGGTTTAAAAACATGAAATTCAACAATTTTGCTTACATTTTCTTAGGTCCAAAACTTGACCCTTCGATACATCGATCAGTCATTAAAACAGATGCTTTAACATTCACGAGCATCGGTATTGATTTCCAAAACAAAGAACAGGTAATTGATGTTGCTAGAGAAGTTATCGCAAGTGGTGCTCAAATGATTGAGCTATGTGGTGGATTTGGACCACTTTGGATTGCGAAAGTTTCAGAAGCAATTAAAAATAGTGTGCCAGTTGGTAGTGTTGCGTATGGACCAGAAGCGCGTAAACCATTATTAGATTTGTTGAGTTAATAAACAGTATGAATATTCTTTATGTTTATGCGCACCCTAATCATGAATCCTTTAATAGCTTATTGAAACAAAGTGGCTATGAATTATTAAAACGAAAACATAGCATTATTTTTTCTGATTTATATGCTGAAAATTTCTGTGCAATAGCCAGTTGGGATGATTTTGATTTGCCTAAAACAGAAATCAATCCGCAGTATTTTTTATCACAGCAATTAGCTTATAATCAGCATGCATTAACTGATGACATAAATGCTGAAATTAAAAAAATAACATGGGCAGATCATATTATTTTCCAGTTCCCTCTGTGGTGGTTTTCTACGCCTGCGATTTTAAAAGGTTGGTTTGATCGAGTGTTAGTGAAAGGATTCTCTTATGATGCCGGAAAGATACTTGATGATGGTTTGTTGAAAGGAAAAACCGCATCTCTTGTTGTGACAACGCAATCACCAGAATCAGCGTATCAAGTTAACGGCATCCATGGCGCATCGATTGATACTTTTCTCCATCATATTCATCACACATTACGTTTTGTTGGCATTAATGTAAAGTTACCTTTTGTTAGTTATAGCGTATTTAACATGGATGAACAGCAAAGAAACGAAATTCTAAAAAATTATCAGAAATATTTACAGAATTTAACGTAAGGTAAACGATTTATTGAAGTAGCCTGGACTAAACGCGCAGCGTTTTGTCCGGGTTTTTTCGTGTGGCCACCAAACCCGGACAAAACGCTGCGCGTTTAGTCCAGGCTACGGATGGTTCATCGTTAATGAGGACGCTTTTTGTGTGCGCATACAAAACCCTTGTAAATAATTATTTGCTCATGATATAAAGAACCACTGCAATATTATATTCACTTCATTTCATCCAATTCAATTTCCCCAAACACATTAATTACAATTTGGATCATCTATGACGTTATCACGCAAATTAATATTTTTAATGTTTGTATTCTTTCAAGTTAATTGGGCTTTTGCAAAATCATGTTCTATGAGTGGCCAGTGGACATTCAGTGATGGTTTATATCCACCTTTTGTTTTATCACAACAAGACACAATTGTGACGATAGTAAATCCCGCTATTCATCCTCTATGTGGCGCAATGAAAATAAGTGGTAAAGCAAGTGGCGACAAATTTAGTTTAGATTGGTATATGGAAAACCAAGATGCTTATGAATTTTGTAAGAATAGTATTCATTACGAAGGTGAATTTTTAAATAAGGATTGCACTATTGTAAGCGGAGTGATGCGTTCCCATTTGGGTGTAGGGGATTTGCAAGATATCGTAGGCACTTTTAAATGGTATCGACCCATGATCGTTATTACTGATCCTGTTGTGTTGCAAAAACTGGTGATAGATGCGACGCCAAAGATGCCGCCTATTAGCGCTCAAGCAAAGCTCATTCGTCCTGATTTGGCGGCTATGATTAGGAGAAATGCTGTATTTGATCCAAACCTTGCGCCTTTTACCTGGCATTTAAGCATCAGTGGTAATGAGAGTATATTTTTCTACGATGCGGAGTTACCAGAATGGTATGAAAATGCTGGTTATTTTCAGCCAGATTTTTCGCTGTTAAAAGATAAAGAATTTTATAGCGCAGGGGATGTGATGGGTGGAGCGTTAACCATAAAGGTTGAACATTTCAAAGGTGCTAGTGATGAAAAAACATTTATTGTTGAAGGTACAAATCCTGGTCGGGGAGCGGTAGAGTCATTTGTGAAGGATAAGTTAATCAGACAAATTATCTGTCAGGAAAGTCATTATAGGCAATTTAAAGCTCCACCAGAAGGTGGTGTAGGCATTCCTTTGGTTGGGAGAGATGAGAACTATGAGGAGACTGGTGGGTTAGGGATGATGCAGGTTTTTGATCCGGATCCTAACATAAAACAAGCTTGGAATTGGAAGGAAAATATTTTAGCTGGTATTGAAATATTTAACAGCAAACTTAAAGAAGCAAAAGAATCACATATCAATACGCGTAAAAGGCTTAATGGTAGAAGAAAAAAGATTGGTGCGGCTCTTTGCCCCGAAGAGTCTTTCATTCCTCTAAATGATGAGCAAATACG
The DNA here is from genome assembly GCA_964623075.1 of uncultured Coxiellaceae bacterium. Taxonomy (GTDB): domain Bacteria; phylum Pseudomonadota; class Gammaproteobacteria; order DSM-16500; family DSM-16500; genus Aquicella. The sequence continues at coordinate 353,682 of CAZUVD010000001.1, read as the reverse complement.
TTATGATGCAATACGGCGGTACAATGGAGGAGTTGAGTACAAATGGAAAGTAAGGGATAGTACCAATTGTCAGGGGGAATGGCTAAGGTATCATGTGCGCCTCAAGGGTGCTGATAAAGACTATATTAACAACGTTTTGCAATGTCAGTAATAGAGGGGTTTCTTAATGAATATTTTTAAAAAAATAATACAAATATTAATATTAATGCTAGTGAGTACGCATATTTTTGCTTTTGATGATATTGTCCGACATACAGATTATTTTTCTGATATTGCTATTAGTGCGATTGAGGGCAGGAATTCATTGGGAGGCAAAGAATTAAAGATTTTAATAAGTTCAAAACAAAAAGTTACACCAGAAGAATTACTTAAGGCGGCAAGTCCGAGAACGTACTCGCAGGAATATGTTTTAGGAAAAAAGATATGGACAATAACGGCAAATTTACCTGTTACAGAATTGCAATGCATTGATGAAGATGTTGATTCATGCGACGAAGAAAAAAATAAAGAATACAGTAATGCTTGTTATCAGCCATGCATTACCTATGGTCCAAGATTTTTAACATATGATGATCTTAATAAGAAAATTTATTTTTATGCGGGCAGCACTATGGGAGGTACTGGCGGGAATCTCTATTTTATTTTTGCAGGTGATCTCAAAACACAAAAAATTGAATATTTAGAATCTCATTGGGGTCCATTTAAAGCAACTTTATCACCGGATGGAAAATATATGATTTTCAATTTAAGAAATCATATCACTATATTTGATATAGCAAGCAAAAAAATGACTTATATTGATAGTGAAAATCAGAATCAAAATGGAAAAAGAATTTTACATGGATTATTCAATGTTAAATGGTTAAATGATACTACTTTCAGTTATAGCGATGGCACCCGTCACAGCAAATTCCAATCCTCTCACGATTCAATGAAAGAAATAGTGTATGACGTTGCAGCCAATAAAATCATTAAAAGCCGAGAAATGGGTTTAGATGAGTTTGATCATACGCCTTACAATGATGATTAAAGTGGCCTTGCGCCCGTAGCCTGGACTAAACGCGCAGCGTTTTGTCCGGGTTTTTTTTTGTGTGGCCACCAAACCCGGACAAAACGCTGCGCGTTTAGTCCAGGCTACGGATTCATTTTTAATAAGGAAATGTAGCCTGGACACGTTTTTCGTGTCCGGGTTTGGTTACCGAAGCGAGAAATCCTGTATTTTATAGATTTGGTTCAACAAAGGGTGAATCAAAAATTAATTTCCATCAGATTCTTACTAATTGCGATCGTAATTAACTCTGATTTTGAACTTGCGCCAAAAAAAGTTTTAATCCCATTAGTGTGAAATTCAATTGTGCGGAAAGATAAATTTGTTTCATTAGAAATTTCTTTTGCAGTTAAGCCATGCAAAATATATTTTAATATTTTTTTTTGTTGTTTCGTTAAACCATCTACATTTAAAGTAGATGGTTGTTTTTTTAAAGGTAGCATTAAAAGTTGATAAAACTCTAAAGAAATTTTGTCAATTTTATCAGAAATAATTAACTGTTTTGGTTTTGTTAAATCCTTTTCAGAAACAGGCAGAGCAACGCCTGCAATTAACAAGCGATTACCATTAGCATCGTATAAATGAAAACTACGGTCTAGCACCATTTGCGCGCCGCCTTTAGGCAATTTAAATTGATAAACGGCCGTATACTTGGGGTTGATGATTCTATTTTGCAGTGAATCGAACGAGCAATTTTTAATGATGGGGTTAAAATTCTTTTCGAAATCAGCAGGCGTTTTGTTTTGATACATTTCCCAAACATCACGATGCGTGATGTTTTTAAATGTTCCCGACATATAGAGTTCTTGTGAAAAACTACCATCCATCGCCCATAAAAGACAATTATGTTTATGCGCAAGTAATTCTATTTCAGCAATAAATCCAGTAGTTAAAGGATGTTGTATCATTGCCAATCTGCCCCCAGTTGACGTAAATGGCTAGAGTTCAATACCAGCTTAATTTAATTATCTATTATTGGCAATGAAAGTAGCCTGGACACGTTTTTTGTGTCCGGGGTTGTTGCATACGGGTGTTTCCAGATGCAACATCCCCGGACACAAAAAACGTGTCCAGGCTACTAGGTGTTGTTTGCTTTAATGAATTTCTGCACCACAACAGCGGCGTTTCTATCTAATAGCCTTCTTAATTTTCATTTCATAATTTAAATCCGGATGCTTGTGAAAGATTTCTTTCACTTTAGCGTCAATCGTCGGATCCTGATGTCGATTGGAATCCATCGACCAAATAGCCGCTCGAACGCAATCGGCTCTTTTAAATCCCTTTTCATAATTGGAAGGACTATATTTTTTAATTGCCTTTTTCACATCATCCATTTCACAAATCGGATTTTTCGATGCATCTTCTTTGCTAAATTTGCGCATCATGTTACAGGTAAAATCTCTATTTAGCATTTCATAGCCTATTATTAAATAAACGGGGTCAGCGTTGATGTATTCAAGCAATTTTTGCAAATACAAACTATTTCCTGTTGCAAAATAAGCACTCCAAAGAATATCCAACACATCGAATGTTTCTTCTTGTTTGATCATGTCAGGAAGAGTGAGATTATTTAAATCATCAGCACAATTCCGAAAATTTTCCCCGGTTGAAAAATGATATTTTTCTGTGATTGATGTCGCAATATTTTTATGCCCCGACGCTAATAAACTATTAAAAAGTAGTGTTTTTGTATTTGTGGGGTAGCTAGCAAAGTGATCATGAATTTTATTAGCATAATCAGGATGAGACACAATAGCCATCGAGATGAAAGTTATTATCATGTCTGGATTTTGCAGAGTAGGTAAATTGTTAATAATGGCGATTAACTTTCCATAACTGGGATTTTTATAAAAATATCGTATTTCAAGATCGACACTTTTTAATTTATGCGTGGATATATGAGGGCTTGCAGTCGTTTCCGCAGCAAACACGGGGGCAGAAACAAGCATCAATAATAACGATAACAACTGAAAAAATTCACGCATAATGACAAGCCTCGTTTTGTTATTTTGTCCGATTATAGGGATAGGGGCGCAAAATATCAAACAAATTAAGGTTAAATTTTGACCATGCGATTGTCTTAATATTACCTTAATATCCCCATGCTACGATTCTGCAAGCCAATATAGAGATATAAAGGTACCTCATGAATTCCAGTAACCGTATCAAAATCAAAGAAACCAAGCAGCGATTAAGTGAATTAATTTATGATGCAACTTCTCCTGCTTGTAGCACTGATAAACGAGATTGGCCTTGGTATGAAAAGGTATTTGGTTATTACAGGCTACATAAGTTAGAGTCAGCGTCTTCAGCAGAAGTAGAAAAGTTCAATAATATGATAGCCGCTTTAATGCATTTGCAAGCGGATCTTCATAGCAATATCGCAAATGAAATGTATATCGATGCTGTTAATCATATCATTGATGCTGCAACCCAATTGCGAGACCATTTTTGGCAAGAATTTTATGTTCGGTTTCCTCACCAGCCCGCAGAAGATGAAATGGAGCTTTTGAAAACAACAATTGAATTGTTAAGTGATACACTTAATGAAAAATCTCGCAATGTAGATAAACAGCAGTCATTCGTAAGTTTGTGCGAAACAATGTCACGTTTAGAGCAAAGCATTGATAAACAAAAATTATTACCAGAAAATAAAAAATCAGATTTTTATATTAGTATTGGCAAGTCATTATTAATATCAATGGCAGTGCTAATGCCCGCATTTTTTATCGCTGCCACAGTCATCAGCGGCGGCTCAATTCTCATTCTTGGCGCTATGATAAGTTTTCTGGTGTTGGGCGGCACAGGTGCTACCTGTTATCTAAAAGGTGAAAATCTAAAGCTTGCTAATAGACCTTCAAATAATTTAGTTAAAACTCTTTTTGCAGCTGAATCCACTGCAAAATCTTGTCAAATACCATTCGTTAACAGGAATGATGATAGACGTATGTTAAACAAGTAATGTTGCTAATATTCGCACATCACGGCGCCAAGCTTGGCATCATGGATTACCGCATCTTCTTCTGTTAGGCTAGCTTCCTGTATCGTTAACCTTAAACAGCAGGTATCTATATGAACTCCACATTTAAAAAATTCACCACGTTTTTCTTTATGGTTTCAAGTATCATATTTACCTCAGCCATAGCAGCGCCAAATCAATCCCCACTATATTACGATTTCAATGCTATGCCCGCTCATCAATTAATAGATACTATCAGCATGCGCTTTGTCACCAGCGATCAATTCACTGTCATTCAATGGAATTTGAAAGCAGGCGCAAAACTAATGCCGCAACACAGACATTTAAATGAGCAAGTCATCAGAGTACTAGAAGGCACACTACAAGTTTATTCCGACAAAACTGTTAGAACGTTGCATGCAGGCGATGTCATGATATTCGCGCCCTATGTACCGCATGGTTTTATAGCGCTAACCGATGCCGTCATGTACGAACAACAAACCCCCATCCGCAAAGATTTTCTAGAAGACGGATTTATCGAAAAACTAAGTAATCTATTGAAGCAGAATCAGTAAATATAGGGTTAAGCTGCACAATTGCAAATTTATGTAGCCTGGACACGTTTTTCGTGTCCGGGTTTGTTGTATACGGGTGTTTCCAGATGCAAAATGTTACTCCAAAAGCTGCACTCTTTGAAAATATGATTTCAGAAATTTTACATGAAGACGCCTTTGTTAACGAATCTTTATACAGAGGTGATTCTAGAGTTCCAAGTACCATATTTGAAAAAGGATTTAAATCGGTAGGGATTCAAGCTTGTATTGTTGAGCATGTTTATGGGCCAAGCGGTAAGAGTATGTATGTTTCAACAGCAACTACGCTCGAAGCTGCTATGAATTTCCCGTAAAATCCGACGGTAAACGAATCCTATCTTTATAAGATAAATTACCAAGATCATGGAGTAGATGTTGCTCAAGCCCTAGCGTCTGTTTGTATGTTAGGGCGTCTTTCTGCAACCAGCATCACCCTGGGCTGCTGTTGATTTCTTTATTTTATCAATGTATTATGCTCAAATATTAAACCAAAGAGTGCTTAGTATGAATCTTCAATATTTTCATGAATATTTTAAAGACTTAACCTCAGGTGAGGTTGAGCAAACTAAACAAGCATTTTTTGGAAATATCCGCCGTTCATTTTTCCCCATTGATAAAGCAGCATTTTTATCAACGCTTACATCTGTAATAGCTTTGATAGGTTTAACAGTAGCAGCGGCATTGGGTATTGCAATAGGGGTTGTCTGTCTTGCATTTGCTTTACTGACTGGTGGCGGACCCGGCGCTCGTAAAGAATTCGGATTCAATTCAGAATCTAATTTTTCCCAAGGGTCCTCGAAGAGTGGTATATTTGTCATTGGATTAATTGTAGGCTTCGCCGTTGGTTTTCCAAGTCTTTTGGGAGCCGTCATTCAGGTTGTATCATTACCTTTTCAATTAATTGTCCTTCCCTTTGTATTAATAGGGGCAGCATTGAAAGCATGCATTGGCTCATCAAAAAATGAAAATTTAAAAAAGAATTCTGTTACTGGCAAACCCGGTGACGGCATGCAAACAACCGCTTCTCTTGATAAGAGTTTGCGTTTGCAGCGGAAATCGTCAGCTGGCCAAAATGAATATGCAGATACTGCAAATAACGATACGCGTTCACAACAAAATAGCCAAAGCAATAACGCCACGCTGCGCTATTCAGGCACACAGTTTACTGCGCCGACTGCATCATCCGGAAACGATAAAATGACAGCTTCTCTGGTGTCAATGCAAGCAGCCGGGATGTCTTAGTATTGTAACTATTTTGCTGGCAGTAATGCCGCAGTTCGATTGTAAATCCGGATGAAATAAAAAACATTACATCCGGATTACATTACTTAACGATTAAATCGTTTTTCACGTCTTGCACACCGACAACATTTTTCGCAATTGCCCCCGCTTTATTTTAGGAGCAAATGAATTTTTAACCCAGGATGAACAAAGAGCGTTCATCCTCGCAACGTTAAGTGTTTTCACGTAACCGTGCGCTAATTGCTTTTGATGCGGTAATCATGGCATCGATTGTTTCAACTTCATCGCCCGAATGCCCGGCAATGGGATAGTAGCGCACACAATCATTCAACGCTGCACACAACAAATCAGCTTGTTTTGGCAAGCAAACTAAATCATATCGCCCATGAATGACATGCGTTGGAATATTCGCAATCACACTCGCATTATTCAAAATCTGATTTTCTTCCAAATAACATCGATGAAATAGGTAAGTCACTTCTGTTAACCCCATGTTAATGCCATCTTCACTCATGCTCCATTCTAAATCTTCAACGCGAGTCGTGTCTAAAAATGCATTTTGCATTTCCCAGCGGCTAAAGGTGCTTGCTGCTTTTTTACGTAATTCATTATCTGCATGGGTTAATAACGCAAGATAATTTGTCAGCAATGGTTGGTTGTTATCAGATAGCTTTGCTTCCGATAATAACGCAGCAGTATCTCGCTTAAACTGCAACCAAGCCGGATAATGAAATTGCGCAGCAGGGGAGTTTTCATCGAGTAAATCAATCGTGTCAACCGTGCGGGCGAGAAAAACACCGCGTAAAATAAGGCTTAAAACGCGATCAGGAAATTGTTCGGCATAAACCAATGATAATGTGGTTCCCCACGAGCCACCACCCACTACCCATTTTTCGATTTTAAAAAATTCACGGATTTTTTCCATATCCGCAATTAAATGTTGGGTGGTATTTTCTTCAAGGCAATGTTTAGGTGTCGATAAACCCGCGCCGCGTTGATCAAATAAAATGACTCGGAAAATAGTGGGGTCGAAATATTGCGCGTGATGTGGTTTAGAGCCAGCACCAGGGCCGCCGTGGCAATAAATAACGGGGATGCCGAGGGCGTTGCCGTATTCGGCAATGTATAATTCGTGTAATGCTGAAACTTTTAGACGGTAAGTGTTTAATGGTGGTTTTGCAGGGTACAAGGTATGCATATGATAGACTCCGTAGCCTGGACACGTTTTTTGTGTCCGGGGTATTTCACTCCTAAACCTAAACCCGGACACAAAAAGCGTGTCCAGGCTACTTTAACAGCCGTTGTTTTTGTCTCGCCCAATCCCGATCCTTCTCCGCCGCGCGTTTATCATGCAGCTTTTTACCCTTAGCGAGTCCAATCGCCAACTTTACACGATTATTTTTCCAATACAAACTCAACGGCACTAATGTGTAGCCTTTACGTTCGACGTTACCTATCAAGCGATTTAATTCACGCGCTTTTAATAATAATTTTCGAGAACGTTGTTGTTCGGGGTGAATATGCGTCGAGGCGGTTTGCAATGGGTTGATTAACGCACCAAACAGCCATGCTTCCCCATTTTTGAGTAAAACATAGCCTTGATCAAGCTGCACGCGGCCTGCGCGTAAGCTTTTTACTTCCCAGCCTTCTAAAACAAGACCCGCTTCAAAGCGTTCTTCGATGAAGAATTCATAGGAAGCTTTGCGGTTTTCGGCAATTGTGTTATTTGTCTTTTGTTTATCTTTCATAATGCGCAGTATAATAGCTCGTCGTTGAATTGGAAATGATTATGAATACCCTAAAAAGAAGCGCTCTGGTTGCCTACTCTGCGCGACAAATGTTTGAACTGGTCAATAATATCGAGGATTATCCGCGATTTTTACCCTGGTGCCAAAAAGCTGAGCTAATCAGCCGATCGGAAACTGAGGTTGTCGCAAGCCTGGAAATCGCCTGGAAAGGCATCAAAAAAACGTTTACCACGCGCAATGTCTTGCAACCTTACAGCCGCATCGATATTACGTTGGTGAATGGGCCAATGCAACACATGGAAGGCATATGGCAATTTGTGCCACTCGAAGAACATGCCTGTAAGGTGTTGCTCGATTTAGAATTTAATATGCTAGGTGGATTCATCGACCGCATGTTGCAGCCCGTTTTGCAGCATATCGCCAATACCTTGGTCGATGCCTTTTGCAAACGCGCAGTGGTGCTCTATGGCGAAAATTAATATCGAAGTGGTGTATGCCTTACCTGAAAAACAATGCGTGATTAAGGTCATGATTGAGCCGGGTACTACCATAAAACAAGCTATTTTAAGCTCCAAAATCCTCGAATTATTCCCCGAAATCAATCTAAGCAAGCAAGCTGTCGGGGTATTTGGCCAGCTTAAACCGCTAACATATCAACCAGTTGCAGATGATCGCATCGAAATTTATCGCCCTTTAAGCATGGATCCGATGGCTGCAAGACGCTTAAAAGCCAATAAAACCCAAATATAATTTATTGCAAATTTTACCCAACACGATATAATGATGAAAATTTAAACAATATAATAATAATACAATAAAAACGAGGTAATTCCTGTGAAATTAGAACAATGCCTGGCCGCACTTCGTGCGTTGCCAAATACCAAGACCCATTTTGTCATGCCTTTTCGTTTGCTGCCAGGTTATGAGCAAACACGAGAAGTGTTAGCAGCTACAGAAAATGAATTTTGGGAACTATTAGCTACTAAAAAAATTAAAAGTATTGATGTGAATGTTGCAGATAAAATATTTCTTTTTGACACCGATCTATATGAATTTCGAATGAAGTTAGATAACACGTTAATCCGTGATGTTAGATTCATAGTTGATGGCGAATTTTATGAAAACAATATCAAAACGATTCGAAAAGTGACAACAGGAATTATTTCAGAACCTGGTCAAGAACATGTTTGGCAGTTCATTATCAAAAATCTTTTTCGCAGTAGACCTGAATTTGTTTTTAAACAATTAAGCGCTAAGGCGCCAGTCGAAATGGTCTATGTTATGTTGCGGCCTACTTTTAGCTCTGAGCCGGGCGCAATGCAAAAAGATGATTACGAAAAAAAATTAGTAGCAGAATTAGCAAGAGTAAAACCAACCTATATTGCGTTAAGCCTAAATGGTGCAGCTCAAGGATTAAATGCAGCTGAATTACATCATGTCTTTGAGTTATTTGCATTAGCGGGCTGTTATCAAATCGATCTCAACTTGAAGGGTCTGCCACCACAAGCACAAAAATTAGTAACGACAATCGCTCATGAAATGATGGAAGCAGTGGGTAGCCCATGGCAGATTTGCGCGATCAAGCGTGATCATGTGGCGAGGTTTCAGACTCAAGTGAGAGCAAATTACCGCAACAGCAAAAAAATAAAAACACCTGAAGGAAAAGGATATCGATTGCTCGTCGAGAACGGTCTTTCTAGACCAGCCAAATTAAAGCAAGAAGTTGTATCTGGAGTAGAGCCAGATTTAACAAATCTCTTTGCGGCAGATGAAAGCGATGCTAAAGGTCTGTCGAAGCAAGCACAAAAGTTGGTTACCGCAAGCGCTTCTCATGAGGGGAAGGTAAAAAAATACGTTGTGAAGAGGCTTTTTGCGATCAAACATGATCATGAAAAGAAGATGCAAACAGAAGCTCAAGCGAACTTCCGCAGCAAGATTAATGCAACAACGCCTGAAAGAAAAGGGTATCGTTTGCTCATCAAGAGCGGACTGTTTAGATCGAGCAAATTAAAGCATGGAGAAGTTATTTCGCAAGAACCAGATTTAGCGAATTTCTTTGCTGCTTATCTCAACTAATCGACCACTAACAAACAAGTAGGACAAGCGCGTGCCATGCATGTCGCCGTGTCCTTCTTGCATGGTGTAAACATACTCAAGACGTTGTGGCGAGAAAAGATTTACTAATAGAGGTGCGCCTAAAATATCTTCAACTTGGGTTTTAGACATGCCTTTATGAATGCGGCTGGTATCTTGTTCGGTGATGATATTGCCTTGTTGCACGCTAAGCTTATGAACTTGAAAAAGTGAACAACCCGTGAGGGCGTTGATCATTAAAACTAGGCTTAACGCTTTTTTCATCGCAATATCTCCAAATAACGTTTCGGCATTCTAAAGCAAAACCTGTTGATTTGGAAATGGTAAATAATGTGGTTTGTGTCATAATGACACTACCATGAATTGATTTTGCAAGAGGGTATTCGCTTGGATAATGCAGACTTAAAAAAAGCCGGTTTAAAAGTGACCGTGCCGCGATTAAAGATTCTGGAAATATTAGAGCAGGCAAAAGATCTTCACTTAAGTGTCGAAGATATTTACCGCATGCTTGTTAAATCGGATAAAGAAATTGGTCTTGCAACCGTTTATCGTGTTCTTACCCAATTTGAAGAAGCGGGCTTAGTGATTAAACATCATTTTGAAGGTGGTCAATCCGTATTCGAATTAAATCAAGGAATGCACCACGATCACTTAGTATGCGATAAATGCGGTCGGGTGGAAGAATTTTTAGACGATGTCATTGAAAAGCGCCAACATGAAATTGCTAGGAAAGCAGGGTATAGCATTACTGACCATAGTCTAAATATTTACGGGATATGTGGGAATTGCAAGTAGCCTGGACACGTTTTTTGTGTCCGGGTTTGTTGTATCTGGACACACCCGTATGCAACAACCCCGGACACAAAAAGCGTGTCCAGGCTACATTTCACTCAACATTTCTTTCGCATGTTCCAGCGTCTTCTGCGTAATCTTTTCCCCGCCTAGCATCCTCGCAATTTCATCCGCCCGCTCAGTAGAATCCAAGAATCGCAACCGGGTATGCGTCGTTTGCTCAATAAAGCATTTCTCAACCAACAAATGATAATGCCCGCACGCTGCCACTTGCGGTTGATGGGTAATACAAAATACTTGGTTAGTTTTGCCCAATGTTCGTAGTAATTTTCCAATTTTTTCCGCAATCGCGCCGCCTACGCCTGTATCGACTTCATCAAAAATTAATGTCGGTGTATTTTCTTGCCCCGCTAATGTTAAATGAATCGCCAAACTCAAGCGTGATAATTCACCGCCTGACACCACTTTCCCTAATGGTTGCGCAGTTTGATCGGGATTGGTTTTAATAATGTAGGTGAGTTTATCAATACCCGTTGTGGCAAACGGCGTATTTTCTTTTTCAATAAGCACACTGAATTCGCCATGCGGTAAAGATAACGTGCGAATCGTTTTTGTAATTTCTGCTGCAAATTTCGTGGCAGCAGCTTTTCGTTGTTGACTTAATTGCATTGCTGCTTCTTGGAAGCTCGCTGCAATACTTTGTTGTTGCAAAAGCATTGCCTCAACTTCAGAATCACTCGAGTCAATCGCATTTAATTCATTAGTCATTTCTTCAAGTAATTCAGGAAGAGCGGAAGGAACAATTTTATGCTTGCGCGCAATGTCAAACAAATGACTAATGCGATCTTCAACTATTCTTAATCTAACCGGGTCTAATTCCGTGTTTTCTAGATAATCACGTAATTCCGTTTCTAAATCAGATAGCGAAATCGTCGCAGAATTAAGCGATTCCAGCCAAGAGGCTGCTTTTTTCTCAGTAGTTTCTGCTGCTTCTAATTGTTTACGCGCATCATTTAATTTGGAAAGCACGCTGTGTTGATCTTCATCTGCTAGTAATTGCAACGTAAATTGTAAATGCTCAAGACAAGATTCGGTATGTGTTAATTTATGATGTTCTTTTTCCAGCGCTTCCCATTCACCTGGTTTAATATTTAGCGCCGTTAATTCATCTAATTGAAAACGCAAGTAATCCCGTCTTTCAAACTTTTCCCGTGATTGATCTTGTCGAAAGCGAATTTCTTTATCCAATGTCCGCCATTCTTCCGCTAACATTTTTACTTTGATGGCGAGTGGGATGTGTCTAGCATACCGATCAACAATGTCTCGTTGATGATCTACTTGTAATAAGATTTGTTGTTCATTTTGTCCATGCAAATGAAACAATAAATACGCTAAATCCCGCACTAATTGTTGAGTTGCCGGCAAGCCATTAATGTAACTACGCGAACGCCCATCATTAGTTAACACGCGGCGAATAATACATTCATTCGGATCCGTTTGGTTAAGGTCAACATTCTGCAACCATTCGCGCACTTTCGGTAATTTGGTAATATCGAAACACAAGATAATATCCGCACGCTCTTTACCCGGGCGCACAATATTGGCAGAACCTCTTGCACCCAATGCTAATTCTATTGCTTCAATAAAAATGGATTTACCAGCGCCGGTCACACCGGTGATCATGATGGTGCCTGATGATAATTGTAAATGCTGGTCTTCAATCGTTGCTAAATCACGAATATGTATTTGAGTAAGCATCGGTACTATTCCGTATAATTAAGTTTACGTCCCCAATGTAATTTACTACGCAGAGATTCATAATAATCATAATCGAGTGGATGAATTAAATTTAACTGTTGTTCTTTTTTGCTAATCGTAATATGGGATCCCGGCATGGTTTGCACGTAGTGATGGCTATCGTACGTTAAGCGCGATGATGTTGTGTTTTTGGGTGTAATCACAATCGTGATCACACTATTACCACCAATCACAATCGGCCGCATGCTCAATGTATGTGGAAACATAGGCACAATCACTAAGGCATCTAATTTTGGGTGCAAAATCGGCCCGCCACCTGATAATGCATAGGCGGTTGAACCTGTTGGGGTCGCTACAATTAACCCATCGGAATCTTGGCTGCAAACAAATTTATTATCGATAAAAATTTCAAATTCAGTCATGTGTGGTGCGGAATCAGGGATTAAGGCGATTTCATTCAGCGCTTGGCCATTGCCTAGTATTTTTCCATGATGCTCGACTTCAGCGGTTAACAAGAAGCGCTTTTCTTGAATATATTGTCCATCCAAAATGGCTTTTAATTTATCTAATTCTTGTGGGCGAATATCGGTCAAAAACCCTAATCGACCTCGGTTAATGCCAATCACGGGAATATTATCTTGCACGCCTAAGTGTGCAGCATGTAGCAGGGTGCCATCGCCGCCGACCACCATGAGTAAGTCGCAATGCTGGCATAATTGCTCGCGCGGATACGCTTTTAAACTTGAATCATTTAAAGCACTTGCGGTGATTGCTTCAACCACTATATCTTTTTTTAATTGATGCATTAAGCGAATGAGAGAGGTGAGGGTTTCAATCGTTCCTTGGTCATCGATGCGGCCGATAATACCAATGGTGTTAAATTGCGCGGACATGAAAGCTTCCTCTATGTAAATTAACCCATAAACTACCTTGAAACGGATGACTCCGTCCATATATATAGCATATTGTATTCATGAACTATGCAATGCGTAAAAAGGAGCGTGTCAATTATGCCAAAGAACAAAGCGTATGATCCAGATGACGAAGTTGAAGAAAAAGCTAGCAAGCACCACCACCATCATCATCGCGATGATGAAGCAGCTAAGAAAGAAGAAGAGTTTTTGCAAAAGATAGCAGCAGCTGAACAAAAAACGGCTGAGCATTGGGAGCGCATCGTGCGCATGCAGGCAGAGGCTGACAATGCCGCCCGTCGCGTCGAACGTGACATCAGTAATGCGCATAAATATGCCATTGAGAAATTTGTCGGCGAATTATTGCCAATCGTCGATAGTCTAGAATTATGTGTCATCAATGAAACCAGCGATCACCAAGCAGTGTCTTCCGTGGTTCAAGGCGTCACTATGACCTTAAAAATGTTCTATAGTGCGATGGAAAAGTTCGGTATTCAGCAAATTAACCCGGTAGGCGAAGCTTACAACCCGGAATTCGAGCAAGCCATTTCGGTAGAAGTCGACCCAGCACTTGAACCTAATACCGTAGTGAAAGTACTACAAAAAGGCTACACCTTGAATAACCGCCTGGTGCGACCAGCCCTGGTAGTTGTTTCAAAAACGGAAAATTAATAAATACTATTGAAAAATGACGAAACGCCCTTATTTGTAATGTATAGGGTTAAATCAACATAGCGGAGACCAACAATGGCGATCAATAAAATCATTGGTATAGACTTAGGTACAACAAATTCCTGCGTCGCGGTAATGGAAGGCGACAAAGTGAAGGTTATCGAAAATGCTGAAGGTGCGCGCACAACGCCATCTATCGTAGCTTACCTCGATAATAACGAAATTCGTGTTGGCCAACCGGCAAAGCACCAAGCCGTCACGAATGCAAAAAATACAATATATGCCGTTAAACGGTTAATCGGTCGCCGTTACGACGATGCTAGCGTTGTCAAAATGCAAAAAACTGTTCCTTATCAAATCGTCAAAGCCGACAACGGTGATGCTTGGGTACAAGTATTAGGTAATAAAGACATTGCGCCACAACAAGTTTCTGCGCAAATCTTAATGAAAATGAAAAAAACCGCTGAAGATTATCTGGGTCATGAAGTAACAGAAGCAGTAATTACTGTTCCTGCGTATTTCAACGATTCACAACGTCAAGCAACCAAAGATGCGGGTCGCATCGCCGGTCTTGAAGTAAAACGTATTATCAACGAACCAACCGCAGCAGCACTCGCATTTGGTATGGATAAAAAACCAGGCAATCGTAAAGTGGCTGTATACGATCTTGGTGGTGGTACATTTGATATTTCCATTATCGAAATTGCAGAAGTGGATGGCGAACATCAATTCGAAGTTCTTTCCACCAATGGTGATACTTTCTTAGGCGGTGAAGATTTCGATCAACGCGTGATGAGTTATTTAATCGAAGAATTTAAAAATTCTTCTGGTATTGATTTGCATAACGATCCGTTAGCATTACAACGCTTAAAAGAAGCCGCAGAAAAAGCGAAAATCGAACTTTCCAGCACACAACAAACCGAAGTCAATTTGCCATACATCACAGCAGATGCGAGCGGTCCTAAGCATATGAATGTGAAAATCACACGCGCAAAACTCGAATCATTAGTCGAAGACTTAGTGAAGCGCACTATCGAGCCATGCAAAGTTGCCATGAAAGATGCAAACTTAGATGTGAGCAAAGTAGACGACGTGATTTTAGTCGGTGGTCAAACACGTATGCCACTCGTGCAAGAAACTGTTCGTCAATTATTTAACAAAGACCCACGTAAAGACGTTAACCCTGACGAAGCAGTAGCAGTAGGTGCTGCGATTCAAGGTGCGGTACTTTCTGGTTCTGTGAAAGACGTTTTATTGTTAGATGTCACACCATTGTCCTTAGGTATCGAAACCATGGGCGGTGTCATGACGAAATTAATTGAAAAAAACACGACGATTCCAACGCGTGCTAATCAATCATTTTCAACTGCCGCTGACAATCAAACAGCCGTCACCATTCACGTGTTACAAGGTGAACGTGAGATGGCATCAGCCAATAAATCATTAGGTCGTTTCGATTTAACCGATATTCCACCAGCACCACGTGGCATGCCGCAAATCGAAGTCACATTTGATATCGACGCAAACGGTATTTTGCATGTTTCAGCAAAAGATAAAGCAACCGGCAAAGCGCAATCTATCAAAATTCAAGCATCTTCTGGTTTAAGTGAAGCTGAAGTTGAAAAAATGGTGAAAGATGCGGAAGCTAATGCGGCCGAAGATCGCAAATTCCATGATTTAGTCATGGCGCGCAATCAAGCGGATAACATGATTCACGCTGTTACCAAATCGTTGAAAGAAGCCGGCGATAAAGTATCCGCTGATGAAAAGCAAGCAATCGAATCAGCTGTCGCTGCATTGAAAGAAGCAATGGCAACGGATAACAAAGATGCGATTGACGAAAAAACAAAAGCATTAACAGATGCCTCTTCAAAAATGGCAGAACGTTTGTATGCAGCTGGCCAAGGTCAACCAAATGCTGAAGGCGGTCATGAACAAGCACAATCTGCTGAACAACCAAAAGCAGACAACGTGGTTGATGCTGAGTTTGAAGAAGTAAAAGATGAAAACAAGCGTGATTAATGGCATCAACGTGTCGTCCCGGATATTTCCGAAGGAAATTATCCGGGGTGATGCGGTGGGTTATTAATAACCAATAAGTTTTGAGAAAATTTAAAAGTGTATCCCGGATAATTTCCTTCGGAAATGTCCGGGATGACATTTTCAGCAAAGAAGAAGTGTTTATGACAAAACGTGATTACTACGAAGTGCTAGGCTTAAGTCGCAATGCGACTGATGACGATATCAAAAAAGCTTATCGTCGCTTAGCAATGAAATATCATCCTGATCGCAATCCAGATGACAAGTCGGCCGAAGAAAGCTTCAAGCAAACCAAAGAAGCATATGAAGTATTATCAGACGGCAGACGCCGAGCGCGCTATGATCAATATGGTCATGCAGGCATGGAATCAGGCGGCGGTTTTGGCGGTGGTGGTGCTCCCGATTTCGGCGATATTTTCGGCGACATCTTCGGCGACATATTTGGTGGTCGAGGTGGTGCGCGCGGTGCTGAACGTGGTAACGATTTGCAATACACACTTGAAATTACATTAGAAGACGCTGTATTTGGTAAAACCGCAGAAGTCACCATCCCTGCATTAGTAGCATGCGCCGATTGTAATGGCAGCGGTGCCCGCAAAGGTGTGACACCAACTGTGTGTGCTGATTGCGGTGGTCATGGCCAAATTCGCATTCAACATGGTTTTTTCACGGTACAACAAACTTGTCCAACGTGTTACGGTAAAGGTCGCGTGATCAAAGACCCATGCGGCAGTTGTCACGGACGCGGTCGACGTAAACAAAATAAAAAATTATCAGTCAAAATTCCAAAAGGCGTCGATACCGGCGATCGCATTCGTTTAAGTGGTGAAGGCGAAGCGGGGGAAGCGGGCGCCATGTCAGGGGATTTATACATTCAAATTCAAGTGCAGCAACACGCGTTATTTGAACGCGATGGTAAAAATTTACATTCAGAAGTGCCTATTAGTTTTGTGACATCAGCATTGGGTGGCGAATTAGAAGTACCAGCATTAAGCGGTCGAGTGAAATTAAAAATTCCACCAGAAACACAAAGCGGAAAAGTCTTTCGTATCAAAGGCATGGGTGTGCCTTCAGTACGCGGTGGCGACAAAGGAGATTTGCATTGTAAGGTAATGGTGGAAACACCCGTAAATTTGACTGCAAAACAAAAAGAATTGTTAACGCAATTTGATAAAAGCATGTCAGCGAACAACAAACACAATCCCAAATCAAATACCTGGTTTAACAAGGTTAAGAAATTTTTCGAAGATATGAAGCTGTAGGAGAAATACCATGCAACAAGTTCCTATGACAGTACAGGGCGCAGAAAGTTTGCGCGAAGAATTAAACCGATTAAAGCAAGTCGAACGTCCCCGCATTATTAATGCCATCGCTGAGGCGCGCGCACACGGTGATTTAAAAGAAAACGCTGAATATCACGCCGCGCGTGAACAACAAAGTTTTACGGAAGGCCGCATTGCTGAAATCGAAGCAAAACTATCATCAGCACAAATAATTGATGTTACCAGGCTTGAAAATGAAGGCCGCGTCATTTTTGGCTCTACCGTCAAATTAAAGAATGATGCAAAAACCATAACATTTAAAATTGTTGGTGAAGATGAAGCGGATATTCAATTAAATAAAATTTCAGTGACATCACCTGTTGCTCGGGGATTAGTCGGCAAATACGAAGGTGATGTGGTCGATGTCATGACACCTGAAGGTAAAATTCAATATGAAATTATCGAAGTCGAATACGTTTAAATGAGTAATAAAAGTAAAAGCAGTGGTAGATGGCTGCAAGAACATTTTAACGATCCTTATGTGAAACAAGCGCAACAGGAAGGTTATCGTTCGCGAGCAATCTATAAATTAAAAGAAATTCATGAGCGCGACCGTTTATTTAAACCAGGCATGACGGTCGTTGATTTAGGTGCCGCCCCTGGTAGTTGGGCGCAGTTAGTCGTGAATTTAGTGAAACCCAAAGGTCGAGTGATTGGTGTTGATTTACTGCCGGTCGACCCGCTACCTGGTTTTGAGTTTATTCAGGGCGATTTTTGTGAAGATAGTGTATTGCAAGCGCTATTAGATAAGATCAATCCTGCAAAAATCGATTGGGTCATATCGGATATGGCACCAAATATGAGCGGAAATGAAAGTGTTGATCTACCAAGAGCCATGTATTTGTGTGAATTAGCCTTAGATTTTGCTCATAAAGTACTACAGCCAGGGGGAGGTTTCTTGATAAAAGCATTTCAAGGTGAAGGATTCGACGCATTACTTGGACAAATAAAAGCCGATTTTGCTAGTGTGGTTATCCGTAAGCCAAAAGCATCGCGCGGCCGTTCCCGAGAAGTGTTTATTTTAGCGAGAAGTTTGAAACCCTAACCTTATTCAGTAAGATTGATTTATACTTAATAGACAAGCCCAACTCTTTGAAGAGGCCAACCACGTGAATGACGCAATCAAAACAGTACTACTATGGATGGTAATCGGAATAATCCTTTTTTCCGTTTTTAATAACTTCGGTCCGAAACGCGAACCTGAGGAACATATCAATTATTCCGCGTTGGTCAATGAAGTGAAACAAGGAAATGTGCGCTCAGTAACCATTTCTCAACAAAATGTTACTGGCTCCTTCCAAAACAATAAAACCTTTAGCACTTATTTGCCACTAGGCCAAGATCCGGTCTTGTTGCAAACAATGCTTGATAAAGGTGTGGTAGTAAAAGGCCAACAACCAGAACAACCAGGCATCTTATCTTATCTATTAAGTATCTTGCCGTGGATTGTGATTTTTGCGATTTGGATTTATGTCTTACGCCAACAATCAGGTGGCGGTAAAGGCGGTGCGTTTTCATTTGGACGCAGTCGCGCAAGATTGTTAAATGCAGATCAAGTAAAAGTAACCTTCTCAGATGTTGCAGGCTGCGAAGAGGCAAAAGAAGAAGTGAAAGAGTTAGTCGATTTCTTACGCGACCCAGGTAAGTTCCAACGCTTAGGCGGTAAAATTCCACGCGGTGTTTTATTGGTGGGCCCTCCAGGTACAGGTAAAACATTATTAGCGCGCGCTGTTGCAGGTGAAGCAAAAGTGCCATTCTTTACTATTTCTGGTTCTGATTTTGTTGAAATGTTTGTCGGTGTCGGTGCATCTCGTGTACGCGATATGTTTGAACAAGCCAAAAAACAAGCGCCTTGCATTATTTTTATCGATGAAATCGATGCGGTTGGTCGCCATCGTGGTGCGGGTTTAGGCGGTGGTCACGATGAAAGAGAACAAACATTAAATCAATTACTCGTTGAAATGGATGGTTTCCAAGGCAGCGAAGGCGTCATCGTGGTTGCTGCAACGAACCGTCCTGACGTGTTAGATCCTGCATTATTGCGCCCAGGCCGTTTCGATCGACAAGTGGTTGTTGGTTTACCGGATGTCCGTGGTCGTGAACAAATCTTACGTGTGCATGCACGTAAAGTACCAACAGCTGATGATGTGGATGTATCCATCATTGCCCGTAGTACGCCAGGATTTTCTGGTGCTGATCTTGCTAATATTGTTAATGAAGCAGCATTATTTGCAGCGCGTTCCAATAAACGTGTTGTTGATATGGAAGATTTTGAAAAAGCAAAAGATAAAGTCATCATGGGTGCAGAACGTCGCTCCATGGTCATGACAGAAGATGAAAAGAAATTAACGGCTTATCATGAAGCGGGTCATGCCATTGTTGGTTTATGTGTGCCATCGCATGATCCAGTGCATAAAGTAACAATCATTCCGCGTGGTCGTGCATTAGGGGTCACGATGTTTTTACCAGAAGGTGATCGTTACAGTCACTCGCGCGAATATTTAGAAAGTAAATTGTCTAGTTTATTTGGCGGTCGTATTGCTGAAGAGCTCATTTTCGGTGCTGGCAAAGTGACAACGGGTGCCTCGAATGATATTCAAAAAGCAACGGAAATTGCCCGTAATATGGTAACGAAATGGGGCTTGTCCGATAAAGTTGGCCCATTAACCTTGGGTGCAAATGACGAAGAAGTATTCTTAGGTCACTCTATTACTCGTCATAAAGATATTTCCGAAGCAACTTCAGGTTTAGTGGATGGTGAAGTGCGCGCACTGGTTGAGCGTAACTATCGCCGCGCTGAAAAAATCTTAAAAGATAATCTTGATAAATTACATGTGATGGCGCAAGCGTTAATCAAATATGAAATTATTACGCCAGAACAAATTCAAGATGTGATGGAAGGTAAAACGGTACGAGATCCTGCTAACTGGCGTGATGGCGTCGATCCTGATGCAAAAGCAAAGCAACGCGCGAAATTAGCAGGCGATGAAAAAGCATTAAATAACTTTGACGATAAATGGAGCGGTGCAAGCTAATGGGTCAGGCTGAGGTGCAAGCTAGCGTGAGTAGCGAAAAAAGTAAAACGAAGAAACGTTATTTTGGTACAGATGGTATTCGTGGTCGAGTAGGTGTTGCACCTATCACACCTGAGTTTGTTTTAAAGTTAGGTTGGGCGGTTGGTAAAGTTTTAGCGCGTCGCGGTAATGGCAAAGTATTAATCGGTAAAGACACGCGCATTTCCAATTATATGTTTGAATCAGTGCTTGAAGCTGGCTTATCAGCGGCAGGCATTGATACCCATTTATTGGGCCCGATGCCAACACCTGCTATTGCTTATTTAACTCGAACATTACGTGCGCAAGCTGGTATTGTCATTAGTGCATCGCATAATCCTTATTTTGATAATGGCATTAAGTTTTTTTCAGCGCTTGGTACTAAACTTCCCGATGAGCTTGAACTTGCGATTGAAGAACAGCTCGAACAACCCATGACGACAGTCGATTCTGCGGAATTAGGCAAAGCATTGCGAGTGGTTGATGCGCCTGGTCGTTATATTGAATTTTGCAAAAGCACGGTTGCTTCTGATATCACTTTAAATGGCGTGAAATTGGTAGTCGATTGCGCCAATGGCGCAGCGTATCACATTGCGCCAAACGTGTTTCGTGAGTTGGGTGCAGAAGTGATCGAAATTGGTGTTGAGCCCAATGGCCTTAACATTAATTTAAATTGCGGGGCAACACATCCTGAAACATTGCGTCACCAAGTACTAGTACATGAAGCAGATTTAGGTATTGCCCTCGATGGCGATGGCGATCGTGTGTTAATGGTAGATGATAAAGGCTATGTTTTAGATGGCGATGATTTGCTCTACATTATTGTCAAAGAAAAAATTAATCGTGGTTTAATGAAAGGTGGCGTGGTAGGCACGGTGATGACCAACTTTGGTTTTGAAGCCGCCATGAAAAAAGAAGGTGTCGAATTTGTGCGAGTGCCGGTTGGCGATCGTCACATCATGAGTGAATTGCATCAACGAGAATGGTATCTCGGGGGTGAGCCATCTGGTCATATTTTATGCTTACAATCGACTTCTACGGGTGACGGTATAGTGACGGCATTACAAGTATTGGCCGCCATGTGCCATAGTCGCAAAACCTTAGCCGAGATTCGCACTGGATTCTCGAAATTTCCCCAAATATTGCTAAACGTTGCCGTTTCTAAAGAAAAAGCATCCATTGATCGCCCTGGTATCGCGCAAGCCGTTAAAGAGGCTGAATTGAGTCTTGGTGGCAAAGGGCGAGTGCTGCTTCGTCAGTCGGGTACTGAATCGATGATTCGGGTGATGGTTGAGGGCGAAGAGGCTGAGAAGGTGAAATCGGTGGCTGAGAAATTGGTGGATGTTGTCAGGAAGGAGTGCGCTTAAGCTTTAAATCGTGCCCGTAAGCGTGCCCGTTCACGTTGTACGGGAAAAGCAATAATAATTCATAATCAAAAAAAATCCCCTTCGAAAAGGGGATTTTTGTTTGTATCTTGGCAGCAACGATTAGTTGGCAACCATTTCTTTTAACTTCTTCAGTGCTTTGATTTTCACAGCTTTGTAAGCAGGTCTTGCTTTGATCATGATTTCTTCGCCAGTAAATGGATTGATACCTTTACGAGCTGATCTAGCTGGTTTTTTAACAACATTAATCTTGTAAAGACCAGGCATTACAAATGTGCCAGGGCCGCCAGATTTAACGTGTTTTTCGATTAATTGCACTAATGTTTCAAGAACAGCAACGACGTCCTTTTTAGAAACGCTAGTGACATCGGTGATGGTTCTAATCATGTTGCTTTTTGATAATGGATCTTTGATCGATGGCAATTTTTTAGCGGAAGCAGCCATTTTAGCGCTACTTGCCATTTTGCCACTTCCAGACTTCCTTTTCTGTTTTGACGCCTTCTTTACAGCCATGTTATTTCCTCTCTTTAATAAATTTAAAAAAGACCTAATTACCATAGCATTTTTGTAGAATTATGCGAGTATTTTTTTAAAAATAAGCATGAAAATAGCGAAAAATAGGGTATTCTACCGGTTTTGATTAAAATCACCGCTTGAAATGGGGGTGGGTTTGATATGAAAACCCGCTATTGCTTGTTTTATTTGCTTCCTATACAATTCTGGCGCTTTTATAAATGTTTATTTCCACTCCATAGGATTCGATGATGAAAACGTATTTTGCAACAAATGAAAGTACAGAACACAAGTGGTATGTTGTTGATGCATCAGGGAAAGTACTAGGCAGATTGGCTTCACAAATTGCTAAATACTTACGCGGCAAACACAAAGCCGAATACACCCCGCACGCTGACACTGGTGACTACATAGTTGTAACAAACGCTGCCCAAATCAAAGTAACGGGCAACAAGCGTGATGGCAAACTGTACTATACCCACTCAGGTTACCCAGGTGGTATGAAAGAAATGACTTTTGATAAATTGCAGGCTAAAGACCCTACAAAAATTATCGAAATCGCTGTGAAAGGCATGTTGCCAAAAACACCATTGGGTCGCGCTATGTTAAGCAAGCTCAAAGTATATGCTGGCGCAGAACATCCTCATGAAGCTCAGCAACCAACCGTTATTAATTTAGATAAAGCAGAGTAGGAAAGTATTGCATATGGCAACTCAGCAAATTATTAGAACCACTGGTAGACGTAAAGCGTCTACCGCTCGCGTTTTCATCAAGAAAGGTAAAGGTGAAATCGTCATTAACAATGTCGCTATCGATAAGTATTTCGGTCGTGAAACATCTCGCATGACTGTTAGACAGCCATTAGTACTGCTCAACAAGCAAGATGCTTTCGACATTAAAGTCACTGTTAGAGGTGGCGGTATGAGTGGTCAAGCCGGCGCAATCCGTCTTGGTATTGCTCGTGCGTTAGTGATTCTTGATGAGACCTCAAAGAAAGAGTTACGCGAAGCTGGATTTATGACGCGTGATGATCGCGAAGTCGAACGTAAAAAAGTTGGCTATAAAAAAGCTCGCAAACGCTCACAATATTCAAAACGTTAATTCGTATTGTTTATCATTCGAGTGGGGGATTGGGTTTAAATCCAAGTCCCCCAGCCACTCTTCCTTACGATTATTATTTTACGCCTGTGTGCATGAGGTACGTGTGTTATGACTATTGTGACAAACAAAAGATCTGTGATGACGCTTTATTCTGGGGCTTCTGATGTACGTAGTCACCGTGTGCGCATTGCGCTCGCTGAAAAATGTGTCACAGTTGATGTTGTTAAAGTGGATCCAAAGGCAAAACCTGAAGACTTATACGAATTAAATCCATATGGTTCAGTGCCTACGTTAGTTGATCGTGAACTTGCTCTTTATGAGCCAAATATTATTGCGGAATACCTGGATGAACGTTTTCCTCATCCGCCGTTAATGCCGGTGTATCCTGTTGCTCGTGCAAAAACTCGCTTAGTGATTTATCGCTTCGATAGAGAATGGGGCCCTTTGATTCAAAAATTAGAAGAAGGCAAAAGCACAGAAACAAAGGCAGCCGCTAAAGAATTAACCAGCTATTTGTTGCAAATTATTCCAATTTTTAATGCCAACCCTTATTTTATGGGCGATGAATTTACCTTAGTGGACTGCGCCTTAGCGCCAGTATTGTGGCGGCTGCCAATGTGGGGTATAACATTACCAACAGCTGAAACAAAAATATTAAATAAATATTGTGAAAGAGTGTTTCAGCGCGATTCATTTCAGGCAAGTTTAACTGAATCTGAGAATGAATTAAGAAAAATTGCTTTAGGGACCATTTAAGGAGTTTATTTGGCCATGATTTCAAACCGACCATATTTGATACGTGCGTTCCACCAATGGATTGTTGACAGTAATTGCACGCCGATTTTAGTGTTAGACGCCAACAACCCGCGTTGCAAAATTCCAAAAGATTTTGCAGAAGATGGTGAAATTGTTTTTAATATTTCTTCATCTGCTGTGCGTGACTTAAAATTATCAAATGACGTCGTTGAATTTAAAGCATCATTTTCAGGATTGATTCATATTATTTCAGCGCCAACTTCGGCAGTCTTAGCGATTTATGCGGAAGAAAATGGCGAAGGTTTATTCTTAGACGCTGAGGTAGATGAAGCGATTGATGAAGAATTGATGCAGTTAAATAAAAGAGGGGACCTTGTGTCAGATACCCTGCAAAAAGAAGTGACTTCTGCGCCTGGTGAAGTTACCGCAGGGAAAAACAAACCCTTTTTAACCTTGATCGAATAGGTTTATTTTCTTGTTTGATGTGCTCAGTATTTTTTCTCTTTCGGAGATTGGGGCGTATGTCAAAATCGTTTTTTTTAGCATCTAGGATTGATTCGCTATTGTGTTACTAGATCACCGTTGAATCGGTGGTTTAGATTTGGAATGATATTTTTAAATAATAATCGTTGTGTTGAGAAGGTCGACGCAGCGTTAAAATAATAAACCTTTAATGATAGCTTTCAACTTTGTTTTACGGGGATAAAATATGAGTGCATCTACTAGAGATGATTTCCAAATAGATAATCAAAATCAAGATGATGACAATGGGTCGCCAGCTAGGGGTTCCAGTAGTGAGTCATCTTCCTCTAGTATTAATATCACCGATGATTGTTTTAATGATATTCAGCAAAGATTAAATGATGCCGATATAACAGTGGAAGATCACTTGCGTGTGCGTGTTTATTTGCAGCCAGGCGTGCCTGGTAGCTATGACGCAGAAGAGTTGACTAGCTTAATTGCTAGCATGCCTGATGCTTCATCAAAATCTGTGCATTTGTACTTACATCACTTTGATAAAAATTCCCCCATCCAATATGCGGCACTTTTAGAAGCCTATAAGGCAAAGCAAGCGCTAAATGATAAAAAAGTATTTCGCAAAGCGAACAAATGGCTACAGATTCAAAAAACAGTTGAACACTTTAGTCAGCTGAGCAAGTCGGATAAAGAAATATTAGCTGATATTTTATATATTGGTACGCTCGATTTGGTAGAGCAACAGGCATCAAGTTCTGTTGGTACGCTCGATTTGGTAGAGCAACAAGCATCAAGTTCTGTTGGTACGCTCGACTTGGAAGAGCAGCAGGCATCAAGTTCTGTGCGTAATGTTGTTTTAATGGATAGAAGCGTTTCAGATAACGTTCGGGCTATTTTGGTGAAAGTATCTGGCGAATATAATTTTGTTATTCTTGGCAAGTACGATGTAGTGCTTGAGCCACTAAAATCAAATGAGCTGCCAGTAGTTGAAAGGCCATTCGAGCCACGTAAAATTGATCAGAGGTTGTTTTTAGAAACAGCTAATCAAATCTATACAGAGGATCCTGAGCGAGGGATGATGTTTATTGAATCATTCACCAAGCTGGTAAGCGTTGGTCGTGGTTCAGCGCTGTCACCGACTGCAACTCCTCCGCATACCCACAATTCTTTTGAGGCGCAATCAACGCCAGGCCTTAGGCGAGTAAATGCCAGCGATTCTACAGATGATGATGACTTGTTTGCTAAGCCGCCGCATGCTCTTTCGGCGGTGCCATCAAGGAGTGGTTTGTTTGGTGTGGGTGCGCTAAATAGAAGAACTAGCGTCGGCGCTACGACTACCGTAAGCAGTGCGACTGCTACAAGTAGCGCGTTCAATCCAAATATGGCAACCGCAAATGATACAATCATAAAGAGGTTTTAGACTTAAAGCTCGATCAGATACAGCAGGGGTTTAAGTCGTTATAATTTCTGCGATGATTTTTTCTGCATCGCGTTTTAATAATGGTTTGCTTAGTGTGCGATTAATGCCACATATTGAGTATTGCTGACTCATTTCGGTTGAAGTGTGGGCTGTTAAGGCAATAATGTAAGCGGGCTTTTTGGTAGTGGATGCTTTTTCTATTTCACGAAAACGTTTTGATACTTCATCCCCTTGAATGTCGGGCAATCCAATATCTAATAAAATTAAATCATATTGATTTGTTTTAAATAACTTCAATGCTTTTTCACCGGATTCAGCAATGTCAATTTTGCAATTGAGCGATGTTAACAGCGTGGTTTCGATGCGTTGCGCAATAGGGTTGTCTTCCACAAGCAAAACGCGCGGCGAATTGTAATTGAAGAAGTTTACTAGTTCAGGGTCTTGTTGAATATTTTTGCTGGTACTGCGTAAATCAATCATACCTTCTGTTGCATCGTTGTATTCTGAAAGGGCTAGCAATGGTGTTTTGAAGGGTAATATCACCGTAAATTGACTACCTACGCCAGGCGTGCTTTGTACGAAAACTTCACCGCCTAATTTGGTCACAAAAGTTTGGACTAGATATAATCCAATGCCGCTGCCTTCGTGAGTTCCTTTATAGGAGGGTACTAAGCGCGTGAAGCGATCAAAAATAACCTGTTGGTTTTCAGCAGCGATGCCGATGCCAGTATCTTCTACGATGATTTTTACGATAGCAGATCGATCGGCTTCGAGTTTGGCAAGCATAAAACGAATATTGATATGGCCTTGATAAGTGAATTTAACAGCGTTTGCTACCAGGTTTAACAAAATGCGATAAAGGCTCGCACGTGAACCAATTAAATATTCTGGCATGCGACTATCAAGGCTAACATTAAGCTGCAATTGCTTCGCTTTGATAGATGGCTCGAATAATTCACAAATTTCGTTAAGAATGCCTTTAACATGGAAATGTTCGGTGAGAGATAGTAAGTCACCGTTTTCAAGTTTTGAAATTTCTAAGCAATTTTCAATGAAGTTTAATAATTGACGTCCCGACAGTAATAATGTTTCTGCGAGCTCTTTGTTTTCGTTGGTCAGGCGAAAGCAAAGCAATTCTGATACACCAATAATACCGGCTAAAGGTGTTTTGATATCGTGGCTCATGTTGGCGATGAAGTCGGTTTTTGCTCGACTGGCAATTTCGGCGTTTTCTTTCGATATCAGTAAATCGTTTTCAATTTTCTTGCGATCGGTGATGTCAAAAGAAGTGCCGATGATACCGATGATTTCTTGTTTGTGATTTCTCAAGGGCATTTTATGCGATAAATAAACGGCCGGTAAGCCATCTTGATCAAAGCCATTTTCTTCAGTTTGTAGTGATTCTGCGCCATGCGTGATGACTTCTTCTTTTTTTTCTAAGTCAATGGCTAAATGTAGTGGCATTAAATCGCGGTTATGTTTACCGATGAATTCTTCTTCGGATTGGAAATTAAAAGGCTTAAGGGTGTTCCTATTGCATCCCATGTAATAACCGTTAATGTCTTTCCAGTAGACATGGCCTGGCATGTTGTAGATGATGTTTCTGAGGATGGCGTTTTGTTCTTTAAGGCTTTCTATTTGAATGCGGAGCTCTTCGACCGATGTGATTTCTGGACTATTTTTTGGCTGACTTTTTTTTGTCAAGTCCTTCACAGCTAACCTCCAAAAAAATGTTGACTTGCATTGGTAAAGTCACTACGATCTTGTGTCGGGATTATAGATATACCATTAAAATAAAACAATAAAAAAATTGCTCAGCGCCGCGACTTTTTATTTTTGAGAAACTTTCTTTTGTGATTTACTTAAATTCAAACTTGTACGTAAACGCCGCTTTTAAGAGTTGGCAGGTTGTAACGCATCTAAGATGTTTTGTAAGGGGACGGATATGAGTCAATCGAGAGCATCAGCTACTGAGAACAGGTCGTCACTACTATCGCAACAACTGCAAGCCGTGACGATTACGCCTGAAACATTTCAGAGTACAGCATCCGCATTAGTTGGTAAGATTAATCATTCTGGTAATGATTCTGGTCTTGTGATTACCGCTGACGATTTGCATGGAAAAAAAGCAAAGATTTTTTTCGCGTTATGTCAGGGATACCCCTCATCTTTGGATGGTAAGAAATTATCTGATATAGCGATTTCCTCGATGGCTGGATTCGATGAAATGTTTGGTGCCGGTAATTGGTCTTATGAATTTTTATTTCACCATAACACCAAAACAACCCAAGCCGCTTTTGAAAATGAAAATGAAGAATTATTGAATTCACCTTTGTTTAAGGGTAAATGGTACACGATAGAAGCCTATCGCAAAACCGCCGCGTGGCAAAATTTAAAAAAGCTTGTGGCGGATTTGCCATCAGATAAAAAAGCGGAGCTTGACAAGGCTCTTGAAGAAGACGCCAAAAAAGAGTGCGCTAGAAAAAACCAAAAATGCCAAGAAGAAGGGCAGGTGCCTTCTTACAATGTAGAAGATATGACCGCGTATCTTCTAGAAATCACAATTGATTATTTAAGCTTCATGCCGAGAAGAACAGATAAAGACTTGCTAACGGTTCTTTTAACGCCACACTCTTATAAGTTAGCATCCTGGAGAAAAGTAACCGAATCGTGTAAGTTTCTTGATTCTAGACCGGGTATGTTTGCACCCGTGCAATTAAAAACAAAACCGTTGCAAAACAGAGCTGTCAGTGCCCCAGTTGTGTCTACCAAGCCACTTTATGGTAGTCACGATAATGATGGCGGAAGACCTGTAAAACCAGCTTATAATGTGCATCCAAATGGTTATCTCAGCAACGATGAAGCGGCCACAAGTGATGCGATGAAGGATACTGAGAAAGTTATGGTTACGGCGGAAGATAAAGTGAAGGTTATGGATGTTAGAACTGTTATCAAAGATTTATCCTCAGCTGCAGCTATTCATATCGCTTTAAGCAATGCTCATACTCCACAAGTAAATGCTCATAATGCAGCTAAAGTTTTATTAAATAGCATGCAGGATATCCCTGGTTTGGCGGCTACTGCGCCTGCTGTCCCTGCGCCTGCTGCTACCCCAGCACCGTTGTTGTCTCCAAAGAACTCTGGCAGAGGTGCGCCGAGGAAAATAGTATTGAAACCAAAACGTCGCTCTCTTGATGGCACAGAAAATGCTGGATCGCCACCAGACTCTCCTCATCGTTTATCGACTTCGCCGGTTTCTTCCAGTGTAGTGGCTTTATTTCATCACAATTCTAATGTTGCGGCGATTAATGCTTTGTCGTCGAAGTCCGCAGCTACTTCTGTTGCTGCATCTGTTGTTGTTGCAGCGCTTTAAAGAGAAATCATGAAGTAATAAAAAAGCCCATCTCCGTTTGGAAATGGGCTTTTAAGTTTTTAGCTAAGCGTTACGTAGGGTTTGCGTTAGTGTATTGGAAAATCTTTATCACTTTTTGTACGCCTGATACTTCTCTTGCAACGTCCACCGCAATATCTGCTTGCTGATGCGTTACTTCACCCATCAAGTAAACAACACCGCTTTCAGTGACCACTTTAATGCTGCTGGTATTTGTTTTTAATTCTTCATGTGCTAGCAATTGTGTTTTGATTTTGGTGGAAATCCAGGAATCGCTAGTGCGAGTTAAAGAAGAGGTTGGGCCTTGGACGGTGATTTGGTTGTAAACGCGTGAGACATCAGGGAATGATTTAGCAATTTCTCCTGCTTTTTCACGCCATTCAGCATTTGGCGTTTCACCGGTTAATAAAACAATGCGATTAAAGACGGTTACATCTATGTGGCTTTCTTCCTTTATTGCACGATTCGCAAAAATTTTGTCAGAAATTCTATTTGCAAGCTTGGTGTCGGCAATTGTGTCTTCAACTGGGCGATGATCGTAAACCATCGCAATGGCAGCAGCGCCCGCGGCAGCTCCGACGACAAAAATGCAACCTTGTAATAAGCAGCTCAAACTTAAAAGAGCAATGATTTTTTTCATAGTGTCGCTTCTCCGTTACCAAATAATCTAAGATCAACAATATCGCAAATACAGTGGATGATAAGTAAATGTGTTTCCTGGATGCGGGCTGTATCGTATGCAGGGACTCGGATTTCAATATCACGTTCTTGTAAATGGTCGGGTATTTTACCACCATCGTAGCCAGTTAAAGCAATGACTACCATATTTTTATCATGTGCGGCTTTAATAGCGCTTAAAATGTTAGCAGAATTGCCGCTGGTAGATATGGCGAGTAAAACATCGCCAGCGTTACCAAGAGCGCGAATTTGTTTGGCGAAAATATCGCTGAAGTGATAATCGTTGCCGATAGCCGTAATCGTTGCCATATCCGCGGTTAAAGCGATCGCGGGAAGCCCAGGACGTTCTTGTTTGAAGCGATTAAGCATTTCTGAGCTGAAGTGGACAGCGTCACAGGATGAGCCACCGTTGCCGCAGGTTAAAATTTTATGACCTTCGAGCAAAGATTGCACGATTTCTTCACTAGCTTCAGCAATAATATTGATAATGGTATCAGCAGCGTGAATTTTTGTTTGAATGCTTTCTGTAAAGTTCAGGCGAATGCGGTCAGAAATGTTGTTCATAGTAAGTCAGGCCCTTGTTCGATTCGATTTAGCTATCAACGGTAAAAGCATTTTTAATCCAATCGAGCTGCATATTATCTGTTAATGAATGAATGGCGATGATATCAAAACGGCTATTCTTTTTATACAGCCAACGCTTCGATTGTAAAAAGTGAGTAGCGGTACGGATTAATTTGTTTATTTTATTAGCATCCACCGTATCCAGGGCGCTACCAAAACGCGAATTGGCTCGACTCCGCACTTCAACAAAAACGATTTCTTCTTTATCTAGCATAATCAAATCGATTTCACCCGAGTAACAGCGGTAATTGGATGTGATCAATTTGAACCCTTTTTTTTCGAGATACTTGCGAGCGATGTTTTCGGCTTCACGGCCGATTTGTTGGGTTGGGCTTAAGTAAACCATATAGTTAGTCTCCTGTAGTCTGGACGCGTTTTTTTGTGCCTGGGGTTTTTTCTCCTAAACCAAAACCCGGACACAAAAAACGTGTCCAGGCTACTTTTTTGTCTGTAGAATTGCGGCGGTTCATCTAATCTTAAGGTCTTCAATATGTCAGAGAAAAAAACCGGAACGTTATACGTTGTGGCAACACCAATTGGTAATGTGGGGGATATCACGTTGCGGGCTATTGAAGTATTGAAGACAGTCGATAGAATTGCAGCAGAAGACACAAGACATTCAGCGCCGTTATTAAAACATTTAGCAATTCAAAAGCCAATGTTTTCGATGCATGAATTTAACGAACGCGAACGTTTAAAAATCGTGATTGAGCATTTGCAAAACGGTGAATCCATCGCCTTAATCAGTGATGCCGGTACACCATTGATTAGCGACCCCGGTTTTCACTTAGTACGCGAAGCGAAAAAGCAAAATATCAAAGTCGTTCCCATCCCTGGCGCCTGTGCTGCCATTGCTGCATTAAGCGCAGCAGGTTTACCAACCGACCGATTTATTTTTGAAGGTTTTTTGCCTGCAAAAGATGAAGCAAGAAATAATCGCCTAAGAGAAATGTTACACATCCCATCCACCATTATTTTTTATGAAGCGCCGCATCGCTTATTAGACACATTGCAATCATTACAAAAAGTGTTTGGTGGTGAAAGACAAGCGGTTGTCGCAAGAGAGCTAACAAAAATGTTTGAAAGTATGTTAGCAATGTCGTTGGATGAATTGGTTGCCTATTATTCCTCACATGAAAAAGAACTACGCGGCGAAGTGGTGATATTAGTCCACGGCATTGATGAGGAAAGAAGTGAAACAAAAGAAGTCATCCCCATGCAGGTATTAGAAATCCTCATGGACGAACTTCCATTAAAACAAGCCGCCTCACTAGCCAGTAAGATTACCGGCGAAAGAAAAAATGTTTTATACGAGTTAGCATTAGAAAAGAAAGGCAAGTAGCTTATTGATCGTGCCCGTGAGCGTGCCCGCGTGCGTGCCCGTCTTTACAGCTTTTCCCGCTTTTTTTCCCGCTTTTCCCGATTTCCCGGGTTCTCAGAAAATCAAAAGACGGGCACGCACGCGGGCACGCTCACGGGCACGTTTATGAGCACGTTTGTGGTGGTGACAGTGTAGGTGTATTCGGGTAGTATCGCGTTGAGTCAGTTAGACAATCGCCCTTCGGGGAGGAAAGTCCGGGCTCCATAGGGTAAAGCGCCAGGTAACGCCTGGGGGATGCGAGTCCACGGAAAGTACCACAGAAAATAAACCGCCGAGTAGCAGTACTAGGTAAGGGTGAAAAGGTGCGGTAAGAGCGCACCGCAATAGTGGTAACACTATTGGCATGGTAAACCCCGCTTGGAGTAAGACCAAATAAGAACGATGGTGGCAACACCGAGTGCGTCCCGCACTTCGTTCGGGTAGGTTGCTTGAGGTATTTGGTGACAAATATCCCAGATAAATGATTGTTCACGACAGAACCCGGCTTATCGACTGACTCACCTAATTATAAGAATAATTCGTGACTGGTTAATAAAACACCTATTTTCAACGAGTTATGCCTATTTTGCAGGCAACCATGCACTCATTTTTCACGAATTTGGGGAATGAGTGGCATATTGTGGCAAAAAGTGTTGCTTCGTGGAGAATTGTGGTATATTTATTATTAACCACAAAGAAATTTATGGCTGCTATTAGAAACAAAGAGAAGTAGGTTTGAATTCTCTAAGGAGTGAGGCAGTGTATCGTGGCATAAATGGTATTAACATCGATGCAAAGGGAAGAATAGTGATGCCGACACGGTATCGCGAACGCTTGCAGCTCGATAGCAAAAATGCCTTAGTGCTCACCATCGACACTGAAGAACGTTGCTTATTAATCTATCCACTACCCGAATGGGAAGTGATAGAAAGCAAACTCGCCGCATTACCCAGTTTTAACCCAGCAGCAAGACGAATTCAGCGTTTGTTGATAGGTCATGCAACAGACGTAGAAATAGATAGCCAAGGTCGGGTGTTATTACCACCTTTATTGCGTGAGTATGCAGGATTGAAAAAAAGCGCAGTGCTAGTAGGTCAAGGAAAGAAATTTGAATTGTGGGATGAAGCGCATTGGGATCAAAGCCGCGGGATGTGGTTAGAAGCTGAATCCAATACTGCCGAATCCGAACTACCAGACGAAGTAAAGAATATTTCGCTGTAGAAGAGTGATGCAAACAGGGCGTTTGCGTTTGCATAAGTTAAAAGGAGTTTATTTACTAATATGGCTGCTTGTCGCATGACTGACATTTTTGATCAACATATTCCGGTTCTCTTGAAAGAGGCAATCGAGCATCTTGTTGTATCAAAAGATGGTACGTATGTTGATGCCACATTTGGTAGGGGGAGTCATTCTCTTGAGATCTTAAAAAATTTGAGTCCTCATGGCCGCTTGATTGCTTTTGACAAGGATCCGGAAGCGATCGCTTTTGCAAAATCTCATATTCATGATCCACGTTTTCGTATATTTCATACTTCATTTTCACGCATGCAGTTAGTGTTAGAAGAACTGTCTGTGTTTGGAAAAATTAATGGCATCTTGTTTGATCTTGGCGTGTCCTCACCTCAATTGGATAATCCAGATCGCGGTTTTAGTTTCAATCGGGAAGGCAAGCTTGATATGCGCATGGATACAACCCAAGGCATTGCTGCAATGCGTTGGATTGCGACTATCGGCGAAGAAGAGCTTGCCAACGTTTTGTGGCAATACGGGGAAGAAAAGAGTTCTCGTCGTATTGCGCGTGCGATTGTCAAAGCTCGTTTAATTGAACCAATTGAAACAACGTTACAATTGGCAAATATTATTAAGTTTGCTTTACCAAAGCCTAAAAAACGCGAAGAAAAACATCCTGCGACACGAAGCTTTCAAGCGATTCGTATCGCGATCAATCAAGAACTTGTTGAATTAGAGCAAGGCTTAGCATCATCCCTTGCCGCCTTAACTGTTGGTGGCAGATTAGCCGTGATTAGCTTTCACTCTCTCGAAGATCGAATAGTGAAGCAATTTGTCCGGGTAAATGAAAAGGGAGTTGAGCCGCCACGAGGATTGCCAATTAAAGGTACGCATTTCGATGCGCGCTTAAGATCGGTGACAAAGCCAATAAAGCCAAGTGAAAAAGAAGTAAACATGAATCCACGGTCACGTAGTGCCGTGTTACGAATATCGGAGAAAGTATCATGAACGCAGCAGGGAG
Source organism: uncultured Coxiellaceae bacterium (assembly GCA_964623075.1). Classification (GTDB taxonomy): domain Bacteria; phylum Pseudomonadota; class Gammaproteobacteria; order DSM-16500; family DSM-16500; genus Aquicella. The sequence continues at coordinate 319,494 of CAZUVD010000001.1, read as the reverse complement.
ATTGGTGCATCAAGGGTTGTTATATCGTCATTTAGTGCTGACGCATTTTCTGACGAGACGACAAGTCGCAGTAGTGGTTTTATCGGTAGCTATTTTGTTTTCGTTGTTAGCAACGATTTACGTGACTCATCTATCACGTGTTTTGAATGCGGCAGTGCAAAAGAATACATTAGCTGAAGATCGCTTGAACGTTGAGCGCGGTCAGTTATTGTTGGAGCGTTCAACATGGATGATGCAATCACGCATTCAAAAGCTGGCAGAAAATAAACTTGGCATGATTATTCCTAATCACAAATCAGTGGTGATCATTCACGAGTGAATAAAGCGCATTTCCTGCCATGGCGTTTTTATTTAGCCTTAGCGATTATCATTATCGCAGCATTTGGGGTTATTTGGCGCGTCTTCGATCTTACCATTTTAGACCAATCCTTTTTACGTCGCCAAGGCGATGATCGTGTGTTGCGTTTAATGAATACGCACGCACCGCGCGGTATGGTGCTTGATCGCAATGGGTACCCGTTAGCGGTGAGTACGCAAGTATTTTCAGTTTGGATGAATCCACTCGAATTTAAACCTAATAAAAAACAAGCGAATGAAATTAGTCGTTTGTTAAATTTAAAGCCAAAACAATTAGCGGCAATGATTAAGCAATACAGTAAAACAAAACGTGAATTTATTTATTTAAAGCGGTCATTATCACCCGAAATCGCAAAAGAAATTAAAGCATTAAAAGTGCCAGGTTTGTATACGCAAAGTGAATACAAGCGTTATTACCCTGAGGGGGAAGTGGCAGCGCAAGTGGTCGGCTTTACCAATGTGGATGATCACGGTCAGGAAGGTTTGGAGCTTGCCTATAATGAATGGCTAGAGGGCGAGCAGGGTAAAACCTGGGTGATTAAAGACCGCTTGGGGCGTGTTATTTCTAACGTACAAACAGTGGCAGTACAAAAACCCGGGCATGATTTGGTATTGAGTATTGATAGGCGCATTCAGTATTTGGCATATCGTGAATTATTAGCGGGCGTTAAAGAAAATGAAGCGGCATCTGGTTCTGTGATTGTGTTGGATGTGAGAACGGGTGAAGTGTTAGCAATGGTAAATCAACCTTCGTTTAATCCAAATAATCGACCAGCACATGTGAGTGAATTATTACGTAACCGCGCGGTGACAGATACCTTTGAACCAGGTTCAACCATTAAAGCATTTAGTGTGGCGAGTGCATTAGATAGTGGACATTTTAAACCAGATACGATTATTGATACCAATCCTGGTTGGATGCGAGTAGGGCACAATGTTGTGAAAGATGCGCACGGTGTCGGTAGAGCAACCGTGACACAAGTGTTGCAGAAATCGAGTAACGTCGGTGTGACTAAAATGATTTTGAGTTTGCCGCCGCAGCAATTGTGGAGTTTGTTGCATCGGGTTGGTTTTGGCGAAGTGACCGCGATTGGTTTTCCCGGGGAGCGTGCGGGTGCGTTAGTGAAGCGCGATGTTTGGGGTGCGTTTACGTTAGCAACGTTAGCATTTGGTTATGGTGTGTCGGTGACACCGTTACAATTAACGCGCGCATATGCTGTGATTGCCAATGACGGCAAAAAATTGCCGGTATCGTTATTGAAATTGGATGGGCCGCCTAAGGGTGAGCAGGTAATGAATCCAAAGATTGCCAGACAAATGATGTTGTTGCTCGAATCGGTGGTTAGCAAAGGTGGTACGGCGGAGGCGGCGAGTGTGCCTGGTTATCGAGTGGCAGGTAAGACGGGGACATCGGTAAAAGTCGGTGAACATGGTTATGAGAAGCATCGTTATTTGTCGACTTTTGTTGGTATGGCGCCTCTTACTTCGCCGCGCTTAGTGGTCGCTGTTATTATTAATGATCCGCGTGGCAAGCAATATTACGGCGGACAAGTAGCAGGACCTGTCTTTGAACGAATTATGGAAGGAACGTTGCGTTTGTTAGATGTTCCGCCCGATAAAGTAGAAACTCCCGCAAATAAAGTGGAAACGCCCGAGGCATGATGCAATGCAACTTTCATCTCTGTTACAAGGTTTTATCGAATTACCTCCTGAATTAAATATCGATGTTAAACGCTTGGTATTAGATAGCCGGCAAATCCAAGCAGGTGATTTATTTTTTGCTGTAAAAGGTGCGGCGATGGATGGTCGGCAATTTATTCCGGCAGCATTAAAAGCCGGGGTTGCTGCGATTTTGACAGATAGTGATGCAGATTATGAAGCGATTATTTTTAATGAGCGCACGCCGATTATTTCTATTAAGCATTTAAAAGAAAATATCGGATTGTTCGCGGCGCGATTTTTTGGCGAACCGGCAAAATCGTTACGTATGATTGGTGTCACGGGTACTAATGGTAAAACATCGTGTACCCATTTTATGGCGCAAGTATTAGGAATGCCGGCAGCTGTAATCGGTACATTAGGTAGTGGCATGTATGGTGCATTAGGTGCTGCGGGTTTGACGACACCGGATGCTATTACGCTGCAAAGTATGTTGTGTGATTTTTTGAAGCAGCATGCTGCAATGGTCGCGATGGAAGTGTCATCTCATAGTATTGATCAAGGGCGTATCAATGGTATTGAATTTGAAATGGGTGTGTTTACCAATTTGACGCAAGATCATTTGGATTATCATCAAACCATGCAAGCCTATGCGGATGTGAAAAAACGGTTTATTCAAGGTCCGCAAACACAGCATGTGATGATTAATGCTGATGATGATTATGGTAAACAATGGATTTTGGAATTAGCGTCGCATAAATCAGTATTCGCTTATAGTTGTAAAATGAATGCAACCGAGCGTGCTGCATTGATGGTGCCGTTTATCCATGCGGATAACGTGCAATTATCTTTGCAGGGGATTGAAGCGGATGTGCATACCCCTTGGGGCGCGGCAAGATTATCAACGCCATTGATTGGCGAATTTAATTTGAGCAATGTGTTAGCGGTGATTGGTACGATGTGTTTTTATGGCAGACCGTTGCAAGATGTGATTGATAGATTGGCGGTTGTTAAACCTGTGCCTGGGCGTATGCAAACGGTCGTGCGAGAAAATAAGCCGTTGGTAGTTGTGGATTATGCCCATACCCCGGACTCTTTAGAAAAAGCATTGCGTGCATTACGCTTGCACACGAAGGGTAAATTGATTTGTGTTTTTGGTTGCGGGGGTGATAGGGATAAGACCAAGCGTCCTATCATGGCTTCTATTGCTGAAAAGTTAGCCGATAAAGTGTTTGTGACGAACGATAATCCAAGAAACGAAGTCCCTGAGACGATCGCGGCCGAAATAATGCAAGGATTTAAGCAACCTGAGCGCGTTAGTGTATTGTTAGATCGTTCTAAAGCGATTGAGAACAGTATACAATATGCAGAGATTTGTGACTGTATTTTGGTCGCAGGGAAGGGCGCTGAAACCTATCAACAGATAGGCTCAGAAAAAAAACATTTTGACGATGTAGAAGAAGTCATCAAATACTTGTCATGAATTGAAGCCTTAGGGCTTAGCACGAGGAATTACGAGAATGTTATTGTGGTTGAGCGAATGGCTAGCTAATTATTTTCATATGTTTCATGCATTTCAATACCTTACTTTAAGAGCCATATTAGGTACGCTCACTGCGCTCGCGATGGCATTATTTTTAGGGCCTACCATTATTCGTCGTTTGAGTTTGCATCATGTTGGTCAAGTGGTTCGTGACGATGGCCCGAAAAGTCATTTCAGTAAAGCGGGTACCCCGACGATGGGTGGAACCTTGGTGATTATCTCAATTACGCTCGCAACGCTTTTGTGGAGTGATTTATCTAACCCTTATATCTGGGTAGTATTAGCGGTGATGATTGGTTTTGGTGGTATTGGTTATTGGGATGATTATCGTAAATTAGTGTTAAAACATAGTCGCGGTATGCCTGCGAAACAGAAATATCTAGCGCAATCGCTTTTGGGGTTTGGCGCAGCTGCTTATTTGTATTTTTCAGCAACGACTCCAGCGCAGACTGAGTTATTAATTCCTTTCTTTAAAAATATCACTATCACTCTTGGGCCTTGGTTTATCTTGTTAACCTATTTTGTGATTGTTGGTAGTAGTAATGCGGTGAATTTAACAGATGGGTTAGATGGTTTAGCTATTATGCCATCGGTGATGGTTGCGGCTGCGTTAGGGGTGTTTGCTTATGTTTCAGGGCATAGTCAGTTTGCAACTTATTTGAGTATTCCCTATGTACCAGGTGCAGGGGAAATGGCTGTTTTTTGTGGCGCGATGGTTGGGGCGGGGTTAGGGTTTCTTTGGTTTAATACGTATCCTGCTCAAATCTTTATGGGAGATGTAGGTGCGTTGGCGCTTGGGGCGGCACTCGGTACGATTGCGGTTGTCGTGCGACAAGAAATCACTTTCTTTTTTATGAGCGGCATTTTTGTTTTAGAAACAGTGTCTGTCATTTTGCAAGTGGGTTCTTATAAGTTAACTGGAAAGCGTATCTTTAAAATGGCACCTATTCATCATCATTTCGAATTAAAAGGGTGGCCTGAACCTAGGGTGATCGTACGTTTTTGGATTATTACTTTTGTTTTAGTGTTGTGTGGTTTAGCAACATTAAAATTGCGTTAGGGTGGTGACAATTTATGTCAGCAAAGCAACATTATGTAGTGATAGGTTTAGGTGTCACAGGTTTATCGGTTGTCCGTTATTTGAAAACATTGTCGGTGACAATTTCAGTAATGGATACGCGTTCGCAGTTGCCGCAATTAGATGAATTTAAAAAAGCTAATCCAAAAATTGATGTTCATTTGGGTGAGTTAAATTTAGAGATATTAAAAAACGCCGATGTGATTGTATTAAGCCCTGGTATGTCGCTTGCTCATCCTGTGATTGCTGCAGCTTTAAAGCAAGGCATTCCGGTGATTGGTGATATTGAATTATTTGCAGAAGCAAATAAAGCGCCAGTGATAGCTATTACGGGTACTAATGCCAAAAGTACGGTGACAACATTGGTTGGTGAGATGATGTTGAGTGCAGGTTTGCGTACTGCGGTTGGCGGCAATTTGGGTGTACCTGTTTTGGATTTGCTGATGCAAAATCCCAAGGCTGATGTATTTGTTTTAGAGTTATCAAGTTTTCAGCTGGAAACCACTTTTTCCTTAGCGCCTAAAGTCGCCACCATTTTAAATATCACGCCTGATCATATGGATCGTTATGATTCAGTAGAAGCTTATCGAGCAGCCAAGTTACGCGTCTACCAGAATTGTGAAGTTGCTGTTTGTAATTTAGATGACAAGTTAACGGATACGGATGCTAAACGTAAAATTTATTTTACGTTAAATACCCCGGGCGAAAATCAATTTGGTTTGCTGCGCGATAATCAACAGACTTTTTTAGCGCATGGCGATGAAAAAATATTGGCAACACACGAGTTGCCAGTGATTGGCAAGCATTACCAAGCGAATGCATTGGCAGCATTAGCCATTGGATTTGCATTTGGTTTGCCGTTGGCGCCGATGCAAACAGTGTTGCGCGAATTTAAAGGCTTGCCGCATCGTTGTCAGTTCGTGCGCGAGTTGGCTGATGTGAAATGGTATAACGATTCTAAAGGCACTAATGTTGGTGCGACGCTTGCTGCGATTGAAGGTATTGGCAGTGAAATGTCGGGTAAGTTGATTTTGATTTTGGGCGGCATTGGTAAAAACGCTGATTTTACTAGTATGGCGCCGGTAGTCGCAAAATATGCGCGTCATGTTGTGTTGATTGGACGTGATGGGCCTGAGATTGCAAATGCATTGGGTGATGCGGTGCCAAAATCATTTGCTAAAAGTATGGAAGAAGCAGTGACTGCTGCAAGTGCTCATGCTATCGCGGGCGATTGTGTTTTATTATCTCCGGCATGCGCTAGTTTTGATATGTTTAAACATTTTGAGCATCGTGGCGATGTGTTTACGCAGGTGGTAGAAAGATTGTGAGTTTGTCATCCCGGAAATGTCGAAGGCATTGTCCGGGATCCACCAAGGTGAATCCAGGGCTCATTTTTTTTGTGCAGATTTAACAGTGGATTCCCGCCTGCGCGGGGATGACAAATGATAAGGAAGACAGGGATGCGATCAACATTAGTAACTGATTCTAAAATGTCTTCACCTGCTATGTACGATAAGTGGCTGATTATTGCCATCGTCAGTATTGTGCTGATTGGGTTGCTCATGATGACTTCAGCATCAATCGTTATTTCTGATAAACAATTACATCAACCGTTTTATTTTCTTTTTAAACAACTTATTTTTTTAACGTTAGGCATGGTGTTGGGTGCATTCATTATTCAAATGGATACTTCCTATTTAGAAAAAAATGGTTGGTTTTTATTGTTAAGTGTTTTGGTGATGTTGTCGCTGGTATTAATTCCTGGTTTTGGTCATAGCGTAAATGGTAGTTCGCGCTGGATTGGTTATGGGCCATTGAGTTTTCAAGTGTCAGAGTTAACTAAAATTACCGTTGTTATTTATATGGCGGGTTATTTAGTAAGACGTAATGAAGAAATTCGCAGTAAGTTAAGTGGCTTTATTAAGCCGGTTGCGATTTTAGGTGTGATTGCCGTGTTGTTATTAAAAGAACCGGACTTTGGCGCAACGGTTGTTATTACGGCGACAACCCTCGGTATGATGTTTTTAGCGGGCATGCAATTGCGTCATTTTGCAGTGTTGTTTTCTCTGGTGTTGACCGCGCTAGCTGTGATTGCCATTTCAGCGCCTTATCGTATCGCACGTTTAACCGGTTTTATGAATCCTTGGGCGCGGCCGTTTGATACAGGTTATCAATTAACGCAATCGTTGATTGCTTTTGGTCGGGGTGGATGGTTTGGGGTTGGCTTAGGTAAAAGTATTCAGAAAATGTTTTATTTACCTGAAGCGCATACTGACTTCTTATTTGCAGTCATCGCAGAAGAATTAGGTTTGGTGGGAATGTATGCAATTATCGGTTTATTTTTATTGCTAGTCGTTAGGGTATTTTGTATTGGTCGGCAAGCGCAACGATTGGGGCAGCATTTTTCTGGGTATTTAGCTTATGGTTTTGGTTTGTGGATTGCGATTCAGTTTATTGTCAGTATGGGTGTGAATACGGGTTTATTGCCAACAAAGGGTTTAACGCTGCCTTTAATGAGTTATGGTGGTAGTAGTGTACTCGTCAATTGCCTAGTAATTGCGATACTATTACGCATTGATCATGAAAACAGACTGATAGCTTTAGGAATCAAATGACACAAGAATTAAAACGCGTATTAATCATGGCGGGCGGAACAGGCGGCCATGTTTTTCCCGGTCTTGCGACCGCTGATTATTTGCGCAGTCTAGGTGTTGACGTGGCTTGGCTTGGTACGGCAACGGGAATCGAGGCGCGATTAGTGCCTGAGGCGAATTATCCCCTGCATTTGATTAATATTTCGGGCTTACGCGGGAAGGGTATTAAGACCTTACTGCAGGCGCCATTTAAAATTATCTCAGCCATATGTGCCTCAAGAAAAGTGATTAAAACCTTCAAACCAGATGTTGTGATTGGCATGGGCGGTTTTGTGAGTGGACCGGGCGGTTTTGCTGCGATGCTTTCCGGTAGACCTTTGGTGATTCATGAGCAAAATGCGATCGCAGGTTTTACCAATAAATTATTAGCCCGTATTGCCAAAAAAGTCATGACTGGTTTTCCAGGTGTATTTCCTGGCATGAGTAAAGCGGTAACCGTGGGTAATCCCGTTCGTGCATCCATAGAGAGCATTCCAGCGCCGCTTGCTCGTTTTGATGGTGAGCGACCCAAGATGCGTCTATTGGTGTTGGGGGGAAGTTTGGGTGCGCAGGCTTTAAATAAAGTGGTACCCGAAGCGATTAGCATGTTAGAGGAAAAAGACCGACCAGAGATCATGCATCAAACCGGTGAAAAACATTTCGCTGAAGTTAAAAATTTATATGATTCTATGAAGATACAAGGCAATCTTGCGCCATTTGTTAAAGACATGGCAGAGGTATATGCTTGGGCAGATGTTGTATTATGTCGCGCAGGTGCGCTAACTGTGGCAGAATTGTGCGCAGCTGGAGTGGGTGCTGTATTTGTGCCTTTTCCGTTTGCGGTTGATGATCATCAGACCGCGAATGCAGCGTTCATGGTGAAGAACGGGGCGGCGATCTGCATTCAACAATCCGACTTAACGCCGGCGCGATTAGCAGATATAGTAAGAGAGTTTGCGCGCGGAAAAGAAAAGAGAGTCGCTATGGCATGCAGCGCTTATCAATTGCGCCAAACGCATGTAGTGAAAAAAATATACGATATTTGTCGGGAGGTTTGCAATTGAGCTGGATGTTTGAAATGGGGCACATTAAGCGTGTCCACTTTGTTGGAATTGGCGGCGTTGGCATGGCGGGTATTGCTGAGGTATTGCTGCGTCAAGGTTATGCGGTTTCGGGTTCAGATCTTGCCGATAATGCGTTAACGCAATGGCTGCGAGTCATGGGTGCGACTATTTATCGTGGTCATGATGCTGCAAATGTTGAAGGTGTCGATGTATTAGTGCGCTCATCTGCAGTAGATTGGAGTAATCCTGAATTTGAAGCGGCGCGTCGTATGCGCATTCCAATTGTACCTCGTGCTGAGATGTTAGGTGAGTTGATGCGTTTTCGTTATGGTATTGCTGTTGCGGGTACGCATGGTAAAACAACCACGACAAGTTTAGTAACAAGCATTTTAGCAGAAGCATCCCTTGATCCTACTTTTGTGATTGGTGGTCGTTTAAATAGTGCGGGTAGTAATGCGCGTTTAGGTCGTGGGCATTATTTGGTAGCAGAAGCCGATGAAAGTGATGCTTCGTTTTTATATCTTAAACCCATGATTTCAATCGTAACCAATATCGATCAAGATCATATGAGCACCTATGGTAATGACTTCGAACAATTGAAAGCAACTTTCATTAAGTTTTTACATCGCTTGCCGTTTTATGGATTGGCAGTGATGTGTATTGATGATGAAATCGTGCGTGAAGTATTGCCGCAAGTATCGCGTCCTATCGTTACTTATGGATTGACTCCCGATGCTGATTTTAGAGCGCTTAGCTATTCTCAGAAAGGTATGCGAACCAGTTTTGTTGTTGAGCGGCCAAAAGGCTTAACGCCGTTAGAAGTTACATTGAATTTACCGGGCCGACACAATGTTTTAAATGCATTGGCAGCGATTGCTGTCGCGTCTGAATTAAAGATTCCAGATAAAATCATTATCGATGCGTTGGATCACTTCGCAGGTATTGGTAGACGATTCCAAGTTTACGGCGATTATTCATTAGAGCAAGGCGGCGAAGTGACATTGGTTGATGATTATGGTCATCATCCACGTGAAATTGCAGCAACGATACAGGCTGCGCGTGAAAGTTGGCCGGATCGCCGCTTGGTGATGGTGTATCAGCCGCATCGTTACACACGTACCAGGGATTTGTATGCGGATTTCTGTAAAGTATTAGCTTTGCCTGATAAGTTATTGTTATTAGATATTTATTCAGCGGGTGAAGAATTCATCCCGGGCGCTGATGGCGCAACGTTAGTGAAAGATATTGCTAAGGTTGTCAAAGCGCCGCCTGTGTTTGTACCAAAACATGAGAAGTTACCAGAAGTGCTGCAACAAGAATTGCGAAATGGCGATATTTTGTTGATGCAGGGCGCGGGTAATATTGGTGCATTAGCAGCATGTCTTGCAGCGACACAACTAAAAGAGGCGACGAAATAATGACAATCAGTTCTTTGGAGAATTTACCGCAACTACGTGGCAAATTGCACAAGAATGCATTGTTGAGTCAATATACTTCATGGCGTGTTGGTGGTCCTGCTGATTATGTTTTTATTCCGGCAGACTTAGACGATCTCTCTTACTTCTTGCGCCATCTCTCTGAAAGTACACCACTAACTTGGTTGGGTTTGGGTAGCAATACGTTGATCCGTGATGGTGGGGTTGATGGGGTTGTCATTATCACGCAAGGCGCTTTAAATAAATTAGAAGAAAAAGAGCCGCTCCATGTTCGAGTCGAAGCGGGTGTTGCATCGGCGCAATTAGCAAGGTTTACCGCTCGCCTAGGGGCTAGCGGTTTAGAATTCATGGCGGGTATTCCAGGAACCGTAGGCGGCGCGCTCGCAATGAATGCGGGTTGCTTTGGTGGCGAAACGTGGCGATTTGTAACGCAAGTTGAAACCATCAATCGCAAAGGTGAAATTAAACTGCGAACAACTGAAGATTTTAAAGTGGATTATCGTCATGTGGTGCGCCCACAAGATGAATGGTTTGTTGCGGGGCACTTTCAATTAAAGCCTGGCGAAAAAGAAAAAGCGTTAAATGATATTCGACAATTATTAGATAAACGTAGCCAATCGCAACCAACTGGCACGGCTAATTGCGGTTCGGTTTTTCGAAATCCTGCGGGTGATTACGCTGGCAGATTAATTGAGCAATGTGGTTTGAAAGGAAAGCAATTGGGCGGTGCGCATGTTTCAACTAAACATGCAAACTTTATTATCAATGAAGCAAATGCAACTTCAACGGATATTGAAAATTTAATTACTGAAGTCAGAAATGCAGTGGAACGCGAAACAGGCATTAAATTGATTGCAGAAGTATGCATTATCGGGAAAACTAAATGACACTCTGGCATGGCGGCTTGAGATGACATACACACGAATTGAACATAGAAAAAATCAGCAACCGACAGGCCTCTTGCATTCTTTGGTGAGGGGGCTCAAGTTTGGTCTTACTGTATTGGCAGTGATTTTTTTTATTGCCTTTATTTTCTTCATCAGTCATTTTCGGTTATCAAAACAATTCCCCATCAAAAACGTGCATGTTTATGGTATGCAGCATATTCGTGAATTAGACGTGAAAGCCGTGATTCAACCGTTAGTGAGCCATGGTTTTTTTAGTGTTAGCGTTGATAAAATTCGTGATCGATTATTACAAGAACCTTGGGCTGCCGATGTTTTGGTGCAGCGCCAATGGCCAGATGAATTAGATGTGACGATTATTGAAAAAGTACCAACCGCACGTTGGAGTAGTGATACCTTGTTAAGCGATGGTGGTATTTTATTTACTCCAAAAGGCAGTGTTATTTTAACGCAAAGTTTGCCAATCTTTTCAGGGCCGGATGGTCAACATATTTTAATGTTAAATTATTTTAACGAGATGAATCGCTTATTAAAGCCAATACATGCTAAGATTTCCTATTTAGAATTGACGCCATATTTAAGTTGGCGCGTTCGTTTAGAAAATGGCATAGCAATTGAATTAGGAAATACCGATATTTTAATGCGTCTCAGTGATTTTGTAAGTATTTACCCTAAAATCATTGGTGAGAATGCGAGGGATGTAGATTCAATTGATTTGCGCTATTCTAATGGCGTGGCGGTAAAGTGGAAAACGCCGATTAAGGTATAATCAAGTGGAAAAGTAAATATGGCAAAGAAGCCAAACAATAGAGATTTATTAGTAGGGATCGACATTGGGACGTCAAAAGTCGTCACATTGGTTGGTGAGCTTTCCGCTGAAGGTAAGCTCAATATCATTGGTTTTGGTTCGCACCCCTCGGAAGGATTAAAGCGTGGCGTGGTGGTAAATATTGAGTCCACCGTGCAATCTATTCAAAAATCGGTTGAAGATGCCGAATCCATGTCGGGTTGTGAAATTTATTCTGCTTATACCGGTATTGCTGGTAGTCACATTCACAGTATTAATTCTCATGGTATTGTTGCGATTCGTGATCGTGAAGTATCGCAAAACGATGTTGATCGCGTGATTGATGCAGCAAAAGCCATTGCCATTCCTGCAGATCAACGCATTTTGCATGTATTACCGCAAGAATTCATTATTGATAATCAAGATTCCATTCGTGAACCCGTTGGTATGTCTGGTGTGCGCTTAGAAGCAAAAGTGCATATTGTCACGGGTGCTGTTAGTGCCGCACAAAACATTGTCAAATGTATGAAGCGTTGTGGACTAGCAACAAGCGATGTGGTTTTAGAGCAATTTGCATCTAGCCAATCTATTTTGTCGGAAGATGAAAAAGAATTAGGCGTTTGCATGATTGATATTGGTGGTGGCACTAGTGATATTGCCATTTTCACCGATGGTGCCATTCGTCATACCGCTGTTATTCCTATTGCGGGCGATCAAGTAACGAATGATATTGCGATTGCTTTGCGTACGCCTACGCGAAATGCGGAAGAAATTAAAATTAAATTTGGTTGTGCGCTGCAAGATTTAGTTGATACCAACCAAATGATTGATATGCCAGCCTTAGGCGATAGGGTAGGCAAGCGCATTGCGCGTCGTGCATTAGCGGAAGTGGTTGAAGCGCGCTATGAAGAATTATTTACATTAGCGTTAAACGAATTGCGACGCAGTGGTTTGGAACCCGTTATTTCAGCAGGGATTGTCTTAACAGGTGGTGCTTCAAAGGTAGAGGGTGCGCAAGAATTAGCAGAAAGAGTGTTTAAGGTGCCGGTGCGCATTGGTCGTCCTAATCATGTTACGGGGTTAGCAGATATCATCAATAACCCTATTTACGCGACAGGTGTTGGTTTGTTAGTGTATGGTTTGAAACAAAGACAAAATCAACGTGAAGTCGTTATTAATCAACCAAATTTAAAAAGTCTTTGGTCCAGGATGAAAAACTGGTTTCAGGGTAACTTCTAGAGGTATGAATATGTTTGAATTATTAGATACCTGTCAACAAAATGCAGTCATCAAAGTTGTGGGTGTGGGTGGCGGTGGTGGTAATGCTGTTGAACACATGATGGCGGGTCACATTGAAGGCGTTGAATTTATTTGCGCTAACACCGACTCTCAAGCGTTAATTAATTCATCGGCTAATACGATTATTCAATTAGGTGAAAATATTACTCGCGGTTTAGGGGCGGGTGCGAATCCTGAAATTGGTCGTAAAGCGGCTGAAGAAGATCGCGAAAAAATTCGTGCGGTATTAACGGGTGCGGATATGGTGTTTATTGCCGCTGGTATGGGTGGTGGTACTGGTACAGGTGCTGCGCCTGTATTTGCACAAGTGGCAAAAGAATTAGGTGTATTAACCGTTGCTGTGACGACTAAGCCGTTTTCATTTGAAGGCAGAATGCGTTTGCAAACAGCAGAACAAGGTATTGCGAATTTATCGCAGCATGTTGATTCGTTGATTACGATTCCTAATAACAAATTATTATCGGTGTTAGGTAAAAACGTTACATTAGTTAATGCTTTTAAAGCAGCTAATGATGTTTTGCGTGGTGCGGTGCAAGGTATTGCAGAATTAATCACGCGACCTGGTTTAATCAATGTCGATTTTGCTGACGTGCGCACCGTTATGTCTGAAATGGGCATGGCGATGATGGGTACGGGTGTTGGTTCGGGTGATAATCGTGCGCGTTTAGCAGCGGAAGCGGCAATCGCGAGCCCGTTATTAGAAGATGTTGATTTGAGTGGCGCTAAAGGCGTGCTTGTTAATATTACCGCAGGGCTTGATTTATCGATTGGTGAATTTGAAGAAGTGGGTGAGGTGGTTAAAGGTATTACTTCTGAAAGTGCAACGGTTGTGGTCGGTACGGTAATTGATCCCGAATTGCGTGATGAAGTGCGGGTGACGGTGATAGTGACAGGGCTTGGTCGCAAACAAGTTGCTGCCGCTTTAAAAATGCCTTCATTAGAGCATGCAAGACCTGCAGCTGATAGTCAGGTTGATTATGAACGTTTAGAAAAACCGACGATAATTCGTCGTCAAGGTGTGGTGCCGCCAAGTCTTGGGCATGCGATGCCGCAGCAACCGGTGCGTGAGCGTAATGTAGCGCCGCAACCACCTGCATCTTCTGAGCATTTTCATGATATTGATTATTTAGATATTCCCGCTTTTTTACGCCGTAAAGAAGAAGTGGTTGAGTAATTTTTAATCTGTGTAAAAGGAAGTTAAGCGGTGGTATTGCTTGACTTCCTTTTCGCTTTTAAAGTAACATCTGGCCAATTTAGAAACAAATTTTCCCTTTAAGAGATTGAGTTGTGTTTCGTTAAGTGCGCTTAACGATGATTGCGTTTGATTGCATACTTAGGGTGAATCCTTATCATATATCGGGTAAGCGAGAAGCGATATGATGCTGAATTGTTTCAAAAAATTATTTGTATATGCTACGATTACCAGAATGACTAAAAAGAGCTAGTACTTAGGAATGATTAGACAAAGAACGCTTAAGAATGTGATTAAAGCAACCGGCATTACTTTGCATGGTGGCGAACGCACTGAACTGGTTTTACGTCCTGCTCCTGTTAACACTGGCATTATTTTCCGCCGTGTTGATCTTGATCCTATCGTTGAAATTCCTGCGATGACTGAATTTGTTGGTGATACGACGTTGTCGACATCATTGATGAAGGGATCGGTGAAAGTGAGTACGGTTGAGCATTTGCTTTCTGCCTTTGCTGGTCTTGGTATTGATAATGCATTCGTTGATATTACCACTGCTGAAATTCCGATTATGGATGGTAGCGCAGGGCCGTTTGTCTTTTTGATTCAATCGGCGGGTATTGAAGAACAAAATGCATTGAAACGTTTTATTCGCGTGAAACGCAAAGTGACGGTGACAGATGGTGATAAGTGGGCGACGTTTGAGCCTTATCACGGTTTTAAAGTGACATTCACGATTGATTTCGATCATCCTTTATTTAAATCACATGACAAAACGGCAACACTCGATTTTTCTAGTTTGTCTTATGTGAAAGAAGTGAGTCGTGCGCGCACATTTGGTTTTATGGCGGATTTTGAAAAGTTGCAAGCAATGAATCTTGCGCGTGGCGCTAGTTTGGATAACGCCATTGCAATTGATGACTTCCGCGTATTAAACGAAGATGGTTTGCGTTATGACAATGAATTTGTTCGTCACAAAATATTGGATGCGGTTGGTGATTTATATTTATTAGGTTCGAGTTTGATTGGTGCCTTTAGTGGTTATAAATCCGGACATTCTTTAAATAATAAATTGTTACGTCAATTATTGCTCGAGCAAGATGCTTGGGAATTTGTAACGTATAAAGAAACGAAACGCGCACCCATTTCTTACGTAAGACCTGTTTTAGTCGAAGCTTAATCCCCCTTTTTTATAAGTAGCCTGGACACGCTTTTTGTGTCCGGGGGCTTTTCTCTGTAATCACCCAAAAACCCGGACACAAAAGGCGTGTCCAGGCTACAGTATTTGATACGGATGGATGGGTGGATGAAAGGTGTTAATCTTTTTGCGCTAATAAAAACTTGGTGCATGCGAATATGTTTTCTTATTTTGATCCTATTGATATTTCTGATAATCATTTTACGAAAGAAACAATCGTGTATTTAGTTCCCATTCAAGGGAGGTATGCGATTAAGGCTATTTCTAGCAGTATTGGTTTGTTAAAAAAAGATCCGACAACGAATGCGGAATCTTATTGGTTGTTAAATGCTGAAGTTATGTTAAAGAATGAAAAATTTCATGCAGAGATTTTCCCCGATAAAAAATTAACATCGAGTTTGCTTAGTGCGGGAGACGTTAAAACTTATTTTGATGTCACTGTTGCAACTGTTGAGTTTATCAATTTTAAAGAGCACCAGGTCGATTGCTCATCAACAGAAATAAGTGTTGCATCTAATCCGGTTACATTGTTTTCACCATTGCGTGTAGGTGGTGCATTCCTGAATTCGGAGGAACGTGAAGCGCTAACCGATTTAAATAGATATGGACTAACCAATGAAATGCTTTTAAATCGAAGTGGGCCTGATTTTAGGATGGCGCATTATTTGGCGCTTAAAAAATTAGTGATGGTGCAGTCTTTTACTGTCGTTGGGGCATTAGCTGAGATTGATGGTTTGAATAGTATTCAGGCTGATGGTATTTATCAGGGCTTATTGCGTGCTGATGTCATTCCTTTAAGTAATTTTTGGCATATTGCAGCTTTAGTAGCATTAAAAGTGAAGGGTTTGACAGCTGAAATGCTTTTGCAGCGAAATAGTGGGGGGTATGTTTTTGAAGCTGAACATTCTTCTGCGTTGCGAGAATTGGTATTAACGAGAAATTTTACGATTGATGCTGCATTGGCAGAAATTGATGGTCTTAGTAGCGCTAAAGCGGGTGGCATTAAGCTAGGTTTGGTGCGTTCAGATGTGATTGTTTTGCAAAATGGTTGGCATATGCAAGTATTGGCAGCATTGAAAGCTAGGGGTTTGACTGCGCAAATGCTTTTGGATCGAAATGATGGTGGAATAGCATTTAGTGCGAATCATCAATCCGCATTACAACGTTTGGTGTTAGAGAGACATTTTACTGTTGCGGCAGCCTTATCTGAAATTGAACATTTGGATGCTAATCAGGCCTATGGCGTTAGCAATGGGTTGTTACGGTCAGATGTTGCGGGGTTAAATGGCCAACAAGTTTTTGCTTTAATAGATTTAAAAGTTAAAGGGGTAACGGGACAAATGCTTTTAAATCTCGAGACAATAAATGGGTTTCGTGAGTGTCACAGCGACGCGTTGCGTAAATTGATTTTAGAGAAGGGTTTTGAGGCTGCCCCTGCATTTGCTGAGATAAATGGTTTGTATAATGAGCAAGTGCGTCAAGTTGCTAGGGGTTATTCGCGATCGCATGTATTGCGTGCGGCCAGTGAATTGGAAATACAGCGTTTAGCATTTGGTACTACCTCTCTTTTCTTTCCGCAGGTTTGTGAAGATCAAAATTTTGGTTGGGTTCAACTGCGCGATACTAGTGGGCGTCGTGAAGATAAGACACCCATGGGGAATTTTGGGGGAATGTAGCCTGGACACGTTTTTTGTGTCCGGGGGCTTTTCTCTTTGATCACCAAAAATACCCGGACACAAAAAGCGTGTCCAGGCTACACTCTTGATTTGAAGTTAAATTGTACTAGTGTTTGGTACTAGTTTAATTATTGCGTAGGTAGTGCTAAATTTGCACTAATGTAATAAAAATAATTTGACTATTTCGAGGTGAAAAATGTTTTCCCAAAATATGATGAATAATCATCGTGTTATTAGAAATGCTTGGCATGAGCAAGCTTTGTTGTCTTTAGAATCTTTTGGTTTAAAGAAAAAAATGCTTCAAGAGCATGATGAAGGAGCTTTTGTATTTTGTGAGTATCATTACAAGGCATTGTATTGTTTAGTCGCGAGCAGAAAATTGTCTATAGTCGATGCGTTAGCTCGAATCGCTCGTCTTAGCTATGACGAATTGAAAGAAATTGTTTATCTAGCAAGTAATCCGACAAATTTGCGTGATGACTCTTTGAAGCTTATTGAAATCGATAGACGGCCAATGCGTAAACCTTAGACGCTTCGTTTTCTTTTTTTCAAATTGCAAAATGCTTGTAATGTTGTGTTGCCATCCAATAATCGGTAGTGAAAGGTAACCGGGACACGCTTTTTTGTGTCCCGGCGTCGTTCCGCGGGATCCAGATGCAACAACCCCGGACACAAAAAACGTGTTCAGGCTACGTGTTCTTCGCGATTTTTAATAATACGGCTTTGAGGGTTGGGTCTTCGCAGGTTTCGGCGATGGTTTGCATTAGCTTCGCGGTGTCATTTGATAGGCGGGGGATTTTTTTGCTACGACGGGCGGTTGGCGTGGTCACGGCGGGGCGGTTAATGACCTGGATGTTAGAGAAGCGCGATAGGGCAGGGTCGCTTTTGAATTTACGGATAAGGTCGGGGACTTGGTAGCGCAATTGGGTGGCGTGCGAGCCGCTGCTGGTTAAGATGGTGATGGTTTGGCGGTCGATGTTGGTGATGTGGCAAGTATTCTGCAGTGATTTGTCTAAGTGAACGTTTAATTTCTGAGTTAAATCATGCAGGATCTTGGCTTTGGCAAAAATGGGCTGTAGGGCGCCTGTTTGCTCATTAGAGCCATGATCACGCTGGATAGAGGCGTAGGTGCTTGCTTTTTTAAGTTTTGAATTTGTCATGGTTTAATAGTACCTAAATGCTGGGGTTACTGTCATGACTTTGTTTGTTAGTGAGGAGGTTGACGTTTTTCACCAGATTCGTCGGTATCTTGATTTGCTGGTTGTGCGGCTTCTTGTAATAAATTTGCTGGTTGTGGTGCTGGCGTTGAAGGCGCAGCAATGATGATTGCGTTGTTAGCGGGAGAAGAAACCAAAGATGGATGTGGGGCTTCTTCGACGGGAATGTGTAATTTTTCAGCAACATCTAAAGTGGAATTGCCAATCGCACGTTCGCTTTTGAATAAGCGGTTTAATTTGCCGCTGATATCAAATGCTGCATTAATCGAGGCAGCAACAATATAGCCTGCGGTAACAGCAGCACCAATCGATAACACAAAAGGTGCGCCTGGCGATAACAAGATGGCAACGCAGGTTGCAATGACAGTCACTAATGCGGCAGCCATCACCCATTTCATTGTTGTGCTTTCGGGTACTTCATAAGAGCGTGAAATACCAACTAGAGAAGATAATGTTAATAAGGCAACACCTGCTGGTGGAACAAATGGTAACAAGATCACAGCAAGCAAAGTAATCATAGTGTTGATACCTGCAATCCATGCACTAATTGCTTTTGGTTTGAGTTTGGCTAAATCGGCTTGCAGATCTTTTTCACGTTCGCCTAATTTCACCAATAAAAATTTAGCTAAACTATCGTGTGGCGGATTAAAAATACTGATTAATCGAGTGTTTAATTTTAATGTTTCATAATCGTCATTTAATACGGCTTTTTTTAATGCTGAAAATTCATCGTATTGGATTATATCGCGTAATAATGCTCGTTCTAATTCAAGTAATAAATAATGACGATCACGAGGATTTAATATTTTTGTGGGGTTTGGCTTAGTGAGGGTTTCGCGCGATTCTTTTATTTCTAACAATTCTCGGTTGCATTGATACACTGCGCGTTGAATTTTAATTAATGGAATTAATTTAGTCGTAATGCCGCCAAGCGCAATCAAGCCAATCATGGTAAGACCAGCTGCAAGTGGCCCTAAGCCGGAAACAGCAAAGCCTATTAAGATTAATGTAAAACTAAAAATAGCGAGTCCGCGTTTAACGGGGCTTTGGCTTTTTTGCCAAGTGCGTATGGCTCTTAAACCGATTGGTATAGCTGAAATAATGGAGCTGATTAGCGGAATACTTTGAATAAAGCCGTTTGTAAAATTTAATAAGGAAGATAATGCAGGGAACGCTGTGACAATTCGCGTAACGGCATTGATGACATGGCGTGCTGATTCTGCAATATAAGAGTTAAATAAGTTAATCGCAGTTGCCACTTTTTTTGTGCGATCAATATGGCTTTCAATATCCCAGTGACTGTCCCGTTCGTGGAAGAAGCGAAAAGTATTGGGCAGTTTGACGCGATCCGCTTCGGCTAAGTAATCGCCACGATGTTTTTCGATTTGTTTTTTGGTATTTTCATGGTTTTTATTTAACTCGTCTCTTTTTTCTTTAAGAGGAGATTGTGTCACTTCTTTCT
The DNA here is from genome assembly GCA_964623075.1 of uncultured Coxiellaceae bacterium. GTDB lineage: Bacteria > Pseudomonadota > Gammaproteobacteria > DSM-16500 > DSM-16500 > Aquicella. The sequence goes on along the minus strand of CAZUVD010000001.1, from coordinate 299,991 downwards.
TATCTAGTATTTCATGATGGCGTTTTAAGTAGAGTGATTTTGATAATAGTTTGAATTGCTCAATTTCTAATTGCGTTATATGAATATCAATAACTTTGTTAATGGCAGCGCGCATATGAGTGACGTTGCGAATTTCTTTAGCGTTTTCTTTGTTTTCATGCTGAGATAATTCGTCAAGCGCGTGAATGGCAACCATCAATTTTTCGGCAGCCTTTTTAAGGTGGCGATTGTTTTGCCAAACAAGGGGCTGGATAAGGGTGTGTTTGATATCTTCGCCATCATAAATATCAAAGCGGCGGCGCCAATCAGTGAGACGTTTGATTTGTTCTTTGGAGCCAATTTTCTGAATGGCGACAAGTTCGTCCACCCAGGGGGCGGTTTTGGTTTTTACTTGTTCATTTACTACGCTCATTTTTTGTTACTCAAATCGTTAGATTCTTAATAGTTATTATAAACTATCAATCTGAGGGCAAGCTTAAGAAGGCATATGTTTTAATTGTGCTCAACCTGGGGTGAAATATAGTAAATTTCCTTGATTTTTCAGACAGATTCCCGCATCTTTGTGAGACTTTTTTGTCTATTTTTATTGTCGGATAACGATCATCACATGCTAAATGCAATCATTACATCTATATTTGGTAGCCGCAATCTTCGAGTGTTGAATCGAATGAAGAAGGTTGTCGCTAAAATCAATGCTTTAGAGCCTTCCGTACAATCGTTGTCGGATGAGCAGCTTAGAGCCAAAACTGTTGAATTTCGTAATCGCTTAGCAGCAGGTGAAACACTAGACGATTTGCTGCCGGAAGCGTTTGCCGTGGTGCGCGAAGCCTCGGTGCGTACGCTAAAAATGCGTCATTTTGACGTGCAGTTAATAGGCGGTATGGTGTTGCATGGCAACAGTATTGCCGAAATGCGTACGGGTGAAGGTAAAACCTTGATGTCGACTTTGGCGGTTTACTTGAATGCTTTGCCTGCAAGAGGCGTGCATGTTGTTACCGTGAATGATTATCTTGCTAAGCGTGATACCGAGTGGATGCGGCCGTTATATGAATTTTTAGGGTTAACGATTGCAACCAATTTGCATGGTATGAGTCAGCAAGAAAAACAACAAGCGTATTTAGCTGATATTACTTATGGTACCAATAATGAATTTGGTTTCGATTATTTGCGCGACAATATGGTGTTTAACTTAAAAGACAAAGTGCAGCGTCCTTTGTTTTACGCGATTGTCGATGAAGTCGATTCTATTTTAATTGACGAAGCGCGTACGCCATTAATTATTTCTGGCTCTGCGGATGAAAGTACAGATTTGTATCGTACGATTAATAAGATCATTCCAAAATTAGTAAAACAAGCAACAAAAGATGCGCCTGGTGATTATTTCTTAGATGAAAAAAGCAAGCAAGCGCACTTGAGTGAAGATGGGCATCAGCATGTTGAAGACTTGTTAACAAAAGCTGGCTTATTATCTGAAGGTGAAAGTTTATATGATGCGCACAATATTGTGTTGATGCATCACATTTATGCAGCTTTACGCGCGCACACGTTATTTCATCGCGATGTCGAATATATTGTGAAAAATGATGAAGTCATTATTGTTGATGAACACACTGGCCGAACAATGCCGGGTCGTCGTTGGTCGGATGGTTTACATCAAGCGGTTGAAGCGAAAGAAAACGTTAAAATCAATCAAGAAAATCAAACCCTCGCTTCCATTACTTTCCAAAATTATTTCCGTATTTATGAAAAATTAGCAGGGATGACTGGTACGGCTGACACAGAAGCTTACGAATTCCAGCAAATTTACGGTTTAGAAGTAGTGGTGATTCCAACCCATCGCGAAATGGTGCGTGATGATCAACCTGATTTTGTTTATATGTCATCTGAAGAAAAATTCACAGCGATTGTGGCGGATATTAAAAAAACGCATGCAACCGGTCAGCCAATTTTAGTAGGTACAGCATCGATTGAAGCGTCGGAATATTTATCAGGTTTGTTAAAGAAAGAAGGCATTCAACATCAAGTGTTAAATGCAAAATTTCATGAACAAGAAGCGCATATTATTGCGCAAGCAGGACGTCCAAATGCTGTGACGATTGCAACTAACATGGCAGGTCGTGGTACGGATATCGTGTTGGGCGGTAATTTGGAAGCTGAATTAAAGGCATTAGAATCACCAACCATTGAAGAAGTGCAGCAACGACGTGTTGCTTGGCAAGCGCGCCATGATTTGGTTAGTAAAGCGGGTGGTTTGTATGTGTTAGGTACTGAGAGACATGAATCGCGACGTATTGATAATCAATTGCGTGGTCGATCAGGTCGTCAGGGTGATGCGGGTAAATCACGTTTTTATTTGTCATTGCATGATAACTTGCTACGCATTTTTGGCGGCGAACGCTTAAATGCCATTATGCAACGCATTGGTATGGAAAAAGGCGCAGCATTAGAATCACGTATGTTGTCGCGCAGTATTGAAAACGCACAACGAAAAGTTGAAGCTTATAACTTCGATATGCGTAAGCAATTATTAGAATACGATGATGTTGCTAATGAACAACGTAAAGTAATTTATTCTCAACGTGATGAATTGTTAACGATTGATAGCATTACTGAGATTTTAGTTGATATTGGCGCACGCGTGATTGATCAAGCGATTGATGCTTTTGTGCCGCCCCATAGCATGGAAGAAGAATGGGATATTCCTGGTTTAGAGTTGCGTTTAGAAAGCGATTTTAAATTAAAATTACCGTTGCAAGCATGGATGGAAGATAAAACATTCGATGAAGAAAAGTTGCGCGGTAAAATCCAAGAAGCATTTAAGCAATTTTACGCCGAAAAATCTGCCAAAATTGATGCGAATGTCATGCGTCAATTTGAAAAAGGCGTGATGTTGCAAACCATTGATGCTTGTTGGCGCGAACATTTGGCGGCAATGGATTATTTGCGTCAAGGTATTCATTTGCGTGGTTATGCGCAAAAAAATCCTAAGCAAGAATACAAGCGCGAATCATTTGAAATGTTTTCACAGCTGCTTGATAAAGTGAATTATGAAGTGATTTCTGCGCTCTGTAAGTTTGAAGTGCAGGCAGCAGAAGATGTTGAGCAAATGGAAGTAGAGCAGCGTCGTGCGTTGAATGTGCATCACTTGGAATTTAAACATGAAGCGGCAGCTGTTACTGCTGGTTCTGATGATGTTGCTGTGATGGAGCAACCGATGACAGGCGAAGCGCAACATACTTATGTGCGCGGCGGCGAAAAAACGGGTCGGAATGATCCTTGCCCTTGTGGTTCTGGCAGGAAGTTTAAGCAATGTCACGGCAAGTTGGATTAGTTCGCGCGGTTGCCGGTATTCTGAAGCACCAAGATAAAATCTTGGTGGCTGAGCGCCCGGTAGGCAAGCCTTATAGCGGCTACTGGGAATTTCCGGGTGGCAAGATTGAGGCGGGTGAAACTGGTCAGCAAGCGTTGCGACGTGAGTTGCATGAAGAATTAGGGGTTGAGGTGTTGGCGGCAGAGAATGTGGTGACGCACCAGCATGTTTATCCTGATAAAACAGTCAATTTAGAAGTTTGGGTTGTGACGGAGTTTTCCGGCACGCCAAAAGGATTGGAAAACCAAACGTTGCGATGGGTGACGATTGGCGAAATGGAAGAGTTGAAGCTTCTTGAGGGTAATTGGGAAATCCTGCGACAGTTGAAATTGGTTTTGAGTTGATTCTGTCATCCCGGAAATCGCCGCAAGGCGATTGTCCGGGATCCACCCGGCGTGAATCCAAGGCTCATCGTTTTGTGCAGAATGTTGGTGGATCCCGGACAATCGCCTTGCGGCGATTTCCGGGATGACAATGTGGTAGTTAATCTTATTTTAATTATTAACCGGTATAATGATAAGTAAGCGCTTACTTATTATGGTTTGTAATGATGCAAAGAAAATTAATCTTAACACCTGAATTTATTAATGATTATTTAGATAAGGTACATCTTTGCGCTGAAAAAACAGGGTTGCTTTACGAGTCGTCGTTTCTTGAGCCAGGTGTAAACGTAGACTATCAACGAGAATTAGCAAAGAAAATTGTCGGATCAAACTGGATTGTGGTTAACGGTGATAAAAATTCAGTAGTGGTTGGTGGGCGAAATAGTGGGGCTATCGTTAGTGCGTTTCAAACCGACTTAATGCATGCTGGCGATGACGCGGGTGTTAATTTAACATCCCCAGATTGTGACGCTATGATTGCATTCGCCTATTTAAATATTCGGGATGAAAAAACAGCTAGCGAAGACCAAAAAAAGTTTAAAACAGGTATCGTCAATTCTCCTTCGCTAATGATGGATGCAATGATGAAGGCAGGTGGTTTGCCTGTAATTCAAAGCAACATCAAAATTGCTAAAAATAACAATGGATTCGAGTTAACGCTATGCCGAGAAGCGTCAGGTATTAAATTTGAAAATAAATTTAAGGTTTTAAAAGAGTTAGGTCAGTATCAAATATTCCCAGATAAAAATATTGTATTTGAGCTGTCTGAGGACAATTTTAACATTTATAAAAACAATGCCATCAGATTACTAAATAGCAAAAAAGATTTTTCAGCAGAAGAAGTGACTTTTTTAACGACGTGTTTGGTGGATGAAGGATTTTCAGTGTTATTTGCTGAAAAAGCCGTCTTTTTTAATGATGAGGCATGGCGGTTCACGCAAAAAATCATTAAAAGTGCTTATCAAAATGAAAATGATGATTACGTCCGTATTAAGGCAGATATGGCGCGCGCGGAAGATCGTAAGGTCTTTGTGCGCAAATTAGCGGTTGCAGTGGGTGTAACGATTGGGGTTATAGGGGTTGCATGCCTTACCTTGTTGGCTGTGGCGTTTTATCCGGTGATAGCGATAGCGCTAGGCGCGGTGGGCTTAAATTTATTGATTGGCGGCGCAAGCTTAGGTGGGGCGTTGGCATTTCCTTTCTTGGTATCTGGTTGTTTTAAAATTAAAAACTGGTGTCAAAGACGACCTTTTAATGCTTTAACCTCGCCAGTGGTTGGTTCGACTAGGGGGTTAAATACGGCTCTGGAAGGAGGAGGCGCCGGAGATGTGGCTGATACGGTGACTTCTGCAAGATCGGCCGAATTGCGCGTTTCTGCTTCAGCTAGCAGTCATTTGAGATTTTCAGGAAAGCCAACAAGGCCTGCTGACGATGATAATGACTATGATGATAAACCTCTTAAAAACAAGAAAAACGACTAATTAAGCTGTTTTTAGCTAATTGATTGTTTTTATTGCGAGTTTAAAGTTCGCTTAAATGCATCTCAAAATGCCGCGAAAAATCTTTTTAATCTAAGTGTTAGCTTAATATTGCTTTAATGATTGAGCAGTAGAATGTAGTTATGAGATTAAGAAGTGCGACACTAAGAGGTGGTTTATGAATATGCGAAAAGTACCATTGTCACCGACATATGTTAAATTTTATGCCGAAAAGGTTATTTCATCTCCTGAATTTGTGTTGCAAACAAAACTTCGTTATGCAGCAAGCAAGATTCCTTTACATATAAAAAATAGCCGCGCGATTCAAAGAGATATTAGCGGTTCTTATTGGCATGTAGTTGATGGTGCAAGCGTTATTGATGTTGATATGAAAGATGTTCGCGGTCTGGATGATAGTGCGTTGCCTTTTGCTCCGAAAATAGTGGCGGAAAAAATTCGTCAGGCCGCAAAAATAACTGAAGATGAAAGTTTAGCATTAGTGGCATTTAATTCAGATCAAATTCTTGAGGGTGATGTCAAAGATATTCATAGTGGTCAGCAAGGTGGTTTATGGCAGCTTCCACAAGGTGCGATGACTGCATTTTTTTATGTCCTCAACATTTCCTTCGGTATTATTGAGCGCTCTTTGGGGTTAAAAAAGAGTTTTAAAAAGCAAGAACAAAAAGAAGAATATGATGTTGAAGTTGATAACGCCGGTCAAACGACGAAAATATTAGATGGCTTGAAAGGCAGACAGTGTGAAGGCAGTCTGTTTAAATTTGATTATCATTTCAAAATGATAAATGGCGATGGTTTTTTTGAAGCTAGTTTGGATATGGAGCAATATAACTGTTCCGTCAATGAGGCATTATTTAAAGATGTTATTCTAGTAAATGCCAAGGCTAAGCTTGCTGAAAGGGATTCATTCAATGATCAAGATTACAAGGCGACGTTGTTTGCCTTGGTGCCTTGCTTGGTAGATGATGATTTCGCGCGCGAATTTATAAGAGAATTTTATATTCATGCGAATGATGAAATGAGAGCATTTGCAGATGAAGCCATTAAAGCTTGTCACGATAATGTTACGTGCGAAAAAATTTCGAAATTAATACCTGTTATTGTAAATAACGCCAATGAGAAAGCTCAAATTGGTAAAGATTGGAATAAGCATGAAGTTAAGAAAGATTCTGGAAAATTATTTAGCTATGGTATATCGATTGGTTTAGGGGTTGTTTTATTTTCTGCTTTAGCTGGCCCGATTCCTGCATTGATTGCATTGGGGTGTGTCATGATTGTGGCGGCTGGATATGCTATTGGTGTAGCCGTAAAATTAAGAACAATTGATAATGCAGTGCCAACAATTGTTATTGGCGATACGTCACGCATTTGGACTGCACTCGGAAATTCAACGCAACCTTCAAATGCTGTTAGCCTAGAAAGAAAAGCATCAGATGGTTCTTTGAGTGCATCTGATTCTGAACCAGGCGTGAAATTAGAAAATGTTAATGCTGATAGTGGGCAAAACCAACCGCCTGTGGTTCGTGAAGTTGGTATGCGTTGCAGTGTATAAAGGTCGAGGTGGAGTATGTTAATAAGCATTCCGTTTTCACCAAAGTTCATGCAAGTGTACACGAATAATGAAGCTTCTGTATTCTATCCTTGTAGTGCTGCTTTCAATGCTAAGGCAATTTTGTATCACTCAAGAATTGAAACAATGCTTAATGATTCACAACAACGAAAGATTGATATCAAACGTGTTAACTACTCGGTCTGTGATTCGAGTGGAACATTTCATGAAGTTGCAAAGCCTGACACCCTGCTTATGCAAGCGCAAGACATGCAAGCCAAATCAGGCAACTCTATAAAAGAGAATGAATGCAAGGCATTAATATTGTTAAGTAACAATAAAGATGCCCAATTTGGATTCTTTAATTACCCAAAGTTTTTAATAGCGCATTGGTTCACAAATGTAGAGATGAGTATTGAGTTGCCGCTTATTAAAATTAAGACCGCTAAAGATAAAAAAACCCAAAAATCATATTTCGATGTCAATACGATTGCAACTGTTTTGGAAAATTCTAATTCAATAACAAAGGATTATTGTCACGTGGCATATCGTTTTAGGGTGGATAATAATAAAGATCATTTTTCCGCATCAATTGATGATCAGCATTCTTTTTTGATTGATGCAAACGTTTTCCGTAGAGATATTTTGCGAGTAGCATTTGAGAAGTTAAATAATCCAGATAAAAATATTTCTACAGAGGATTTATTTTTCATTTGTCCTTGCTTGGTTGATGAAGGCTTGACGCTTGCTTTGGCTGAAAAGTTGAAGGTGTGTGATGAGGAAACCAAAAAAATAGCTTTAGAGATGATTTTGGCAAATTACGAAAATAGAATGGATGATTGCAAACGAATTTTGTTTGAAATTGAGCATCCAGATAGAGATCGACACTTAGCAAGAAACGTTTTGATTGGTGCAACGGTGGCATTAGTTATTGGCGTGATCGTATTCAGTCTCGCGTTATCAGGTGTAGGCGTGTTTGCAGCGGGTGGGATTCTGGCGGCTGTTGGTGTGTGGCTGTCAGCAAGCTTGCCTGCGGCCTGTGTCGGTGCGGGTATTGCAACTACTGGTATGGCGTTATTGGGTGTTGGGTCGGTTTTGACGGCAAGCAAGGGTAGTGATGTTATTGAAAAAAATGTTTTCCTGAATGGTAGTACTCAAAAAATTGCTAAAAAACTTGGGGTTAGTGTTGCTGATATGAGTTCGGTAAATGAGCTTGGTGTGGCTAGCGCGCATGAAGAATATGACGGCGTCGAAAGTGGTTCGTGCGAACCTCGGGTTGAATCTGCGGTAAACATAAAATTGAAGTAGCCTGGACACGTTTTTTGTGTCCGGGGTTGTTGCATACGGATACGTCCAGTGCGTGTCCAGTTTACATTCTTAAAGTTTTTTCTATTCCAGATTCAAATGTTTCTTTGGGTTGCCATTTTAACTCACGCTTCATTTTGCTCGAATCAATCGCATATCGAAAATCGTGGCCTTTGCGATCAGTGACATAAGTGATTAAGGATTCATAATCAATGTTGCTCGGTTTTAATTCATTTAATCGTTGGCAAATATAACGCGCTAAATCTAAATTATTCCATTCATTGTTGCCGCCAATGTTGTAACTTTCGCCAACTTTTCCTGCTTGAATAATGCGTGTGATTGCTTCAACGTGATCTTCTACATATAACCAATCGCGAATGTTGCTACCGTTGCCATAAATCGGGATCGGTTGTTTGTTGAGGCATGAGCGAATAATGGTTGGTATGAATTTTTCTTGGTGTTGATAGGGGCCGTAATTATTTGAGCAATTCGATAATGTGATAGGTAAACCATAGGTGTGATGATAAGCATTCACTAAGTGATCGCTGCTAGCCTTAGAGGCAGAATAGGGTGAGCGTGGTTGATATCGCGTTTCTTCATTAAAGAGTGGATCGTGGGGCTTAAGTGAGCCAAATACTTCATCCGTTGATATGTGATGAAACCGACAATGATTTTCATCTCGCTTTTCTTGGTCTAGCCAGAGCTTGCGTGCGGCCTCAAGCAGGGTAAAAGTGCCAACAATATTCGTTTGAATAAAATCAGTAGGCCCTGTGATGGAGCGATCAACGTGGCTTTCTGCAGCAAAATGCACGATGGTATCAATATGGTGATGAGCGAGAATATGTTCGACCAATTTGTTGTCGCAAATATCGCCTTGAATAAAGTGATGCTGTTTTTCATTAGGTAAATTGGTTAAATGTTGCAAAGAGCCAGCATAAGTCAATTTATCAAGATTAACGATTTGAATAGCGGGTTGATGCGTTAATATATGACGCACAAAATTCGCGCCTATAAAGCCCGCGCCACCTGTGACTAACATAGAGCGAGGTTGATAATATTTTACTGCAGAGCCCATATTGCGCGCTCCCATGAGGGTTGTTTGATGCCAAATGCTTTTTCGATTTTTTCGCAATCAAGAGCAGAATAACTTGGGCGCTTTGCAGCGGTTGGGTATTCCGCTGTCGTAATGGCGGTGATGGATTCTTGCAAAATAACTTCTGCAAAATGATGCCAAGAAACAGGTGGTGTGCTGCAAAAATGATAAGTGCCAAATTGTTCTGGTTTTTTGGCAATGGTTAGTAATGCGCCGGCAATATCATCAGCATAAGTAGGACAGGTGATTTGATCGGCAACAATGCGCAAAGGTTGCTTGCTGGCAGACAGTTTTTGAATGGTGTTATAAAAATTATTGCCATATGCGCTAAAAACACCACTAACACGTAAAATAAAGTGTTTTTCACAATGGGCGCGAACCATTTCTTCCGCTTGCCACTTTGTTAAGCCGTAATAATTAATGGGATTGGTCGCATCATCTTCTTTGTAAGGTGCCTTTTTGCTGCCATCAAACACATAGTCTGATGATAGTTGAATAAGAATGATGTTATGTTTGGCTGCGAGTTTCGCTAAATTTTCGGTGCCATCGACATTGGCGCGTTTAGCTAGCTCGCGCTCACTTTCTGCTTTGTCGACCGCCGTGTATGCGGCAGTATTAATAATGATGCTTGGATGGTATTTTTCTATTTCGTTTTGAATAGAATCAATATTAGTGATGTCTAAGTCTTTGCGCGAACAGCTGATCAGTTGTAGAGACGATTTTAACGGGTGCCGTGCAAGACTATGCGCGATTTGACCGTTACCGCCGGTGATTAATACTTTAGCTAAAGAGTTTGTCATCAGTGATCTCATTTAGTAGGGGGTACACTTCATCTTTATTGGATAATATCGGGTTTTTTATTGGCCATGCAATGTTTAATTGTGGATCATTCCAACGTATACCGTGTTCGGCGCCCGGGGTGTAATAATCAGTGCATTTATAGTAAAAATCAGCATAGTCGGACAATACACAAAAGCCATGAGCAAAACCTGGTGGAATGTACATTTGTATGTGATTTTGATCGTTTAATTCAATGCTAAACCACTGGCCAAATGTTTTAGAAGAGCGACGGATGTCGATGACAACATCTAAGACGGCGCCATGCGTCACACCGACTAATTTACCTTGCGCATGTGGCAATTGATAATGCATGCCACGTAAAACGTTTTTTTGCGAGCGCGAAGTATTGTCTTGCGTGAAACGGGGGATGCCTAGCGCATGATAACGCTCGTGTTGATGTGCTTCGTAAAAATAACCGCGATTATCTTTTAGTACTAAGGGTTCAATGATAATTAAACCGGCTAATGGTCCATTTGAATGTTTCATGAAATTATCCAATTAAATTTAATAAATATTCGCCGTAACCACTTTTGATTTGCGTCTTGGCTAATTGCGCTAATTTGTCATTAGCAATGTATTGCATGCGCCAAGCGACTTCTTCGGGGCTGCCGATTTTTAATCCTTGTCGTTGTTCGAGTACATGGATGAAATTGGCAGCATCGAGTAATGATTGATGGGTACCAGTATCAAGCCAAGCTGTGCCGCGACCTAATTTTTCGATATGCAATTTTTTAGCATTTAAATATAAGCGATTAATATCAGTGATTTCTAATTCGCCGCGAGCAGATGGTTTTAATTGTTTGGCATAATGCACAACGTGATTGTCATAAAAATATAAACCAATCACAGCATAATTTGAAACAGGGTGAGTTGGTTTTTCGATGATATTGCAAGGTGCGCCTTGTTTATCAAATTCAATCACACCATAACGTTCAGGGTCGGCAACGTAGTATCCAAAAATGGTAGCACCCTCTTGGCGAGTGGCAGCTAGTTGCAATTTTTCCGATAAGCCTTCGCCGTAAATAATATTGTCGCCTAAAATCAAACAAACAGAGTCTTTGCCAATGAAAGATTCAGCGATAATGAATGCTTGGGCAATACCTTCTGGCTTTGTTTGTTGCGCGTAACGGATGTTGATGCCCCATTGCGAGCCATCGCGCAATAGCTGCTGAAAAAGCGGCGCTTCATGGGGTGTGGTAATGACTAAAATATCACGAATATGGGCATCCATTAATGTGCATAGGGGGTAGTAAATCATCGGTTTATCATAAACCGGGAGCAATTGTTTGCTGATGGCTTGAGTGGCTGGGTATAAACGGGTGCCTAGGCCCCCTGCGAGAATAATGCCTTTCATTTAACGTGGATTCCTGTCTGTTATTTTTGGGCGCAAAGCGGTGTTCATCGGATGTAAGACGTATTATAATCGCCATTTTAACGGCTGAGAACCACGATTATGCCTCCATTGGTGACTATTTTAGTGCCTAACTATAAAACCCTGGCGCTGACTAAGCTTTGCTTACGGTTAATCCGCAAGCATACAGACCTTAATAAGGCAAAGGTAGTGGTGATTGATAATGATTCACAAGATGAATCCCTCGATTATTTGCGTACCCTCAGTTGGATAGAATTAATCGAACGGCAGGCGATCCCAGGCGAGACTCCGGTGCAGTCGCATTCTCGTGCCCTAGATATGGCTTTGGCGCGCGTGAGTACACCTTATGTGTTGTCAATTCATACCGATACTTTAGTGAAGCGTTCTGATTGGCTAGAATTTTTATTAGCGCAAATAAGCAAAAGCCCAACGATTGCAGGGGTGGGTTCTTGGAAATTAGAATCTAAGTCCCGTTTACGTCAGTGGTTAAAACTCACTGAACATCATGTGCAACGTATTTATTTTGCTTTAATTGGTCGTACCCAACATGGTTTAGCAGGGATTGGTAAAAATTATTATTATTTGCGTAGTCATTGCGCTTTGTATCGCATGGATTTATTGCGTAAATATCAATTGCATTTTGGTGATGGCGATATGGTTGCTGGTAAAGATATGCATAAGCAATTAGTTGATGCAGGTTACACCATGATTTTCTTGCCGTCCGAACGTTTGGTGCCGTATGTTGAGCATATCAATCATGCAACGACTGTATTAAATCCGCATCTTTCTCGGCAAAAAAGCGTGAGTAAGGGTTTGAAGCGTATTCAGAAAAGTTTAGAGCAAATGAATGCGCATGCGATTTTGTTGGATAATAGCTTGGATTGTTGATGTCATCTCGGAAAAATACTCCGATATTGTGAGCGAAGCGCATTCGTCATTGCGAGCGAAGAGTATTTCGTCATTGCGAGCGAAGAGTATTTCGTCATTGCGAGCGAAGCGAAGCAATCCAGCTTTTCGTCAGCTTATAAAGAAAAACTGGATTGCTTC
>CAZUVD010000001.1:0-287436 GCA_964623075.1 uncultured Coxiellaceae bacterium | reverse complement strand
GCTTCGCTCGCAATGACGAATGCGCTTCGCTCGCAATGACGAATGCGCTTCGCTCGCAATGACGAATGCGCTTCGCTCCCAATGACGGATTTTTTCGACAGGGTGACCAAGGGTCATTTTTCGTATTTGAAACCAAATCTTTGAAATTGACCTTCTAATTCGTCAACATTGTTAAAGCGTATGCGCACATAACCGCCGCCTTTTTCTTCGCAATCAATTTGGACGCGATTGCCAATGTGTTCTGAGAGGGCGACTTCTAGGCGTTGCATGTTAGCATCGCTGAATGCGCCTTCGTTGTTGGTGCCAGCTTGCTGTAATTTTTTTGCCTCAGCTTCGATTTTGCGAACGTTCCAGCCTTTTTCTACGCATTTTTCAGCTAATTGAATTTGTTCGCTAGGCGTTAAGCTTGCCAGGATTTTGCCATGACCTTCGGATAATTTGCCTTGGATTAAATAAGCTTGAACGCGTGGGTCAAGTTTTAATAAGCGTAGTGAATTAGTGATCGCTGCGCGTGATTTGCCAACAGAAGCTGCGACTTCTTCGTGTAGATAATGAAATTCATCGATCAAGCGTTGGAAGGCTTGTGCTTCTTCAATCGGGTTTAAATCCGATCGGCTGATGTTTTCAACGATAGCCGCTTGTAATGCCTGCTCATCTGTATAATTGTAAACTAAGCAGCTGACATCTTGCATGGCCGCCAATTGAGCTGCGCGCCAACGTCTTTCACCGGCAACGATTTCATAGCGATTATTACTGATGGGTCTTACCACGATAGGCTGTAATAAGCCGCCGGTTGCCACAATAGAGTCCGCTAATTCACGTAATTTTTCTGGATCAAACTGTTGTCGCGGCTGGTATTTGCCACGAGATAAAAGATCGATCGAAATTTGCTGTAATGTGGGTTTTCGTTTAGACATGGGGCATATTATATACTATTCATCTGGTCTAGACACACCTTTTTGAATGTATCTATATGCTAGTCGCCCTGGACACAAAAGGCGTGTCCAGGCTACTCTTTGGGCGAGAAATATTATTTCTTGTGGTATCTTGAAACATAGCCAGCAATCAGTGCCGTCAATGCAACCGCGCTAGCTGTTTTGATAGGGTTTTCCTTTACATAAGCTACAATTTGTTCTTCCGTGTTGTACATGGATTTTTTAGCTTTTTTGAGTGCTTTGGCAGATGTTTTCTTCATGGCGTTTAATTTTTTGGAAGCTTTAGCCATATAACCAGTTAAACCTTTGGTTGCTTTTTTCTTTAGAGTGGTTGCTTTCTTAGAGATCTTTTTAACTTTCTTTTTTGTTGCGGTGTTGGTCGATTTTTTCATGAGATATTCCTTAAATTATGATCTTAAATAATATAGAGATATATCCGCAATCGCAAGAATTGAAATGGAAAGGAATGATTGTGTGATATAAAGTGCTTATGGGTAAGAATATTTAAGTGTCCGCAAAAAATGTTAAAAAAATAGGTTATAGGTTGATTTTATCAATGATGCAAAAAAAATTATCTTTAGCGGTGGTCGATTTTGCATTACCGGTGCCGCGTAAAGGCAGCATTGAAATGCACTCGGGTTTTTTGCGCGGCAGTAGTGATTCGGGTCGCGAATTGCATTTGGAAGTGCAAGCTAATCGAAAAAAAATGTTTCCACTCTATCAAGCGGAATTGCCAATTGCGCATACTTTTGAGCATGGGGATTATTTGTTTGAAGTGAAAGGCCGCATGGATGGTTTTTACAATGATGAGCCCGCCAAAATTGAAGAAATCAAATCCGGTTTTACGATTTATGATTTATATAATCGTTTAAAAAGTGAAGCAGATGATCACCCTTATTGTTTGCAATTGAAAACGTATGGTTATATTCACTGGTTGAAGACAAAAGAAAAACCTCAATTAAATCTACACTTAATTTCTTCGCGCAATGGCGAAACAATTGATTTTAATCTCAAACTGCATATTAAAAAATATGAGCAATGGTTAGCGTTGCGATTGGAAGAGTTAGTGTATGAAGCTAAATTAGCTGAAAAAATGTTACATCGTCGTTTAAAAGCGGGTAGGGGTTTGACTTTCCCATTCAAAATTCCACGTCCAGGACAAATGGAATTAATGGCGAGCATTAGTGGCGGCATGAATGACAATAAACCGATGTTGATTCAGGCGCCAACAGGTTTGGGTAAAACGATTGGTGTTATGTTTCCATTATTGGAAGATGCATTGTGCCAGGGGCAAAAAGTCATTTATGCCACACCCAAAAATAGTCAGCATTTAGTAGCGGAAGATGCTGTTAAACGTTTGCGTGCGGAAGGCGCTGATATTCGCTCGTTGACGATGACTGCAAAGAAAAAAATGTGTTTCAAAGATGAGCCTATTTGTAATCCGGAATATTGTGAATATGCTAAAGACCATTACACTAAGGTGGCTGCTAATAAATTAGCGGATGTATTGCTCGAATCTAATCAATTAACGTCTGATATTTTTCAAAAAGTCGCATTAAAGCATGAGGTGTGCCCATTTGAGTTGCAATTTGAAGCAATCAAAGAAGTGGATATTGTGATTTGCGATTATAACTACGTATTTGCGCCGCGCTTTTCGTTAAACACTATTATGGCATCTTTATTTACAGAAGATACTAAACCCAATTTAATTATTGATGAAGTGCACAATTTGCCGCAAAGAGGGATGGATTATTATTCGCCGACTCTTTCAGCAGTAGTGCTTGAAAAAATGCTTAGTCAAATAGACGCACTCCCTGAGCATTACCAAAAGAAAACAGAAGTGTATATTTTAAGTTGTATTGCCATCATCAAGGCTTGTGCTGAAATGGATACGGCCAATAATGTGTTAACGTTGACACATGAATTTTTACGGCAAGATGAAAAATTACATCAATTTCTGTCTACTTATTTAAATTCGGATGCAGAAATTAAAGCGGGTGATGTAATATTAAAACTAAGTAATTATTGGTCTGAGTTTACTTCGGCGCTGGAATATGTAAGTGCTCATCAGCAATATTTTTTTACCACCACACATTTGAGCCCGCCAACGATCAATATTGTTTGTTGTGATGCATCCTCTTTATTAAAAAGCACTTATGAAGATTATCAACATGTCGTGGGATTTTCAGCAACCTTAAAGCCATTTCATTTTTATAGCCAATTAATCGGTTTAAAAGAAGATGTTATGACGGCGGAATTCACTTCTTCTTTTCCAAAAGAAAGACGCAAAGTGCTGATCATCCCGCAAATTTCCACTAAATTTTCCGAAAGGCCGCGAAATTATCCGCGCATTGCGCTCACGATTGATAAAATAGCTAGCTTAAAACAAGGGAATTATTTTGTTTTTTTTCCGAGTTTTGATTTTTTAGAAAAAGTATTGGATATCTTTATCCCGCCGGAAGGTTTTGACATTTTATGTCAAAAACGCCATATGAAAAAAGATGACATTCAATTTATCTTTGATCGTTTGCGAGATGCGCATAAATCTTATCTGATTTTCGCAGTGCAGGGCGGTGTATTTTCTGAAGGGGTCGATTATCCGGGTGATATGATTATTGGTGCTTTTATTGTTGGCCCGCCATTACCGCAGTTTGACGTTAATCGTGAAAAAATGCGTGAATATTATGAAAAAAATTATGCTAGCGGTTTTGATTTCGCCTATGTCTATCCCGCGATGGCAAAAACCGTGCAAGCTGCGGGCCGCGTGATACGTTCTGAAAAAGATAAGGGTATTATTGTGTTGCTAGATAATCGTTTCTTGCATGCAAGTTATACGCAATGCATGCCGCAGGATTGGTTCGAAAACCAGGCATCCGAAATCGTGTCAAATTCTATATTGCAAGAGGTAAAAGATTTTTGGGCAGAGGAGCGTTAAGTAAGAGAGTTTAGTATTAACGAAAACACCGTACCCTATCATTTTATTTCGGGAAGATGTTTGCCTTTCAATCTATCAATGACCAGTGCTGCAAGAAATTTACAAAATGGCGTGATATTTTGCCCGACACTGGCTTCTTCAAGGGCGGCCATATATTTGCTACGTTGTTCAACCGGGATAACTATCCATGGGTAACCACCAGAAGCTAGCATGACATTCATTAAAAATCTTCCAATGCGCCCGTTGCCATCCATGTAAGGGTGAATGTAGACAAAGAAAAAGTGTCCGAGTACAACACGTACTGCGGCATCTTTTTCTGCTTCCAGAAAATCGCAGAGTGCAGGCATGAGATCGCGTACTGCATTTGAATTAGGTGGAATATGCATTGATCGACGAATGTAAACTTGTCCATGGCGGTATCCAGCAAGATCAACAGGTTTTATAATGCCTGCCATTACACAAGGCTCAAACATTTCTCGATACCAATCACGATGATCCTCTGAGAAAATTTTTCCAGCATTAATCCCTTTTAGTGCTTTGCCAATACTGACTTCAACTTTTTTGAAAGCTTGCCAGTATCCACGGGCTGCGAGAGCGGCAGTGTGTTCTTTGTCATTTTCATTGTTATCGGGATTCCATTTTCCACTGCGAACATGTTGAATGAGTTCAGCGTTTACACGATAACCTTCGATTGATAAAGAATGGTAAGCATCTGTTATATAGGTTTCTTTTACATTTTCAAGATACGCTTTAGTGTTAGCCGGTTTGATGGGCGGTTTGGGAAAGTAAGTGATAACTTGTTCGCGCATTTCCTGCCACATTACACGCAACCGATTAACATAGGGGGAGCGTTCTCGATTTGAGATATTTATGATTGACGTTGACTCAAATGGGTCGATTTCCCGAATAGCATAACCAGTTTTGGTCATGGTTTTAATAATTTCATCGGCAACTTCATCGCGGCCGATATTCCGCAATCCACCGGCAAGTCGGCCAGCGATGGTGCTGTGACCACCTGTTAATAATGGCGCAAGAATTTCAGAGGCATCTCGTATTAATGAAAGCGCTGTTCGCGCATCAGTGGAATGTTGAGTAAAGAATTTTTGGGAGCAATAGGTGAGTGCGGCTCCTAACGAAAACACACGCATGCCATTAATGATGGCGATTTCATTTTTATTTGGCATTTGATATTGCGCATCAAATAACGATGTTTTGTGAGGAAGTGGTGTGATTTTATTTCTTCCTTTAGGAGATCTAACAAATAACTGTTTTGGCACGGTCCAATTATTCACATGTAATGATAGAGATTGTTCTGGTGATAAACACCATGCATTTTTAAAGCGTTTATTTAGATATGTGGAACTAAAATCCCAAAAAGATGCATACCAGGCTGTGCTTTCACCTGAAATTTCATCTAATCTAGCTGGAATGTACCAGCCTTTCATGACTTCCTGTAAAAAACCTGTTCTAAGCAGCCGTTCTTTATGTGTGCGCGATAAATCCCTTGCTTGGATAGCAATCATGCCACGCTCCTGCAGTTTTCTCAGAACTTCGAGTGATTCCGATAGTTTTTCAGAGGGTGAGGCCATGTGTTGTCCTGTTAAAAATATCTGTCTATATATGTATTATACATAGCTTATTGTGCTGTGTCATTTATAGCTTATTACGTTGTGATAAATATAGCTTATTCGGTTGTGCTAAAAGTAGCTTATTGTGCGGATTGTGTAAGTAAGATAAAATATAGGTAAAATTATAAGGTGTAAGCAGTGATGAGTAAGTCTATTGCAATTATTGGCGGCGGACCCGCAGGCTTAATGGCTGCAGACTTATTGAGCCAGTATGATGTGAAAGTGGATGTTTATGAAGCGATGCCTTCTCTTGGGCGAAAATTTTTGATGGCGGGTAAAAGCGGGCTTAATCTAACGCATTCTGAAGACTACCCACTTTTTGTTACTCGTTACGGTAATAAACAACACGAAATTGAAAAGCTCCTTGCGGACTTTACACCTCATGATCTCTTGGCTTTTACGAATGAACTCGATGTTAAAACTTTTGTTGGTAGTTCTGGGCGCGTATTTCCAGTTGCAATGAAAGCGAGCCCCATGTTGCGTGCATGGATTCATCGACTAACATCTCGGGGTGTAACGTTTCATTTGCGTCATCGTTGGTCTGGCTGGGAAGATCAACAATTGGTTTTTGAAACACCGACAGGTGTTATTAAAATAAACCCTGATGCAACCATCCTTGCTTTGGGTGGTGCTAGTTGGCCTAAGCTTGGATCTAAAGGTGATTGGGTGCCTAGACTTTTGCAAGCAGGGATAATAGTAAAATCGTTTAGTCCAGCCAATTGTGGATTTTACGTAAACTGGTCAACACATTTCAGTGAAAAATTTCATGGTCAGCCAATTAAATCCGTTGTTTTATCTTTCAAAGATTTTAAACAGCAGGGCGAATTTGTCATTACCAAAAAAGGGATTGAGGGAAGTCTTATTTATTCAGCGTCAGCAACACTCAGAGATGAATTGGCTTCAACAGGGCAAGCGTCACTGACGTTAGACCTTGCGCCCGATACATCCATAGAAAAATTAACTCAAGCATTAGGGCGTCCGCGCGGATCAATGTCACTATCTTCTCATCTTCGAAAAACAACGGGCATTCAGGGCGTCAAATTGGGTTTGTTATATGAATTTATTGCTAAAGAAATTTTTGAAAATCCTAATAAATTAGCACACGCTATAAAAGCACTCTCCATTCCGCTTGTATCGCCAACGCCCCTGGCAACCGCTATTAGCAGCGCAGGCGGCATAAGCTTTGAAGAGCTTGATGATCACTTGATGCTACGCAAAATGCCCGGTGTTTTTTGTGCGGGAGAAATGCTGGATTGGGAAGCGCCGACAGGCGGCTATTTACTTTCAGCTTGTTTTGCAATGGGTAGGGCTGCAGGAAAAGGTGCGTTACTCTGGCTGAGCCAGTAGCCTGGACACGTTTTTTGTGTCCGGGGGCTTTCGTCGAAGATTAAAAAAAACCCGGACACAAAAAGCGTGTCCAGACTACATCTTATTTATTTTAAGTGCCTTCGCGAATTCATTATCGCATTTATGAGTTTCTATCATTTTTCATCGGGGTGACAGGAATTGAACCTGCGACTTCTGCCTCCCGAAGGCAGCGCTCTACCAGGCTGAGCCACACCCCGAAGTGTTAATAGGTACGGCTGACGACGAAATCGCTAATATCCATCAGCGCTTGGCGGTGACTGGATGGCGGGATCACAGATAAGGCTTGTTTAGCGCGGTCTGCGTGATCTCGTGCAGCAGCGGCAGTGTACTTTATTGCATCGGTTGATTCAATAATTCCTAAGATGTCTGCTAGGTTTTGTGTTTTACCGGTGGTGATTGCGGTGCGTAATAATTTTAAATCAGCGGCTTTGCTTTTTTGCATAGCATAAATTAACGGTAAAGTTGTTTTACCTTCACTGATATCTTGGCCAAGATTTTTACCCGTTTGTTCTGCGGGTTGGCTGTAATCGAGCGCATCATCAATTAATTGATAAGCTAACCCTAAATTCAAGCCAAAATCGCGCATAGCGGCGATATCGCGGGGATTGTCTGTTGCGGTGAGGGCGCCAATTTCTGTTGCCATTTCGAATAATTTCGCGGTTTTACGTTGAATGATTTCAAAATAAAAAGCTTCGGTGGTATCTGGATTGTTGCAATTGACTAATTGCATGATTTCACCTTCAGCGATGAAATGCGTCGCATCAGAAAACACTTTTAAAATCGTGTCATTTTTTAAGCCGACAGTGATTTGAAATGCGCGAGAGTATAAAAAATCGCCAATTAAAACGCTAGATGGGCTGCCCCAAATAATATGCGATGTTTTATGCCCGCGACGTAAAGTGGAACCATCGACTACATCATCATGCAATAAAGTAGCGGTATGTATTAATTCAATGACTGCGGCTAAATTAATATGAGAAGAAATATTCGGCGATAAGGCGCGCGCGCTGAATAACAACATCATAGGGCGAATACGCTTGCCGCCGCAGCTTAAGACATATTCCACGACTTCTTTAATCAAGGGAATGTTAGAGTCCAGATGAGAAATGATGGCGCGATCAGTCGCTTCCAAGTCTGGTTTAATTAATTCGCGTATAGCAGTTAACGGCATGCAATATTCCTCTAAGCCTTTTTTGCTGATTTTGTGCTAAAGTCCACAGCTTAACCGTGGCCAAATTAGGAGCCCTAGTATGCCTTCTTTTGATATTGTTTCCAATATTGATCAGCACGAGATCGCAAACGCGGTCGATCAAGCGAATCGCGAGTTAAGTACGCGTTTTGATTTTAAAGATATTGATGCGCAACTTTTGTTAAACAAAGAACAAATCACGATCTTGGCGCCTAGTGATTTTCAGTTAAAGCAAATTGATGAAATTTTGCGAAATAAACTAACAAAGCGGCAAGTGGATTTGCGGGTCTTAACCTATCAAGAGGTGAATACCAGTTTGAGTCAAGCCAAGCAATTGATTGATATTAAGCAGGGGATTGATCAAGAGCAGGCGAAGAAAATTACGAAATTGATTAAAGAGTCGGGAATTAAAGTGCAAGCGTCGATTCAGGGGGATCAAGTGCGGGTTAGTAGTAAGAAGCGGGATGACTTGCAAGAAGTGATGGCGTTTTTGCGGGGGGCTAAGTTGGATATTCCGGTGCAATTTACGAATTTTCGGGATTGATGTGCCCTTTATAAACGTGCCCGTGAACGTGAACGTTTGCGTGCCCGTCTTTTACGCTTTTCCGAAAATCAAAAGACGGGCACGCAAACGTTCACGTTCACGTTTACGTTTAAAAGCGGTATCCCATATAGCAATTACGGTTTCTTCTTCGGAGCGAATGGATTTGCATTAGATTTAAATTGAATCTGCACCGGTGTCCCATAAAGTTTTAATTGCTCAATAAAGAAATGCGCCAAAAATTTACGGTAACTATCTGGTAGGGAATTCACTTGGTTGCCGTGAATAATAATAGTTGGTGGGTTGTGACCACCAGCATGTGCATAACGTAATTTAATTCTGCGACCATGGACTAACGGCGGTGAATGGGTGGTTTGCGCTTTTTCTAATAAACGCGTTAGTGTGGGTGTTGATAATTTAACGTTAGCAGAGGCATACGCTTCATTTACAGAATCAAATAAGTTGCCAACGCCTGAACCATGTAATGCTGAAATAAAATGAATACGCGCAAATTTGACGAAATCTAATTGACGATCAATGCGCGCGCGGACGTGATCTTTGTCTTCATCGCTCATGCCATCCCATTTATTGATGGCAATAACAAGCGCTTTGCCGCATTCCAGAATAAAACCAAATAATTTTAAATCTTGTTCTGATACGCCAATGCGCGCATCAATCACATATAAAACAACATTGCAGTTTTCAATGCTTTGTAATGTTTTCACAATAGAGAATTTCTCTATGGCTTCTGAAACATTTTTGCGACGTCTAACGCCTGCGGTATCAATTAAAGTGTAATGTTGTTCGAAGCGATCGAATGGAATTTCGATGCTGTCACGTGTGGTGCCTGGTGAATCATGAGCAATAACACGTTCTTCGCCTAACATGCGATTAGTTAACGTTGATTTACCAACGTTTGGTCGACCAATAATAGCAAGGCGAATGCCATCGACTTTGGCATCTTCTATTTTGGTGGGTGTTGGTTCTGGAAATAATGCTTCGAGTAAGCGAGTTGTGCCTGTGCCGTGCACAGCGGCAATTGCAACGGGTGTTGTTTTCATGCCGAGTTCAAACGCATCAGCAAGACTAGTTGCTTGATCTAAGCCTTCGGTTTTATTGACCGCTAACACAATAGGCTTATTTATCTTGCGTAGCTTTTTGGCAATACTAACGTCTTCAGGTGTAATGCCAGCTCTGCCGTCTACTATGAATAATACAATATCGGCATCATTAATTGCTTGAAAAGCTTGTTTGGTAATCGACTGACCGATTTCATCAGCATCACCGGTAATGCCACCCGTATCGACGACAATAAAATGTCTGCCATCCATATTGACATCGCCATACTGGCGATCGCGCGTTAAACCAGCGTAATCCGAAATGATCGCATCACGCGTACGCGTTAAGCGATTAAATAAGGTGGATTTGCCAACGTTGGGGCGACCAACGATGGCAACAACAGGAAGCATATTACTCATATGTTAGGATGCACTTAATGTAAACGCAGATAACGAACCATTACTCGTTAAAACGTATAAAATATTATTATCAACAATTGGCGCGGCGAGTACAGAGCTGCCAACGTGTTCACGCGCAGCAAAGTGTCCATCACTCTTATTTAACCAGTGAATATAGCCTTCACCATCACCGACGACAATGTATCTACCCATGTTTGCAGGCCCGCTAATTTTGCGAGCCGTTAAATTTGTTTGGCGCCAGTTGACTAAGCCGCTATCGACTCCAAATGCCCAAACCACACCGGTTGCATCACTGATGAAAACAGCGCTACCGTCTGCTGTCATGCCGGTGTAAGAAGAAATGTTATGCGACCAAAGAATTTCACCGCTACTCCAGCTTAATGATGCGATGTTACCTTGGAAGGTTGCTGCAAAAATACGATGTTGATAAATGATAGGGTCAGCATTGATATCAATCATGCGTTGAATTGAGAATGCGCCTTCCGCTGATGCGATTGGTTGTGACCAATCCAGTTGTCCGGTAGATAAATTTAATTTGGATAAAGTGCCATTGGCAAATCCGGCAAATAAATTATTACCAGCAATAAGGGGTGAGCTTGAGCCGCGTAAAATTAAGCTAGGCTCTGCTTGTTGATAGCCCCAGATTTCATGACCATCGTTAGCAGAAAGAGCATGAATATTGCCATCGACTGTTTTGATGACAACGATGTTATTTGCAATAGCGGGTTTTGCAATGACTTCACCATTGATGGTGGTTTTAAAACGCACGCTACCATTTTGTTGGTTGAGGGCAATCACATCACCTTTGCGACTACCAATGACTACAATGCCATCACCAACACCAGGGCCTGATGTTACGGTGACATTAGTGTTTGTGCGCCATTGCGATTGACCGTTGGTTTTATTGGTTGCAACCACGGAACCATTCACGCTGGATGTGAAGATGGAATTGCCATTAATGGTTGGACTCAATTTGAGATATTCATTATCACTGCTGCCAATGCTTGTTGACCACAATGAGTGCGGTGTCACTTCTGCTTTGTAGGTAGTTAGTGCTGTTGGCTCCGGTGCATTGTCTTTTTCAAAAAAGCCATAGCAAGCGGTTAAAAGTAATGTGAGTAAGCCTAAAAAAATATGTTTAATCATTATTGCGCTCTTGCGGTTGTGTTAATGGCGAGATTATCGTATTTCATTTGTAATAATGGACGAATAACATCGGCGTGTGGTAAGTCTTTTAATGCCAAAGCGTAAGCATCTCTTGCCGATGCGATATCTTTTTTGGCAAGGTATGCGTCACCTTTTACTTCTTCGATTAAGCCGGCAAATGCTTCGTCATTAACGGTGTCTAGTAATTTGATGCTTTCATCTGGTTTATTCATGGTAATCAGTAAACGTGCTAAGCGTAAGCGAGCAATTTGTTGCATGGAAGCGTTGTCACTATTGTCCATGACCCATTGCAATTGTTTTTGTGCTTCTGGGTAATCATTTTTGGAGGTGGCGCTTCTTGCTAACATTAATGCTGCCATTTGACCGTATACGGTGTGATTGTAATGGCTAAATAATTTATTGGCTTGTACTAGCGTTTGTTCTTGATTGTTTTGCGCGCGCATGGAAAGCATTTCATCGTAAACACCGGATGCGTGGGCATAAATTTTTGCTTGTCGGTCTTGCCAAAATCGCCAACCAGTAATCGCAGCGACTGCTAAAAGCACACCTGCTAAAATAACGATGCTGTACTGTTTGATCCATTTTTTTAAAAGCTCGACTTGTTCTTGCTCTGTTAAATATTCAGTCAAGGGTTTGTCCTCTGTGACAATGGCGTTAGGGTCGATATTAAAGCAGATTTTGGGGTGAGAGGGAAGGGAAACCCCGTTGTTGCGATGTAGCCTGGACACGTTTTTCGTGTCCGGGGTTGTTGTATACGGGTGCGTCCAGATACAACAACCCCGGACACGAAAAACGTGTCCAGGCAACAATGATTAACAGAGTGACTTTTAAATTAAGGGCTTTTTCATCATCTTGAGCTTTAAATACTCAACCAGTTCGTCTTGATAGAGGGTTTGCTGTTTGTGTTCTTCGCGTAGGGCTTTTAGCGATAAAACATGATTTTCTAATTCATGTTGGCCGATAATGATGGCGTAAGCGGCGCCGCTTTTATCTGCTTTTTTGAATTGGTTTTTCATGTTGCCGCCACCGCAATGAAGCATGATGCGTAAGCCATGAACTTTGCTGCGTAAATATTTGGTTAATTTAAGGCCTGCGCTAAAGCAGTCGTCACCATCGGTGATGACATAAGCATGCAAACCGGTTTCATATTTGTAAGCGACTTCACTCTGTTGCATCAGCAAAATAGTGCGCTCCATGCCAAATGAAAAACCAATAGCAGGCGTTGATTTACCACCCAGTTGCTCCACTAAACCATCATAACGACCACCAGCGCATACGGTTCCTTGAGCGCCGAGCTGATCTGTTTTCCATTCGAATACGGTTTTAGTGTAATAATCTAAGCCGCGGACTAAAAATGGATTAACGGTAAAGTGAATTTCTGCCGCATTGAGATAGTGTTGTAGTTTTTCAAAATGATTACGTGATTCATCATCGAGATGATCAATCAATTTAGGCGCTTTTTCGATTAAATGTTTCAAATCAGGATTTTTGCTGTCTAAGATGCGCAAAGGATTTTTATCTAAGCGACGTAAACTATCTTCGTCTAATTGTTTTTTGTGATCGTTCAAATAGGCTACTAATTTTTTGCGGTACTGCGCGCGCGATTCCTTGGTGCCAAGGGAGTTAATTTGTAAATGCACAAAAGGTTTTAAACCAAGCTTATCAATCACCGCCGCAGACATCGCAATTAAATCAGCATCAATATCAGGGCCTTCTAAACCAAAGACTTCAGCGGAACATTGATGAAATTGACGATAACGACCTTTTTGCGGACGTTCATGGCGAAAGAATGGACCGCGATACCATAAATGTTGAATTTGATTGTAAAGTAAGCCGTGTTCTAGACACGCGCGCACGCAAGAGGCTGTACCTTCGGGGCGTAAGCTCAAGCTATCTTCGTTGCGATCGGTAAACGTATACATTTCTTTTTCGACAATATCGGTTACTTCACCGATTGAGCGTTTAAATAATTCTGTTTTTTCTAAAATGGGAAAGCGAATTTCGCGATAACCATGACCTTGCAAAATACGGCGGAAAATCGTTTCAGCATGCTGCCACAAAAATGTTTCAGGCGGCAAAATATCGTTCATGCCTCGAACGGCTTGAATTAACTCAGGCATGTGGCTCTCCTTAAAAACGGTTATCAGTCACTTTCATGATCTTCATCGTCATCGGTGCTATCGCGATTGCTGATGGCGTCATCTTGTGTTTGTGGCGATTTAGACGTAGTGACTTCAGTTTCAGATTTTGGTGTTAATGCAGCAATAGTGGTTTTCGCTGACGGTAACCCTGTGCTAGGAAGGGCAGGGGTTGTTTTTGCGCCCACGGTTAACGCGCCGGCAACTGCATCCGCTTTAATGGTCATCAGAGATGACGCGCTAGCCATGGATGGTTCAGGTGTTTCGGTTGGCACTGATAATTGTGTGCTAGCGATAGTGGTCGGTTGTGATGTATGGGTGTACCACCAAGTGCCTACTAAGCCAAAAACGGTAAGCACGACCAAATAAGTGAATAATTGCATCAAGTAATTACTGCTTGTCACTTTAGGTGTTTCAACTGTTTTTGGCGGCAAGTTTTGCACGCTTTGTTGCTGTTTAATGGGTGCGAGCGCATGCTGAATTTCTTCATCAGGGATTTGTAATAATTTGCTATAGGAGCGGATATAGCCGCGAATAAAAGTAGGAGGCAAGTCAGAAGAGTAGCAATCCGTTTCTAGCATGACGATGACGCGCTCATTGAGACGTAGTTGAGCTGCTGCGTCTTTTAAATCTAATCCAATTGCTTCGCGCGCAGCTTGTAGGCGTTTGCTGAATGCATTGGGGGTAGTAGAAGCTTGGATGGTGCTTGTCTGCGTCATGTCGGTCATAGCGTGCGTTCCTTGTCGATACGTCTCTCTTGCTTAATCATATGATGATAACCCATTTCAGCCAATCATTTTTTATGCAGCAGTGTCGATCTTTGCTTTTTTATTTTTATTTCGCTCTTGTCGGCGGGTGCGATCTTTTACTTCGCCCACTAATTGACCGCAAGCAGCATCAATATCGTCGCCACGGGTTTTCCGGACGGTGGTGTTTAAACCCGCATTTAATAAAATATTTTGAAAACGTTCAATTGTCGCATCATCTGAGCGTTGGTAGTCAGTTAGAGGGAAAGGGTTGAACGGGATTAAATTCAATTTTGCCGGAACACCGTTTAGAATTTTGATTAATTGTCTGGCGTGTTCTGGTTTGTCGTTCACGCCGGCTAGCATGACATATTCCATGGTAATGCTGCGGCGCGGTTCATCTTTGAAGTATTCGCGGCAAACACCCATTAATTCAGCAATCGGGTATTTTTTGTTGAGTGGAACTAACTTATCGCGCAATTCATCATTTGGCGCATGTAATGATACGGCTAACGCAACGGGGCTGTTTTTACGTAGTTCGATTAATGCAGGTATAACGCCGGCGGTGCTTACGGTGACGCGACGTTTTGATAAACCATATGCGTGATCATCCAGCATTAAGTTAAGCGCTGGGATGAGGTTGTCAAAGTTGAGTAAGGGTTCGCCCATGCCCATCATGACAACATTGGTAACGGAGTGATCATGAGCGCCATTGTTATTGGAAAGTGCGCGAACAGCAATCCAAAGTTGGCTAATGATTTCAGCGGTTGTTAAGTTACGGCTAAAGCCTTGTTTGCCGGTTGAGCAAAAATCGCAATTTAAAATGCAGCCTACTTGTGATGAGATGCATAAAGTGCCGCGATTTGTTTCAGGAATAAAGACGGTTTCGATGCAATTGCCATCACTTAACCGCAAAATCCACTTACGTGTGTTGTCGCTGGCGGTTTTTTCCAACAACACTTCAGGTAAGGTGACTTCAGTTGTATTTTTCAGTGTTTCGCGAAGCGCTTTGCTGATATTGGTCATGCCGTCGAAATCTTTGACACCTTCGGTATGCAACCATTTTAATATTTGTTGCGCGCGGAATGGTTTTTCACCCATGGCAACAAAAAACGCCTGCATGGCCTTGAGATCAAGGCCGAGCAGGTTGGTTTTGTTGGTTGGCGCAATCGTTGTCACTTATGCTAACTCGCTTTCTGAAACATGGTTGAATAATTCATTTGCTGTGAAAAAGAAGGCAATTTCTTGCTTTGCAGTTTCAGGAGCATCTGAACCATGAACGGCATTGTGATCGATTGAATCAGCAAAATCAGCGCGCACGGTACCAGGTGCTGCATCTTTAGGGTTGGTTGCACCCATGATTTGGCGATTTTTAGCGATGGCATCAGGGCCTTCAAGTACTTGTACTAATACGGGGCCTGAGCTGATGAAATTCACCAAGCTTGCGAAAAAAGGGCGTTCGCGGTGTACACCGTAGAATTCTTCTGCTTGTTGCTTGGTTAAACGCACCATTTTGGCGCCAGCAACACGTAAACCACCTTTTTCAAAGCGGCTGATGATTTCACCGATAGCATTTTTAGAGACTGCATCGGGTTTAATGATGGATAAGGTACGTTCAATTGTCATGTTTACTCCACAAAATTACCAAAATTATAAGCGGCAGGCATTATAGCTAACTTTCTATCTTTTTGCGCCAGGTTTTTGCTTTGTTAAGCAATTCTTTTTCATCTAGGGTCATTAACTTACGATCTTTAAGTAAAGGTTTGCCTGCAACCCAGACATCGGTTACCTGAGTGCGAGAAGCGGCGTAAACCACTTGTGAAACAGGGTGATAGAGGGGTTGGGTTTCAATTTCATCAAGGTCAATCGCGATGAAATCGGCGGCTTTGCCTACTTCAAGGGATCCGGTTAAGTGATCAACGCCTAAAGCTTTGGCCCCATTTAGGGTGGCCATTTTTAGCGCATAGACGGCAGAAACCGCTTTTGGATCGTTAGCGATAACTTTGCCAATAAAGGCAGCAGAGCGAATTTCGCCCAGCATGTTTAAATCGTTGTTGCTAGCGGCGCCATCGGTGCCAAGAGCCACGTTAACACCCATTTTCGCAAATCGTTCAACAGGGCAGCCGCCAATGCCCATGCTGGCTAGTTTCATGTTGGATTCTGGGCAGTGAACAATGCTTGGTTTGTTTTTTTCAATAATTGCAAAATCACTGTCATCGATTTGTGTCATATGCACAGCAATTAAATCGGGTGTTACCATGCCGATATCGTTTAAACGCGCTAGTGGGCGTTTGCCAAATTGACTAATCGATTGTTGGATTTCAGAATTAGCTTCGTGCAAATGAATATTGGTTTTGAATTTGTATTCATCGGCTAATTTCTTCACTCGTATCAAATTCTCAAGCGATACGGTGTAAGTTGAATGCGGCGCTAATGTTGGCGTGATTCGTTCGTGATTTTTGTATTGATCAGCGAATTCGATTGCTTTGGCGAAATATTCATCGGTGGTTTGTGCCCAAGCGGTTGGAACATCGATTACCGTCATCCCAATGTGTGCGCGCATGCCAGATAATTCAGCAGCTCTTGCGGTAGCGCCTAAGAAAAAATACATATCGTTAAAGCAAGTAGTACCACAGCGAATCATTTCAGCCATGGCTAATAATGAGAAATCATAAACCATTTCTTCACTAACCCATTTACCTTCAGCAGGCCAAATGTAATTGTTAAGCCAATCCATTAATTCCATATCATCAGCAAGACCACGGAAGCCATTCATGGATATGTGAGTGTGGCTATTGATTAAGCCAGGCATGATGGCATGGGAGGCAAAATGGGTGTGGGGTGTAGTCGTGTATTTTTCGGTAGCGTCTTTGCTAGGTAAAATTCCGTGGATTTTGCCTGCTTTTAATAATAAAGCGTGATTTTCTAGTACGCGATTGTTTTCTTCACAAGTGATGACCCACTTGGCGTGAATGATGTGGTCTATTCTTTCCATGATGCGTTGTCTCTTTTTGAATATTGAAGTAGGGGTATTGTAATGGTTTTGATGGTATTTGGAAGGGGAAGGAAATGCTGCATTAAACGTGCCCGTAAACGTGCCCGCGTGCGTGCCCGTCTTTTCCGCTTTTAAAAATCAAAAGACGGGCACGCACGCGGGCACGTTTACGGGTACGTTACTAATGCGATGCCTTATTTCATAAACCCATTAAACGCATCAGCATGTGTCTTTAAAAACTTAACCGTTCCTTCATCAACAATCTTGCCGTCTTTTACTTTATTGTAAGCATCGCTAATCATTACTTCTGGTCGATTCATAAAATAGATATTTAAAAAGACGCCGACTTGACGTAATTGATATTGCATCCTGGTAGTGCCAAGATTGCCAGGGCTTGCACCGATGATGGTTGCTTTTTTGTTGTCAAAGGGTTGATCTTTACAGCGCGAAAGCCAATCGATAGCATTTTTCAATACGCCTGGGATGGAGTAATTATATTCAGGTGAAAAGAAAATAATGCCATCTGCTTTACGAATAGCGTCGGCTAATTGCGTAATTACCTGCGGTTCTGGGGTGATATCGGCGTTGTAAAACGGAATAGCATCTATTTTACCTTCAGTCATATTGAAAATATCTTTTGTCATTTCCTTGTAATGGTTAAAAACATGGCGGTTGACAGAGTCTTTACGCAAGCTGCCAATCATGGCGATAATGTTTTTCATTTTAATCATCCTTAATGGCTATTATATAACTCTTTTAATGCTACGTAATTTATTTTACCTGTACCTAGTAATGGCATTTCATTAATGCGGCGAATTTTTTTCGGAATGAAAATTTCACCTAGTTGATTTGCTTTGCCGTAGGCAATTAATGCATCACGTGATGCATCAGGGTTAGTGGTAATTAAAATTAATTCTTCGCCTTTTTTCTCATTGGGAACGCTAATAACAGCATGTTGAGTATCTGGCCATAATTTGTTAATGACATCTTCAACAAGCGTTAAGGAAATCATTTCGCCAGCGATTTTGGCAAAGCGTTTCATGCGGCCTTTGATGGTGACAAATCCTTCGCTATCAATGGTGACAACATCACCGGTGTCATACCAGCCATCTTCAGGAGGCACGATTTTTCCGGGTTCGCTTGCAAGTAAATAGCCAAGCATAATGTTTGCACCCGCTATACACAGGGTTCCGCCATCAACAATACCGGGCACTGGTAAAATACTGTATTGAATACCTGGTAACAATCGACCAACGGTGCCTGCTTTATATTGCATAGGTGTATTAATCGAAATAACAGGTGATGCTTCAGTTGAGCCATAACCTTCAAGAACGCGAATACCAAATTTTTGCGCCCACAAGTTTCTTGTTTCTGCGCGAATTTTTTCAGCACCCGCAAAAACATAACGTACACTGTAAAAATCATAAGGGTGAGCGTATTTTGCATAGCCTGCAATGAATGTATCGGTACCAAATAAAATGGTAGCGCTAATATCATAAGCAATTAGCGGCACAATGCGATAATGCAGAGGTGATGGATATAAAAATAATTTCACGCCAGATAACACAGGCAATAAAGTTGCTGCCGTTAAACCGAAAGAATGGAATAGGGGTAAAGCATTTAAAATAACATCGCTTGATGTGAAATCAATACATGCGCTCAATTGGTAACGATTGGCTTGTAAATTAGTGTGAGATAACACCACCCCTTTTGGCGTGCCTTCAGACCCGGATGTAAATAACACAACAGCAGGTTGAGAGGCGGGGTTAATATGCTTAACTTTAGTTTTTTTACTGATGTAATGGTAAGCAATTTGTGGGAATAATCCAGCCAATATACCTTTTAATTTTTGCCCAAAAGTAATTGAGGTTCTAATGTCTTCTAAATAAACCAGCTTAATACCTGCTTTGGTTAATTCACTGACGACATGATCGAGTTTTGCAAGGTCAATGAATTTTTTCGCAGTGAAAACGGTTTCAATTTTCGCTGTCTTGCAAGCATTAATGAGGTTGTTAACACCTGTAGAGTAGTTCAACATCGCAGGCACGCGCGAGAAGGCTTGTAAAGCCATAAAGGTTAATAGATTAGAAGTCGCATTAGGTAGTAATACACCGACATATTCTTTAGGTTTAGTCAATGCTTGTGTTGCAAATCCTAAAATAAATGATCTGGTGATGACTTGATGGTAATTAAGTGGTACACGATCGTTATCTTCAACGATAATGTGTTTTCTACCATGCAAATCTTTAGCATCTAATAGGGATGAAAAAATGGTTTGCTTGCTGTTGCTAGATTTAAACATCATCGTTGTCATTAAATCATATAATCGTTGACTGATTTGCTGACGTCTATCACGGCCTTTCACAGATTCTGGAATATCCAAATCTTGAGTTGGCAAAATGGTGATAGTAATTTCTGGGAATAATCGAATACGTACTTTACCGCGCAATCGTGAAAACGGTGTATATTGCGCGCCTTCAATGCGAACCGGTAATAATTTTGCGCCTGATTTGTCGGCGATCATGCCAGGACCTTCATGGATTTTCATTAAGGCGCCCGTCATGGTTAATCTGCCTTCAGGGAAAATGACGCAACGTTTGTTTTGCTCGACAAAATGAATTAAAGATTTTATCGACATTGGGTTTGCAGGGTTGAGGGGGTAAGCTTCAACCAGATGTAAAAATAATTTTACCCACCATTTTTGTGAAATATGTAAATCAATGGCAAACGTTAATTTGTCAGGGAGGTAAGTGGCTAATAATATCGCATCTAGGAATGAAGTGTGATTGGCAATGATCACAACGCGATTGCCTGCTTTTACATAATTTTCTAAACCATGTACTTTTACGCGATAAATTAAAGTTAATATCCAGTGAAAAACACCGCGCATAAACGCATCAGGCAGTAGTTTGCAAATATAAAAAGCAACAAAACCATTTAAAATGGCAATCACTAAAAAGACTTGGGTAACAGATAAGCCAGATTTTAACATGATAATCGTGCCAATGGCGGCGAGTACCATAAATAAAGCATTAAAAACGTTATTGCTAGCAATAACACGTGCGCGGTGTGATTCTTCACTGCGAGTTTGTAATAACGCATATAATGGTACGGTGTAAAGACCACCGCAAATAGCAATCACTAACAAATCAAATGAAATGCGCCAGCCGTTGAATGTCCATAAAAAACTACTCAAATCGACCAAAGTTTTGGCTGAGGATGTAATGGCGTCAGATGATGCATAGCAAAGATCAAGAATGAAGACGGTGATAAAAAGCACCGCAAAAGGCACAAAGCCTGCATGTATTTTGCCATTGAGTAGGCGATTACATAAAACAGAACCAACAGCTAAACCAATCGAAAACATCGCTAAAAAGAATGTCACGACATGTTCATTAGCATGCAATGCATCTTTTGCAAAAACCGGCAGCTCCGATAAAAACACAGCGCCGATTAACCAAAACCAGGAGATACCTAAAATACAAAGAAATAAATCACGACGATCCATGGCGTAAGTTAATAATTTTTTGGTTTCTGCTATAAAATTATAATTAACAGGTAAGGCGCTATCAGGTAAAGATGCTTTTGGAATATAGCAACTGCTTATCCAGCCAAAAACGGCAAAAGTAATGATAGCGGCAGAAATAATCAGCTCACCAGAAGTTTGCATGACGAGTATGCCACCTAAGATGGTGCCAATTAATATTGCCATAAACGTACCAGCTTCGATTAAGCCGTTACCTGCGATTAATTCATCTTGATGTAAATGATCTGGCAAAATAGCGTATTTAAGCGGTCCAAAGAAGGTTGCTTGTGTGCCTAACGCAAATAAGGTGAATAATAAAAAGTAAGTGCTT
Source organism: uncultured Coxiellaceae bacterium (assembly GCA_964623075.1). Lineage (GTDB taxonomy): Bacteria > Pseudomonadota > Gammaproteobacteria > DSM-16500 > DSM-16500 > Aquicella. The sequence continues at coordinate 266,459 of CAZUVD010000001.1, read as the reverse complement.
TGATAATAAAAACCAAACGCGGCGCACAACATAATAATAATTTCAAAAAATTTAATGATTTTCATTAAGCGTGATTTTTCATATTTGTCTGCGATTTGCCCAGCTGTAGCTGAAAATAAAAAGAAAGGTAGAATAAAAAAACCTGCAGCAAGGGTTACCATGATTTGCGCGTTGTAATTATAAAGTGTTGCTAATCGATAGGTGATTAAAATGACTAATGCATTTTTAAAAACATTATCGTTAAATGCGCCTAAGAATTGTGTGATGAATAAAGGTAAAAAGCGTCGCGTTAATAAAAGCGTTAATTGATTGTTATGCATGTCGTCGACCTTAGATTGATAATCCTTTAAAATCAAAAAGTTAGCATCAGGTGAATGCTAATGAATCGCTATAATACTACAGAAAGTTAATACTAGGGAGGTGTGATCGTTAAAAAGTTGAACGGTGTTATTTTTATCGTTGTTTTTGATGTTGTCTTGATGATACTTTACACGCATTTAGATGCAAAAGTGGCAGCGTTTCATTCATCCTACGGTCAGACATTTGAGTTTTCTCTATCCGAAATTGACAGAGCAAGGAAAGCAAGCAGTTGATCAGTTGAAATTGTTGGAAGTGGGACCGTCAAAGAATACACTTTAAATAAAAATGAAAGGGGAGTTTGCAAGCTCCCCCTTCAAAAAATTATAACTCGATTTTCAATTTACCATTGCTGGATGATACTTTTGCTTTGCCAATCGTTGTTAAAGCAAAACCATCTTTACCTGGCGCTGTAATACTCAAGTTTTTCACTTCGCGTGTTTGATCTTTTTGTGCGAAATGCGCAACGGTTTCATTGGTGCCGTCTAAATTCATGCTAGCCGTTTGTGGCATTTTGAATTGATAGGTGGCTTGATAACCATTGAAATCATTCACTTTCTTTTGGTAAACAACGGCGATGTTATTAGCAGAAAAGCCCGTTTTTAAATCAAAGCTTTTTAATTGCTCGAGATTGCCAAGAACAGTATTTTGAGAGTCCGTTGCAAATTGTGCCCCTGTATCTTTGAAATAAGGGACTGCTTCATCATCTCTAGCAAGTTGAAGTGTTGTTTCAATGCCGGTACTTTGTTGATAGGTTCTATCTAACGCTAAACCATATTGTGTGCCAAGTGTAATTTTTGTGCTAAACATGGCAAAGGTACGATCATAGTGATAACGCGCTTTTGCTGCATTTAAGCGTGTTGCTAATTCGTTTCCGTTAAAGGTGTAATGAGCTTGTAAAATATCTGTTGGATTTAAGGCGGTGGTTTCGACCGTTGTTTTCCAAGCATTTGGTTTTACTTTATCTAAAGCAAAACTTGCAGCGATTTGGTTGAATGCTAAAGCATCATTGTATTCACTTTGTATATTTAATGATTCGACATCAACTGTATCGCTACCGGCGCTTGCTGGCATATCATTTTCCATAAAGGCAACAGTCATTTGTTCGCTAGGGCTTGCTGCTTTGAAGGCAACATAATGAGTGCAAGGAAGAGCAGGGTGTGCGCTTTCATAAATTTTCGATTTCGCATCTAATAATGTTGCACGGTATTGAGCCATCACTGCAAAATCTTTCAGTGCTTCTTCGTTATGCGTTCTCATGTAATCATCAAGAGCTGCGGTTTCTGTTATCAATAAGGCAGCTTGATCTGCTTTATTAAAGCCATCATGCACAATCGTTTCATTTTGATAATTTTCATAAGTATGTTTGGTACGTGGGGATGAGGTTAACTCATAGAGTGCATAAAATGTGCCTGCTAAGTAGCCGTTATCAATAGTAAAGTCTTGATCAGAGATCAGGTAAGGGCTAAAGACGATTGCTTTTTTATTTTCCAAGTTAAAATAATAATTGCCAAATGAAGGTATAAAGCTATGTGCGCCTAAGCTGTCATGAGGCATGAAATACACTGGCACATTATTGATTAATTTTTTTTGCCAAGCAGCATTTTGGCTGCTGAAATTAAACGCGTATAAGCTGTCATCTTCTGGTTTTTCACGTTGCGCATCAAAAGCAATCAGTACCGGAGTGGAAGCAACAGGAATGCCTGGCCAAATTTGATCAATGTTTTTAGCAAAAACGGGTAAGAAAGTGGCTACGTTGTTCAAGTAAGCAGCGTGAGAGGCGTTAGTGTCGGCATGAGCATTACATAGCAAAAGATAGCAAACAGCAGGCAAAGCGCGTGTCATTTTTTTCATGTGCGTATCCTTATAAAAATTTGAATTCGTATTGCAATGATTCCATTTTCCATATTTGCAATGGGCCAACTGATCGTTAGCAGGCATACAATACAATTATGTTTTGGGTAAATCTAGTGGTTTGTAGGGGTTAGGTTTTTAAATGAACAAAGCCCGCGCTGGCGCGGGCTAGGAGAAACTTAAATGGTAATCTTTAATGTGCCATTTTCCACTTTAATGCTAGTTTTATTAGAAGTGATAATGTTTGGCGCATTATTTTTTCCGGGTGTGAATAGATGAATAGCGCTATCGACAACGCGTGCTTGATTGTTTCTCATGAAATGGGCAAGTGTTTCTATGTGATTGTCTATTTCAATGCTGGTGTTTGGATTTAATTTAAATTTGTAGCTAATCAGCGGCAACCCAGATGTTGTCATCTCTCTTTTGAAGAAAACAATCTCGATGTTATTTGCTTTTAGGAATTTTTGCGATCCAATGTTATGCTCTAATCGGTCAACCTTTTCATAGATTTCATTTTGAGAATCAATGGCGTAGTTAGCAAGATAATTTGTATAGTAACCATTGTTTTCATTATCGCCATAGGTTATTTCAATGATGATCTCTGGGTTAGTGTCTTTTTTATAGGAATTTTCGATAGCCGCTATTTTTCTGAGTTTGTCACCAATGATATTATTTAAAGCTAAATATAAATCCACAAAATGATAGCGATTTTTCGCAATATTTAAACGCTCCATTAAATCTTTAGCATTGTTGATGCGATATTGGCTTTGTAAAATATCGGTAGGTGTTGCATCGGTTGTTTGTACTGTTGTTTTCCATGTTTGCGGTAAGATGTTATCCAGGGCAAAACTAGCCGCTGTTTGATTGAATGATAAGGCGCTGCGATATTCTTCTTGAGGGTCAATCAACGTTGTGTTTGAGATAGGATGAATAGCGCTCGCTGGAATGAGACTTTCAATTGCTTCAAGCTTTTTTTGTTCATTAGAGTAAATTGTCTGAAATTCGACATAAAGTAAGCATGGCAACATTGGATAGGCAGATTCAAATTTTTTCGTATTCATATCAGATGATTGCACGCGATATTGTGCAATGGCTGCAAAATTTTTCAAGGCTTCTTCATTGTGTGAATGTAAATAGTCATCTAAGGCGGCGCTTTCAATTAAGAGCAATGCAAGATGATCGGCAATATTGAAATCCTTATGTAAAATGTAGCTTCTGTCCCAGTTGGTTAGCATGTCGTTTGCGTGTGGAGAGTGTGATATTTCATGCAGCGTAAAAAAGTATTGCACCAAAGAGCCATTATCGAGTGAAAAATCAATACTTTCATTTTCAGGATAATTTTTTTCGCTAAACATAGGGTAGTAAATCAGTGCTTGGTTATTTTCTAAATTAAAATAAAAACTTGATAGTGTTGGCCTGAATTGACGTGCACCAATATTATCTTGTGCCATGTAATAAATAGGCATGTTGTTGATTAATCGTTTTTGCCATGCTGGATTTTGCGTATTGAAGTTAATGGCATATAAGCTGGTGTCGCTAGTATCGCTTTCAAAAGCAATAATCACAGGGTTGGCAGCAACAGACATTCCGGGCCAAATTTGACCAATATTTTGCGAAAAGGTGGGGAAAAATTGCGTTAAATTTTTTAAATACGCTTCACGCGCTTTTGAATCAGCATGTGCATTGAAAATACAAAGAGCGAAAATAATCGGAAAGATTGATAATATTTTTTTCATCATTTAATCCTTGTAAGGACTTTTAGTCAGTTGGCGTACAATACAGGGATGTCTTAAGTAAATCTACGGCTTGAGTTGAATTCTGGTTTAGTGAGGGAAGTGATTTTGCTTGGGCTAAAAAGAGTTTGTGTGCATTTGTGTAATCGGTGAGCCATGTTATTGTTATTTTCATACACTCGATTTTTAAAGCTCTCTGTATTTTGGTGGGCTAGCAAACCTAATGAGCTGCCTAGAAAAAGTGCGCAGATTGCAGCACCTGCAATTAAGAATATTGGATTCATTGTCAGTGCGCCGATGGTAACCAGTGCAATACCAGCAAGCGTCAATACGCCTAATAAAGCAGTCAATAATTTTAAGCGAAATTTAGTATGATTTTTGTCTCGGCCTTGATGTACTTCGTTTGCTATTCGATCGGTGAGTTCGCGGTGAAGTTTGCTTTCTTGTTTTGGGTCGTAGTCTGTATCATTGTTGGCAAGGCTTATGATGTATTGGTATCCTTGCATCACTAAATTTAAATCTTTTAAAATATTTTGCGAATTTTCAGAGTAATTGTTTGATGTTTTTTTTTCTTTCTCGAGAAAATCAAAGCATTCATTCACGTGTTGATTGACAGCGTCAAGCCACTTTTTTTGCTCATCCATTAAATTGCGACGAGTTTGAGTCGGTTGCTCAACACTAAGAAATTGCGGGGTGTTCAAAAGCATCGAGTTATCTTTGTTAACCCTTATATCGGGGCGTATTTGAAAAGGTTGTTGTTCAATTAATAGGGTTAATGCTGCAGCTGCTTTCTTGTGTGTGTCATTAAAACTCAGTCTGTCATAGTTCTCAGGCGATTCTTTTAATTCATATGTAGCTAATCTACTCAGCATAAATCGCTCGTGTGTCGGTTTCGATATTATGCAGGTATTCTACCTTTGAAATGTTAAGGAAGTCTTAAAGCGTTGAAAATGTAGAGCGGGGTGCGGTTTCGCGAGGTGTGTTTCAGCTTCTTGCGAAACCACTGTTTTAAGATTATCTATTCAGATCAATATTGATAATCTTCCAGTCATTATTTTCATAAACAAATTGAATCATGATTGGTGTTTGACTGCCATCACGCATGGTCAGGGTGCCAGAAATGAAGCCATCATTATTATTTAATTCGCGATTAGGAAATGAAGCGGACATATTTGTTTGTAATTCATCATGACTTTGTACGAATTTTTTAAAATCGTCTAAGCTAATTTTTTTCTGAAAAAGAGTGGAAGTATAAGAATAAGCTTTATCATAATCTGCGGCACGCAACGCTGTTAATTCCGCTTGCCCAACGGCAGCTAGTCTACCCGTTGCCAACACAACCATGACAATAACGGAAATAATAAATAAAAAGAATATGGTGTATAGAGCGCAAAGTAATTTAACAGCCTTGTGAAATGTTTCAGGCGTTCTATTGATTTCTAAATAACGACCTTCACTATCAGTAAATTGCGCTGTGACGATGGCAACTAAGTCATATGCCATCCAAAAACCAAATCCACCTGCCGTTAACAGCATTAATAAACCGGTACCGAATTTGCCAACGCAAAATCGATGCACTCCCAAAACTCCCGCAAATAAACAAAGCAAAAACGCACCCATGCCGGATTTGGGGCTGACGACGCGAGGTTGGTTGGTAGATGACATGATAAAAACACTCCTTGTTTGTGTGATTTCTTATTATTTGGTTATTCTACACCGTTTAATTATCAGATTTATTAAGGGTTTAATCGTCGTGTTGTAACTTATTGAATCTATATCTGTTAATAATGCACATTTAAATAAAAGCAACGAAGAAACAATGTAGCCTGGACACGCTTTTTGTGTCCGGGTTTGTATGTGCATACAGATATATCCGTATACATAAACAAACCCGGACACAAAAAGCGTGTCAAGGCTACTTTCTCAATTGTTTTTAAGTGTTATTCAAATTATCATAATCTTCCATTCGTTGTTCTCTAGGATTAAGTGATCATGACAACTGCCAGGCAGACAGGTGTATCTCTAACGCATTTCGGTTCTGATAAATTAAGTAAAGCGGATATCGCAACCGAGCTTGATTTAATTAAAAAGAGATTGTCAGCTGAATTTGAAAGCGATCAAGAGCAACTAAAAAAATTAAATCAAACATTAAATGAATTGTCTGAATTTGAACTGGGTAGATTTCTAATAAAAAATAAGTCCCTTAGTGGTTATTGGACATGGTATATCATCTTGGGTTTTAACAATGATAGCATTAAATCACCTCTCGAAAAATTCATTGTCGAAAGAGCGCCTACTATATTGGCAACGCAACAACGATTTGCGATTTTTCAGTCATTGCTAATGAAGCATATTCAATCTAATAGCGTTGTTTGCTCGCTACCCTGTGGAATGATGGCGGATTTATTAACATTAAATCTCTCTGGCGAGATTGCAGAAGTGCGTTTTGTTGGTATTGATCTTGATAAAGCTGTTTTTGATTTAGCAAAAGGTTTGGCAGCGCAACTGAATGTGCGAACGCATTGTGAATTTTTTCAGAAAGATGCATGGGATTTGGGTATTGAAAACGAGTTTGATGTTATTGCATCGAATGGATTAAATATCTATGAAAAAGATGATTCAAAAGTCGTGACTTTCTATAAGGGAATGTATCGCGCTTTGAAAGCTAATGGCTATTTAATATGTAGCGCATTGACTCCCCCTCCGACAATCGAAAGTGAATGTGAGTGGGATATAGAGCAAATTAATAAAGACGATTTGATTACCTTTACCACTATTTTCAAAACAATCCTGCGAGCAACTTGGTTTAATTTTCGCAGTTCTGCCAAAACGTGTGACCAATTAAAAGAAGCGGGATTTGATAACATTGAAATTCATTGGGATAAGCAAAAAATGTTCCCAACGTTTTTGGCGCGCAAAAAACAAATGCAATTAGCTTGAAAAGAAAGAGCAAAGCTTGGTTTTATTTTGCGTAATAGGGTTGTGCGTTGTGGTTTTACTTTACCATTTTGGTTAGCATGGAGATGATTCTGATTAGTAAATCACGCGATTTAAGGTAATTTGTTTTGTCGATTAAATGTAGTTGCAGGCAAATTTCAATTATTGCTGCGCATTCAGTCGCTGATCTTTTGGCAAGACGATAAAAACGTATCTTTTCATTTTTAGAAAACTCACCTGCGCCTTCCGCGATATTTAAAGCGATAGAAGTGCTTGCGCGATGTAATTGATCGGCGAGATGAGCATTTCCTTTTGGAAATTCATTTATGGCTGTGTTTGCTAATATAACAAAATCAATGGCAATACAATAAACATCTAATTTTTCATGATCAAGATGGGTTTGATTCATAGAAATTTCCTTGGATTTATCGTGCCCGTGGCCGTGCCCGCGTGCGTGCCCGGTATTTCTTATACCGAAGGGAAAAGACGGGCACGCACGCGGGCACGGCCACGGGCACGTTTTTAAAGGTTGGTGGGTGTTGGGAGGGTGTGTATTCGGAGAGGGTGCTCATCCTATATCTTGGTTAAGTAATTGATATATCGATAAAAATTAATCAGATATTTAAAAAAGCGCCCTAAAAGCCCCCAAATGTCATAAGCCATCGTCTATAATTAAACAATAATACTAAAAAAAGGGGTGGTCATGAGTCTAATTTCTTTTGACCAAGCATTAGGTAGGGCAAAAAAATGCAAGTCAGTTCTGCTGGGGAATGGTTTTAGCATTGCTTGTAGTGATGTGTTCAATTATAGGACGCTTCTAGCTAATGCAAGTTTGGAAGAAAGGTTAGAGCTTGTATTTAACGAACTAGATACTGCTGATTTTGAAATTGTAATTAATGAGCTTGAGTCTGCTGCGCGATTACTAAGAATCTTGCAAGGCCATGAAAATGCAGTCGCAGTGGAATTTGAAGAATTGTCTCAAAGTCTTAGGATGCAATTTGCGAATTCAATCACTAATAGCCATGTGCAATATGATCAAGTATTTCAAACAAGAAGAATCGGAAGTGGACTAAAGGCAACCGAACAAGAGCGGACGTGTTTTGGGTTTCTTCAGAATTTTCATCAGGTTTTTACTACTAACTATGATCTCCTTTTGTACTGGTCGATTATGAAGTCTTTTGAGCCGCAGTATAAATCCGTGAGTATACCAACTAATGATGGTTTTACTCGCGCCGAAGATTCGCCCGTATTTTATCAAGGCGGAGATGCTCAGCGGGTATTTTATCTACACGGAAGTCTTTTTTTTCAGCAAGACGGGCTAGAGTTAATTAAAAGGGAGCGTGATCACGAGCATGGTGTAAATATACTGCCTATCGTTGCTGGTGATATTGAAGAAAATAACATGCCGTTGATTGTCCTTGAGGGTGAATCTCGCAATAAGCTTACAAAAATATCTGAACATTATTATTTGGAGCGAGCTATAAAATCATTAGAAAAATTAGATGGCGCATTATTCATTCATGGGCATTCATTAGATGTTACGGATCAGCACATTTTTGATGTAATAAGTAATAGTCGTGTTGAACAAGTTTTTATAAGTACTCTTTCGGAATCACTTGAAAATGAAATGTTCCAACGCGCAGTATTAAGAATGGGAAATAAAAAAAACAGAGAATTTATTTTATACGATGCTCTATCGGCAAATGTGTGGGATTTTAATATTCTTTGAATATGAGAGGGGGTTTATGGTTGAAGCAATTTTTGTTTTTTCTGCTATAGTTGCCATCATAGGAGTTGTTTATACTATCGGTAAAGATTCCTTTCCGTATTTTAAAAAACTATTCAAGCAAAACAATAATTCTAATGAGAAAGATAGCCTATATAAACAAGTGACCAGACAAGTAAACCTTGAGTATATTAAAGAAGCTGGTCTTGAAGATCTCTGGGAAAAAGAAGGGTATAAATTACGCTGGACTTCACCAAGTAATATTGTATCGCGAGAGTTAAAAGGATATGAGATTATGTATGGTAAGGACGATCAAAGAAAGGAAAGGTTCTCCCTGGAAATCTTGAGGCATGATGGATCTGTCGCCCTGGTACTGATGGGGAAAAAAAACAAAGACATTTCAAGTTTGTAAGTTTCTCGGATAATCGTCTGATAGGAGGTGCTTACTCAAAAAACTATAAGTCAGGCTAATCAACATCTTGTGCTTTTCGGTCATGAATGTGAAAAAAATGATGTTGATGATGAGCGGGTTGCATTCCGAGCAAGTAATCCACTTAACGATCACTTATTTTTCTTACAAGCATCTGATTTTATCTGTTTATGCTGGGCGGTTCCGTTAAACTCCTCCTGATCGCTTACATTCTTTCCAAGCTAGGTGAAAATTAAATGGAATGTATCCCGCAATGCACTAAGTCACAGAAGGGGTTGTAATGAATAACATAGAAAAAAAATATCATAGAAGTGAACTTGCCAAGCAGCAGTTAAGAACTGCAGTATTACTTTTTATAAATGAGAATGACTTATCTTCAGTGATTACCCTTTCTTCTGCAGCTAGTAATATATTGAGCCAGTTTGTTCGGAGATCTGGCAAAGAAGCGTTTATTGACTACGCTTGTCGGGTTCACGATGCATTTATAGGGGGCACTCCAAAACGTGAAAGTTACAAAAACTACATCGATAATGCATTAGGAGTAAACGTTCATAAACATATGAGTCCTGATTGCCCGAAAACCTGTACTTTGGATTTGCGTAAATGTGCCATAGATTCTATAACCGTAGCCATAGCAGACTATGTGAATTTATACGGGCAAAAAGATGATTTTGTGATTTCATTTTTGAGTTGGAGATGGGTCAGAGAGGATGGGACGAAAATTATTGAGGCATATAAAGATATGCCTGATAAGCTAAAAAGAACAGATAAGAATAAGCCAAGCAAAGCTGATTTAGAAAAGATAAAAAATAAAACCGGCATTGAACAACCTGAAACCGAGATGAAAGTCCATCAACGATTCAAGTTGGCGGCTAATCAGTTAGAAACTGCAATTATGCTTTTCATAACTAACACAGATAAACTTTCTGCAATAACTTTAGCAGGAGCTGCTGATGTTATCTTTTGTGAGTTGGTGAATAGAGACGGTAAAGAAAATTTTACGGACTTGGCACTAAAAAAGGAAGGTGGAGAGCGCAGTAGGGCAGAGGTGGGTAAGGAAATAAACGATGTGTTGGGTATTAATGCGCTTAAACATTTTGATAAAGACGATGACGAGCATGTTGAAATAGACATTGATGAATGTGCGGTTGGCGCAATATTAAAAGCTTTAGCAAATTATAATATGTTAGAAGGTAAAGATGATAAGTTAATTATAGCTTTTCGATTTTGGTGTAAAACTAATCTAGATCCGAATAGGTATAAGCTGAGCGATGATCCTGAATTTTGGCTTGAAAAAAAATGAGTATAGCTTGGTTTTATTTTGCGTAATGGGGTTGTGCGTTGTGATTTTACTTTACCATTTTGGTTAGCATGGAGACGATACGGATTAGTAAATCACGCGATTTAAGGTAATTTGTTTTGTCGATTAAATGTAGTTGCAGGCAAATTTCAATTATTGCTGCGCATTCAGTCGCTGATCTTTTGGCAAGACGATAAAAACGTATCTTTTCATTTTTAGAAAACTCACCTGCGCCTTCCGCGATATTTAAAGCGATAGAAGTGCTTGCGCGATGTAATTGATCGGCGAGATGAGCATTTCCTTTTGGAAATTCATTTATGGCTGTGTTTGCTAATATAACAAAATCAATGGCAATACAATAAACATCTAATTTTTCATGATCAAGATGGGTTTGATTCATAGAAATTTCCTTGGATTTATCGTGCCCGTGGCCGTGCCCGCGTGCGTGCCCGGTATTTCTTATACCGAAGGGAAAAGACGGGCACGCACGCGGGCACGGCCACGGGCACGTTTTTAAAGGTTGGTGGGTGTTGGGAGGGTGTGTATTCGGAGAGGAAGGGATTCGAACCCCCGTGGGAGCAGAACTCCCCATCTGATTTCGAGTCAGCGCCGTTATGACCGCTTCGGTACCTCTCCAGTTGTTTGCATTATACGTTGTCCCCATTCAGTGTAAATGGGGCAGCGCTTAGTTTTTGATGCCTGGTGGGATAATGCTGACAGCTTTTTCACTGTCTGGATAATTGCCGGGGGGAACAGGGTAATCATTGCGCAGGGCATTAGATGATAAACCTGGTGGAACTTTCATCGGGGCAATGCTGTGGGCTGCTAAGTATTGTTTGTCGCGACCTTGAATAATCGGCGGGGTCTTAAAATAAGAACAACCACACAGGGTGGCAACAGCGGTTGTGATCATGAGCGAACGGGTGAAACACTTCACGTTAAATTACTCCTGCATTTTTCATCGCTTCTTTTACCTCTTGATGGTACTTGCTGTCCAGTGGTAAAAGCGGCAACCGGATTCCTGATTTGATTTTACCCATTTGTTGTAACGCCCATTTGGTAGGAATAGGGTTCGATTCTAAAAATAATTTCTTATGTAAGGCGCTTAGTTCTGTATTAATTTTTTCAGCAGCAACGCGATCACCTTCAAGTGCCGCGCGGCACATGGTTGCCATTTTTTCAGGCGCCACGTTTGCGGTGACTGAAATCACACCCTGAGCGCCGGCTAACATCCAATCCAGTGCGGTATCATCGTTGCCGTTAAAAATAATAAAATTTTCAGGGCAAAGCTTGCGAATTTCACTCACGCGATTAAATAAGCTAGTCGCATCTTTAATACCTATAATATTTTTTAATTGTGCTAAACGACCAATCGTTTCAGGTAATAAATCACAACCAGTGCGACCAGGTACGTTATAGAGGAGAATTGGCAGATCAACATTATCGGCAATATGTTTGTAATGTTGATACAAACCATTTTGCGTAGGGCGCACATAATAAGGTGTCACAATCAAGCAAGCATCTGCGCCCGCTTTTTTTGCGTTTTGCGTTAAGATTAGAGTCGTAGCGGTGGAATTGGTGCCGGTACCTGCAATCACGGGGACGCGACCGGCAACTTGTTTAACAGCGTTTGCGATTAAAGTAGAGTGTTCTTCAATGCTTAATGCAGCAGATTCACCCGTAGTGCCCGCAATAATTAAACCATTGGTTTTTGCCTTAATGTGCCATTCAATCAAATCACGCATCGCATCAGTATCTATTTGGCCTGACTCAGTCATTGGTGTCACGATCGCAACTAAACTGCCTCTCAACGATTGCATCAAACTCATTGTCATGGCTCCCATTAAGGTGATTTGCATTGAATAATACGGCTATTATGGATGGCGCGGTTTTTTTGTCTACAATTTTTTGAATTTGCTGCGTATAATTCGCGTAATTTCATCTAATTTCTTTGAGGCGGACAACACCTTGATAAAAAAATCTACAATCGCAGAGCGTCTTTTCGGTGATAAAGCAACATTACGCTTTTTAATGTTGGCAACCTTTATCATGTTATTCACGTTACTAGGTTCTCGTGATATTTGGACGCAAGAACACCGATGGGCTGATATTGTCGCTGGCATGTTTTATCGCCATGATTTTTTGCACCCATTTTTAGGTGAAAATAATTATTACGATAAACCGCTGCTTTCATATTGGTTGATCGTCATCACTTCTAAAATCATGGGTGGGTTATCCACTTGGGCGTTGCGCATTCCTGCTGCCTTATCGGGTGTATTAGCTGTTTGGTCGATTGTACGATTGGGTGAGGTATTAAAAAATAAATCCTTCGGCTTGCTAGCGGGTTGGATGTTGTTAACGTCTTATTATTTTATTTTTTGGGCGCGCACCAGTAGTGCAGATATGATGAATTTAGCTGGATCATTATTTGCTGTTGCCTGGTATTTCAGTAAGCGTGATAAAGCGAATTTTTTTGATTTTGCTATTTTCTTTTTGATTATTGCCCTGACATCACTATGTAAAGGGTTGGTAGGGGCAATTGTGCCTGCGATTGTTGTCTTGACAGATATTGTCTTACAAGGCAGTTGGCGCAACTATCTAAAGTTACCCGTGTTTTTAGCGCTAATTCCTGCGTTATTGGTCTATGTTGCTCCCTTTATTGTTTCTAGTTATTACAGCACAGAAACATTTAGTCAAAACGGCTTGTATTTGGTTTATCGTGAAAATATCGTTCGCTATTTTCAACCGTTTGATCATCAAGGACCGATTTATACTTATTTTATTTATTTGCCTATTTATATGTTCCCTTGGATTATCTTTTTTATCCCGGCGGTTTTTTCAATCTCATCCAGATGGACGCGCATGAATGTATCTTCCAAGTGGATGATTTGGTCGCTGTTAATGTTATTTTTATTTTTTACTTTAAGTGGATCGCGCCGCAGTTATTATGTTTTGCCCATGGTGCCTTTTGCTATTTTAGTGACTGCTGATTGGGTGATAGCGGCAAGCAATCGTGTGCGTCGATGGTCAGCCATCACGGCTGTTAGCGCCTTTATTTTATTATTTTTTGCGATAGATGTTATCCCTGCCTGGTATTACAGTGAAACAGGGATGAGTCGCTTTGCTGGTTTAGTAAAAAATGAAGCAGAAAAAACGCATCCTTGGAATGAGTGGCATGTGGTCTTGTTGGATGCTGAAAGTAAATTAAATTTTTATTTACAATTGCCACCCAATACGCGCAATTATCAAATTAAAGGCACAGAGCGGGTGCTGCAAACCAAAGATTCATTATTATCCGCTTGGCCAATATTGGGTAATAAGCCTGCTAACACTATTTTCATTACACGCATGCGTTATTTGCCGCTGATAAAAGAACAATTTCCTAATTATGTTGTTATTAATATTCAATCTGCATTTTTTCATGCAAAAGGGGATGATGCGCCTGTGGCATTTGTGCCTCATGGTTGAAGATATAGCGCTAACGCATTACTATAGGTAAATATTTATTTTAACCACACCATTTAAAAGGAAATTAACATGACAGAATCTTTATTAATGAAACTTGAAGAAAAAGCGATGACACTTTTGTCAGAACTTGAAACGCTTCGTAGAGAAAATGCAACATTACGCGCTGAAAAAGAAAAAAATAGCCAGAAGCTTGCTGGTTTAGTTTCTTTATTAGATACCTTGTCATCATTAGATAGTGAACCTGCACCAATGGTGTCAGCTGCTCAAAACATGACAATCGTTGAAACCATGATCGCTAACGGCTAATCATCAAGGGATTTGTTCACAAGGATGTGAGTCGTTTTCTGTGATTACTGAGTTGCTGAGGGTTTTATGCTTTCAGATCGACAGTCTTCCATTTTGTGTATAGGTCCATTTGGCAGTGGTAAAACTGCTTTATTAAATCGATATATCTATAATATCGATACACCTACGCATGTCAGTACGATTGAACCTAATTTTATTAAAACCACTTTTCAAGATGGGCTGGATGAGCATGCCGTCTTTTTTTTCGATATTGGTGGTCGTCGAACCGCATATCGATTGAATACCATTTATGCTAGAGCAGCAGTCGCTTTAATCGTTGTTGATTTAACTAATTTAAATGATTTAAAGGAGATTGATCATTATCGTGAAGAAGTAGAAAGTCTCTCGCAAGTCGATATTAATCTGATATTAGTTGGCACGCATGACGATTTGCGCAAAGATAAAAACGTTGCGTTACAAGTGAATGCCGCTAAAAAAATCCTGAAACAAAAAGCCGAGCAATTAAATTGCCCGCATTTTTTTGTCAATAATTTCGACAAAAAATCAGTCGATCCTGTTTTTACGGAAGTCCATCGGTTGATATTAGAAAAAAGACAAAAGGACTTACCAGCACTGCAAAGCGCATCAGAATCAAAACGCGAATTGCAACGAACAAAATCAACAACAACGGCCACAGCACCAACTGTTGCCAAAAATATGCCAATCATGGCAAAACGAATTCGTCCACGATTGCAGTTGCCTGTATTATCAGAAAGCTCAAAAAAACGCGCCATTTCAATGGCTTTTGCGGCATTACTGTTAACCACATTAGTGTTATTAGCATTTAGTACTTTTGGTGTTTTTCCTGCGATGGTTGCGGCCCTTGGTGTTGCGAGTTGGTTGGCGCCAATCATCGTTTTTGCTGCTAGTATGACGCTCGGCGCATTAATCGGTGGCTTATATCAATGGGCATCTAATAAAAAAGCAGTGCAGCGAGAGATGCGTTCGCAAACAAGCACGCATGGCAATGTGTTTCAATTTCTAAAAGGTGAAGGGCAATCTTTAGAAAATAATTCACGTGGGTACGGTGTTACTCCAGCTTCGGATGTACGCTTTAACGGTTTTATTTCAGCGCGCTCATCAGCAACCACTCAAATTAATGTTGCACCAAGTACATCACATGCAATTTCACCATCAGGAAATCGTACTTGAATTTTATCATTCACTTTAACGGCTTTTGCGCTATAAATCACATTGTGTTTGGCGTCACTGGTAATCGTGTAACCACGTTTTAGTGTTGCTAATGGGCTTAGCGTATCTAAAATTCCGGCAGCACTTGCAAGTGTTGCTTGATGTTTTGCGATACTTTGTTTGATTAAATTAAATAAGGTCATTTCATGCATATCTAATAATTGCGCTTGTTGTTGCAGGCGTCGTTTTGGATGTTGTTGTAATAAATGTTTTTGCATCCATTCTAATTGCTGTTTGCCGCCCATGATTTTTTGTTGCATTAAACGATTTAATTGCTGCGATGATTTTTCGATGTGGCGCAACAGTTCTAATTGATCCAGGCTAACTAATTCGGCAGCGGCCGATGGGGTTGGTGCGCGTACATCGGCAACGAAATCAGCGATAGTGAAATCAACTTCATGACCAACACCGCTAATAATGGGAATTTGACTGCGAAAAATAGCTTTAGCAACCATTTCTTCGTTAAACGGCCACAAGTCTTCTAAAGAGCCACCGCCGCGGGCAAGGATGAGGACATCACATTCGTTGCGTGCATTCGCAAGTTCAATGGCAGCAGAAATAGCAGGGGCTGCGGTTGCGCCTTGTACTAGTGTGGGATAAATCACAACAGGCACAAAAGGCGCGCGACGTTTTAAAACATGCAAAATATCACGAATCGCAGCACCTGTTGCCGATGTCACAATACCAATTTGTTTGGGGAAATTTGGTAATGCTTTTTTTAGCGCAACATCAAATAAACCTTCCAGTTCTAATTTCTTTTTTAAGGCTTCAAAGGCGCGTAGTAATTTACCTTCTCCGCGTTCTTCCATGTCTTCAGCGATTAACTGAAAATCACCGCGGTTTTCATAGAGGCTTACACGCGTGCGCAATAGCACTTGCATGCCATCTTTAGGAATAAAGCCAACCTTTCGTTGGCTCATGCGAAACATGGCGCAACGTACTTGCGATTTAGCGTCTTTTAATGAGAAATACCAATGTCCGGAATGGGGTGCTGAGAAATTTGAAATTTCACCTTCTACCCAAATGAGTGGAAAGGTATCTTCAAGTAATAGTTTAACGGCGGTATTGAGTTCGCTAACGCTAAAGATTTCATCTGCTTGCATAGGGCTTCCTGTAGCCTGGACACGCTTTTTGTGTCCGGGGTTGTCTGTAGTGGCCACCAAACCCAAACACCAAAAACGTGCCCAGGCTATTTTAAAAATTGTTGTATCACAGTATGTTGGCTTTCATCTTGTAATGCGGGTGCATGGCCCGCATTGGCAACCGTATGAACAATCGTGTTCGAGTGAATCGCGCGCATTTTTTCAATGATGCTGGTGGTTAATATATCGGATTTTGCCCCATGAATCACGAGAATCGGACAAGTGATGTTGCGAAATAAATGCCACAAATCAATATCAAAAAACGTGCCTTCTAATGCTTTGTGCGGATTAAATAATAATTTCCATGCAATGCTACTTTTGGCAGGTGTTGTTTTCACACTATGATCTAATTTTGAAGCGAAATGACCATTTGCAATTTCGCGCACACTGTTGCTAACCAGGTAATCCCATTGTGCATCCGTTAATTCACCAAAATCGGCATAAATTTTTTGATAATAGGTTTTAGCTTCAGCGAGAGATGAAAAATCAGGATCTTTGCCAGCATATTCATACAAGCGCGCTAATGCTTTCGCTGGAATTTGCGGACCAATGTCATTTAATACTAAGCGTCGAATCGGTGAATTAGGTTGTGCTGCCAACATCAAGCCTATGATGCCACCCATGGAGGTGCCTACCCAATCAACGCTATTTGCAAGCGTTCGCGCAATCATGACATTCATGTCTGCTAAATATTGTTCGTAAGTGTAATGCAGAGGGTCGCTTAACCAATCACTATCGCCGCGACCGACAATGTCAGGACAAAAAACATGGTGCCCACGCATCGCTAAATGCGTGCTCAAAGCATCAAAATCATGATTAAGCCTGGTTAAACCGTGAACACATATCACCGGCGGAGAATCAGAGCGAGCGCCCCATTCACTGTAAGAAACTTTATGAAAACCTTCAGGCGAGAGTCCAAGAAAACATTCTTTTTTCAATTTCTTCTCCTAAGACTCGCTTTAGTACAAAAAATGCTAGGGTAAACGCTAGAAACGTGTATAATGGCTCGTTAATTTTAACCTGCAATTACACCATTATAGTAGGGGAATTAACATGATACGCCTAGCTCAACCTGATTTAGCACTCACCTTTGATGACGTTCTCCTTGTGCCTGGTGAATCGAGCGTCTTACCCAAAGATGTCGATCTCAAAACCCAATTAACACCTAAAATTGCCCTCAACATTCCTTTGATTTCCGCTGCGATGGATACGGTTACCGAAGCGCGCCTGGCGATTGCATTAGCGCAAGAAGGTGGTTTGGGTATTGTGCATAAAAATATGTCGATCGAAGAACAAGCCGGTCAAGTCGGTATCGTTAAACGATTTGAAAGTGGTGTGGTCACTGATCCGATTGCCATATCGCCAGAAACTACCGTGCGTCAAGTCATGGAGTTACGCAAGAAATTTAACTTTAATACTTTTCCTGTCATCTCAAAAGATAATAAAGTATTAGGTATTTTAACCGGACGTGATTTACGTTTTGAAACCAATTTAGATCAACCCATTGCAAATTTAATGACAAAAGCAGATTCACTGGTAACTGTGAATGCATCTGTTGCTATGGATGAAGTGAAAAGATTATTACATCATCATCGCATTGAAAAAGTGTTGGTGTTAAATGATGCCAAAGAATTGCAAGGCATGATTACTGTCAAAGATATTCTGATGCAGCAAGCAAAACCGTTTGCATCAAAAGATAGTCACGGACAATTGTTAGTGGGTGCAGCAGTTGGTACGGGTAATGATACCGATGATCGTGTGGCAGCCTTAATTGCGGCAGGTGTTGATGTGCTTGTGGTCGATACGGCACATGGACACTCCAAAAATGTATTTGAGCGCGTGCAGCGTATTCGTCATGCATATCCGGATGTCACCATTATCGCAGGCAACATTGCAACAGCAGAAGCGGCGATTGCATTAAAGAAAGCGGGCGTTGATGCGGTGAAAGTAGGTATTGGTCCTGGTTCTATTTGCACAACACGTATTGTTACCGGTGTGGGTGTACCGCAAATTTCTGCGATTGCCAATGTTAGCGCAGCATTAAAAGGCTCTGGAATTGGTATTATTGCTGATGGCGGTATTCGATATTCTGGCGATATTTGTAAAGCGTTAGTGGCAGGTGCCAGTGCGGTGATGGTGGGTGGTTTATTTGCTGGTACCGATGAAGCGCCAGGCGATGTTGAATTATTTCAAGGTCGTGCTTATAAATCGTATCGCGGCATGGGTTCGATTGGTGCGATGGCGCAAAACCATGGTTCAAGTGATCGCTATTTCCAAGATCACACCAAAGGGTCTGAAAAATTTGTGCCAGAAGGTATTGAGGGTCGCGTGCCTTACAAAGGTCATTTAGTCGGTATTATTACGCAGTTAATGGGTGGTTTGCGTTCGGGTATGGGTTATGTCGGTTGTGCTGATATTAAATCATTACAACAAAAACCACATTTCGTTCGCGTAAGTAGTTCTGGTATGCGCGAAAGTCATGTACACGATGTGCAAATTACCAAAGAAGCACCTAATTATAATTTTAGTGAATAAGAGTTTTAACACATGGATATACACGCAACGCGTATTTTAATTCTTGATTTTGGTTCGCAGTATTCACAGTTGATTGCGCGTCGCGTGCGCGAATTGGGAGTGTATTGCGAAGTGCATGCGTTTTGCATGCTAGATGCTGATATAAAAGCATTTGCACCGACGGGTGTTATTTTATCAGGCGGTCCTGAAACGGTGACAGTAGAAAAAACACCGCGCGCACCGGAAATTGTTTTTAATCTAGGATGTCCCATATTAGGCATTTGCTATGGTATGCAAACGATGGCGATGCAATTAGGCGGTAAAGTCGCAAGTGGCGCTAAACGCGAATTTGGGTATGCAGCTGTTACTGTGAAATCATCTTCTCAGTTATTGCGTGACATTGCAGATCATGTGCAAGCAGACGGTAACGCCGCATTAGATGTATGGATGAGCCATGGTGATCATGTTAGTGCGGTGCCTGCTGGTTTTAAAGTGATAGCTGACACACCCACTTGTTCGGTTGCTGGCATGGAAGATGAGTTGCGCCAATTTTATGGCTTACAATTCCATCCGGAAGTATTACATACCAAGCAAGGCAAACGAATTTTAGAGCGTTTTATTTTTGATGTTTGCAAATGTCAGGCAAATTGGACTGCGAAAAATATTATTGAAGAGCAAATCCAGGCAATCCGCCAAAAAGTAGGATCCGATAATGTTATTTTAGGATTATCCGGTGGCGTCGATTCATCGGTTGCTGCAGCATTACTGCAGCGAGCGCTAGGAGCGCAATTATATTGCGTTTTCGTCGATACAGGTTTGTTACGGTTAAATGAAGCAGAACAAATTAAAGCGGCATTTTCTTCGCATCTTACGATGCATTTAATCATGGTTGATGCCCGCGAACGTTTTTATAAAGCATTAGCGGGTGTGGATGATCCTGAAGCGAAGCGCAAAATCATTGGTGCTTTGTTTATTGAGGTATTTGATGAAGAAGCGGCAAAGCTATCCAATATAAAATGGTTAGCGCAAGGCACGATTTATTCTGATGTGATTGAATCTGCGGCTGCAAAAACCGGTAGTGCGCATTTAATTAAATCGCATCACAATGTCGGTGGCTTACCTGAAAATATGCAATTGCAGTTACTGGAGCCGTTGCGTGAATTATTTAAAGACGAAGTAAGATTATTAGGCGTGGAATTAGGTTTACCGTATGAGTTGGTAAACCGTCATCCTTTTCCAGGTCCAGGACTCGGTGTGCGTGTATTGGGTGAAGTAAAAGCGGAGTATGTTAAAAAATTGCAATTAGCAGATGCGATTTTAATTGAAGAATTACACGCTCAAGATTTGTATTACAAAGTGAGCCAAGCGTTCGCTGTTTTTTTACCAGTGAAATCAGTTGGTGTAGTGGGTGATGCAAGGCAATATGAACATGTCATAGCGTTGCGCGCAGTTGAAACGGTCGATTTCATGACGGCGCATTGGGCAAGGTTACCTTATGAGTTTTTAGCGACCGTTTCAAATCGCATTATCAATGAAGTGAAAGGCATTTCACGAGTCACCTATGATATCTCAGGCAAGCCACCGGCAACCATTGAGTGGGAATAAGCATGGCGACAGAGCGTGATATTTATTGGATGCAGCAAGCTTTGGTGTTGGCGCATCAAGCAGCTGAGAATCATGAAGTGCCAGTTGGTGCATTGATAGTGTTAGATGATCAAGTTATAAGTCGCAGTTATAACAAGCCGATTACCAATAACGACCCAACAGCGCATGCTGAAATCTTGGCGTTGCGTGAGGCTGCGAATCACCTAGGTAATTATCGATTATTAAAGACGACACTCTATGTCACCTTAGAGCCTTGCTTGATGTGTCTAGGTGCGATGGTGCACGCCAGAGTCGAGCGATTGGTATTTGGGGCATTTGATCCAAAGTCGGGAGCGGCGGTCTCTTGTGCGTCGATGTTTGAGTTGCCATTTTTGAATCATCGTGTCAAATGCGAGGGTGGTGTATTGAACGAAGCATGTGCGGATGTGTTAAAGCATTTTTTTAAGAAGAGAAGGTAAATGTGTCATCCCGGAAACGCCGAAGGCGTTGTCCGGGATCCACCTTAAAATTTATACAAAACAATG
Source organism: uncultured Coxiellaceae bacterium (assembly GCA_964623075.1). Classification (GTDB taxonomy): domain Bacteria; phylum Pseudomonadota; class Gammaproteobacteria; order DSM-16500; family DSM-16500; genus Aquicella. The sequence goes on along the minus strand of CAZUVD010000001.1, from coordinate 245,333 downwards.
AGCTTTGGATTCGCCATGGTGGATCCCGGGCAACGCCTTCGGCGTTTCTGGGATGACACCCAATTGCGGAAATTTGCCCAAAATGGTATATTGGTTAAATTATGGATAATTTAAAAGCGTTAAAGTCATATTCTCGGTGCGTCTCATTTTGCACGGCAGCCAGTTATGATCTGCTGGGTCTTGCTAGTCATTTCAAAAAAAGAGGGTACTTCACCCGATTAACACGTGATGTTTTACATATTGCTAGCACGAAGCGTGGCGGCGATGTTTTTTTCTTTAATTATGGCTGCTTTGTCGCTTGGGGTTTTAAGAAAAGTTTTGAAGATAAGTTATTGGAATCCGTTAAAGGCTATAGTCAAAATCCAATGACAAATATCGAATCCGATCATTTTTATTTTCGTTATGGCGAAGAAATCAGTATCGATACGCATGAACGCTTGCGCTTGGATGTGATTACGCTTGAATCTGAAGATAATATGGTGAAGCTTGCAATATCGTATGGTTTAGCGCAATCCATTAAACTAGAAGCCTTTGAAGAAGAAATTAAAGAATCCATTAAGAAAAATAATTACTTGCCAGAAGAAATCGCCTCGCGCGGTACTATTTCATTATCACGACGCTCGATTTTCAAAAGAATGGGTGAAATATTTATTACCCGAAGTTCGATTAATTTAAATATCGAATATCTCGATGCGCCAGAATTTTTTTGGCGTAACCCTAATTTAGAGCCCTATTATGTGATGATTAAAAAGTTTTTAGATATTGCATCGAGAGTGATGGCGTTGAATCAACGGTTGGATGTATTGCAGGAATTATTAGATATCTTGAGTAGCCAAGTACAGCATAGGCATTCGAGTTTGTTGGAAAGTATTATTATCTTGTTAATTGCGGTTGAAATCGTGATTAGTCTGTTTCAATTTCACGTAGTCTAGTCTAATTGATCTTGCCCGCGTCATCTCGGAAATCGCCGAAGGCGATTGTCCGGGATCCACCAGTGTGAATCCAAGACTTAATTTTTTGTGAGTTTGATGAATGGATCCCGGACAATTTCCTACGGAAATTTCCGGGATGACACAAATGTCACTTATTCTGCTGAATCAGCGCCAGTATCTTGTTCGCTTGCTTTCGCTGTTGGAAGCAAAGCGGTGCCAACTTTCAAGGTTAACTTTTCTTTGATACGTGCTGCACGACCACTTAATTCACGCATGTAGTAAAGTTTCGCACGACGGATGTCGCCACGACGTTTTACTTGTACTGAATCAATGATTGGGCTGAAGGTTTGGAAAACTCTTTCAACGCCTACGCCGTGTGAAATTTTACGCACGGTGAATGCTGAATTGTAGCCGCGGTTACGCTTTGCGATGACAACGCCTTCAAATGATTGTAAACGGACGCGTTCGCCTTCTTTTACTTTCACTTGAACGATAACGGTATCGCCTGGTTGAAACGCAGGCAGAGTTTTTGCTGATTGCATGAATTCGGTTTCTAACGTTTGGATAATATTACTGCGCATTTTTTGTTCCTCTAACAAGTCCGGCAATTTTATACATATTTTGATGAATTTTCGAGTATTATTTTTCAGTTTTTGTCATATTTGTGTTCGTTGATGAATTCTTCGAGTAAAGCTTGCTCTGTTGCATTCAATTTTTTGGCAGCGATAAGGTCAGGGCGGCGTAGCCAAGTGCGCCCTAAGGATTGTTTTAAGCGAAAACGTTCGATTTGCTGGTGGTGGCCGCTTAATAAAACTTCAGGGACCTTCATGCCTGCTAATTCTTCCGGGCGGGTGTATTGTGGGTATTTCAATAGTCCGCAGGTCAAAGAATCTCGTGTGATCGAATCTTGATCACCAACGACATTTGGCAAGAGGCGAGTAATCGCATCGATTATCACCATGGCGGCTAGTTCGCCCCCGGTTAAGATGTAATCGCCTATAGACCATTCCTCGTCGACTTCTTGTTCGATTAAACGTTCATCAATGCCTTCATAGCGGCCAGCAATGAGGGTGATGTTGTCTAAGCTCGCAAAGCGTTCGGCGGCGCGTTGATTAAATGCTTTGCCTTGAGGTGATAACAAGATAGTCGTGGTTTTCGTGTTGGAAGCACGTTTTGCAGCGTGAATCGCGCCTTGTAAGGGTGCAACCATCATTAACATGCCAGGGCCGCCGCCATAGGGGCGATCATCAACGGATTGATGTTTGTCGTTGGTGTAATCTCTGGGGTTGAATAGTTGTAATTGGATGATGTTGTCTTTTAGTGCGCGACCAGTTACGCCCTTATCGAGAGCGCTAAACATTTCTGGGAAGATGGTGATGATATTAAATTGCATAAATGTAGCCTGGACACGCTTTTTGTGTCCGGGGCTTTCCTTTCCAATCAACAAAAAACCCGGACACAAAAAACGTGTCCAGGCTACAAAATCTCCCAATCGACGGTGATAATGCCTTTTTCAAGGTCAATATTTTTAATAACGCTATCTCTCATGTATGGGATAGCATGCTCTTTTTCACCCCTAATCACTAACACATCGTTTGAGCCGGTCGCCATGACGTGATGGACGACACCTAGATTTTTGCCATGGATATCGAGTACGGTTAAACCTTCAAGGTCTGACCAATAAAATTCATTAGCAGGTAGCGATTGTAAGTGTGAGCGATCAACTTCAATGAGTTTGCCGGTTTGTAAGCGGGCTTCTTCAGGGGTATTGATACCCGGTAGCTTCGCGATGATGCCATTGCCATGTTGTCGACCGTCTTCAATAGTGACGGCAACACGTTCATTGGTGACAGTCGTGAGATACCAAGGTTGATAATCTAAGATACTGGCTCCAAATTCAGTGAATGACTGAATTTTGAGCCAGCCTTTGATTCCATAAGGGGAACCAATTTTGCCAACGGTGACGTAGGCGCTAGACTTAGTCATCAGTGCTTACGCAGCTGAGGTTTCAGTTTTAGCGGTTGCTGCGTGCATCTTAATGAGATGTTTTACGCGATCAGATGCTTGTGCACCTTTAGCGATCCACTCATTTAAGCGCTCAACGTTAAGCTTTAATGGTAATTCTTTGCCAGCAGCGATAGGGTTGTAATAGCCCAACATCTCAATAAAACGACCGCGTAAAGCGCGCGCCTTATCTGCTACAACGATATGATAAAATGGGCGTTTTTTGGCGCCGCCTCGGGTTAATCGAATAACAACCATGATATGTAATTTCCTCTAAAAATAAATCAATTTTGACCAAATGGCGGTGAATTATACGTTACTTTTTACGCATTGCAAACAACTAGAATGGCATATTCGGTGGCATGCCGCCGCCCATTGGGAATTTGCCACGCATTCCGCGCATTAATTTCATGATGCCGCCTTTCTGTGACATCTTTTTCATCATCTTTTGCATACCTAAGAATTGTTTCAAAATAGCGTTTACATCAGGCACGGTTGTTCCTGAGCCTTGAGAGATGCGACGCTTTTGCGAGTTTTTGATTAAATGCGGGAAGCGACGTTCTCTGCGTGTCATCGATTGAATGATGGCTTCCGTTTTTTTCAAACGCTTGTCGTTTAATTGTTCTTTGATATGTGTGGGGGCTTGGTTCATGCCGGGTAATTTGTTCATGATTCCCATGACGCCGCCCATGCTTTCGATTTGTTTTAATTGTTCGAGGAAATCTTCGAAATCGAAAGGTTTACCGGTTTTGATTTTTTTGACCAGTTTTTCAGTTTTGGTTTTATCTATTTTTTCAGCTTCTTCAACCAAACTTAAAATATCACCCATTCCTAAGATGCGAGAAGCAACGCGATCTGGGTGGAAAGGTTCGATTGCATCGACTTTTTCACCGATACCCATGAATTTAATGGGTTTGCCCGTGATCTCACGGATGGATAATGCAGCGCCGCCTCTAGCATCACCATCTGTTTTGGTGAGGATGACGCCGGTTAATGCTAGGGCGTCATTAAAGGCTTTTGCTGTATTTGCAGCATCTTGACCAGTCATCGAGTCAACGACGAATAACGTTTCCGTTGGGCGGATAGCGGCATGAATTTGTTTAATTTCATTCATCATTTCATCGTCTATATGGAGACGACCAGCGGTATCGATAATGATGACATCGATAACTTTGTTTTTGGCAGCTTGGATTGCATTGGTTGCAATATCAACTGGACGATCACTCGCAGTGCTTGGGAAGAAGCTGGCTTCAACAGATTTCGATAGAATTTCTAATTGTTCGATAGCGGCTGGGCGATAAACGTCGCAACTGGCAAGCATGACAGATTTCTTTTGTTTCTGGATTAACCAGCGAGCCAGTTTTGCAGCGGTTGTGGTTTTACCAGAACCTTGCAAGCCAGCCATTAAGATAACAACAGGTGGTTGGGCTTTTAAGTTTAATTCTTGATTGAATTCACCCATTACGCTGACTAATTCATCGTGAACTAATTTAATCACGACTTGGCCGGGTGTGAGGCTGCTCATGACATCGGCGCCAATCACTTTGGTTTGAACGCGCTCAATGAATGCTTTTGCGACCGGTAAGGCAACATCAGCCTCAAGTAGGGCGATACGGATATCGCGCATGGTGTCTTTGATATTATCTTCTGTTAACCGGCCTTGGCCAGTTAAGTTTTTGATGATTTTATTTAAGCGATCAGACAAATTGTTAAACATATTTTCAATGCCAAGGTTGTTAAAATGGCTGAGAGTATACCTAAAAAATGGTAGGCTAGGTACTGGATTATTAAACGCATTAACCGTATCCGTGAACGTGCCCGCGTGCGTGCCCGGTTTTCTCATCGAACGAAGGGAAAGCCGGGCACGCACGCGGGCACGTTCACGGGTACGGTTAATACAGCGTTTCAGAATGACAGTAAAAGAGGAAAACACTGAGTGAGTCAATATCAAATCATCATGTTTGGTTTAATCTTAGTCGTGCTAATTATGCTAGGCGCATTTTTCTCGTGCGCGGAAACCGCATTAATGGCGATCAATCGTTATCGTTTGCGTCATCAAGCGCGCTTAAAGAAAGGGTATGCGGTGCGATTGCTGCAACTATTAAAGCGACCAGATCGCTTATTGGGTGCTATTTTAATTGGTAACACTTTTGCAAACATGTTGGCATCATCCTTTGCTACTTTAATTGGCGCTTATTATTGGGGTGAAACCGGTGCATTGTTAGCGGCTATTTTGTTAACCTTTATTGTGCTGATTTTTTCTGAAATCGCGCCAAAAACATTTGCTGCGATTTATCCTGATCAAGTAGCAAGATGGGTAGTGATTCCCATTCAAGTGATTATGCGCGTCCTATATCCAGCTGTCTGGATGGCAAGCACGATTACCAATGGTTTGCTGCGTTTATTGCGTGTACGCGTGACAAGTTCTGTCGCGGAATCGTTATCACGCGAAGAGTTGCGTAGTATCGTACATGAAACAGCTGGCAAAATTTCAAGACAATATCAAAACATGTTATTGGGAATTTTAGATTTAAATAAATTAACTGTTGATGATGTCATGATTCCGCAACATGAAATTGTTGGTATTGATATCGAAGAATCGTGGGATGAGATTTTAAATAAAATAAATAAATCACATCAAGATTGGATGCCGTTTTATCGCGGTAATGTGAATCAAATTATTGGTGTATTATATAGTCGTGATGTGTTGCGTGTTTTGTTAAAGAAAAATACCATGAGCAAGGAAATGCTAGAGCAATTCTTGCAAGAGCCTTATTTTGTGCCGGAAGGAACATCCTTAAGTGTGCAATTGTCTTATTTTCAACGCAGCCAAGAAAAAGTGGCATTTGTTGTTGATGAATACGGCGAAATTATTGGCTTATTAACGTTAAATACCATTTTAGAAGAAATTGTTGGTAATTTCACAGCAACGGTTTCGGGTAGTAAAAGCATTGTCTTGCAAGCGGATAAAAGTTATTTGGTCGATGGCGCTGTTACTGTGCGCGAATTTAATCGTACGACTGAGTTTGATTTGCCATTGAGTGGTCCACGTACCTTAAATGGTTTAATTGTGGAATACATCGAAACGTTACCTAAAAAAGATGTCACGGTGTTGATTGGTGGTTATCCGATTGAAATTATCAAAGTGAAAGATAATCGTGTACGTTTAGCGCGAGTATTCCCGCGCATTCGCCACACTAACGAATAATTAAACAGGCGGCAACATTTCTATTTTCAGCGGAAAGTGCGTTATAGGTGCGACAAGCTGCGCGGGTATCCATGATTTCAACGCCGATTCCTTGATTGATGAGATCACCATACATTTCAATGCTTGGAAAAATGAGTGTGCTGCCTGTGCCTAGCAAAATGATATCGGGTTTTAGTTTGGCAACCATTTGTAAGTCGTTGGCGGTTAATTGTGAAAAGATTTGTGGCGCCCAAGATTCAATCAATTGAGTCGGGGTTACAATTAAACTTTCAGAGTATTTTTTGTCATTGACTTGAATCATGCCAATTTGAAATGCTCGAATTTGGTAAAGAGCACGATTATCATCTAATTGTAAAGAAGGCATTTGAACTCCGAAGATTGACAGCTACCTACCGCATCGCTATGGTAGCAGCATCAAGAATAAAATCACAAGGGACTTGTATGACAAACGTTCATTCACCAATTTCTCAGCCATTAAAGAGTGTTGCCATCAGTTTATTGTTTGCTGCCGTTTTAGGCCCTGTTGGTATGTTGTATTCCACTTTTTGGGGCTCGATTTTTATGATATTGCTTGCGATTGTTGTAGTGCCTTATAAATTCACGTTTCCTATTATTTTACTGTGGATTATCTCGTGTGTTTGGAGTGTGTCTGCGGTAGAAAGGTATAACCGTCGCCTGGTAAATAAAAAAGTATGAAGAAAAAAATTGTAAGACGCACTTTTGCATCTGATGCAGAGGCGGCATTAATAGATGTTCATCCTGTTTTGCGTCGTGTTTATGCAGCGCGCGCTGTGCAATCGATTGCATCGGTAGATCGAGAGCTTGAGCAACTGTTACCATTTCAATCCTTGATGGGAATTGAGCAAGCAGTCGAAGTACTGGCAAATGCTGTGATGCACAATAAAAAGATTTTAGTTGTTGGTGATTTTGATGCCGATGGCGCAACCAGTACAGCTGTTGCTATTCGCGCATTACGCAGTTTTGGTTTTGATAACGTCGAATATTTAGTGCCAAACCGGTTTAATTTCGGTTATGGCTTAACGCCAGAATTAGTCAATGTGGCGAAAGATTTACAACCGTATCTTATTTTAACTGTTGATAATGGTATTGCAAATCATGCAGGGGTGGATGCGGCTAAAGCATTGGGTATGAAAGTTGTTATTACCGATCATCATTTAGCAGCGCATACATTGCCAAACGCAGATGCTATTGTTAACCCCAATCAACCAGGCGATGTTTTTTCTAGTAAATCATTAGCAGGTGTCGGTGTTATTTTTTATGTCATGCTGGCATTGCGTCGACATTTGGTTTCACTTAATTGGTTTAAAACTAAAAATATTCCAGAACCTAATATGTCGCGTTTATTGGATATTGTCGCATTAGGGACGGTAGCAGATTTAGTGTCGCTCGATCGAAATAATCGTATCATGGTGTATCAAGGTTTGCGCCGCATTCGTGCAGGGCAATGCATTCCTGCGATTGTTGCCTTATTAGAATTAGCTGATCGTGATTTTACGCGTGCAGTTGCTTCTGATCTTGGGTTTGCTGTTGCGGCTCGATTAAATGCAGCAGGGCGATTAGATGATATGTCGTTAGGAATTGAATGTTTACTAACAGATGATCCAGTGACTGCGCGCAGTCAAGCAAATGTGCTTGATCAATTAAATCATGAGCGTCGACACATCGAACAAGATATGCAAGCGCAAGCATTAACCCATTTAAATAAATTAAATGCCGATGCCGACAAAGAATTACCAAAAGGATTAGTATTGTTTGATCCGAGTTGGCACCAAGGTGTGATTGGCATTTTAGCCTCAAGAATTAAAGATCGTCATCATCGCCCCGTGATTATTTTTGCCAGCGGCAATGAAGGTGAATTAAAAGGTTCGGCACGCTCAATCGCCGGTTTTCATGTTCGAGATGCGCTTGCGTTAATAGATGCCTCACATCCTGGTTTAATGATCCGTTTCGGTGGTCATGCGATGGCGGCGGGTTTGACTATCGCCGAAAAAAATTATGAAGATTTTAAACGTATCTTTAATGAAGTGGTGTGCGCGCAATTGACAGATGATGATTTGCAGCATTTTATTTTTAGTGACGGTGAATTATCAGCCGAAGATTTTAATTTAGATCTAGCAATGTTGCTTCGTGATGCAGGACCTTGGGGGCAAGCGTTTCCCGAACCTATCTTTGATGGCGAATTTAATATCGTCGAACAGCGCATTGTTGGTGATAAGCATTTAAAGTTGCGATTAACTAAGGGCGGTTCATTAATTGATGCAATTGCTTTTTTTGTCGATACCAATTTATGGCCGAATCACCGTTGTGAGAAAGTACATGCGGCGTTTAAATTAGATATCAACGAATACAAAGGACGACGTAGTTTGCAGTTAATCGTAGACTATCTGGAGCCTGTATAAGTTTTTACTTTTAATCGTGCCCGTGAACGTGCCCGCGTGCGTGCCCGTCTTTAGATTTAGGATTTAGCTCTAACAGGCCGGAAAAGCCGGGCACGTTAACAGGCAGGCTAACAGGCGCAATTATCTTATTGATTTTTAACCAAAAATTAAATTTTTTGCTCATTTTGATCAATTTTTACTCTACAAGGGTGTACTTTTCGGTCCTTTTCCGGTAGTATGCCCCCATGCAATTAATCCTCAATGTATCAAAACATATATTGTTCGCTCTATTAAGCTTTAGTCTTCTGATTACCTGGGATGTGAATAATTTACAAACCTTAGGTGTGAATGTAAGCGCTTATACAGATATGAACATTTTTGCGAGTCCAGCTGAGAATTCAATTTGGACGAGCATGAGTCGTGAGTTCTCACTGAATCATCATGTGGAGAGCCCGCAGGTTCGTGCGGAAATCAAAAAGCTGTTAGCGGATCATGAACATTTGCATCACATTCTACGTGCAGCAACCCCTTACATTTATTTTATTCACGAACAAACCGTAAAACGTGGTTTGCCAGCAGAGCTTGCTTTAATTCCAGTCATTGAAAGCGAATTTAATCCAAATGATCACTCTAATAAGGGTGCGACTGGTTTATGGCAATTAATGCCAGCAACGGCTAGTGAATTAGGCGTTAAAGTGAAATCTGGCTATGACGGTCGTCGTAATGTTGTCGCTTCAACGAAAGCGGCTCTCGCTTATTTTCATGATTTAGGCACGATGTTTAATGGTAATTGGTTGTTAGCCATCGCGGCTTATAACTGCGGTCAATTTAAAGTGGTGAATGCAACAAAACGCGCTGGTACACATAATTTTTGGAATTTACATCTACCACGCGAAACAACTTACTACGTACCTAAATTATTAGCGGTAGCCGCGATTGTTGAAAATCCAGCAAAATATGGAGTCGAATTACCTGTTGTTGAAAACAAACCGTTTTTTAAAGAAGTAAAAATTACTGAGACAGTAAAGTTATCGCAAGTGGCTAAATCAACGGGTGTCACGGTTAAAACCATGACGGCGTTGAATCCTGATGTGAAGCACGATGTGGTTGTACCGGTAAAAGGTGTTAATACCGTATTAGTGCCTGTAGGACAAAAAATCAGCGCTTAAATGCTGTCTCATCTACCCGCGATTTCCTTTGCCATCCTGGTCAATTTTACCGCTATAAAGGTATTTTTAATCGTTTTCTTCGGTTTATCTGCGGAAAACGTTATAAAATGACAAAAAATACCTCTGTAGCAGTAAAATTTGAAATATTGCTATTTGAAGCCTACTAAATGCCAGCATTTAGTGTATAATTACTGTTATGGCGGTATCCTGGGCACGCTTTTTGTGTCCGGGGTTGTTGTATCTGGGTCCCGCGGGTCCTGCTGATTCAACAACCCCGGACACAAAAAGCGTGTCCAGGCTACAGCTTATGGATATTCTTTCTGTGTTCTGGACCCGCGGACAAGCCGCAGGACGACGCCCGAACACAAAATGCGCGCCCAGGCGACGGTATTTATATCAGGGAGATAGCAATATGAATGTTGAAGAACTAGGTGTAACAGTGCGTTACTACCGCAAGCAAAGCAACTTAACGCAGCAAGCGTTAGCCATGTTAGCAGGTGTTGGCAAAACAGTGGTGTTTGATATTGAGAAAGGGAAGACGACAGTGCAATTAGATACGATATTAAAAGTATTGGCAGTGTTAAATATTCAAATCACGCTCACACCTCCTTTTCCGCGAGAAGAGGGTTAATGTATGCGTAGCGCTAATATTTGGGTAAATGAACAATTTGCTGGCGTATTAACGGAAATCAGCGTAAATGATTATCGTTTTAGTTATAACGATGATTATCAAGGTGCGCCAGTTTCATTAACGATGCCGGTGACGCAAAAGGTTTATGAGTATCAAGGCTTGCCATCCTTTTTTGAGGGCTTGTTACCAGAAGGTTTAATGTTGGAAGCGCTATTGCGCCGATGTAAGTTAGATAAAAAGGATTATTTTGGGCAATTGCTAGCAGTGGGAAATGACGTTGTGGGTGCTGTTACCATTAAGGCTAACCTATGAAGTATTGTCCGATCACTTACGAGCAAATTGCTGCAAATCAACAGTATTCAGATCGCGGTTTGCATTTGTTGTCGCCGCAGTTAAAGAATTTATTGCCATTAGCGTATTCCGCTGATGAGCAGCGTAGAGAAGCGTATGCCCGTGTTGGCAAAATGTCAGTGCAAGGCGTGCAAACGAAATTGAGTGCGCAATTAAAAGTAAAAAGCGAGCGTTTTGAATTAGTTGATCAGTATGGTCATTATATTTTAAAACCGCAAAGTGATATTTACGCAGAGTTACCAGAAAATGAAGCGTTAACGATGTCACTAGCTGCGTTGATTGGTATTGAAGTACCGGTGCATGGATTAGTGTATTGCCAAGATGGCAGTATGACGTACTTCATCAAGCGATTTGATCGTGTGATGCAAAGGCAAAAATTAGCTGTAGAAGATTTTTCGCAATTATTAGCGGCAAGTCGTGATACGAAATACGACAGTACGATGGAAAAAGTATGCGGTGTTGTGTTAAACCCCGCATTTTGTAGTTTTCCAAAGATTGAAGCGTTAAAGTTTTTTAAATTAACGTTATTTAATTTTTTAGTGGGCAATGAAGATATGCATTTAAAGAATTTCTCATTGATCACGCGGAATAGGGTTACAACTTTATCGCCTGCGTATGATTTATTAAATACGACAATTGCGCAAAAAAATGCGAGCGAAGAATTGGCGTTATCGTTGCATGGAAAAAAACGCAAATTAACGCGAAAAGATTTTATTGATTATTTGGCTTTCGAGCGGTTGCAATTAAATGAACGTAGTATTGAAAGCGTGTTGAATGATATTAGAGCGGCTAAACAAAAATGGTACGCATTAATACAAAAAAGTTTTCTATCAGAGCAAGGTAAGGTAGCTTATCGCGCTTTGTTAGATGAAAGATGGGCGCGATTAGCACTAAGTTAATGTAGGTGATGTGGTTTATGAATTCAAGCAATGTTGGAAAACACGATCAAGATTGGATTGTTGCCTATATGCGTCGCTTAGGCTACAAGAAAAATCCACATGATGGTATTTGTTTTGGCGCAGGTATGATGTCTGCTCATGCAGCGTTAGTGCTGGATGTGGCTTCGTTTACGGCACGTATTCAGCGATTACGCCACTTTGCGGCGATGCAAACCGTACCGCCAAGTGCAAATGAAAAAAACGATTTCTTAAGCTTTTTTGATTCAGTTGAATTATTGCAGCATCCAGAAGATTATGAATCATTACTTTCTGGTGAAAATAATCTACAACAATCCTTACCGGCAGAAGAATTAACTCAATCAATTATGCTACAAGAAAAAGGTGGTGTAGTAAAAATAGCGCAATTTACTACAATATATAATTTAGGCGTATTAATGTCGCGTTTTACAGAGTTAACTAATATTACGCGCCAAGTTCCTGTTGAATTACCTCATCCAGTTGTTTTATTGATGCAATCAAGTGACCACTTAATCCAAGTCACCTACGAGCATGATTCAAAAATATGGCATTTATTTAATGCTAAAAAATTTGAAATGGAAAGATATTTTGGTGTTGAAGAAATTACCAAGGCAGTATTTGCGGCTTTAAAAGTGAAGCGTTTTGGTATTATTACGACAACCATGCTTGCAACTTTGGCCGCAAAAATTCATTTTTGCTATATGAAGACGTTATGGAAAGAAACGACTGCTTATCAACATGATATAAAGATAACTGAAACGAAGGCGCAATATCAAGACGAGCATGGCATTACTTGGTTAATGATGGCGGTGATGCATGATGATATTAGTCGCTGTAGGTCCCTTTTAAAGGCGGGTGCTGATCCGAATGCTAAGCGTCATAAGGATGGCTCAACGCCGCTTTTTATGGCGGCAACCATAGGTGATGTTGAGAAAGTGCAATTATTACTGGATTCTGGTGCGGAGGTTGATATGGCTCGTGCATCAGACGGTCGCACAGCGCTAATGGCGGCTGCGCAATATGGCAGGAACCATGTTGTTAGATTGTTGCTAATGAGAGGCGCTCACATTAATTACAAAAATGACGATGGATCGACAGCAACTTATATAGCTGCTGCTTGTAATCAAGTGGATACGGTGCGATTGTTGTTATCCAGGCCAGATGTTGATATTTTTATTGCCCGAGAGAATGATGGTTATAACGCTTTATCAATTGCAGTAGCGAATGATTTTAAAGAGGTCGTTGCATTATTATCGACGTATGCTGATAAATCTCGTGTTTTGTCACCTTTAGATAAGAATGAAGTTGCCGGATTAAAGCAAAATAGTTTGTTGCGCGTGTCATCAGGTAATCAGCGACTCGCATCGCGTCATGTTGAAGGAACCACTAAACGTAGAGCGTTATAATTGAAATGCTTCTACATAATATGTAAAAGCATTTCGTGTCTTATTTTGTTGGTGGTGAAAATTTAAATATATCGTCATTATCGTCGTCATCATTCTTCTTCTTTTTGTGTGCTTGACTAGCAGTTTTTGTTGTCTCATTCGGTGAATCACTTGTTGCAGCGTTTGGTCGCGAGAAAAATGGCGATGATGATGCTGCTTGTACGCTGCTTATCACATTTGGCTCTTTTGGTAGTGCATTTGGATCGCGTGGTACGATAGGAACACCCTGAAAGAGGGTTACGGCTGGTTTAGAATTCGCTTTGTATGCACTGGTGCTTCTTTCTCTTGTTGTTGTAGCTTTTGAAGCGCCAACAGCGCTAGCGGGAGTTGTAGCTGCAGCTGCAGCAGCTGCAGCCTTTTCAGCGGCAGCCTTTGCAAGATCAATTTGACTATTGATCGAGAGTAATTGGCACATCAGTTCCACATCGGCTTCATCGCCTTGATCTTCAACGCTATTATAAAATCGCTTTCTATTTGGTTCATCGAGCGTTCTATAAATTGCACATACCTCAGCAATCGGTAGGTTACTCGATGGATTATATAGACTCATTTGTTCTGTAAGCGCTTTTTCCAAGTGATCATAGAGATGCTTGCTATTCAATAGGCTAACTAAATCGGCTATTTTTATTTGGTATTGACTAATGTTTTTATTAACGTTTGCAATTAGACCAACATAGAATAATGTGATAATTTCATCGCGGTTATAGATTGGGTTTGTTAAACGTTCAAATAATTGATGCATGAGATGATGTGTGATATGCGGTGAAATCAATGGTTTATCAGCTGCGCGTTTTACTTGATGCTCTTCATCTAATTGTTCAATCACTGTGGTTAAATTTTCGATGATAGCCTCAAGATGTTTTTTTACTTGACGTAATTCTTGCTGAATTTTAATTTGTTTTTGCACTTCGTTTAATTGCGAGCAGTCTTCTTGTAATGGTATTGGATATAATTCTTGAATTTTCTGCAAAAGTGCATTCACAATCCAATAGGAGCTTTGTTCTACGGGTAGGGCTGCAATTAACTCATCGGTAAAGCGATTTTCTGAGTCAATGAGCAATTCCATAAAGTTTCTTTGGCCATCGGAATGCAGGCTTTGGAAAATTTCTCGAACTCGCTCAGGCTTTAAAAATGTATTGTAGCCAATTGCATGAAGATGTTTTTCTTCGTCAAGTAAGAGATCATTAAGTGTTACGTGGCCTTGTTGCATGCGTTTAACTATCCACGACTTTGCCGTTTTGGCGGAATTTTTTCCAGTATAATCGATTACATATACAGCCTGATCTTCAACGAGTTTCACAGAGACAATCATAATGGTGAAAAATAGACGACCTATCTCTTCAAGATTTAATTTGAGATCCCTCTTGTTTGCTTTTGCTTCTGCTTTGATGCGATTGAGTCGACGTGCAAATTGATCTGCAAAATGATAAGTTGATTCAAGTAAAAAGGGAGAGACTCGCTCAAAGTCACCGTATATAACATAAAAAAGCTCAATGACGGAATTAAATGCGTCGTTATCTAATTGATATATTTTTTTAACAGTATCCGCAGCTTGTTCTAACATCCAATGCGGGGTGGTTTCAGTGCGCATTTTCAGCTTTTTGAGTTCCATTTTCCACGCAGGATCATTGCTTTGTCTTATTAAGCGATATAACTCGACTTGATCTTCTTTTTTTTCTAGTAGTGAGTAAATGTCATCATTAATAAATGAGCTTTCATTTTCCGAATGTTGTTGCCCATTAAAAAAGGTTAATGTCGCACTCTTTAAATGCTCGTTAAGCATGTCGGTAAGGACTGCAATATGTTCGGCGTCATACACTGGATGTAAGTAATAATTAAAGTTGAAATTTCGTGGGTTATTATCCATCTGATACGCAATGGTAAAACTTAGCATGAAATAATAAGCGGCAGTATCGACGCTATATTTTTCTTTTTTCTTTTTTTTGGTTTCAGATTCTGGGTGAAGAAATTGGCGGTATTGGTCAATTAGGCGCATGCCAAGTGTTGGCGTTAACACGTTATTATCATGAAAGAAAACACCATTTTTGGCGTTTATATCATCATTTGCTGCGCTTACTAGCTCAGCTAAGCTAAGCTTTGCTTGAGATTAGATGTTAATTCGTTTTTCTGCCTTTGATTCAGATTATGTATTTCATCAATTGCATCAACAATAGTGTAAATTAACCACATTTTTTTTACCTCGTTGGTCTGTTTGTGTGTGCTTTAGTTTTTATTATAGGGCACGTATGGCATAAAATGATCAATTATGCCTATTATTATAAAAAATATATAAAATCAAGAAGTTGAAGAGCGCCCCATAGACTCGCACATATAGTTGTACTTTTTCAAGTCTAATTTTAGAGGTAGAATATAGCATTTTATTGAATTAGGGTCAATAAAAATACAGATGTAGCCTGGACACGCTTTTTGTGTCCGGGGTTTTCTCTCCGGCAACCAAAACCCGGACACAAAAAGCGTGTCCAGGCTACAAAAGCTTTATTCATGGATGTTGGGGTTATTCATCGCGCCCGGAGAGATTCGAACTCCCGACCCTCTGGTTCGAAGCCAGATACTCTATCCAACTGAGCTACGGGCGCAACTTACTTGTTTTCGCTCAACCTTTATGAACTGTCGTGTTTCGTAAAATTAAGGTTGAGGTGGGAATGATGGTGTTACTTATTTGGCGCGCCCGGAGAGATTCGAACTCCCGACCCTCTGGTTCGTAGCCAGATACTCTATCCAACTGAGCTACGGGCGCGTCTTGTTTAATTTCTACTGTTACCTTGTGTATATCTTCGGAGAGGGAGGGATTCGAACCCTCGATGGAGTTACCCCCATACTCCCTTAGCAGGGGAGCGCCTTCAGCCGCTCGGCCACCTCTCCAAAATTCCATTTCAAGTGTGCTTTTTACTCTTTATTTTCACTTTTATCAATTTTACTTTCGCGTTTTTTTCTAACTATTGTTGTTGTCTTTGTCGGGGTAGCTGTGGTAACGACCGGCGCAGATGTTACAACAGGTGCAGCAGCAGGTGTTGCTGCAGGCGCAGAAGTGCCTGGCGTTGTACGCTCTTGCTGAATTCGTTGATAAATTTCTTCGCGATGCACGGAAACATCTTTCGGTGCATTGATACCAATTCTTACTTGGTTTCCTTTAATACCTAACACGGTTACGATTACATCGTCACCGATCACAATTGTTTCACCCACGCGTCTTGTTAATATGAGCATTTTCCATCTCCTTTTTTCAAACCATCTTATCCATGAATACCGCTAATCCCTTTTATCATTCCATTACACCACTTAGGAGCAGGGATTGTATATCGTATATTTTGATGGCAAAAGATTCTTTTTAAGGTGTGCAATAGTAAACAATTAATTGGTCTTCTGCAAATAGGTTTTGCATTTTTTTTATATAAATTTATTCGATAACGGCTTTAACGGGGGTTAAAGGTAGTTTATCGAGGTTAAAAGCACTGTGAACGGCTCTAATTCCTTGTTCTAAATGACTTTCGTCAACAACGACTGAGATTTTAATCTCAGAGGTAGTGATCATCTGGATGTGAATTCCGGCGTCTCCTAGGGACCTAAACATGGTGCTAGCGACCCCAGAATGCGAGCGCATACCAATTCCGACCAATGAAAGCTTAGCGACTTTCGCGTTGGTTTTGACAGAGAAGGCACCTAAAGTCTTTGCTAGCTCTTCGACAATAGCCATTGTTTTTAAATGTTCACGGCGCGGCACGGTAAATGTGAAATCGACGGTGTCTTGAGCGGTTGCGTTTTGTGCAATCATGTCAATTTCAATCATGGCATCACTGACTTTACCCAAGATGTGGCCTTCAAGCCCAACTTTGCGCGGTACACCGGTTAATGAGATGATTGCTTCTTCACGGCTAAAGGCAATGCCTGAGACTAATCGTTTTTGCATAACATTTTCTTCTAAGGTCACAAGAGTTCCCTCGCCATCTGAAAAGGATGATAGTACACGAATTGGCATATTGTGTTTGCTAGCTAATTCGACCGAGCGCATTTGTAATACTTTAGCACCAAGACTTGCCATTTCTAACATTTCTTCGAAAGAAATATGGGTTAAGAGTCGTGCTTCAGGAATAAGATGCGGATCGGTGGTATAAACGCCATCGACATCGGTGTAAATTTGGCATTCATCCGCTTTAAGTGATGCAGCAATAGCGACAGCAGTGGTATCAGAACCGCCGCGTCCAAGTGTCGTCACATCGCCTTTTTTATTAATGCCTTGAAAACCAGCAACGACAACAACTTTGCCATCGTTTAATTCTTCGCGTATTAAGTGGGTGTCGACATCCAGAATACGTGCATTGGTGTGTACATCATCGGTGTGAATACCAATTTGGCGACCCGTGAAGGATTTGGCAGGGCAGCCTTTACTGTTTAAGGCAACGCTTAAGAGTGCCATCGAGACTTGCTCACCGGTTGAGATGAGCATGTCATATTCGCGTGGTTCGGGTTGATGGGTGAAGTTGTTCACGAGACGAATCAAACGATCGGTTTCACCGTACATGGCGGAAACCACGACAACAACATCATGGCCTTGGTTTTTAGCGCGGATGATTCTATCCGCCACTATCTGCATGCGATCAATGCCGCCGACGGAGCTGCCGCCATATTTTTGTACAATTAACGCCATGAGCCTTTCCTATTAATGTCGCTCTTGTACCCAAGTGTAAATTGAATGCAGCGCTTTTTCCAACGCTTCTGGTTTATTGCCACCCGCTTCGGCAAGATCAGCCCGGCCGCCACCTTTGCCGCCAATTTGGCTGGCGACTAAGCTAACAACGTCTTTAGCGCTTAATTTGTCAACTAAGTCGGGGGTAACGCCGCCGACCACGCTGACTTTATTTTCTTTAACGATAGCAAGCACGACAATGGCACGCTTTAATTGCTGTTTTAAATGATCCATTGCGCTGCGTAGTGATTTGCCATCTAAACCATCGACCACGGTTGCTAACACATTGATGTCGCCAACTAACTTTAATTGTGACATTAAATCGCGTGTGTATAACGCTGCGATTTTATCTTTGAGTGCAGTAATGTCTTTTTCTAATTGATGGGCGCGTTCTTCTGCTTGCGCTAATTTTTGTTTGGCTGTTTGTTCACTCTTTTCGATGTAACGTAATGCGCCGTCACCGGTTACGGCTTCAATACGGCGAATGCCAGCGGCAACACCGGATTCGGATGTGATTTTGAAAATACCAATATCACCAGTGTGATCAGCATGCGTACCGCCGCATAATTCAACGGAGGGGCCGAAATTAACAACGCGCACTTTGCTACCGTATTTTTCACCGAATAATGCAACAGCACCAGATGCGATGGCTTCTTCTGGCGTTGTCACGCGAACAGAGGCTTCATGATTTGCACGAATGTGTTGATTGACGCGCATTTCAACTTCGCGGATTTCATCTTCAGTCATAGGGGATTGATGTGCAAAGTCAAAGCGTAATCTTTCAGGCTCGACAAGCGATCCTTTTTGAATGGCGTGGTCACCTAATACTTGCTTTAAAACCATATGCAATAAATGAGTGGCGGTATGATTTAAAACAGTCGCAGCGCGACGCTTAGCGTCAACTTCTGCTAATACTTCATCATCAATTTTTAAACTACCTTTTTCTAGTTTACCAAGATGCAAATGCATGTGACCTTGCTTGATGGTGTCGAATACTTTGAAAAAAGTATCATGTTTAATGCGTAATACACCCTGATCACCAACTTGACCGCCAGATTCAGCATAGAAAGGGGTGCGATCTAAAACAATCGAACCTTTTTCACCGGCATTTAAGGATTCAACAAATTTACCATCGCGATAGAGTGCTAATACTTTGCCGCTAACGGGGTTGCTTTCATCTAATGCGTGTGTGTGACCCGTGAATTCCGTTGGGGCTTGCGTAGTATCTGCGACTAAATATTCTGTTGTAAATTGGCTAGATTGTCTGGAGCGTTCGCGTTGTTTTTCCATCGCGGCTTCAAAACCTGCTTCATCAATGGTTAATTGACGTTCGCGAGCAATATCAGCTGTTAAATCAGCGGGAAAACCATAAGTATCGTATAGTTTGAAAACGGTTTCGCCTGGAATAACCTTGCCTTTCAAATCGGCAATGGCTTGGTCGAATAATTTTAAACCTTGTTGCAATGTGGTAATGAATTGTTCTTCTTCTTGGCGCAATGTTTTTTCAATATGTTTTTGCGCTTTCGCTAATTCCGGGTAGGCATCACCCATCAAATCCACTAATGGTTGTACTAATTGATAAAAGAAGGGTTGTGGTAAGCCAAGTTTGTCACCGTGACGCAATGCGCGACGAATAATTCGACGTAACACATAACCGCGACCTTCATTTGATGGTGTTACACCATCAACAATTAAAAAACTGCATGAACGAATATGATCAGCAATTACTTGCAATGAAAAATCGGTGAGATCTGTTTTGCCTGCTAATTTTGCGGTTGCTTTAATCAACGGTTGAAATAAGTCGGTATCATAATTGTTGTGCACACCTTGTAAAACAGCAGCGATACGCTCTAAACCCATACCGGTATCAACGGATGGTTTTGGCAGTGGTGTTAATTTACCATCGGCCGATTTATCAAACTGCATAAAGACAATATTCCAAATTTCAATATAACGATCTCCGTCAGCATCAGGGCTGCCCGGTGGGCCGCCAGCAATATCAGCGCCGTGATCATAAAAGATTTCAGTGCAAGGGCCGCAAGGACCGGTTGGGCCCATTGACCAGAAATTATCTTCTTCACCGCAACGACTAAATCGTTTTGGATCAATTTTCATTTCATTTAACCAAATGTCTTCTGCTTCTTTATCTTCTTTGTAAACAGTGACCCATAATTTTTCAGGCGGTAAACCCATTTTGTCGACTAAAAATTCCCAAGCAAAGCGAATCGCTTCGCGTTTGAAATAATCGCCAAAACTAAAATTACCTAACATTTCAAAAAAAGTGTGATGACGTGCGGTGTAACCCACGCGTTCTAAATCGTTATGTTTGCCGCCAGCGCGTACGCAGCGTTGTGAGGAGGTGGCGCGCACATAGCCGCGATCTTCTTGCCCTAAAAAGGCTTCTTTAAATTGCACCATGCCGGCGTTGGTGAAGAGTAGGGTGGGATCATTGCCAGGCACGAGCGAGCTGCTTGCAACAATGGTGTGTTTATTGTTTTTAAAATAATTGAGGAATTCTTGACGGATGGCGTTGCCACTCCAGTGTTTATGATTTGTACTCATGTAGATATCTCTTCTTCTTTAAATATGCTGCTAATTTGCTCGCGGTTAAAGCCGCGATATTGTAAAAAGCGCATTTGTTTAGCTTTTTCAGCGTAATTTTCAGGGTATTTGCCCTTGAAATGTTTTTGCCACACTTTGCGGGCATCATTCGACCAGCCATTATCAGCTAACCTTAATTGTTCTGCAATCGTGGCATCATCAATTCCACGAGCATTTAATTCTAATTGGATGCGTTCAGGGCCAAAGCCGCGGTTGCGTTTGTAGCGTATAAAATTCTCAGTGAAGCGGCTTTCATTGATCAAGCCTTTTTGATCGAGTTCGGTTATTGCTTGTGTAATATCTTCAAGGGCGTGTCCCTTTTTTTTTAATTTGAGCTTTAATTCTTGTTTGCTGTGGTCGCGACGAGCGAGGTAGTCCATGGCGTTTAATCGGGCTGCGGAAAGTGGGGATTTAGGTGGTTGTTTGGGCATGGAAGAGTCCCTTTTAAGGTGGCGACTTAAAAAATCGTGCCCGTGAGCGTGCCCGCGTGCGTCCCCGTTTTTTGCTTTTGGATAAGAAAATCAAAAGACGGGGACGCACGCGGGCACGCTCACGGGCACGAGTTACAACTTAAGCAACATGCTCATCAATATCAACAATCTTTGCATCACGTGTTGAGCTTTCTGTGTTAATCAACAAGCTGCGAATCTTGCCTTCGATTTCTTCCGCAATTTGTTTATTTTCTTTTAAGAACAAGCGTGCATTATCTTTACCTTGACCAATGCGTTGGCCGTTATAGCTAAACCAAGAGCCTGATTTGTCGATAAGGTTGTGGGTCACGCCTAAATTAATAATTTCGCTTTCACGTGAAATACCTTCGTTATAAAGGATTTCAAATTCAGCTTGTTTGAATGGCGGCGCTACTTTGTTTTTAACCACTTTAACGCGGGTTTCACTGCCGATGATTTCGTCGCCTTCTTTGACGTTACCAATGCGGCGAATATCTAAACGAACAGAAGCATAAAACTTTAAGGCATTACCGCCGGTTGTTGTTTCTGGATTACCAAACACAATACCGATTTTCATCCGAATTTGGTTAATGAAAATAATCAGTGTGTTTGAGCGTTTAATGTTACCAGTGAGTTTGCGTAATGCTTGTGACATTAAGCGAGCTTGTAAACCCATGTGTTGATCGCCCATTTCACCTTCGATTTCAGCTTTTGGTGTTAATGCGGCAACTGAGTCAACGATGATGACATCAATGGCGCTAGAGCGAACGAGCATGTCAGCGATTTCTAATGCTTGTTCACCCGTGTCAGGTTGTGAAATAAGTAAATCATCCACATTCACGCCTAATTTTCTAGCATAAGCAGGATCTAAAGCGTGTTCTGCGTCAATGAATGCCGCTGTGCCACCATTCTTTTGGCATTGTGCAATCACTTGCAAGGTTAGAGTGGTTTTACCAGAAGATTCTGGTCCGTAGATTTCAACGATACGACCTTTTGGCAAGCCGCCGATACCGAGAGCGATATCCAGTGAAAGTGAACCGGTGGAAATAGGTTCGATGTCGGCCATTTCTGCCGCACTATCACCCATACGCATCACAGCGCCTTTACCGAATTGACGTTCGATTTGGCTGAGAGCCGCCGTAAGTGCCTTCTTTTTGTTTTCTTCTGACATAAGTAGTCCTTGTAGATTGGGAGTGGTACAGGGGGGATCTTTATAATAATCCCTATGTGCGGTTTATGAAAGAAAAATTTTAAACCTTACTAAACGTGCCCGTGGCCGTGCCCGCGTGCGTGCCCGATTTTTTTGCTTTTATTGCTTTTGGAAAAAAATCAAATGCCGGGCACGCACGCGGGCACGGCCACGGGCACGAATTAATGCAAATATTTTTTTAATTCCTTTAGTGCTTGCTCAATACTTGCCAATCTAATAGTTTCCCGATCACCCTTAAAGTGAAACATGAAGGTTTTAGTTTTACCGTTTTGACTAGCTATCCCAAACCATACGGTGCCGATTGGTTTTTCTTTGGTTCCGCCATCCGGTCCTGCAATACCTGTAATACTGATTGCAATGTCCGCCCGCTTCGAAAGTAACGCGCCTTCTGCCATTTCCCTTGCTGTATTTTCGCTCACAGCGCCAAAGGATTGTAAGGTGCTTTCTTTGACACCAAGTAATGCCATCTTGGCTTCATTACTATACGTCACCAACCCAGATTCAAACCATGCACTGCTACCAGGTTGAGCAGTTAAATAATAACTCAAACCACCACCTGTGCAAGATTCTGCCGTTGTTAATTTGAGTTGGCGGTTGAGTAATATAACGCTTAACTCATTTACTAAAATGGATAGAGTCATGATCTTTACCTTATTAATAGTCTGAGTATACTCTCATAATTGTTTGTAGCCTGGACACGTTTTTTGTGTCCGGGGTTTTTTCTCGATAGAAGAGAAAAGCCCCCGGACACAAAAAACGTGTCCAGGCTACATACCCATTGAAAGGATAGCAAAATTATGCAAGCTCATGCCGAACTCACACCCATGATGCAGCAATACATGCGCATCAAAGCGGATCATCCGAATACATTATTATTTTATCGCATGGGCGATTTCTATGAATTGTTTTATTCAGATGCTGAAAAAGCATCTTCGTTATTAGGAATCACGCTGACTGCGCGCGGGCAATCTGCCGGTAAACCGATTCCTATGGCTGGTGTGCCATTTCATTCCGCAGAGTCATATTTAGCAAAATTAATTCGTGCGGGATTATCCGTTGCGATTTGCGAACAAACAAGCGACCCAAAAGCCAGTACAGGCCCTGTTGAGCGTGAAGTCGTGCGTGTGTTAACGCCAGGTACGGTAAGCGATGCAGCATTTTTACAAGATCAACAAGATAATTTATTAATGGCGCTGCATAAACATAATAATAAATACGGTTTAGCCTCGTTAGATATTACGGGTGGGCGCTTTTTATTATTGACTGCTGACACAGAAGAAGCATTACAAGGCGAATTAGCTCGTTTGCGACCAGCAGAATTATTAGTGAGTGATGACTTAGAGCATGCCATGTTGCAAGAATACACGATGCGATTAGTGCGTCGTCCGCCATGGGAATTTGAGCAAGAAACTGCGGTAAGATTATTAACCGAGCAAATGCAAACACACGATTTAAGCGGTTTTGGTTGCGATAATATAGGTGTTGCCCTTTGTGCAGCAGGAAGTTTGTTGCAATATGCGAAAGAAACACAGCGCGCTGCCATGCCGCATATTCGCACCATTCATGTTGAATTACGAGAAGACAGTTTAATATTAGATGCAGCATCACGCCGTAATTTAGAATTAGTAACCAATCTTTCGGGTGGTGAAGAAAACACATTAGCTAAAGTGTTAGATGAAACACGTACCGCGATGGGTAGTCGATTATTAAAGCGCTGGTTAAATCGTCCATTGCGCGATAGAGCAATATTAAAAAATCGTCATCAAGCCATTGAAGATGCCATTGAAGCTAGAATGTATGCACCGTTGCGTTCATTGTTGCAACAGTGTGCCGATTTAGAAAGAATTTTAGCGAGAGTTGCATTAAAATCAGCTCGTCCTCGTGATTTATTAGCCTTGCGCGCCACGCTTGCATTATTGCCTGCATTGCATCAAGAGTTAAATGAGGTGAGAGCAACGCGTTTGCAACAATTGAAAATGCAATTAGGCGAATTTGCTGATCATTGCGATTTATTAATGCGTGCGATTATTGAAAATCCACCCGTTACTATTCGTGATGGTGGTGTGATTGCAAAAGGTTATGATGCAGAATTGGATGAGTTGCTCGCTTTAAGTGAAAATGCGGGTGATTATTTAGTAAAATTAGAAGAACAAGAAAAAGCGCGTACCGGTTTTTCTACCTTAAAAGTAGGCTATAACCGAGTGCATGGTTACTATATCGAAATAAGCCGCTTGCAAGCAGAAAAAGTGCCTGATGATTATATTCGCAGGCAGACATTAAAAAATGCTGAGCGATTTATTACGCCTGAATTAAAGGTATTCGAAGAAAAAGCATTGAGCGCGCAAGATAAAGCGCTTATCCGCGAAAAATTTCTATATGAGGAATTATTAGAAAAATTAATACCCGCCATTCCAGAAATGCAGGCAACGGCAAGTGCGCTTGCTGAAATTGATGTGTTGATGAATTTTGCGAACCGCGCTGACGCTTTGAATTGGGTAATGCCGCAATTAAACGACGATAATGGTATCAATATTGTTGGCGGCAGACATCCTGTTGTTGAACAAGTGGCAAGTCATGCCTTTGTACCAAATGATGTTGTGTTAAATCAATCTTCACGCATGTTGATTATTACAGGGCCTAACATGGGCGGTAAATCGACTTACATGCGACAAATTGCCTTAATTGTTTTGCTCGCGCACATCGGCAGTTATGTGCCAGCGGAATCTGCAACGATTGGTAGCGTTGATCGTATTTTTACGCGTATTGGCGCGGCAGATGATTTAGCTAGTGGTCGTTCTACTTTTATGGTGGAAATGACAGAGACTGCGAATATTTTACATAATGCCACTACACAAAGTTTAGTGTTAATGGATGAAATAGGTCGCGGTACGAGTACGTTTGATGGTTTGTCATTAGCGTATGCTTGTGCGCATCGTTTAGCACAAGGTATTCGTGCTTACACTTTATTTGCTACGCATTATTTTGAGTTAACCGCATTAGAAGAAGATATTGCCGCTGTTAAAAACGTGCATTTGGATGCTGCAGAGCATGGCGATAAAATTATTTTCTTACACAAAGTGCAACCAGGTCCTGCGAGTCAAAGCTATGGTATACAAGTCGCGCAATTAGCCGGTGTGCCGCGCTCTGTGATTCAGCAAGCGAAAAAGAAATTGCAAGAGTTAGAGCAGCATGCTTATCAGCAAGTAGCGATGCATTCCGCTACACCGTCGCAATGTGATTTGTTTGCGGTGCCTGTTGAAGATCATCCCGTATTAGTGAGTTTGCGCGCGCTTGATCCAGATCAATTAACACCAAAAGAAGCCATGGAAGTACTCTATCAATTAAAAGCGGAATTGTAGCCTGGACACGCTTTTTGTGTCCGGGGCTTTTTTGCTCCGTTACAAAAAAAACCCGGACACAAAAAGCGTGTCCAGGCTACATTCCGGAATGATGTTTATCTCAATTGCGCGAGTGATGAAATTTCTTCATCTGTTAATTCGATGTGACGACCTTGTTTTAAACCAGAAGGCAAATACACAGGCCCAAAGCGAATGCGAATCAAGCGGCTCACTTCAAAACCTAACGCTTCCCACATACGACGAACTAAGCGATTGCGACCTTCACGCACCACAACATGATACCAATGATTAGCGCCGCTGCCGCCAGCATCAACAATTTGATCGAAGTGGGCAACGCCGTCTTCTAATTCGATACCATTTTGCAATTCTTGTAAATGCTCACCATCTACATCACCGCGTACACGCACAGCATATTCACGTTCAATTTCAAAACTAGGATGCATTAATTGATTTGCTAGTGCGCCATCATTGGTGATGAGTAATAAACCAGAGGTATTTAAATCTAGGCGACCAACACAAATCCAGCGGCTATTACGAATAATGGGTAAGCTTTCAAAAATCGTGCGGCGACCTTCTGGGTCGTTGCGCGTGCAAATTTCACCTTCGGGTTTATGGTAGAGTAACACGCGAGAATTTTGATTTTGACTTTTGACTAATTTAATTTCACGGCCATCAACACTCACTTTGTCGTGATAAGTCATGCGATCGCCAATCGTTGCAACGCGACCATTTAAACTAATACGGCCTTGTTCGATCCAGCCTTCAATTTGACGACGCGAACCAACGCCCGCATTGGCTAATACTTTTTGAATTTTTTCACTACTCATTGATGACTGCTTCGCGCTCTTCAGGAATCACTTCACTGTTTTCAGGGCCGAGGTCGCTATTTTCAAGTGCTAATTGCACCTGCAGATTTGCTTCCTGTGTTTCAAAATCTTTGAATTCCGCAAGCGTTGGCAATTCAGATAATGATTTTAAGCAAAAATGATCAAGAAATTCTTTGGTGGTGCCAAGAATAGCAGGACGGCCTGGGATTTCACGGTGACCGACGACTCGAATCCATTCACGTTCCAAAAGCGTTTTGATAATGTTGCTGCTAACGGTCACACCGCGTATTTCTTCAATTTCAGCGCGTGTGATAGGTTGCTTGTAAGCAATAATGGCCAGTGTTTCTAAAAACGCGCGTGAATAACGTGGTGGGCGTTCTTCCCATAGTTTTGATAACCAAGGGCTTAATTCTGCTTTTGCTTGTAAACGATAACCGCTAGCCACTTCGACTAATTCAATGCCGCTATCGGCATTATATTTTTCGCTAAGGGTTGTGAGTGCGGCTTTGATTTCCGTTGTTTCCGGACGATTATCTTCGGGAAATAAATTCATCATCGAAGAGATGTTCAAAGGGTGACCAGAAACCATGATAGCAGCTTCTAAAATGGTAACGATTTTTTCAGGTGCCAAACTTGACATGTATTTGCTCCGCATTGTATTGGGTCTATGCTAGCAAAAAGCTGCGAATTATCATACAGTCAGTTTCGTTTTTATGTGGGTTTAGGATAATCATGCCAACCAAATTAATTCGCGGATTAACAAATATCACCAACGCTATGCGGGGCGGGGTTGTGACCATCGGTAATTTTGATGGCGTGCATCTTGGCCATCAGCGTTTATTACAAGAAGTGGTGACGATGGCAAAACGTCAGGGCGTATCTTCGACGCTGATTACGTTTGAACCGCATCCGTTTGAGTTTTTTGCTAAGGATCAATTAACCATCCCACGCATTACGCGTTTACGCGAGAAGTTCATTGAGCTTGCCAAAACCGGCATCGATTTCGTTCTAATATTGCCATTTAATCAATCATTTGCAAGCATTAGTGCAATTGATTTCGCAACTCATATTTTGCAGCAACAGTTGGCGCCCATTCATGTTTTTGTCGGCGATGATTTTCGTTTTGGCTATAAACGGCAGGGTGATTTTGCACTCTTGCAGCAAGTGGGTAAATCAGCCGGATTTAGCGTCGCTTCATTGCCTAGCGTGATGCTGCATGAGCGAAGAATCAGTAGCACCTGGGTGCGAGAAGCGTTGCAGCAGGGTGATTTGGCATTAGCCGCAGAATTACTCGGTAGACCTTACACCATGTCTGGTCGAATACGATTTGGTGATCAAATAGGGCGCAAACTGGGTTTTCCTACGGCGAATATATTTTTACATCGTCGGTTAACGCCGATTGCTGGTGTGTTTTGTGTGCGAGTTCAGGGGTTGCATGCAACCTCGTTACCGGGGGCTGCCAATCTTGGCACCAGACCAACTGTTGATGGCACGCGAACCTTACTCGAGGTACACTTACTCGATTTTAACCAAGACATTTATGGTCGCTATGTCACTGTAGAATTCTGTCATAAATTGCGTGATGAAGAATATTACCCAAGTCTTGATTTACTACGAGAACAAATTGCCAAAGATGTGGCAGCAACAAAAAATTATTTTGATTAGGATGTGTGATGACTGATTACAAGCATACGTTAAATTTACCGCAAACTGATTTTCCAATGAAAGCAAGTTTGGCTGAGCGCGAACCACTTATTTTGAAACGTTGGGAAGAAATCGATATTTATGCAGCGATGCGTAAAGCGGGTGTTGGCAAACCAAAATTTATTTTGTTTGATGGTCCTCCTTATGCCAATGGTAATATTCACGTTGGTCACGCGGTTAATAAAACTTTAAAAGATATGGTTGTCAAATCAAAAACACTCAGTGGTTTTGATGCGCCATATGTGCCAGGTTGGGATTGTCATGGCTTACCAATCGAATTAAATGTCGAAAAAAAATATGGCAAACCAGGACAAAAAATCAGTGCTACTGAATTTCGTGCCGCAGCGCGTGAATATGCTATGTCGCAAATTGATATTCAACGTGCCGAATTTATTCGTTTAGGTGTAACGGGTGATTGGTTTAATCCTTACATGACGATGGATTATCGTTATGAAGCAAATATTATTCGTAGTCTTTCCAGTATCATCAACAATCATCACTTACAAAAAGGGTATAACCCTGTTTATTGGTGTTTAGATTGCGCATCGGCATTATCCGAAGCAGAAGTGGAATATGCAGATAAAACATCACTATCGATTGATGTGCGCTTTGCGGTTGTTTCTGAAAGTGCTTGTGAAGCTTTATTTCCAGGCTTAAAAGCAGGTAAGGGTGCCATCTCTATTCCGATTTGGACGACCACCCCTTGGACATTACCAGCAAACCAAGCGGTTGCTTTAAATCCAGCATTAGATTATGTGTTAGTGCAATGTGATGGCAAAGAACGTGTCATTGTGGCGAAAGATTTACTCGAATCCATCATGCAGCGTTATGGTGTGAGTCAATTTGAAGTATTGGGTACAGCGCTAGGTGAGGCATTAGAAGGCTTAAAATTAAAGCATCCATTATTTGATAAACAAGTTCCCGTTGTGTTAGGTGATCATGTCACTGTGGATTCGGGTACAGGGGCTGTACATACGGCACCCGCTCATGGACCTGATGACTTTTTAATTGGTAAGAAATATCAATTACCCCTTGAAAATCCAGTAGGGGATGATGGTTGTTATATTTCAACAACACCTTTTTTTGCGAAAATTCATGTACGTAAAGCGGATCCTGAAGTCATGAAAGTATTAGAAGAAAATAATACTTTAATCGTGCAATCTAAATTAACACACAGTTATCCGCATTGTTGGCGACATAAATCACCATTAATTTATCGTGCAACTCCGCAATGGTTTATCAGTATGGAGCAAGGCGGTTTACGCGAACAAGCGTTAGCTGCGATCCCGGGTGTTGAATGGGTGCCAGATTGGGGACAATCACGAATTCATGGCATGATTGCTAATCGTCCTGATTGGTGTGTGTCGCGTCAACGCACATGGGGAACACCGCTTGCGTTATTTATTCATAAAGAAACCGGTGAATTACACCCTAATACTAATGAATTATTGGAAAAAGTGGCATTAGCCGTTGAAAAGCAAGGTATCGAAGCTTGGTATCAATTAAAACCGGAAGAATTGTTGGGCGATGATGCAAAGCATTACCAAAAAGTAACGGATGTATTAGATGTGTGGTATGACTCAGGTGTTGGGCATGAATGCGTGTTAAAGCAACGGAAGGAGCTAGCATTCCCAGCTGATTTATACTTAGAAGGTTCCGACCAACATCGTGGTTGGTTTCAATCTTCATTGTTAGCATCGGTTGCTATCAATAAAATCGCACCCTACAAAGAAGTGTTAACGCATGGTTTCACAGTGGATGGTCAAGGTCGCAAAATGTCAAAATCGATCGGCAATGTGATTGCGCCGGATGAAGTCATTAAAACGTTAGGCGCAGATGTGTTGCGCTTATGGATTGCATCGGTTGATTATCGAACTGAGATGGCGGTTTCAAAAGAAATTTTAACGCGAACTTCAGAAACGTACCGTCGTATTCGTAATACTGCGCGATTTTTACTAGCCAATTTACATGATTTTGATCCTGTAAAAAATAGTGTGCCGTTTGAAGACATGTTGGCATTAGATCGCTATGCAGTCGATAAAGCACGCTTAATGCAGCAAGAAATTTGTGATGCGTATGAATCGTATCAATTCCATTCAGTCGTGCAGCGCTTACATCATTACTGTGTGGTTGATTTGGGCGGGTTTTATTTAGATATCATCAAAGATCGTCAATACACCATGGCGAAAGATAGTAACGGTAGACGCTCAGCGCAAACGGCTTTGTATCACATCTTGCACGCTTTCGTGCGCTGGATGGCGCCGATCATGAGTTTTACCGCAGAAGAAATTTGGCAATATATTCCAGGTGAAAAAGAGCAATCGGTATTGCTTACCACTTGGTATAAAAATTTAGCGGTATTGCCGTCGGATGAAAGAATGGGACAGGCTTACTTTGAGAAAATTCGCGCTGTTAGAGAAGCTGTTAATAAGGAAATCGAAAGCAAGCGAAATGCAGGGGAGTTAGGTTCAGCACTGGAAGCCGATGTGACTTTGTTTGCAGGTGCTGATTTAAAAAATATGTTAGATGATTTGGAAAATGAATTGCGTTTTGTTTTAATCACCGCAAGTGCTAATGTCATTCCGGCTCATTCGGGTCCAGTTGATGCTGTATTAACCGATGTGCCTGGGTTGAGTTTAAAAGTGGTGAAAACAAACGATGAAAAATGTGTGCGTTGTTGGCATCGCGTTCCGATCAAAAGTGATGGCTTGTGTGAGCGTTGTATTAAAAACATCAGTGAAGCAGGCGAGGTTCGCAATTATGCGTAAAGCAACTTATGTTTATTCCGACTTAACAGAGCGAGAAGTCCCTATGCGTTTGATGTCATCTGGTTTGAGATGGTTGTGGTTAGCAGTGATTGTGATTGTCTTAGATCGAATCAGTAAAGATTGGGTGATGATGCATCTTGCCTTTTTCGAGCCACGGGAAATATTGCCAGTGTTAAATTTAACGCTGGCTTATAACACGGGTGCTGCTTTTAGTTTTTTACATTCAGCTTCTGGTTGGCAACAGTGGGCTTTAGGCGGGCTCGCTGTTTTAGTGACGTGCGTTGTGGTTGTCTGGTTGTCACGTGTGCCTAAAAATGCGTGGTGGTTGAATATCGCATTATGTTTGATTATTGCTGGCGCAATTGGAAATGCTTGTGATCGCGTCATGTATGGTTATGTGGTCGATTTCATTGATTTTCACGTTAACGATTGGCATTTTGCTATTTTTAATATTGCCGATAGTGCCATTTGCGTTGGCGTTGCTATGTTAATGCTTGATTGGTTGCGCACTAGTCGTCGTTAATCGCGATTAATAAACGCAGCGATATCTTCCGCCAGAAATTCAAAATCTGGATTGTAAGTTAATTCGCTGCGTTTATTTTTAATTATTTTTGCATTATAAAGCAGAGTAAAGAATTGCTGTTCTAAGCGATTATAGGCTCCATAGATCACATTTTTTTTATCAAGACGTGAAGCATTTTCATAAGTACCCTCAATCCCGTAATAGCTATTTGTTGGTGCAAATGGAAGTGAAACATGAGAGCAATGATTAATGTGTAAGTTGGGATATTTTCCGTTTCGAGTCACGATACGTTTATCCGGATAGCGATGATCGATTGAGGTATATAATATTAAGCGGCTGTCTTGATGTCGTTGTCTTTGAAAAAATTCAATTGCTTGATGGCTTGAAATGGTTTCATCTTCACGGCTAATAGCCATATAAACAGGGCAAGTCAATTCGCGCATAGAGTTTAAATCACGAATAATTTTAGTCAGTGCCGCCACTTGAGAGACCGCGTTGAAAGTAATGGAGTGATATTTACCAATATCGCGCTCAATTTCCTTATAAAGCCAAGTAGGATGCTGATTGCTAAACATTTGCGTAAATTTGCGCGCCGCCACGACAATATCAACCGGCGCCTTAATTTGAATGGCGGGTGCAATTAATATAACACCCGCAATCGTATTATCCAGCAGTGCCTGATACACCGATAAAGTTGCACCGGTCGAATACCCCACGAGATAAATGCGATCTGCTTCATCTCGCAAGCTTTCTAAGCCATAACGTAGTGCTGACATCCATTCTTGATGCGTGACATGCAGCATATCCGAAGGGTTGGTGCCGTGACCTGGCAGTAAAATAGAGCGGCATAGCACGCCTTGATTTTGCAGTTTCAAGCCAATATCGCGTAGTGAAAAAGGACAGTCTAATAACCCGTGAATTAATAATGCTGCGGATTTATAGCGCTTATTGTGTAAAAAGACAGGATCTGGGCGAAATTCAAACGGTGCATTGCGCTCAATAATCGACTCAGGATCTGCGGCCGCTGCTAAATCTGTGCGGCGTTCTCGGATAATTGCTTTTGTTTGCGCAATATAATCTGCAAAAGGCAGTTTGCTATCCTGGATGGGATAGTCAATATTGTTTTCGCGCTCTTCAATAGATAAATGACTAAACATAACATTCAATTTATAATAAACTGAACGTTATTACCAGTGATTGGTTTAAATAAGTACGAGGTAGGCAATGAAAATAGGGTTATGGATAGCCGCTTTATTTACCACTAACGTTTATGCTTATACGCCTTATCAACCGCAAGGGGTTGGCAAAGTTGCTGATAATCTCATGCAGCCAGTTGCCTTTGCTTCACAATTTATTTACACCGCTTGTTTAGTGATAGGCGCTTCGTTTTTGTTTGCCTGTATCGTCAAATATGTTGAGCATCGACGTAATCCACTCGTCGCCCCTATGAGCACCGTGGTTTTTTTATTTATAGCGGGTTTGTTTCTAATGGCCTTACCATTTGCTTATTTACTCATGAATAACCAATCGCCGTACGCTTTATTTCAATAAGAGGCTTGAATGAAAATTTTTTCGCTGAAACGATTCGCAATGCTAGGTTTATGTTTAACAACGGTTGGTTGCCAGCAACAAGAAATGTCTGTTGATTACTTAGTGATGCATCCTTATGTGTTAGAAAAACAATTAGTAAATTGTTCGAATGGCAATACTGCTAATAATCAGCCAACGACGCCACATTGCAAAATGGTTTTTGAGGCGCAATCTATTTTGCGTACCTTTTTGCAAGCAGAACAAGCTGATCCTGAGCGTTTTGGCCAGCGCATCTTAGATGCTGAGTATGATTTAGTGCAATTGCAAACAAAGCTCGCTACCGCAAATGAAGAAGTGCAATCATTGCAAATGAAAAATGCGATTCCTGCTGAGCAAAATGTTGCAAAAGTAGCGCGAGATAAATTGCAGGCTGCAGTGAAAGATAAGAAGAGAGAAGTTGATATATTATTGGCGGTAGCAGGGTTAAATAGTCCGGAGTAATTGTCATCCCGGAAATCGGCAAAGCCGATTGTCCGGGATCCACTTATCAAATTTACAAAACAATGAGTGTTGGGTTCACCTTGGTGGATCCCGGACAATTTCCTACGGAAATTTCCGGGATGACGGGTTAGCGATGATACGGATGTCCTTGCAAAATACTATGTGCCCGGTAAATTTGTTCAGCAATAATCAATTTCACAATAATATGCGGAAAGGTAAGTGGTGACAGCGACCATTTCACTGCTGCTTTTTGCAAACAACTAGGGGCTAGACCTTCGGGCCCGCCAATTAATAAATCAATATTTTTTCCAGATTGTAGCCAGGATTTTAAATTTTTCGAAAGCTCCTCCGTTGACCATGCTTCGCCTAAAACATCCAAGGCGACTACTAAATGATTAGGTTTGATTGCTTGCAACATTTTCTCGCCTTCGCGCTCTTGAATGCGTTTTAAATCAGCATTCGTGCCGCGTTTTTCAGCGGGGATTTCAACTAATTCGAGAGTGCAACTTTGAGGGAGTCGTTTTGCGTATTCTTCATAGCCTTCACTAATCCATGATGGTGATTTGTGAGTGATGGTCAAAATACGCAAACGCATAGAAAGGTTAATTCGCTTGTTGATCGCGTAATTCTTTTACCGGTTCCCAAAGATCTTCCAGGCTATAGAATGCACGTGCAGTTGGTAGCATGATATGAATAACAACATCACCAAGGTCGACTAACACCCATTCGCTTTCTTGATCGCCTTCGGTGCGAACGACGCTGACTTTCATTTGTTTTGCTTTTGTCGCAAGATTTTCTGCTAATGCTTTCACGTGACGCGTTGAGCGTCCGGTGCAAATAACCATGTAATCAGTAATGCTAGTGAGGGTGCGCACATCCATTGAAACAATGTCTATGCCTTTCATTTCATCAAGTTCTTTGACCGCAAGGTCGAGTATTTCTTCTGGTTTCATTTGTGGTAGGTACCGTTTAATTGTAGGTAATGATAAGCTTTGTCTGGCAATAAATACCTTGGATTGCGACCCATTGCAATCTGTTTTCTTATTTCACTAGCGGAGATGTGCAACTCGGCCGTTGGAATGATGAAAATGCCGCCCGACTTATGTTGTTGAATATAATTAATATTTTCTTGTTTATGTGACTTCATTAAGTCACAAACGATGCCTTTTTCGGGCAGTGAAAAATTTGGGCGTTTTGCTATCACTAAATGGGCTAATTTAAGAATCTCTGAATAGTTTTTCCATTCATGGAACCCCAAAAACGCATCTAAACCTAAAAACACACACAAGGTGGTTTTCGGAAATTGTTTTGTTAAATCATGCAGTGTATCAATTGTATAGCTTTCGTCTTGGCGATCGATTTCGCGACGATCAGCAACGAATAGGGGGTTGTCAGCTACAGAATTGGCAAGCATTGTAAAACGTGCCTCAGGAGAAGCTTTTGGTGCATGACGATGCGCGGGTTGATACGTTGGAATCAGGTGTACGCGTTCAATCTTGGTCGCTTCTGCAAGCTCAAGCGCTATACGCAAATGACCAAAATGAATAGGATCAAACGTGCCGCCTAAAATACCTAATACTGAAGGTGCTGCGCGCATTATTATTTAAGCCTCAAACAAAACATTTGCAACGCATCCCAAGGATTGCCATTGGCTGCACCCTTTAACATTTTATCGATGTTAGCGGCTTGCATTAAATAACCTAAGCAATCCTTAGAGGTTTGGGTCCCTAAAAATCTTTTTAAAGCAGGTTGTCGTCTGGCAAAAATACGATGTTTTTGAAATAACGTTTCGTAGCTTGAGCCGTTTTTATGTTCGACACTCAAATCAGATAATAAGCGTAATTCACGTGTGATACCCCATAATACTAAGATGGGGTCAGCGCCTTCTAATTTTAAATTATCAAGAATATGTAATGCGCGTACACTGTTGCCAGCAATCACATTTTCAACAAAATCAAAAATAGAAAAACGACTTTCATCGACTAAAATCAGATTTAATAATTCGATATCAATAGCATCAGTTGGTTTTAATAAATAGGCTTTTTCAATCACTTGTGCGGCAGCAATTAAATTGCCTTCGACATATTCGGTGAGTAAGACGGCAGCATCTAGATTGAATTGCATTTTGTATCTTTTAGCGCGATTCATAATCCATTGCGGCATTTGTTCGCGTGGTATTGGCCAAAGTGCGAGACTCGCGCCATTTTTTTCAACGGCATTAAACCAAGTACTTTTAGCGATTTTATCGTCAACTTTATTGGTTTCAATGAGTAGTAAATTATTTTCAGAAGGCTTAGTTGCGTATTCTGACAAAACAGAGCTTGCATCTTTAGGTGGTAGCGTTTGTTTAAAGTCAAATTCGATTAAGCGTTTTTCAGCAAACAGGGAGTTTGCATACAGCAAGCTATACATTTCATCCCAATCATAACCGGTTTCAGGTGTGATGCGGATGCGTTCGCTATAACCTGCTTTTTTAGCGGCTTGGCGAATCATGCTAGCAGCATCTTGTATTTGCAATGGCTCATCACCACTAACAACGTACGATAATAATAGATGTTTATTGAGATGTGGTTCGAGTTGAAAGTAGGTTAACTTCATAGTTTTTTCTGCTTCCCCTGAGTGACATGCTGTAGTTTTACATCTTCTGAAAATGATTTATTAAGCGTATCGGTGATTTCCTGTGACGATAAACGGTTGATAATAGCGGCAGCTAGTGAGCGGCGAATTTGTTGATAAATATTTGCAGCTTCGTTGCTGCTTCCTAATACTTGGCTTGACTGAATGGTGAGTGCGCGCGTTTCTGTAAAAGATTGCGGGGCGATTATCACTCTGCCATTTTTATTAGTGACGGAAAAGGTAACATTAACAGATAAATTGTATTGTCTGGTCTGCTGCGTTGCGCTCACGCTGAGTAACGATTGTGAATTGCGATCATTTTCGATTACTAAAATGGAGTTGGCAAGATCAGGCGCTGCGACTAATTGCACATGCGACATTTTTAAGTAATCTTGTAAATAGCGCGCTAGGGGGCCGTATGGGTCTTGCGCTTGCAAATACATGCGATGTAGTGGGGTTGCGAGATTGGTTTCACCTTGCAAATGAAAGCCGCAGGCAGAAAGGCAGCACGTCATGACTGCCGATATAAAAAGCATCGCTATGGTTTTGCCAAATCTCATTCAAGCCTCTATGTGTGTATCTCTGAGCAAATATGTAGTGAAACAATCCATGTTTAACTTGGCTTTAAACCCAAGCACTATTCACTAGTGACGACATTAACCAGCTTGCCAGGAACGATGATGATTCTTTTTATTGTTTTGTCACCAATGGCAATTTTTACTTTATCATCTTCTTTCACAAGCGTTTCAATAGCACTGACATCAGCGCCGCTTGGTACAGAAACGCGACTTCTCAATTTACCATTTACTTGTACTACTAGTTCTACTGTTTCGACCTTAAAGACTATCGGACTCGATTTTGGCCATTCAGCATTTAAGATAATATCCTCATAACCCAAATCTTGCCAGAGCTGATGTGCAATATGTGGGGTAATAGGTGCCAATAAGCGTAGCAAGATGCTAAAACCTTTATGCGTGACAATATCACGAATATCAATTTTATCGCTAGCAGCAGCATCTAGTGTTGTTAGCAAATTAAAAATCTTCATGCAGCTAGACACAACAGTATTAAACTGATGGCGTTGATAGTCAAATTTGGCTTGATCTAATATTTCATAAATTTGCCTAAAACTTTCAGTTTGTTTTTTATCTGCATTTTCCCAGTTGGCGGTACCCAATTGATTGGATTGCGGCAAACGGTTTTGAATTTCAATGATGCGGCGATTTTCATAAGCAAAAGCCCAAACACGTCGTAAAAAACGTGCAGCACCTTCAACGCCGCTATCTGACCATTCCAGACTTTGATCAGGTGGCGATGCAAACATCGTAAACAATCGAACAGTATCTGCGCCAAATTTTTCGATCAATGCTTGCGGATCAACGGTGTTACCTTTGGATTTTGACATTTTAACGCCTTGGCTTAATACCATGCCTTGTGTCAATAATCGGGTAAAGGGTTCGTTACTGTTTACTAAACCTTCATCACGCATCAATTTATGAAAAAATCGCGCATATAATAAATGTAAAACAGCGTGTTCTATGCCGCCGATGTATTGATCGACCGGTAACCAATAATTAGCGCGGCCATCCAGCATGGCTTTATCTTGTTTCTTGCAAGTGTATCTTGCGTAATACCAAGAAGATTCGACGAAAGTATCAAAGGTATCCGTTTCGCGCGTTGCTTCACCTTGGCAATGGGGGCAAGTCGTATTTAAAAAAGAGGGTGTTGATTTGAGTGGTGAGACAATGCCGGTAAATTTAACATCTTCTGGCAAGATCACTGGTAAATCTTTTTCAGGAACAGGCATCACACCGCATCTTTCGCAATTAATCACAGGAACTGGCGTGCCCCAATAACGTTGTCTTGAGATACTCCAGTCGCGTAAACGATAATTTACTTTACGCTTACCTAAATTATTTTCTTCAAGATAATCACTGATCGCTTTGGTGGCATTTACAGAAGATAGTTTACTAAACTGAGCTGAATTAATTAATTCGCCCGCTTGAGTGAAAGCTGCATGGGTAAAATCCCAATGCGTGCCATTTTCAGGTGTGATGACTTGCTTGAGTGGTAAGCGATATTTTTTAGCAAATTCAAAATCGCGCTCATCGTGCGCTGGAACTGCCATTAATGCACCCGAGCCGTAATCCATCAACACAAAGTTAGCAACCCAAACCGGAATTTTTTCAGAAGTTAGGGGATTGATAGCATCAATACCTAATGGCATGCCTAGCTTTTCCATCGTTGCGATATCTGCTTCTGCCATTTTCACTTTGCGGCATTCTTCAATAAATTGCGCTAAAGCGTGGTTGTTTTCAGCTAATTTTTTAGCAATAGGGTGATTGGGTGAAATAGCTAAGAAAGTTACACCAAATAAAGTATCGGGGCGAGTGGTGTAAACAGTTAATGAATTTTCATCATCTGCAATTGGGAAATTAATTTCAATGCCTTCCGAGCGACCAATCCAGTTGCGTTGCATGGTTCTGACTTGTTCTGGCCATTGTTCTAATTTTTCAATGTCCGCTAGTAATTCGCCAGCGTAGGCGGTAATTTTTAAAAACCACTGTGAAATTTCTTTGCGTTCGACTAATGCGCCCGAACGCCAACCGCGACCATCAACCACTTGTTCATTAGCAAGAATGGTTTGGTCAACGGGATCCCAATTGACTTCTGCTTTTTTCTTATAAACTAAGCCCTTTTTCAGTAATTGCAAAAACAGCCATTGCTCCCAATGGTAATATTCAGGTTGGCATGTAGTGACTTCGCGACTCCAATCATAACCAAAACCCATAGACATCATTTGTTTGCGCATTTCTTCAATATTGTGCTTGGTCCATTCAGCTGGTGGCACTTCATGTTTGATCGCTGCATTTTCAGCAGGTAAACCAAAGGCATCCCAACCCATCGGTTGCAAAACATTTTTGCCTAACATGCGTTGATAGCGAGAAATCGCATCACCAATGGTGTAATTGCGCACGTGACCCATGTGTAAGCGACCACTTGGATAAGGCAGCATGGAAAGACAATAAAATTTTTCTTTATGGACATCTTCAATCACTTGAAACGATTTTTTAGTGTGCCAATAGTGTTGAGCTGCTTGTTCGACTTCTTGTGGGTTGTATTGTTCTTGCATTTTTTTCTCGTTATTACTTAGATAAGGTCTGTTGAATTGCCATTTTTGCACCTGATTTTAAAGGTGACTTTTTTAATTCACGTCGTGATAGGTAAATAAATAAAATAACGATCACTAACAGTGGATCCATGAAGTTCACCATCCAAGGTGTTGCACCAATCATCGGTTGCACAGTGCCATTTAAAGTGAAGGCCTCATGAGTTGGCGCTTCGGCTTCGATTTCGCCGTGTGAGCCAATAATAGCAGTAATACCATCGTTGCTAACAAATAACACCGGACGACCCAATTCCATCGCACGCATTTGAGCCATTTGTATATGTTGCGCGGCAGCAATCGAATCGTTAAACCATGCATCGTTTGTAATGGTGACTAACATACCAACCGAGCGATCATAAGTGTGAATTAATTCAGGGAAAGTGATTTCAAAACAAATTGAGGTATCAACGTTAATATTGCCAAGTCTAACGCCATGTTGTTTGTATGAACCCGGAACCATATTAGACATGGGCACATTCATAAAATTTAATATTTTTTCGGAAATCCATTGGAAGGGAACGTATTCACCAAAGGGGACTAAGCGACGTTTGAAATAAAAATCTTGTGTTTGACCTAGAGTGATTGCGGCGTTGTAG
This sequence comes from uncultured Coxiellaceae bacterium, assembly GCA_964623075.1. Lineage (GTDB taxonomy): Bacteria > Pseudomonadota > Gammaproteobacteria > DSM-16500 > DSM-16500 > Aquicella. Next base: position 205,719 of record CAZUVD010000001.1, on the reverse strand, counting down.
TAACTATCTTTGCCAGCCTTAACAGGAATGCCGAGTAATATGTTTGTTTTTGATGCTTTAGCGATTTTATCAATATGATCAATAAACCAAGCAGAATCTTGTAGTTCATTCGGAATAGCGGATTCTGGCCAAATAATTAGATCACTTCTACCCCAAGCATGAAGAGAGAGTTCAACATAACGTTTATATGAAAGATCAAGATATTCTCTCGACCATTTGATCGATTGTGGAATATTGCCTTGTACCAAAGTAACGTTTAATGGTTTGCCTTCAGGTACAGTCCAGGGAATTAAACTTAATAATGCACCGCCTAGCCAAATACAAGCTAAGTAAATTAAATCTTGCAAGAGTTCTTTAAATAATTTCTGACGATAAGCTTTAATGGCGGAAATGATGAAGCCACTACTCATTAAAACCGCAAGCGAGACACCGTAAACAGATAAAATGGCAGCAAAACCTTTTAAAGGTGAATTTGTTTGGCTGTAACCTAAAAACAACCAAGTAAAACCACATGCAACCCAACTTCTAACCCATTCACTGATTAGCCACATTGCAGGAAATGCAAAAATTAGTTTGCGTCGTGTTGTGTTTGGAAAATAACGATTGCTGGCGTAGCATGCGCTAGCCGGGAAGAGTGCCAAAATTGCAATTAAACCCGTTGTTACTAAGCCTGCTAACGCTGCTGGTACTTCACCGTAACTATGAACACTAATAAAAACCCAATAAACGCCTGCACCAAAAAAACCTAAGCCAAACATAAAGCCTAAAAATCCAGCCATTTTTGCAGTTTTATTTAAAATTAAGGCGAGCAAACCTGCGATTGCGACAATCGCTAATGGAAAAATATAGAAAGGGGCAAAACTAAATACACCTAAAACACCAAAAATGGCAGCAAAAAAGCCGCTCAGCCCAACTTTCAACCATCGGTTTTTCATAGGTCATCTTTTTATTAGGAAAGGAGAAGTTTACTGGAGTTGGGCATCACATGACAAGAGGAGTAGCCTGGACACGTTTTTTGTGTCCGGGGTTGTTGGATCCGGACACACTTGTATGCAACCATCCCGGACACTAAAAACGTGTCCAGGCTACTTTTCACTTGAGTTGTCATTTTATTTTTGCTAACGTTCTGGCACTTTTTACGATGGATGTTTGGAGTGTTCAATATGAGTTTGAAGTTAAAGCCACTCGCGGTTCTTTTAGGTGTCGCAGGATTAATCGGAATTTCTACCACTTTTGCCGCAGATGATTCAAAAGCGCTTCAATTGCAATTAGCTAGCATGCAACGCCAAATAAATGTATTACAAGCAAAGCTTGATCAAAGTAATGCGATGCAAACGTCAGCGCCTATTACTCAAAAAGTCCGCTCTAAAAAAATGCAGCGTTTAGCAATGAATAACAAACAAGCTAAACAACAGACTGGCTATAGTTCAACTAATGATGTTTCACCAACGTCAACTCCTGGGCCAACATCCGCCCACCCACTGCATGCGCGTGATTTAGTACGCATGATGCGTGAAGAAAATGAATATTTGCCGTTTGACTTAGATGTTCCAGGTCAAGCGTTTGTATCGACAGGTCCTTATGTTGGTGTACCGATCCAATATTCTGGCTCAAATTTAATTGTTAACAGTCCCAGTGTGAACACGGATGTACAGTTATTAAGTATTCGCAAATCCATTCACAAGCAATTAATGGCCATGGGCGGCGAAATCTTCAAAGAGCCATATCACTCCCATTTATTACTGAGTGGTGTCGTTGAAGGTCAAGCAAGTTATGCCAATATTGGCGGTAGTCCAAGTACCACTAACATTGATGTCACTAACGTTGCGTTAGATGCTTTCTTCTTGGGGCCAAGCGAATGGATTTTAGGCTTTATCGAGTTTAACTATGATGGTAGCTCGCCAATTAACAACAGTGTTTTTCTGTCAGGTAGTAACTACACTGATTCCAACTCACGCGTATTTGTTAATAAAGCGTTTGCAACCTTAGGTAATTTCTCAGAATCACCATTTTACGGTTCATTTGGTCAATTTTATGTGCCATTTGGTACGTATTCATCTGTGATGATTAGTACACCATTTACCAAAATTTTAACGCGTACCAAAGCACGCTCTGCGTTAGTTGGGTTCCAACAGCAAGGTGAATGTAATACATTTTACGGTGCAGCTTATATTTTCCGTGGTGATAGTCATGCAGCATCTGTTAGCAAGATTAACAACGGTGGTATGAACATTGGCTACAAATATAAATATGGTGTAATCAATGGTGACTTTGGTGGTGGCTTAATTGCCAACATCGCAGATTCCGGCGGTATGCAAATTGGTAATGGTTTTAGTTCATTCGAGCAAATTTCGCATCGAGTCCCAGGTTTGAATGTGCGTGGTGTGTTTGGTATTGGTGACAATATCGATTTCATCGGTGAATTTGTTGGTGCAACCACGGCATTTAGTGCCAGCGATATGGCTTATAATGGCAAGGGTGCAAAACCATGGGCATTAGATTTTGAAGCGGCGTATACGTTTAGCATTTTAAATGATCGCCCAAGCACGATTGCGTTAGGTTATCAAAAATCAAATCAAGCGTTGTCATTGGGTTTGCCTTCGATTCGTTATGCTGCGGTAATGACAACATCATTATTGCGTAATACGTTGCAAAGCCTCGAGTTTCATCATGATCGCAATTATGCTGCAAGTAGCACTGGTAATGGCCCAATTGGTGCGGCGACAACACCGGGTGCTTGCACGTCATCTAGTTGCACAGCGACTGGTAAAGGGGACAATGTGATTTTAGCGTCGTTTGATTATTACTTCTAGATCGCAGTCATCCCGGAAATCGGCGTAGCCGATTGTCCGGGATCCACTTATCAAGTTTACAAAACAAAGAGTCTTGGATTCGCCTTGGGTGGATCCTGGGCATTTTCACAAAAAACACTAAAACTTCCGTGATGACAAATTACACCAATACCATTTTTAATCTTTCTAAATAAATCTGATCTTCAACCACTTTCCCATCCCTCTCCATTCGCGCTAACATTTCCGCTAAACATCCCATCATTTGATGCAATACTTCATGTTCATCGCGCCCATTATGTTTTGCTGCCAAAAATATTTCTCTAATGCCAGTTGGTTTATCAAGTTTCAGCTGATCAAAAATCGCAAGATGTAAACTGAGGTGAAAAAACGGATTTTCTTCCAATGTGAATTCTTGTGTGCGAGATTGTTTCGGTGCAGAAAATAGTGCGTGATATTCAGGATGCATTTCAATCACAGCAACCAATTGTTTTTCCATATCATCTAATGGTAATTGTCGTTGCCATTTTTCAAAGGTTTGAAAATAAGCATCTCGATAAGCATAACGATCATTTGTGTACATGATTTAAATTCTTATTTTTGTATTCACATAAATTAACAATAGGGCATTCATAACATTTTGGTTTGCGCGCAATGCAAATATAGCGACCATGTAAAATCAACCAATGATGCGCATCGTGTAAAAATTCAGTTGGAATGATTTTTAATAATTGTTTTTCAGTTGCTAATGGCGTTTTCGCATGTGCTAAACCAATTCGATTGGCAACACGAAAAATATGGGTATCCACCGCAATCGTTGGTTGTTGAAAACAAGTATTTAACACAACATTCGCTGTTTTGCGACCAACGCCTGGTAGTGATTCTAACGCTTCACGATCGTCAGGCACCTGTGATCCAAACTTTTCTATTAATAAATGGCATGTCGCCAAAATATATTTAGCTTTATTTTTATACAATCCAATGGTTTTAATGTGTTCCTCTAAGCCTTTTAAACCTAGTGCCGCTATTTTTTCTGGCGTATTTGCCTTGCGATAAAGTGCATCCGTTGCCTTGTTGACCGATTTATCAGTTGCTTGCGCCGATAAAATGACGGCAATAAGTAATTCAAAAGGCGTCTGAAAGCGTAATTCAGTCGTCGGATGGGGGTTTAAGCGTCGAAAGTGCAAAAAAATGTCACGGATTGTTTTACTATTCATAAACGATATATATAATCCACCTTTAGCCATTTAATTGAGATAGGTTTAGCCGCATGCGCAGCCCACATATTAACGATCCGTATATTAGCATAGTCATTCCTGTTCATAACGAACAAGAAAATCTCGAAGAATTATACACTCGTCTTACCAATGCGATGGATAAAATCGGTAAAACCTACGAAATTATCCTCACGAATGACGGTAGCACCGATAATACCTCTGCTATGTTGCGTGATTTACATGCTCGTCGCCCGCATAACATTCGTGTGATCGAATTTAATGGTAATTTCGGTCAACACATGGCCATTATGGCTGGTTTCGAACGTGTACGCGGTCAAATCGTTATCACCATGGACGCTGACTTGCAAAACCCACCCGAAGAAATCGGGAAATTAGTGGCCGCGATGGAAGCTGGTCACGATGTGGTCAACACTTATCGTCAAGATCGTCAAGATACCTGGTGGCGCTTACAAGTTTCTAAATGGCATAACCGCATTCGTGAATGGATGATGCCAAAATTAAAAATGCGTGATGAAGGCTGTATGTTGCGCGCTTATGCTCGCAATATTGTTGATTTAATGGCATCGACTGAAGAGAGCACCACGTTTATCCCTGCCTTAGCGTTAATGTATGCTTCCAATCCAACTGAAGTTGGGGTGGCGCACGCAGAACGCAGTGCGGGTACTTCTAATTACAATTTATATAAATTAATTCGATACAATTTCGATTTAGTCACAGGATTTTCTGTGTTTCCACTACAAATTTTCACCATGATTGGTGTGGTTGTTTCCATTTGTAGTTTTGGTTTCATGATGTTTTTGCTTGCGCGTCGCTTGATTGTGGGTCCAGAAGTCGAAGGTGTGTTTACATTATTCGCCATTCTTTTCTTCTTCCTGGGCATCGTTTTATTTGGTTTGGGTATTGTGGGTGAATACATCGGTCGTATTTATCAAGAAGTACGTAAACGACCACGTTTCGTTGTGCGTAGCACCCTAGAAGCGCCAGTAAACCATAATCGTGATATGGATCATCAAATAACCGCAGGAAGCACTTATGGATCAAGCCCAAGCGAGGCAAGCTTATAGCGCATCGTCTCTTATTGCTGGTGTTGATGAAGCGGGCCGCGGCCCGCTCGCAGGACCGGTAATTGCAGCTGCTGTGATTCTTGATCCTGCAAAACCCATTGCAGGTTTGAAGGATTCTAAAAAATTAACCGCCAAACAACGTGAGCAATTATTCGAGCAAATACGAACCTCGGCATTATGCTGGTCCGTGGCAAGAGCCACTGTTAGAGAAATCGATGCGATTAATATTTTACAAGCCACTTTGCTTGCTATGCAGCGAGCCGTTGCAAATTTACGCATCACACCAACGCACGCCTTAATTGATGGCAATCAATGCCCTAAATTTATTTGTCCTGCGACGGCCATTGTCGGTGGTGATAACTTAGAGCCTGCGATTAGTGCGGCGTCAATTGTCGCTAAAGTGTGCCGTGATCGATTGATGATGTTGCTAGATAAGCGGTACCCATCGTATGGGTTTGCTAAACATAAGGGCTATGGGACAGCGTTACATATGCAAGCGCTAGCAGAACATGGAGCGAGTAGGGTTCATCGTTTATCGTTCGCGCCGGTTTCAAGAAAGTAGCCTGGACACGTTTTTTGTGTCCGGGGTAGGTTGCATACAGATGTATCCAGATGCAACAAACCCGGACACAAAAGGCGTGTCCAGGCTACAATGATTTTCGGGGTGGGTTGTATACAGATGTATCCAGATGCAACAAACCCGGACACAAAAGGCGTGTCCAGGCTACAATCATTTAAGCAGCGACTGGCTCAACTGCGATGGTGCGGCTTGCAACATCATCACCCGCATAAACCATTCCCATGTCATTTTTAGATTGAGCATGTTGTGTAGCGGATTTTTTCCAAGCCGAGGAAAGAGAGTTCATTTGGTTTGAACCTTTACTGAAATTAGCATGTGCAACGGATGCTAAGATAATGCCGCACATTAGAGTAAACATTCTTTTCATTCTTACTTCCTCCCAACAATTTCACTATTAAAAAGTGCCCTCATTGTATCAAATTTGACTGAAATACGCCAGCAAACTATTTTTCGAGCAAAATTAATAGGTTAAGACCATTTTTGCCCTAAGATTACCTTAACATTTGTTGCCTATAATCTTCTCTATCAATCTTAACCTTATAAGGCATACGCAATGAAGCAGACACTCGAACGCCATTATCCCTTCTGGCATAAAATGGAAAAAGAGATGGCAAGATTAGTAGCGAAAGGTCAATTCAAAAATATCCCCGTATTATTTAGACAAGAAGTGCACTTATTAGAATCGTTATCTGCAAAAATCCAAGAAGGTGAAATCACGCTTGATAACTATGATGTGCCGAGAGAAGATTCTCGTCATGGCGACCAAGATACGCATGATAAAGATTTAGATGCATGGACTAGTAATAATTTAATTATTTATTTTACATTAATGATGTTGAATGAAGTGATTAAAGGTCGCAATATCGTAGAGTTGAATCAATTATTTATTCGTATTAAAGATGAGGTGTTGATACCGCTGTGCGAAAATATTAATAGCGCTAAACATGTTAATTCTAGTAGACCATTAGGAGAGCTTGATGACATCGGTAAAAGATTTGAATCAAACTGGGAGCATATTTATAGTTACTATACTTCATTAAATAGTAGCACTGTGTTACCAAAAGTAACAAAATCAGATTCTGTCGATTCATCGCTTAGTGATTTAGATGCAAAAGAAAAAACACAGTTGGTAGCTGATCATCTCGTTGATGAATACGCACCCAAGATAAAATCACCAGATGATGGTTGTATTCGAACCGTTAAGTTTGATGCAAAAGCAAATTTGTTGATTGTAACGCAAAAAAATAATTTAACGGTTTTATCGGGAGAAGAAAAAACAACATCAAAATCACCAAGCATTAATGTAAACGTTATTCAGTCAGATAGACGGGCGTTACTATATTCAGGCAGTGCCTTTATGATTGCCGGAGCAATTGCATTTATTGCTATTTCTTTGGCAGCCCCTGCATTTCCTTTGAGTGCATTGATACTGGTTGTGCTGGGGGTCGCCGTTCTAGGTGGAGGATTGGGCTTTGCGGCAAGGAATTGCGCGCAAATATCCAATGAATTATCCAGTGCGCAAGATGAATCGATAAAATCTAATAGTTCATACACTTCTACGCTAAGCCCTAAAGCATTCGGACATTCGAGACATCCTCATTATGGTCAGCCAAATAGAGCGAGCTGGGATTCAGTCGCAAATGATAATACAAGCCATGATGCAAAAAACGCTATCCCAATGGTTGATCTTAGCAGGCAACCTCGTGATGGTTCCACTTCAGTGCCCGAAGTTGTCACGTCAACCGCTAGCCTTCCGCTAATATTTCCTCATGGATTTGGCCTGTAGTGATTGATGGCGCAATTGGCGATGTATCCATTTGCACATTATCAAACTCCGCTTTGTCAATTTGCACAAAGCGTTGAGTGATTTTTCTCGATGAAATATGCACTTGTTCGACATCAACATGAGCCTGGGCAATGCGCTTGGCTAGGCTATCCATGCGCATTTGGAAGCGTTCAAAATCGCTAGCCAATAAACGCAAGTGTTTTTGAATTTCATGTACTTGTTGACGTGTCGCCGCATCTTTTAGCACAGCACGTGCAGTAGTTAAAATAGCCATCATGGTAGTAGGGGATACTAACCATACTTTATTGTTTTGCGCAAATTCCACTAAATCACCGTGTCTTGCATGAATTTCAGCAAAAATAGCTTCTGCTGGAATAAACATGACAGCGCCATCCGCTGTTTCGCCATTGATAATGTATTTTTCAGCAATGTCTTGAATGTGTTTGCGAATATCTATTTTAAATTGTTTGGTTGCTTGTAAGCGATCAAGTTCATGCGTGCTAGAATCGATTAGTAATCGATAATTTTCCAATGGGAATTTAGCATCGATCGCAATATTGCCAGTAGGTTCAGGTAAAAACAGCATGCAATCTGGACGTTTGCCGTTCGATAACAAATGCTGAAAACTAAAATGATGCTCTGGAATCATATTGTGGATTAATGCTGATAATTGCACTTCACCAAAGGCACCGCGTGAGCGCTTGTCGTTTAGTAATTCTTGTAAACTAACAACGTTGGTTGATAGTTCAGTAATTTTCTTTTGCGCAACATCGATTAACGCTAAGCGCTTAATGATATCACCAAACGTTTCGTTGGTTTTTTCAAAGCCTTCCGTTAATCTTTTTTCAACTTGATTGTTGATTTCTTTTAATTTGGTTTCAGTTGTTTGCGTTAAATCTTTTAAATGCTTGCCTAATTCTTTTGAGTGATCAAACAGCGATTCTTTCATTTGTTGGCGGCTGTCATTAACGCCTTTTTGTAGTGTGTCATGTAATACTTTCATGGTTTCTAATTGTCGCTCATCGAAGCGCGAGCGATGCTCGGCAAATGCTTGCTGCAATTGTCCTTTTAATTCGGCAGATTGCTGTGTTTGAGTTAATTGCATTTTGCCAAGATTGACCAGTAAATTTTCACGTAATTGTTGCTCTGTCGTTAGATTTTGTTTTGCAAGCTGCGTGAGTTGTGTTTCGAGCCTGGCTTGATTTTTTCCATCCATCCATTGCTTGAGGAAAATAACTAACAATAAAACAACAACGCCGGCGTTTAAGCCGATCAGTGAATAAATTAACATGTGTTTATCCTATAATTGAATAGCGTTCCATGGTTTGTGTTTTGTGAATAAAATGGTTTTGTTGCATAAAGGTTGCAAACTTAATCCATTCATCACGATTAAATTCTTCTGGGTTTTCAGCAAAAAAGGGTAGTGTCTTAAACCAAAAATCATGGTTAATCGGGGTATTTAACACGGGATTTTGTTTTACAAATTGTTTCCAGGCGGTTTCTGGGTGTTCATCCATAAAGCGCACTGCTTTTTTGATCGCGGTTAAAAACTTTTTAAAACGCGGGTCTTTGGCGTGAGCAATATTAGAAGTGAAAATTAATTCACTGTAAGTTGGCATGCCGTGTTCTTCAGGGAAAAAGACAACAACTTTTTCGCCAGATTTTTCTAGCGCTGCCACTTCTATGTTGCGCAGCACACCAGAAACCGCATCAACTTTATGTGACAAAAGGGCTGCGGTGAGATTTTTTTGCATCGGCACCACTTTGTAATCATTTGATTTTAAGCCTTCTTGATGCAACATGGTTGCAAATAATACTTTTGCTAAACGATTATTGCTTTCGCCAATTTCTTTGCCTTTAAAATCTTGTAATGATTTGATGCCGCTTGTTTGTAAGGCGATGACGCAATTCATTGGTTTGTCAATTAATGTGCCAACTTGAATTAAATGCATACCTTCGTCAACCTTTAAAATAAAGGCAGGTTCATGCATTAAACCAAGATCAGCTTGATTGTCAGCGATTATTTTAGCAACTGAATCATTTGGTTTTGGGGTGATTAATTCGACATCTAAATCTTGGTCTTTGAAATAACCTAATTGTTTTGCGATAAGGATTGGCGCATGCGTTGCGTTAACAGGTTGATCCAGCTCGAGCGTCAATTTTTCTCGAGCGAGTGTTGCGCTAGAAACTAATAATAAAAGCGTCATTATTGTTAATTTTTTCATCATGCTGCTCCTAAATATTTGTGCAGCATGATAACAAATATCTACTCTTATTTATAGACTCGCAAAATATCATTGAACAAAGATTGAAACATTAGAACTAGAATAAAAATAAAACCTAAACGAAACAAAAGTGTTAAGGTGCGTTCTGGAATCGGCCTGCCAATGATGAGTTCGATAATTTGCAATACTAAGTGACCACCGTCTAACCCTGGGATCGGTAAAATATTAATAATCCCAATCGAAATACTTAAAAAAGCTAAAAATCCAAGAAAGGCAATTAATCCAGAATTTAAAGCATCGCCCGCTGTTTCAAAAATAGTAATTGGGCCGCCTAAACTTTGTACTGAAAGTTTGCCGGTGAATAATTTACCAAATAATAAAATGTTAAAATAAGTAAAATCTCGAATTTCATGCCAAGAACGGGCTAAGGCTTCTATTGGCGGGTATTTAATTTCACGCAATAACTCAGTTGGATAAGTGAATTTAGGCCCAATACCTAAAATACCGTGTTTTTCTAAGAAAAATGTGCGTTTTGAGCCAATGGTGAGAGGGATATCTAATGTTTTATTGTTCCGTTTAACGGTAATTGTTGCGGATTTATCGGGGTTATCGTGTACGGTTTGGATGATTTCAGTCCAGTCTTTTACTTTTTTACCATTCCAAGCAAGAATGATATCGCCTTTTTCAAGTTGTGCCTTGCTGGCAGGTGAGTTCGGATTAATAACACCAATAATTAATGGGATGGTTGGCTCAAAAGGCGTAATGCCTAAACTTTCGAGTGGATCGGGTTTTAAATCATTTACTACCCAGTCTTTCAAATTCAAAGTATGCGATGTGATTTTGTCACCTTTCATGTCTTTGCTTTCGATTGTAATTTGATCTTTGTCGCCAAGATGAGCAAGCAAGCGAAAAATCACATTGATCCATGAAGCAACATCACGATTATCCAGGCTCACAATTTCTTGATGCGGTTTTAAACCAGCCTGTGCTGCAATTGAGTTTTTTGCAATGTCGCCTGTTACAGGTTTTAATGTGGTAAAACCAATCATGAATATCAGCCAATAAAGCACAAAGGCGCAAAAAATATTCATTGCAGGACCGGCTAAGACGATGAGGAATTTTTTATAGAAAGGTTGGCGATTGTAAGCGTAGGGTTTATCAGCATCATTAACGGGGCCTTCATTTTCATCGACCATTTTGACATAGCCGCCTAGCGGAATGAGTGCAAATACATAATTTGTGCCGCTTTTATCTTTCCAGCTAAACAGTGTTTTACCAAAACCAATCGAAAAAGTAATAACCCGAACAGACAAAGCGCGTGCCATCATAAAATGCGCCGCTTCATGCGTGCCGATCACAAACAAAATAGTAATAATAATTCCTAAAATGGAGATGACCAGCGCCATGTTTTATACTCCGTATTTTTTGGTCGTTTGTATTCCTAATGTTTGTAATTGACGGTCAATTTTTTTAGCTGCAACAACATCTTTGATCGGTCCCACAATCACGCTATAAGATCTAGCGCCGACTTTACAGCGAGAAATTTTCACAGGTGCTCTAACAGATTGCGCTAAGCGCGCACGCATTTTTTTGGCCCCCGCAAGTGATTGGTAGAATCCTGCACGGAAGTAAATGGCTTTAATGCGATTCTTGATAGGCGTGTCATCATCTTCGCCGGGATTAACCGCTTTAATGCGAACTGTAGTGGTGCCATGTCCAATCATGCCTAATTTTTTTGCGGCCACATACGATAAATCAATGATGCGATCAGAAGCAAAAGGGCCGCGATCATTTACCTTAACAATAACTTTGCGCTTATTGCGTAAATTGGTAACTTCAAGGTAAGTCGGTAAGGGTAGCGTTTTATGGGCGGCAGTCATGGCTAGCATATCGTAAGGTTCGCCACTGGATGTGCGATGTTCGTGAAATTGCGTGCCATACCAAGATGCTGTGCCGACTTGTACGAAGTTACGACTGGTTTTCATCGTATAATAGCGTTGACCAAATACTTTATACGATTTCATGTTACCTAATTTGCTTAAAGGTTCTTTTTTTGGGACTGCGTTGGGAATTTTAGTTTCATCAACATAAAAATTTGGCGGGCCATCTTTGCGTTTCATGTGACTACAGCTGGATAAGAGCGCAGTCATTATGAGTAATAAAAATAATGTCAGTGAGCGACGACTAATAAATAATCTATCCATGATTGGTACGGTTCCTAAGATCAGTAATATAAGCGCTCAATTGGTAAACTGCCATGGCGTATAAATCATTTGGGTTATAGCGCTTAATGACGCCAAAATTATGAAATGCTAGCCAATATTCTTTACTAAAACGACTTTGTAAAGTGACAACATTTACCTTTAAGTTTTCATCAACATTAGGTACTGGTCTACTTGGGATAATACCATAGTTACCAACTTCAGCGAGTGTCAGGGATTTACTTAATTTGCCTTTTTTGGTTAAAAAAGTATAACGATCGCCGAGTTTGTTAGCGGGGATTGCAACTGGTTCTGTTATTTTCCAGCCGGCTTTACTGTAGTAATTGGCAATACTACCAATCACGTCTACTTCGTTATGCATTAAATCGATTTTACCACTATTTGAGAAATTCACTGCGTAGGCACGATAACTGCTAGGCATGAATTGCGGTTGGCCAATTGCGCCTGCATAAGAACCCATCATTTTTAAGGGATCAATGTGTTGCTCGCGAGATAATAAAAGAAATTGCTCTAATTCTTGGCGGAAATAGGGTGCTCGACGTGAATCGCTAAAAGCAATGCTTGAAAGGGAGTCAATTACGCGATAATCACCCGTGCGTTCACCATAACGTGTTTCAACACCAATGGTCGCCACAATGATACTCGCAGGCACGCCGTACATTTTTTCGGCGCGTTTTAGCGCATCAGAATATTTGTTCCAAAATTTTAAACCGTGTTCAATGCGCCATTCGCTGACAAATAAGCGTTGGTAGGTGCTCCAATATTCTTTTTCAAGCGGCTTATTTAAATGATGTAACACTTGTGCGCGTGGTTGGACTTTATTGAAGAGGGCGGTCAATTCTTTGTTATTGAAATGGTATTTTTTCACCATTTTTTTAATAAAAGCTTGCACATCCGGACGCTCTGCGTAGTGAGAGTCGGCATAGAGTGGTGCGGCAAATATGAACAAAAATAAACAGAGCAGCTGGGTAAAAATGCGCCGCATGAAATTAATCCTTATGTTGTTACTAACTTTCGGTGTGTTTGTATCGACATTAGAATACCGAAACTTGCCATCATCGTCACCATGGAAGATCCGCCGTAACTCACTAACGGCAAAGGCACACCAACAACAGGTAATATACCAGTGACCATGCCCATATTGATAAAGAAAGATATAAAAAAGGTAAAGGTAATGCTGCCTGCGACTAAGCGCGAAAAAGTATCTTGAGCGTGCAAGGTAATGTATAAGCCGCGCAACACGATAGACATGAATAATATAATTAAAAATAAACTACCAACAAACCCAAATTCTTCACCACAAACGGCGAAAATAAAATCAGTCGTGTGTTCAGGTAAAAAGTGCAAATTAGATTGTGTGCCGTTTAACCAACCCTTGCCAAAGAAGCTGCCTGAACCAATCGCAATTTTCGATTGAATAATGTGATACCCCGTGCCGAGTGGATCATTTTCAGGGTTTAAAAACGTTAACACGCGCTGCCTTTGATAATCATGCAAAATATACCAAGCGAAAGGCGCAACTAATGCAAAGCCTGCCGCGAGTGAAAAAATAATTCGAAAACTCAATCCTGCAAAAAACAAAACGCTGCCGCCTGCGCAAACAAGTAATATCGCCGTGCCCAAATCAGGTTGTTTAGCGGTTAATAATGCAGGAATGAAAATAATAGGTACAGCTGCGAGCGTTGATTTTAAGCTAATGGGTAAAGTAGTTTTATGATAATAATCAGCGAGCAGCAGCGGAATGGCTAATTTCATTAATTCCGCAGGTTGAAAATGAATAATGCCTAAGTTTAACCAACGCTGCGCGCCTTTACCGATGTGACCAATAATTAACACGATGACTAAAGTAAATAAACCAACGCCGTATAGCCAAACAGCTGATCGTTGTAATGTCACCGGCGAGATTTGCGAAAACAAAAACATGACCGTAAATGCAATCAACAATCTAGCCGCTTGCAATTCAATCGTACGTAAACTTTCCCCGCTCGCACTATATAAAATAAACAATCCAGTTGCCGCTAATAACAGCAAAAGCGAAAGCAGGGTAATATCAATATGTACAGACTGCCAAAAGGTACGCGAGTGTTTATCCGGGCGAATTTTCTGTTTGAGATGATCGATCAACATGAAATAGTTGGCTTCCTATACAGCAAAATTGATAACATGTTGAACTATATCACGATTCTATCTCGATTAAACATCAAATGCAATGTAGCCTGGACACGCTTTTTGTGTCCGGGGCTTTTCGCGCCGGCAACCAAAAGCCCCGGACACAAAAAGCGTGTCCAGGCTACAATCAGGGTATACCGCACAGCCATTTTATTTTTTCTGGTTAAGATTATCTTAAGCAAGTATTAGTACTATGACCATATTATAGACAGCAAGTGTACGGAGTGTTTTATCCATGAAAACAAGAATCGACCCTTATGATTATTTAGAAATTATTTTACTAGGTGTGGCCGCGAGACGGTTAGAGTTAGAACTTGGGCAGTTAGAAATCGAAAAAAGGCTTATTGAACAGGCTAAAAAATCTGAACAAGATGATAGTCCCTATAAAGCCTATGTCGATAATGGTCCGGTACGTGGTTGGAACATAAGCGAAAGATGGAAACGAAATGGATATTTAATCCATCAAAATAAATTACAGCGTTATGAAACAGAGTTAAGCAATATTAATAAAATCTTGGCTTGCGTACAGCAAGAATATACTAAAGCTTCAAAAAATTTTGCAGATCAACTCGCAAAGCATAATTCTCAATTAGACGCAGCTAATATTTATAATGAGGCAAAGCAAAACGATTCTGCGAGCTTTCTAAATCGCAAGAATTTTTATAAAAATATACATACCGAATTAAGCAAGCATTTTGAGCATGGAGCTGTAGTCTTCACCATTTTCGGTGAAATTAATTATTCACGATATGTTTCTAGCATCAAAGCACCAAGCTTATTTAAAGTTAAAAACAGAGCGTTAATGGAAATGTTAGGGCTAAGCGCATCGATTTTTCCATTAATTCTTGGCGCATCTGTATTTCTTGGAACTTTGTTACTTGTGGCAACCTCTGCGTTATTTCCTCCGCTTCCTTTCATTATTGCCGGCACAGTTGGCTTGGTCATGGCAGGGTTTGGGTGTGTTAAGATGATGTCGCAATACTTTGATATGGTTGATCGTAGTAACCGCATAAATGCAGGTGGTAAACTATTACTTGCAAATGTTGGTGGTGGTAGTACTAGTGAATTAAGCTTAGTAAGTCGTCCTGGCAGTAGTGTTGCACCTGTTAGTGCAACCCCTCCGAGTGCAACGGCAGCCCCAAGTAATGCAAATGATAGCAACCCAACAATACAACCAGCTCCGTCAGCAGTAAAAAACCGACCATAATAAAGTAGCCTGGACACGTTTTTTGTGTCCGGGGTGGTTGCATCGAGAGGTATCTGTATGCAACCACCCCGGACACAAAAAACGTGTCCAGGCTACAAATGCGAGAGAGTAATGAACATTTCCCTGCAAGAACTATATAATTACCTTTTTGGCGATCAACTGCTTGGCTCTGTGTCGAATGAAAAATATAGAGAGCAGGCGCGAAAACAAAAAGCGCAAAAACTCAAAAAAATCTTCATTGAAGATGGTTTAATTCCCTCTGCACGACTAGCAAAATTTCGCGCTTTACTAAAAGAAATTAAAAACACACAATTAGAAAATTTTTTATTTGAAAGCGAAACTTCAGATACAGCCACCTCACTGCAGCCATTATTGGCAGACACTCAAGAGGTGAAAGCAAATTTCGAAAAATTAGACGCAATGTATCATTATTTTAACTCTAATCGTGCGGCGGTATTTGAGCAATTCAAGGCGTATTATTTAATAACCAAAATAATGGGTATGTTTGTCGAGTTTGATGCTTTACCTGGTGAAAGTGAGTATGGACCGCCCTCTAGTATTCTCGAGCAAACAGAGCAAGGTTATACTATTGCTGTAAGTTGTTTTGTGGCAACCAATGATAAGAAAAGTGACACTATTGCGTATATGCGCGCTTATAAAATGCTAGTGTTATTTGGGGGTCACAGTGAAGCAAGAAATTATTTTTCATCGGTTGATGTCTATTTAAAAGAGCATAATTTTTTACAAGCCGCATCGCCTTTGCATGATATTTTTGTATATGATATCGGCAAAAGTAAACCCGATTTTGTGATACCGCTGGCCGCTTGGAGAGCCATTATTTTGAAAAATGGTTACAAAGCGGTGCGATTATTTTCACTTGCGGTAGATATTGAAGACGTCACTCGTCAGGCGCCTAAAGATTATCAACATGCCATGGAGCTCTCTACCATGCTTGTTTATAGAAACTACCGCTTACATCCTGCGCTCGCCGAACTATGCATAAAATATAACTTGGCAGAAAAAGTCTTTGAGGTGGCACGTCGGCTTGATCAAAGAAGAAAGAAGTCTGATCATTTACCTGATATCAAAATAGCAGGCAAAGAGTCAGGATTTGCTGGTTATCATTTAGTAAAATTACCCCTTGATGATCTTAGGGCTTATTTCCTTGGTGAGATAACTAATTGCTGTCAATCGGTTTGCAAAGACGCTGAGCAAATGGTGATTGATGGGGTAACGCTTGTTAATAACGGTTTTTATGTATTGCTAAAAAATATCAAAAAAGGCGATGTTGATGCTGCGCCAATAGTTGATGGCAAAATTAATGATGCGCAATTCAAAATCGTAGGCCAAGCATACGCATGGTTAACCCAAGGCGATAATTTAACGTTCGATTCGTGGGAAAATTTATCAGCTGAAGGCGAAGATGTTGTCATTGTGGAGTTATTGAAACGCTTTGCAGCAGCAGCCATTAAATCGAATCCAAAAATCTTACGGGTGACGATAGGCGCTGGTGGGCGCACACCCGCAGTCTTTAAACAGGCAACCGAAACTTTTGCGGAAAGCATGCGTGAAGGAACGCAATATGTCGATTCGAAAAAGCAAGTAGTGGTGTTCGTTGATAAAGAAAAAAGAGATGAGCTGTTTCTAGAAGTGCAAGACGTTTTCAAAGAGAGATTTGGTGTTTCTGAAACTGAGGCGCAAAAATATATCACTAATGAATCAATTTATTCGATTCAAAAAACCAAAAACCTAATACTCATGCTTAAAGATTCTGATGTATTTCGGGAATTCATTTCTGCGGATAAAGTAAATTCGTTATCGCTGCTATTTAAGGATAAGCATAATAATATGGCGATGTGGGAAGCGTTATGTGTCTTACATCAGCATAATATATTAACTATGCGAAATATTGAAACTATATGCGTTGCGCCGGCTAAAGCTGATAAAATTGCTATACTGTTGACGATCATCTCTCAGGCTAATCTATTAAATGATGGTATGCGTGCGATAGTAGAAGAGCATGCTTTGACGTTGATACAGTTATTCCCAACGTTAAGTGAGTTGATTAAAGCAAATATTTTGCAAGAAAATATCGCCAAAATACTTACCCATAGCGCAGCAATTATCAGTTGGCGAATTTCGCTTGGTTTTTTTGAGATTACATTAAAAGTGTTGAATGACGAAAAGATTCTGACGAGTGAAAATTTGGATGCCATTTTAGCTAAAACGAATTTTTCTTATCAAATAGCTGTGTCATTAAAAGCATTGCATCAAGTTGGACTCTTAGATGCAGCCAATCGCGCGAAAATAGTTGGCTGCGTTGACAAAGTTCCTTACAAAGTCATAGTTGTGTTGTGTGATTTAGGTGCAAGAAAATTATTAACGCAAGCAAATTTCTTGCAAATTTTAGCGCAAAATGAGTACTTTTGGAATATCGTCAATCGATTAAGTAAAAATAATATACTAACACTGAAAAATATTGAATTCATTTTGAATCATGGCGAGTGGAGTGTTGGTGGCCCTGCAAATTTACTCCATCTTTTGCATAAAATGGGCAGTTTAACGGACGACACGCATACACGTCTTGCTGATGTTAAAGGTATGAAGTTGTTTTCTAATCAATTAGAACATTTGGATGAAAAGAATCTTCTTACTCCTGATGTTTTTCAACTTTTATTACCTATTTATTATCTTTCACCAAATGATGATCAAAGAATAAGATTGCAAAATTTTCTTAAAGAACCAAGTTTAACTATCGATGGATTAATGTTTGTTTTAAAAAGCTTATCAAGAATGGATAAGCCTGCTAATGGATTAGTAACTTTTACCAATTTAGCAAGCGCTGGCCTATTATCTAAAGCGCATTGCGATCAACTTGAATCAGTACTGGCAGATCAATCCGTTAACTTTGTGGATGTCCGTTATGCTTTTAGTCGATTGCTTAAGGCAAATTTATTGAATAATGAATGCTTTCAATTAATCATTTCTCACGGTTCACATGCTCGTGCGTTAGGCGATGCCTTGGAAAAGGGTGGGGAAACAGAGTTTCGTGCAGCCATTGCAGCGATCGATGAAAAGCAACAACAACACCATTTAGGACTTAAGTAGCCTGGACACGCTTTTTGTGTCCGGGTTTTTCTCTCCGGTAACCAAAACCCGGACACAAAAAGCGTGTCCAGGCTACACTCATTACATTTAGATAGTTACCAAAGAGGGTGTATTGGTTGTAATATTTATTTCGGCGTCTATTGGTTTATTTTCATGACTGAAAAATCCACAAAAACCTGACAATAATGATTGTTGTAATTCAGTGGGTTCGTTTGGATCGTCGAGTTCATAATAGCGTTGCTCACTTTTCTTCGTGGTAACACTATCAATCGATGGTTCTGAGATGCTTTCTTGTATAGGTGTTGATTTGTAATATTCTTGTAGTTGGAAAAGGTTGTAGAAGTTTCGGACTAAAGCATCATAATTATTTGTTGAATACCGATCTGGAAATATACGTTCTGCTCGACGGATTTCTTTGCACGCTGCGCGCAATATCTCTTGATAATTTTGTGCGCGATCGCCAGTGCCGGTGATTTCACAACAAATTGTTTTTAATTCGCCATTATCATAATGACAATTAACTACCTTTACCCCTTTGGGTATCAGTGATGCACCTAAGTTATTTGCATAATATTTTGTGATATGTTGATGAATGCTGCTAACATCATCAAAAATATAATATGCATCTAGTTCTTCGCTATGAACATGCGCAAACACTAATGATACTTTTGAAGAATCATCTATCATATCGTAATTATGTTTCTGATTTATTTTTATGATTCCTTTGCCGTCTGAAGAGTAGTCAATATCTTCTAGCGCTTTTCTTATCGTATCCCCGGTTGGTTTTTCCCATTGAATATCAAGCATTGATAGTTTATTAGATGTAACGGTTACTTTGGGTGCGGATTTTTCCAAGATTGCCGTGATGTGCGCAATAACTTTCTCCATTGCTAAAAAATAGGATTCACTTTCGTTGACAATTGAGTTCGAGAGATCAGTATGTGCGCTCGTTCTGGCACTAAAATAAAAAATACTCAAAGTTTCCAAATCAGGATTTTCTTCGCAGAGCGTTTGAATGAAATGCCACAATGGTCCATTGATATCAATAATTGAAGTATTGTTTTTAATGTCTTTTATGTTTTCTTTAGTGAAGGGAAAGATGTATTCATTTGTGAGCAAGCAACCATCATAATCTAGCGCAATACCTATTTTTTTCATTATATTTATTCTCATCCCAAAAATGGTTCCACATCCTATCTGGCAAGAATGAGGGAGAGTATTGTCGCTTTTGACAATATACGAGAATCATGAATGGTTGGTATTCAAGCAGAATTTAACAGCAATAGTAGCCTGGACACGTTTTTTGTGTCCGGGTTTTTTTAACGGAGCAAAAAGCCCCGGACACAAAAAAAGTGTCCAGGCTACCATTTCTTGAAAAGGCTTGGCTCAATTAATTTGAATTGATTTATCTTTTCGCCTAGCTGAAACATCGTTTGGCATTTCAGTTTTTCTTTGACGCTATTGATATGTGCGCGTACGGTGCGTTCAGTGATTAGTAATATCTTGGCAATTTCTTCAAACGTTTTGCCATGATGCAACCAAAGTAGGCATTCCATTTCCCGTTTAGTGATATAGCTTTTATCTTCATTAAGCACGAGATAACGTTTAACGATCATTGATTTTAGAATAGCTTGAATTTCATTGTTGATCGTCAAATTTTGAATATTGGATTCATGGCAAGCTTCTTGATTATCAATTCTGTATTTATAATCATAGGCACTTCTTAACTGTTTGCTAGTGTTAACTTGTTCTGTGAAATATGAAATAAATTGTTGCAAGACTGGAAGTGACCTTAAATAAATTTCATTAATAAGATTATTTTTCTTGCTAGTCGCAAAATGATAGGCATCCACAAACCCATCGCCTCTATGCATGATTGTAAAAATATGATTCAAGTTAAACTGTTTGCAATCTTCAACTAGCTGCTGTGTTTTACCATGATGACCGATGTTGTCATGAATTATATATTCGAGCTTGCAATCGGATTGGCTGAGATGAATATCATGATTGTAATATTTAGAACGCAAATAATGCTCAACAAAATCTGGTCGTTTTCCAAGCGCGCTAAAATTGCCCGCTTTGTCTACTTTGACATGTACAAAATAGTCAATATTTTGCCAAGTTTCTAGTGGCTGGCAAATCGTTCTCAATTCTTCTGAGTATGCTATGGAGGGATGCGAGTGTATTTTTCGATTGCTCATAATTGTTTAAATTGTACAGTGTTAAAGATATAATTCAATAAATATTCAGTCCTGGGTTTTCTATGTCAGATTGGTTCCGAGTCGGTTCAATTTATCAGCTTAGCTATTTTATTTACAATCTGAAAAGAGAAGTCGAATTTCGATCGCTTGCCAAAACACCGGCTATAAGAAGCATACGAGTATTGCATTATGATGATGGCATCACTTGTTTCCAAATAGATGGTACAGGTTTCAGTCGAGATATGCTGTTATCAGCGATCGTTAAGATCTACAAAGAAAATGAATATGATTTAATTGATTTGTGTGATACCACCTTTAATCTGTATTGCAACACAGAAGCCATGCTAGATACATTTTTCAGTTTAGTGCAATTCCTTAATCAGCAAGTAGAGTACGCTACCATTCCAGAAGAATTATGCGATGAATTAAGAAAAATATTTAAATTTTTGCAAAACCAATCAGCAGAAAATACCGATAATCAGCAGCATAGTATTTCTGAATTTAAATCAACACCAGATCATTTAAATCCTACTTATGAGTATTCATTTGATTTATACGATTTATTTCAAAATTTCCGAACCATGTATTATTCAACCATCTTTAAGAATAAATGCAAACGTCTTTTAGCTTCGGGCGTTGATCCTAATCAGAGGCGTCCGGGCACGAAAGGTGCGCCGTTGCATGTTGCTGTTTTGGAAGTGAAAGAGCTAGATATAATAGAGAGTTTGCTGTTTTACGGTGCAAATCCATTTATGAGAATGAATGGTTCGTACTTTACTTCTGCGATTGAGGCGGCGCTTGAGACGCAAAAATACGATAAATTAAATGTTATTATTGCTGCATTTTCTAACCCGGAAAAGAAATTTGCTGTTAAGATTGTGGCGTCTGATATTCAGTACGAAAATAATCAAATCGTTACACGCTTTTGGTTTTCTAATGGTAATCTTATCGAAACATTTTTGAAAATCAAAAAACAGTTGTCGCTTGCAGAAATCGATTGGATTTTATCGCATGCAGCGCAATCACTATACAAAGAAAACGACCCAACCAAAGAAAAACTAAAAAATGAAATACAGCAAGATTTGGAGGGTGAAAATAAAATCATTGAAATTATTCGTCATGGCGACGACATCATTGGCTTTAATTTATTTGAAATAATCATCAACAAAGAAAATACCCATAAAATGCATTTGCATTTTAATTTATCTTTATTGCTCCCAGCCTATCGTGGGTTGAATATCATGATTCCGCTAGATTTTCGGTTGGCTTATAGTTTGCAACGATTAAATCAAGATTTTATCATCGGTGTTTTCTTTCTCTCAGTTCACATCAACAGTTACAGAAAAGCTAGCCTTTTGCACGCACCAAAATATCAACCAGAAAAATTAGATGGTGAAATACACACGCTGTTAGAAACAATTTACGGAAAGGATGCGAGTGGACGATATGTGCATGAAGATTCTACTTGTTACGTGAACGGCGAATGCATGGTTGAAGGCGCGACGATTGCAACTTCGGGGCAGGACTATAAGCAGAGATTTTTTGCAGATAGTTTGGGAGTGGGTGAGGGTGGCTCTACAAAAAGCCGAGCCGTTCCTGTTTTTTTTAATATAGGTCACTTGGAATATAATGAGTATGCTGAAAAATGCAAAAAAATAGGGTTAGATTTATCCAAGCATACTATCCGATTAGCCTATCTTTTACTGTTGCTGCTTGAGCAGTTGCTTACTGCTGCACCTAGGTTAGGATTTTCTGAGCCAAAAAATCGAGATCGTTTTAGTGATAGTAAGTGGTTATTTTGGCAAGAAAAGCAAATTCCCAAAGCGTCTCATGTCACCTTACGTCTCGCCGCAAAATTTTGATAAGTAGCCTGGACACGCTTTTTGTGTCCGGGTTTGTTGTATCGAGCGGTATCCGAATGCACAAACAATCCCGGACCACAAAAAGCGTGTCCAGGCTACTCTGTTGTTTGCGTTTCTTCGCTATTTTCGGGCGCAACTTGCGGCACAATCCCTTTCAAATAAAAATCTAAAATCGTTCTTGCCGATTCCACCGCTGTATTTTCATTTTCAGTAATAATCGCTAATGCAATTTTCGGATCTTCCACTGGCGCAAAAGCGATAAACAAATGATGATCGCGCAAATATTTCGGCACATTTTCTTGTAAATCTTTTTTATTAGGATCGCCGCGTTTTGCAATCACTTGCGCGGTACCGGTTTTGGAAGCTACTGAAAAACCATGATTTACACCAAAGCGGTGTGCAGTCCCTGATGGCGATTCAATGGTTTCTTGCATCGCATCGATCACCGTTTCCCAAGTGTCTTCATCTTGAATATTGACTTGCTCTAGTGCAATCGGTTGCTGCGGTGTGTAGGGTTTATTTGGCACATGTTCACCCAATTGCAAATAAGGTATAAAACGCTTACCACGATTTGCCAAGGTTGCAGCGGCGCTCGCTAATTGTAACGGCGTTGCTTGCATGTAACCTTGGCCAATACCAGAGATAATCGTATCCCCTAAATACCATGGCGCGTTGCGTTTTGCTCGCTTCCATTTAGGTGAAGCAACAATACCGGGTAATTCATCTTCTAAATCAATACCGGTTAATTCGCCAAAGCCAAATTCCGTCAGAATAGTATCCATGCGATTAATGCCAAGCTTAAACGCTAGATTATAAAAATACGTATCGCAAGATTCTGAAATCGCTTTTGATAAATCCACCATGCCATGACCTTCATGTCGCCAATCATGAAACACATGCGCGCCATTTGGCAGTTCATACCAACCCGGATCACTCATGCGCGCATCTGGATTGATCACCCCTGAACGCAGACCTTCTAAGGCGTAATAAGGTTTAATGGTCGAAGCCATAGGGTACAGGCCACGTAACGCACGATTGAATAACGGTTTATCTTTTGATTCTTGTAATTCATGATAATCATGCTGATTAATACCTTGCACGAAAATATTAGGATCAAAACCAGGATTACTGACCATCGCTAACACTTGTCCGGTAGCCGGTTGAATGGCAACAATGGCACCACGATTATTTTCTAGTGTTTTTTCGGCAATCATTTGCAATTTACTATCAATCGTCAAATAAATATTAGTACCAGGCAAACCCTTAATTTCTTTCAAGGTGCGTACCGGTTTACCGCTAGCATCAATTTCTACTTGTTCGTAACCGACCGTGCCGTGTAATTCATCTTCATAATATTTTTCAATGCCTGATTTGCCGATGTAATGGCTAGCACTGTAATTACCCTGATCGATTTCATTTAACTCTTGAATATTAATACGGCCAACGTATCCAATCACATGGCTAAACGATTTACCGAGCGGATAATTGCGTAGCATTCGCGCTTTAACAACAACCCCTGGTAAGCGAAATTGATTTTCGACCACGTGCGCTACTTCGTCTTCGCTTAAGCGTAATTTTAAAGGGATTTCATCGAATCGACGATGTTGCTTCACTTGTTTATGAAATTGCGTTAAGTCATTGTCATTTAAGGCAACTAATTGCCCTAGTGTCTTTAAGGTTTCCGGTAGGTTTGCAACTTCATTTGGGATGATATCCAAACTAAACACAGGCAGGTTTTCCGCGAGCAAAATACCATTCCGATCGAAGATCAACCCGCGCGGCGGTTCAATCGGTACTAAATCCAGCCAATTTTTGGTCGAGAGGGTAGTGTAAATGTCCGCTTTGCATATTTGTAAATCAGCTAAACGCGCAATTAAGGCTGCAATCATCAAACCCATGAATAAAAGAATGATGACTAACCGTTGGGTTAGCAACTGAATTTCAAAGTGATGGTTTTTAAAAGGTATACGTTTTCGCATTCAAGCAGGTACCAATCATTCTTCAGAAACGATAGCCCAAATCTAACACCAGCGGCACTGTGATGCCAGAATTATGACTGGAAAGATGAGCGTTTGAGTAATGTACCGCATGTACGCCAAAGGAAAAATTCTCAGCCTTGCCAAGCAGGGCGCCAATGCCAAGCCTGTCTTGGAAAGCAAAATGGATGCCCTGGTTGCGAGAATCAAGGCGAGTTCGGTTGAGATAGGAAAGACCAATACTAAATTCTAAAAACGGTTGCACCAAACCCTCGCGGTGAAAATTATAACGCACCACGGGTGCCATCGAATAAATATTAATCGAAGAATTTTGAGCACTGTTTGTCCAGAAGCGCGAAAATCCACCATCAAAATACAAATTAAATTGGCGCCATTTAAAACGATCAGGGTCATAGTTCAGCATCAGCTGGTAACCATGAAGATTAGTAGGTTCTTTAGAAGCTAAAGGAATCGAAACGGTGCCGCCAACGCGTGCATCAGCATGAGAGAGTGTTGAAACTAAGCCGAGCAATAGAAAAAAACCAATTCTTCGCAACAAGCCAGATCGCATGGGTATCTTCCGTAATACCATCGAAATTTAATACTAACACATGAATATAAAAGTGTCATCTCATGCCTTTACCGTACCCGTGAACGTGCCCGCGTGCGTGCCCGTCATTTGATTTTATGAAAAACGAAAAGAACGGGCACGCACGCGGGCACGTTCACGGGTACGGTAATAAAAGCATTATTTTTTATAGCCCAATGCTTTTAATCTCTCTTCAAGACTAGGATGCGTAGAAAAGATATCCGCCGCTGATGCCAAAGATTTAATGTCTGCAGCAGTCGGGTCAAATAAATAAGCACTTCTACGCACATTCTCATGAGCTGTATTTTCATTCGCTGTTTTGTATTCTTCGCGATGCGTATCATAATCATCGCTAATTTTAACTAATGCCCGCCCCAAAGGCTGATTATTCCGCATCAACTCCACACAACCAGCATCCGCCATTAACTCGCGTTTACGGCTTAAATAAAGCAATAAGATCATCGTAATAATCGGCAATAAAAATCGCAACAAAATGACAACGAATGCAAATTGGCTACTACTTCGGGAATTGCTGCTGCGACGACTGTAAAATAAATTGCGAAAGAAAATATCAATCACAATAATCGATAAATTCGCCAGTAAAGTTGCAGTTAGCGTAAGCTTAATATCCCCATGGCGAATATGACTTAATTCATGTGCCATTACCGCTTGTAATTCGTCACGGTCTAGCTTTTGCATTAATCCGCGGGTAATGGCGACCATGGCCGATTGTTCGCTGTAGCCGCTAGCAAAGGCATTCATGTAGTTGGCTTCAATGATGTAAACTTTCGGCATGAAATTTAAACCAGCTGCAATTTTCATTTCTTCAACCACGTGATAGAGTTTCGCTTCTTCAGGCGATTCAAAGTCATCGGGTCTTACTTCGTGATATTCAGTGCCAAGCAACATTAATTTGTCATAGTAGGCGTAAGTTACCAATATGGATATAGCCGCGATAAAACACATGCTGATCGTGGCAAGCGGGGTGATGGTAAAGGTGAATAGGGCGTATAGAATGGTTTCAATAGGAACGGTTGGATATTTTTCCGTACACATCGTGACATCCACTAGCAACCCAATGCCAACATAAATCGCGATAAATAAAACAATCACTATCGCAGTACGAAGACGATTACTGCGTAGTGATTGCCGAAAATCCATGGTTTGAATGACTGCCATACATTACAACTTAACAGTGTAAGACTCATGTGCAGCAATTTTATCAGCAGATAATTGCCAGTAAGCAAAATCCACATCTAAATTGCCTTTAAAGGCAGCAACAATCACGGTTGCTGGGAATGATTTTTTTGAGGCATTATAAATTTCGATGCTGTCATTGTAAGATTGTTTCGCATAAGCCAATTTGTTTTCAGTGCTAGTGATTTCTTCTTGTAATTGTAAGCAATTTTGATTGGCTTTGAGATCTGGGTATTGTTCAAATACCAAGTTAATATTAGAGGCAATCGATGAAATTTTATTTTCAGCCGCAATTCGGCCAGCTTCATCACCTGATGCTTTAGCAGCTTGCGCTTGCGAGCGTAAAGCAACCACATCCTTCAAAGTAGTTTGTTCGTAATCCATGTATTTTTTAACCACGTTAATTAACGATTCAAACACTTTAAAGCGGCGATCAAGTTGAATATCAATTTGTTTTTGATTGTTGCGCACCGCTTCGATTTGGGCGATTAATCGGTTGTAGGTGATGATGGTGAAGCCGACCAAAACAACGATGAGAATGATTAAAAAAAGCATAATAGCCTCCGAAGGGGTTTGATATTATTTATTATACTCCCCCCTTGTATTTTGTCATCCCGGAAATCATATCCGTGTTTTCACGGCTGGTTTCTGGCGGCCTTACTTATATACAATGAGGGGCTAAAATTCAGATAAACAACCAAAGTAGAGATAGATTCGATGCCCAATATAAAAATTTCCTATCAGGCTTTATTTGTATTAATTTTATTTTCAATATTATGTGTTTTTTCTGAGCTAGCGTTAGCAAATTCATCGTTGACCGATAAGAGATTTATTTCATATACAGATGTTGGTAAAGGTGAGCCTTTAGTGTTAATACACGCATTCCCAACGGATCAACGTCTATGGGAGCCGCAAAGAGAGGTGCTGAAGAAAAACTTTCGCGTGATTACATTAGATTTGTGGGGATTTGGAAAATCGTCTCCCGTAGATGGTCAAGCAGTGATGATGACAGAGTATGCCGACGAGGTTAAACAACTTTTAGATCAGTTGCATATTCAGAAAGCGATTATTGGTGGTGAATCAATGGGCGGTTATATTGCCCTTGCATTTCTTGAAAAATACCCTGTTAATGTGAGCGGATTAATTCTTTCAGATACACAATCTGTTGCTGATAGCGAAGAATCAAAAATCAAGCGCGAGTCCACTGCGGTAGATGTGCTTGCACATGGAGCTAATCAGTTAATAAATGGCTTTTTGCCAAAAGCGCTTTCGGTTGATGCAAATGATCAAACTCAGCAATTTCTTAGAAATATTTTGGAATCGCAATCTTCCAATGCAATTGCTTCCGCTTTGCGAGGCATGGCATTGCGGGAAGATACAACAAATATACTGTCTAGCACGCAAATACCTGTATTGATAATAACAGGCGATAAAGATACGTTAATCACCCCTCAGCAAAGTCAAGCCATGCATCGTGTAGCGAAACAAAGTGCTTTGATTGAAATTGCCAATGCGGCTCATTTATCTAGTTTGGAAAAACCAAATGAATGGAACCAAGCGGTCACTAATTTTTTTATAAATGAAGGTAAAGATAAGTCTGATGGATTTTAAAAATGTTCTGCGATGGGTAACATGTATTTTTTTTGGAATAACGACGGCAAGCTATGCTGACAGTAATATCAAAAATATAAAGATACCAATATTTCCGCCTTCATTTGGGTCATCTGCCGGGATAGATTCACCCGCCATTAAAATTGGCAATCTGGTATTTATTTCTGGGCAAGGTACCGGTTCGATCAATCATTCTGATGATATTGAGGTTCAAATCGCCGAGGCATTTAAAAAACTTGAAATGATTACTAATGAAGCGGGTGGTAATCTTGATGATATAGTCAAAGTTACTGTTTATTTAGCTGATATGACAGATTATTCAATATTGAATAAGGTGATGAGTCAATATTTCACAAAGCCGTATCCTTCGCGCTCAACGGTAGGAGTGTCAATGTTACCTAAGCAGCATCGAATTGAAGTGGATGCTATTATGAATGCCAGCCAGTAGATTGATATCAGGTTATGTTTAGAGTTGAAGTCATTTTGGGGTCGATCTTGGCAACTGCTTTTGCTCTTCTTGCTGAGTTGAATTAGTCGATTGTGGTGGTATTGGTTTTTCTTGCTGCTGAGGTTCTGGTTTTGGTGTTGAGGATGGGGTGGATGATAGGTTATCTTTAACGCTTGTGATATGTGCCTTCGTGGGTATATGAGTTGCAGCTGCTAAATTAGAAAAAATTTCAGTCGAATTATTGATGGTCTTTTGTTTTTCTCCGTAGCAAGGTTTTACGCGCCAATCGGGCGGCAGCTCTTTGAGATTTCTCGCAAGGAGATACTTTGCAAAAAAGTATTCAAGCCCGTAGTTGTTTTTTCCAAATATTTGTTCTTGAAGTACGTGTCCGTTTTCAGATTTTGATTTAGAGAAAAAAACGGTAGCTGTTTTGTTTTCGATATCCAACATGACACCTGATCGCCATTCACTCATGTCACCTGTATGAAATGCGTGAGTTACCTTGCCGTTATCGTCTTTTATTAGTCCCCATCCATAACCCCAATCAACATGATCCAAAACATTTTTCGACACATTTGCTCGTTTTATATCGGTAGCCCAGGGATCATTATTCATAGAGACTTTGCTTTTAAATGCTTCTTGCATCTTATCGTCTTTGTTGTGCAGCCAATCTAAGCAAAAACGCACATAGTCACTTGGGGTGGTTTTCAAGCTGTTAGCCGCATTTGCGGGAGGGGTGTGATTTGCTGCTGATGTTTGATCTAGTATAACGGATAAGAGTTTATCTTTTTTGGATAAAATCGCTGCTGTTTCTCTTGGGAAGTCGGTTGGCAATTTATCCCATGGAATAATTTTCGTTTCAAGTTTACCCTTTTGTATTACTTCATAGTGTAAACCGTTTTGATTGGCTGCTAGATGAATGTTTCCAGGTTGAGGTTTAGTAGTTTCAGATATTGGTGCAAGGTTAAAGTGAGGGTAGAAGCTGCTATTATTCATGCCGGCAGGGCCAAACACGTGTTCTTTAGCAAGTGTTTCCAGTGATAATTTGAAATGTTTTTCAATACACTTTTGTAGGTACACTATGGCGATGCCTGAGTATCCATATTGTTTCTTGGCAGGATCAAAATCAAAGTGCATCAACCCGGAACCTTCTTTGTAACCAATAGGTAAACCTGTTTGATGTGATAGAACCATGCTTGGCGTTAATAATTTAACTTGCCTTAAATTATCTGGTGAATTTTCCCAGGGAATATTAACATTTTTGCAAAACTCGTCAAAAGGTAAAACGTCATTGAGTTTCATGTCTAATGCAAAACCTTTAGAGTCAGTAAGTTTTAGCACTAAATAAGCAAAGACAGGTTTGCTAAGAGAGGCAATTCCAAATGTTGTTACTGCAGTCGCTGTATCTGAAAATATTTTTGGTTTAATAGCATTTTTATCGCTGCCCCAAGCTAAAGAGACATCTTGAATGTCGCCGTCTTCCATTGTTTTTCTTATTTCTCGATCATTAAGGTTATCTAATGGATTTGGCATGGGTGTTATTCCCGTTATTTATTATTGGATTTATTCTTAAGTATAGCAATAAAATCAATGAAAACTTTGAGATAAAATCTTTTATAATTAAGCAGTTGCAGTAGAGGAATTTACCCTTGAATCGCGAAATGGATTGCGTTTGGTCTGGTGTTTGGTGTGGATTTATACATTATTACAAGAATATTTAGTAAGTATTAAAGGGGTTAACAATAAATAATATCCGTGAAATAACGGATGTTATTGAGATTCAATTATTAGAAAATACTAAAGTGGTGAATTAAATGTAAAATTGGCTGAATTAAAATAACGCCGTGTTTTTACGGTAATTCCTAAGATTGCTACCAGCACCATTAAGATACATAATGTGCAAATTTTTCTATACGAAAGCCTCATGACTAAATTAAACAATAAATTGTCTATCAACGATATTAGTCCCTTGCTTCAATTAGCCATTCCGCTAATTTTGACTGGGCTTCTTGAATCGGCGAGTCCTTTTTTTGGGACAATATTTTTAGCTCAACTAGGGCAAGGAGAATTGGCTGCAGGTGCGCTTGTGCGAAGTTTATTTTTTGCTTTGATGGCAGTCATTTGGGGAATATTAACAGCTGTTAGTGGGCTTGCCGCACTAAAACACGGAGAAAAAAATATAAGAGCTGTGTCACAAATTTTACGAGATGGCATCTTACTCAGTGTGCTGTTAACTATTCCGGCTGTTCTTGTGCTGTGGTATGCGGCGCCCATCTTTCTTTTATTCGGTCAAAATCAAGTGGTGGTTGAATTATCTCAAGATTATTTGCGTGCGTTAGCATGGGGAGTGTTACCAGATTTCATGACGCTCGTATTATTACAATTTGTTATTGGTCTTGGACATGCGCGCCTTAGCTTGATATTCACATTTATGTGGGTTCCTGTCGCGATTTTTTTTAAACTATGTATTTATCTTTGGCAAATTGGGTTTACCAAAATTAGGTATTGCAGGTATAGGCTGGGGGCTCACAGCAAGCTATTGGATTACAGGTATAGGGCTTATTATTTATTTAGCAAAAAATAAAACGTATAAAGATTATTTACATTTCGCATTATCACCAAGTTCTACGTGCTATTTGAATGAATTACTTCAAATCGGTTTGCCTATGGGTTGTATGTATTTTTTAGAGGTTGGTTTCTTTTTTGCATTAACAATTATCATGGGATTAATGGGCGACATTCAATTAGCCGCCACGCAAATTGTTATGCAGTATCTTGGTCTTTTGACGTCTGTTGTTTTTTCAATTGCAGCCGCTGTCACGGTACGCATGGGGCATAAGCTTGGTGAAAATGATATTACAGCAGCTAATAACACGAGTGATGCTGGCGTATTTTTGTCTGTGAGCTTTATGTTGATGATTGCTATTTGTTATTTCTTGGTTCCCGAATGGTTTATTGCTGTAGATTTAGATATCGCTAATCCAAAAAATTTACTACTCATCAACTGCGCAAAACAATTTTTTATGGCGTGCGCTATCTTTCAACTATGCGAAGCAGCACGCATTTCCTTGTTTGGTTCATTGCGAGCATTAAAAGACACTAGGTTTACCCTAGTTACTTCATTTATTGGTTTTTGGCTTATTGGCTTGCCAGTCGGTTATTTTCTTTCTTATATCGGATTGCAAAGTAGCGGCCTCTGGTGGGGAATGGCCGTTGGCGCAGCTGTTAGCGTGATATTACTCAGTGTGCGTTATAAGAAAAAGATAACTTCTTTGGGAGCGAGAGAGGACGAGAAAAATAATGTTTGCAAACTCAAGCTATAAAAATAAATTTGCCGATGTTTCATATTTAACTAATGAACAAAGACAAACCCTTCTAAAACTTTATAAACATGGTTTAACATCTGCCCACATTCATTCCTGTTACAGTTGGGATGAAAGTCAGCATCGTCTTGCTGGGGGTTTTTATCGCCAAGCTTTTATAAGTCTTATGACCGATCGTGGGGTTAACAATAAAACCGCTGAGCAGGCAGTTATTGAATTAAACGGCTTAAATTATATTGAAGCTGCTGGAATATCAAAAGGGTTGGATCGTGCAGATGTGCTTGGCCTTAGTCTTTATAAAATAGATACATTTTTAAGGTTGCGAGAGCATGGTCTTACTTCTGATCATTTGCGGCAGTTTACGGATGAAGGTAGTCAGGGTTATTCTTATTGCGATGCCTTAATAAATTTAATGACAGAGCGTGATGCAAATAACAAAAATACAGCAGATCAAGCTGTTTTGGAATTAAGTGGGTTAGATCATCTGCAAGCATGGGGAATATCAAAAGGCTTGAATCGTGCAGATGTGCTTGGCTTAGACTGGCAAAAAATTGATGCTTTATTAAAATTACGTGAAAGAGGCCTAACATCTGAACGTTTACGTCTTTGTAATTGGAGTCAAGTTGAAGATTACCGCGCTGCGGGTACCGACTATTGCGATGCATTGTCTCATTTGATTTATAAACGCGGTGATGACAATAGAACGCTTGACCAAGCATTAAAGGAAGTAGATAGTTTGTCGAATTACTCGCAAATTCAGGGTATTTCGAAAGGCTTAAACCGGGCACAGGTAATCGGGCTAAGTGGCAAGCAAATTGATATCTTATTAGCATTACATGAATATGGTCTAACTGCTGAACATATTCGCAAAAATCCAAAAACGTGCAAAGTGTATTATTTTAACGATGCTTTTATTCATCTTAGGACAAAGCGTGGCATTAATAATAAAACAGCTGATGAAGCAGCCGTGGAATTGCATGAGTTAGATGATATGCAGGTAAAAGGAATATCAAGAGGATTAAATCGAGTTGATGTTCTAGGCTTAGATGAAAATAAAATTGATGCATATTTTTCATTGCGAAATCGTGGACTTACAATAGAGCATTTACGAAGCTGTAATTGGAGTTCAGATCCCGACCCATATTATGGCACTAGGCGATATGCGGATGCACTTATATATTTAATGAGAGAGTGTGGCGTGGCAGTAGAAAAAGCGCTCGAAGAAATCAACGGTTTAAACTCTTGGGAAGTCTATGGTATTGCCGGTGGTCTAAATAGAAAAGATGTCATTGGTTTGGATATAGTAAAAATTGATGCATTGCTGAAATTTCACACGCAAGGCTTAACATGTGAGCATTTGCGTCAGTGCCATTGGCAGCAAACCCCAGATTATGTCCTTAACGGCTACAGTTATTCTTGGGCATTAAAACAATTAATGAAAGAGCGTGGCGTAAATAACAAAACACTAGATCAAGCATTAGAAGAGCTAGAAGGCTTAGATTGCAATCAGGCTAAAGGCATTTTTAGAGGCTTAAATCGAAGCGACGTCCTTGGGCTAACCGATAAGCAAATCACTGCATTATTAGAATTACAACAATACGGTTTGACATCAAATCATTTGCGACAAGGTATGTTTTTAAATTCTAAATTTGGATTATTTACATTAAAAAATATGATGAAGAGGCAGAAAGATAACAAAACGGTTAATGGCATAGTAGATGACTTTATTAAAATGCAAGCTCGGTGGTAACATCATGTCTGCATTTCAAATCTTATCGCGTAATGGATAAATGCCAGGTTTATATGGTATTGGAAAATATGAGCTAATATTGCAAAATATTATTATGTGGAATAAAGATAAGATTGCTGTTGTTAGCGAGTCAGTTAATTGTGCTTTTATGAGGATAAAATTATGAATGAGCTATCAGCTCGCTTAAAGCAACAATTAAGTTTTCTTTATGAAATTGATAAATTAAAAACAATATTTCGTAAAACAAATTTAATTGCTGAGCCAGATCGTTTGGAAAATTCAGCTGAACATAGCTGGCATTTGGCATTGCATGTTGCCAATTAAAGATGGCTCAAACAGATTATCAGAACTGGTTGCAGCTATATTAGATGATGCTGTTGATAGCAAAATATTATCAGTTTAGTTCAATCTGCATACTTTCTCCGTTAAAATACGGATATTAATATCACGAGCTATTATGTAGTATTTTCGCCTAAACAATAACTAATATGAAAAGGCTTCCCTCATTAAAAAATTTCTAATAACGTTTTTTTCTAGCGCGCTAGCACTTGGTAGTTTAAGCGCACAAGCTAATCCATGGTATCCATCGTCTGGATATATTCAAATACCAATATGGCCCAGACAAGCACCTGATGCTCAGCCATTTGTCGGTGATAATGTTGAAACAACCACGAAGGGCAACACGCTTGTTGCCGGTAAACCATGGATTCAAGTTGGCAAAGTCTCTATACCTATGATTACTGTTTATCAGCCAGTAGGTAAAAATACGGGTGCTGCTATTATTGTGTTTCCGGGTGGTGGCTATACGATTTTAGCCATAGATCTTGAAGGAACAGAGGTTTGCGACAGGTTTACGTCAAAAGGCATTACATGTGTATTATTGAAATATCGTGTGCCGGGCTTGGAATTTTACCTGAAGCCTGCCTATCCGAAATCGGGGCCATATCCTGAATCTCCAATCGCACTAGAAGATGCGCAAAGAGCGTTAAGTTTGGTGCGCTTCCACGCTGTAGAGTGGGGCATTAACCCGCATAAGATTGGCGTCCTAGGATTTTCTGCGGGGGGTCATTTGGTGGCTGCAACAAGTACGCAATTTGATAAACGCGTGTATCCTGTTGTTGATGCGGTAGATAAAGAAAGCTGCCGTCCTGATTTTGCTGTTTCTATTTATCCAGGACATTTGTCCCTAGAAGCAGCTGAATGGGATGCTAAAAGAGGTAACGGAAAATATCCGATTCCATATGAAGAAAATCCCATCATTACCAATAAACGGTTTGGAATAAATCCAGATCTTCATATTACGAGTGGGATACCTCCAACGTTTTTGTTGCAAGCTGAGGATGATCATATAGATGATGTAGGTGATTCTATTGCTTACTATATAGCATTAGAAAAAGTAGGTGTTCCAGTAGAAATGCATTTGTATGCGCAAGGTGGCCATGCTTTTGGATTACGTCAAACTGAATTCCCAATAACAAACTGGCCTGAACTCGTGGAAAAGTGGTTGATTACGATCGGAATGGTGAAATGAAGGGCGGGTATACGGTCGAGCATGAAAGTCAAATGCCAGTAAATAAATATGTTGCGACAACAAGCTTTCGCAATGATGGTATAGACATGTTGAGAGGGATGTCTATTCTTGCAGTTATATTGTTGCATTGTTTAATACACATGCCAGTTGCTAGTGATATATTGCCGCAAAATATTTTTAATGTAATTTTCCGCAGTGGCTATTATGGTGTAATCATATTCTTCGTGATCTCGGGCTTTCTAATAACAGGTATTTCTATTAAAAAATGGGGCGCATTACAACATGTTCGTGTTGGTCAATTTTATCAGATGCGTTTTGCCAGAATTTTTCCGTGTCTTCTAGCATTAATTGCCTTGTTATCTGTGTTACATTGCTTTGGTGTGCCAGGTTTTGTAATTCATACTACTTCACTTAGCCAAGCTATTTTCTCAGCTTTAACTTTTCATATTAACTGGTTAGAGGTGCAGACAGGATATTTGCCAGGAAATTGGGATGTTCTCTGGTCTTTATCGGTAGAGGAAATGTTTTATCTCTTTTTTCCATTGCTGTGTGTGACTCTCAAAAAAACATCATATATTGCATCTGTCATGTTGATATTCATTATTCTCGGCCCATTTGCAAGAACTGTATTTACTGATAATGAGATGTGGAGTGATCACTCTTATTTATCATGTATGGACGGGATTGCTATTGGTTGTCTCGCAGCATTATTGTCAAGTA
Source organism: uncultured Coxiellaceae bacterium (assembly GCA_964623075.1). Classification (GTDB taxonomy): domain Bacteria; phylum Pseudomonadota; class Gammaproteobacteria; order DSM-16500; family DSM-16500; genus Aquicella. The sequence continues at coordinate 170,123 of CAZUVD010000001.1, read as the reverse complement.
TGATAAAATTAAATAAAGCAAAATTTATGACTCTTCTATTCGCGGGTCTATCTCTATTTATACTAATCTTTGTCTTTCGCAAACTTACCTATAATATTGGTATTTCACCATTAGGGCTAAATGTAACATTGCTAGAAATTAGCGTCGGTATGATTCTGATGTCTATGAATGAATGGTATGGAAATGGTAAACGAGTTGGAAATATATTGACTGCGCCATTGCGGATGCTTGGACGTAATAGTTATGAAGTGTACTTGACGCATAGCTTAATTATTATGATGGCGACTGCCATTTTATTTAATGCAGCTCAGTACACTTTTTTAATCTTGTGTTGGTATGTGGTGGTGATTGTGTTATCAGGAATCCTTGGCCTGATGATTTCACTATATTTTTCCGAACCATTGAGCAAATATATTAGAAAGCAAAAGGTGACTAGCCGCCACCTAACGTTTGGCTAATTAAATGCATTAATTTGATAATCAATTCCCCTTTATTTCGAGCGTTAAATTTTATTTTAAGTTGTATAACATGGTCTTCGACTGTTCTAGGGGATAGGTTAAGTTTAAGCGCGATTTCTTTGTATTGTAGGCCTTGCAATAAATGCAGCGCGCATGAACTTTGGCGATTGGTAAGTTTGACTGATTTTATATTTTGTAGCGCTACTGCGATTCCAGCAAGCGCAGGTTCGTTTTTACAAGCTTCGAGGTGGCTTAAATGTAAGTTTGTCATATGTGATTCCGATAAGGTTATTGATGCTAATTATTCTTCAATTCCAGAGGTATGAAATGACGCTCATATCTGAGGAATGAAACCAAGAAATTAATTCGCTCGCATTGCGCTCACGGAACTGCTTTTAAGCAGTCAGCTTCACCTTACGGTGTTGGAGGGGTATGAATATTAGTGCCAGAAATTAAACTGATCAATAAACATACATAATATATAATACTAAATAGTTCTTATTCAGGCAAGTTATATGCATTAATCGTTGGGTTGAGCAATTAACGCCTTATATATTGAAAAATAAGAAATTTTTTTACTCAGGCTTTTCAATGTTGTGTAGTCTACACCTAATTTGATTCCATTGAATCAATATCGCAACGACAAATCCACTAGCAAACGCTATCCGCAAACCTATAGGGCCACCATTGAGCGTAAAGCCAACGATATAGCTGATCGGTAATGATACGAGCCAAATGGACATCAAGCCGACTCTCATCGGCGAGTGTGAGTCGTGTAATCCGCGTTGCGTGCCGGATATTAAGTTGCGAATGCCATCTATAAATAAAACAAATGCAGCGATTACAAAAAATATAATTCCTAAATGCATTATTTGATGATTAACTGAATTTTTTCCGAAATAAAATATAATTAAATAGTTAGGAAAGATGCAAAATAAAATTCCCACGACAGAAAAGCAAGCTAGAAAAATTAGCATCGACGCACGAAAATAAAGTTTCATTAAATAAATATTCTGTTGTCCGTAAGCTTTGCTGATTAGTATGGATAATGCCTGCGTTAAGCCAACACTTATCATTATTACAAATAATGAATATTGGCTTACGACTTGCATGGCTGCTAATACGGTGACACCAAATTGCCCCATCATGTAAGTTGATATCGTTATCGCGCCACTTTCACCGCCGGATTGAATACCGATTGGTAATCCTAATTTAAAAATGGTCTGGCATGTCACCCAATTGGGTAAGAATGGTCGGGCAAATAATTGGTATTCAGTATTCTGGGTATACAATAAAAATAACAAGTAAAGAAGTATGATTGATTGCGCAATGAGGTTTGCAAATGCCGCGCCTGCTAGTCCTTGCATCGGCATGCCAAAATGACCGAAGACAAAACAATATGCTGCAAAGACTGTTAGAGGTAAGTTGATCAGAGCAAGTAATAGCGGCAGTCGGGGTCTGTTTGTTCCAATAAAAAATTGCGAAATAACCGTGCTTGCTAATAAGGGAAACATGCCCAAACCTGCAAAGTGAAAATAATCACGCGTTATTGCAACAAGCTGTGGCTCTTGTCCAAACAATAATAATAATTTATCAGCATGCCATAAAAGGAGCGCCGCTGGAAAAGCGACGAGCATGGCGAGCCATAAACTAGATTTTAAAATTAAGCCAATCGTAACATGCGTTAAATTTTGACCCGTTTGATGGCTAATCAAAATGCCAACCGCATAAAAGAGAGTAACGGAGATTGTCTTAATTGTTATGTACGTAGTGACAGCAAGTGCGCCCGCCGCTATGGATGCTTGACCAAAATGCGCCACCATCATCATGGGAATGAAGATAGACATCATATTGATAATGCCGCCCACGCTAACGGGTAGCGCAAACATGATTAGGGTGCAGATTGCTTTATAAATACTATTTTCTTTCACTGGATGTTTCCTGTTATCCAAGAGAACGAAATATAAACGGATATGACGGGGTTATACGCTTTTCACATCATTGGTCTTAAATAAATGTTCAACCCACAACATACTCATCTGATCACTCAAATGATTCTGTGCGCGTCTCTCATCAATATGACCAATATCAATTAATTCCAACGGTTGATCTTGCCATGAGCAGGCAAAAACTGCTTTCGTGCGTTTACCGGTTTCTGGATCAATTTGCCATTGTAAGCATTGAGCGCAAACACCTTTCAGCATGCATTGCATATTGCCATATACTGAGCCTACTACTTTCGGGTTTTTAATGAGGTATTCTTTCAGGCGAGTTTTACGCGCCGATTGAAATTGACGTAACATTTCCGTATCGCCAACAATGAAAATGCGATCCAAATCACGCAATGGAATATTCGCTTTATGCTGCAACAATAAATCAACTAGATTGCTGCCGTCACTTTGTTCGTAAGCAAAATATTCAACCGATTGCTTTAATTCATTTTCACAATAAAGCATTGCTTTATCTTTTATTAAACAAAGATAAAACACATGATTGCCCATCGCTTTAATTTTGCTGCTGACGCTGCGTGCAAAAGCAAAGCTGGCTTCATTACCAATAATCAATACCGATTCATGTTCACTTGGTATTTTGGTTTTAACACCTGTTGGTCCCATTAAAGAAACAGGAGTGTCGATAGTTAATGTCGAGCATAATTTCGCAGCTGCGCTTTGCTCATTCACGATAAAAGTTAGTGTATTTGCATGTTCATTATGTTCCGCTACCATTAAAGCTAACGGTTCCATTTGCAAAATAGTGTGATCTAAGCGCGGCGCTAAGGATTCGAAATTTTGTAAGCGATAAAATGTGCCGGGTTTAAAATGCTTAGCAGCAATTGGCGCTTGAATGGTTAATTCCAAAATATTGTTTGTTTTACGTGTAATATCGACAATTTTCGCTGTGAAATAATGCTGCATGCGATCAGCAAATATCTTGTATTCAGCAGGGTCGCCGACTTGATGCAATTTGTTTTGTAAAACCGTTAAGATTTTGGGATAAGTACGTAAACCAGAAGCAATCGCATTCACCACATTGCCATGAAACACGGGGTGAGTATCACCAACCAAGCTCACGCGTTTATCGTGACGATGGTAAGAAGTGAAAGCACCAAATGCGGGATCTTTCACATGTTGCACACCGTGGGCAACGGTCAGCTCGCCATCAACATCTTCATAATGTTGATATTGCAAATTCATGCGATGGAAGGTGCCTTTGAATTCGAACTCATAAGCTGTGTTGGGTTGGGTGCCGGTTGCTACTAAAATCGAACGTGCGGGCAGAGTGACTTCTTCATCCGTTGTGATCCATTCGTTATTTTCATTTTTAATGCGCTTATGGCAGCGCAAGTCAGCAACATGACCAAATTCATCTAACGTAACGGCAGCAGGTTCTAAACCTTCACAATAAAAAACGCCTTCTTCTAGCGCTTTTTTCAATTCTTCATGATTATTAATATAAGCAGGTGATTCTTGCATTGAGCGACGGTAAGCAATTGTCACGCCACCAAATCGACGCGCTAAAGAAACAAAATCCGGTTGACGCTTTTCTTGTTTTGCAAGTTGACGCTCTTTACGTACTTCTTTGCCATGCGCTAAGAATGTTTCGAGTGTTGCTCTGGAGGTTGCATCTAATCTCGATAAAACATAATCACTACCATATTGCTCGGTTAACGTTTCATAGCGATCAAGTGTTTTTTCAACTTGTAAAATATAATACGCTGACACTTCTGTTGCCGTATCAACACCGGTTAAGCCGCCACCGATAATTACAGCAGGCAATTGAATTTGCAAATTAGTCAAACTGCCGCGATTGGCGGCATTTCCTAATTGCAAAGCCATCAAGAAATCGTTCGCCTGACGCATGCCGGGCGCCATGCTATTTGGAATCGCTAAAGCTTTTGGTAAGCCGGCGCCAACCGCTAAAACAAAATGATCAAAGCCCAAATCCCACGCATCTTCCACTTGAATCGTGCCACCAAAACGCACACCGCCAAATACTTGAAAATAAGGTCGACGCATCAAGCTTAAATAAATTAATTTTAAAAAGTTTTTATCCCAACGAACGGTAATGCCATATTCAGCAACGCCACCAAAGCCTGCCATTAAGCGTTCATCTAGTGCTTCATTTAATTCTCGGTAATGGCGAATAGGGGAGGTTAATAATTTTTCGGAAATGGGTTCAATTTTCAAACCATCAAAACCAACAACGGCAAAACCTTCAAGTAATAAGTGATGCGCAAGCGTAAAACCAGCAGGTCCCATTCCCGCAATCATCACTTTTAAACCATTGTATGGTTTCATCACCCATTGCGTTGGGCGGAGTGGATTCCAACGCGTCAGTAAATCGTAAATTTCAACACCATAGGGCAAATCTAAAACATCCGTTAAAACGCGAGTTTCAATTTGCGGAATATTAACCGGTTCTTGTTTTTGGTAAATACATGCCTTCATGCAATCATTGCAAATACGATGTCCGGTTGCAGGGCACATCGGGTTATCAATCATCACCATGGCAAGTGCTGCTAACGTATACCCGTCTTTTTTCAAAAAGTGCATTTCAGAAATGCGTTCTTCTAGCGGGCAACCCGTCATTATCACATCGAGCGGATTTCGCTTAAAACCAAGCGCTGGATCGCCTTTTTTAACCGGAAAACCTTTAGAGCAAAAATCACCTTCATGATCGTGACAGTAAATACAATAATTCACTTCATCTTGCACAGAGCGCGCATTCATGCGCGGATCTGTTAAGCCAAAGCCGTCGCGCAAACGAAAATGCGTGTCCGCGGTTTCTTTCATTTGCATGCCGTCATGTTCTACGGGTTTAGTCGGAACCAAATTTGCGTAATCAATACGTTCAGGAATATGAAAGCTAACCCAGTCTTTGATAATGTCGAAGCCATCACGGCAAGACATTGCGCGAGCGCACCAAGCAACTAATTGATCAATTTGTTTGGTATTTTGTTCGGGTTGTTCCAGGTAGCCCATGCCAAGCAATGCAACAGCTAGTTCTTTGTCATCTGTTTGCATGCAAGCATTTTTAAGTTGTTCTTGCAGCCAGCTATTTAATTCAGCAAACGCAGGTAGTGCGTCAACTTTAGATAATTCTTTTTTTGCTCGACGCAGTACATAGTATTTTTTAAAAGCCGAAATGGGATTGTTAGCAATCGTTTTCGCTTTCGAGATAGCTAATGCTTCATCGATATCAAAAAAATCAGCGAGAAAGATTTCAAGAAACGTCGCGCAATTTATCAGAAGATCGCTAGTGGCAATTGCATCATGTGCTTTTGCATTTTGACGATATTGCATTAACGCATCATGCCAGCCCGCATTGTGTTGCTTTAGGGCTAACATGAAGCGTTGATCTAATTGCATTAAGCCATCAGATTGCAATAACTCAACGAAGCTAACATCCTGTAAAAACCGAGTACGTTCTGAAACCATGCTTATCCTTGCAGTTTCTGCTTCAGTAAATCATTCAATTGTGCAGGATTTAACGTCCCGCCGGAAGCTTTCATTGCTTGGCCTACAAAAAAACCAAACAATTTTTCTTTACCAGCGCGATATTCGGCCACATGGGTCGGATTAGCCGCAATAATGTCATCAATCATTTTCTCAATCGCTTTTGTGTCGGTCACTTGCTTCAAGCCGCGTTTATCAATAATGCTATCAACGTCGCCTTCTTTGTTCCAAAGCGCTTCAAAAATGGTTTTAGCAATTTTGCCGGAAATGGTGTTATCGCCAATACGGGAAACCAGTTTACCTAAATCTTGAGAAGAAATAGGGGATTCGGCTAATTCCAAGTTTGCCTTATTGAGTGCGCCTAACAATTCACTGATTAACCAGTTGGCAGCTAATTTTGGCTGATTTCCTGATGTTTTTACCACGTCTTCGTAAAATTGCGCCATTTCACGACTCGAAACTAAAATGCTAGCGTCGTATGCGCTCAAGCTGTATTGCTGCATGAATCGATCACGTTTTTGTTGTGGTAATTCGGGTAGCGTGCTTTTAACTAAATCAATGGTTTCTTGGGTAATAACCAAAGGTAATAAATCAGGATCAGGGAAGTAGCGATAATCATTCGCTTCTTCTTTGCTGCGCATGGATCTTGTTTCGTTTTTATTAGGATCATACAAGCGTGTTTCTTGTGTGATTTTACCACCGCTTTCTAAAATATTAATTTGACGTTCTACTTCATAATTAATAGCGCGTTCAACAAAGCGGAACGAGTTAATATTTTTAAGCTCAGTACGTGTGCCAAATTTTTCTTGGCCTTTTGGGCGAACTGATACGTTTGCATCGCAACGGAAAGAACCTTCTTGCATATTGCCATCGCAAATTTCAAGATAGCGAACCAGTGCGTGCACGGTTTTCAAATATGCAACCGCTTCTTTAGCTGACCGCATATCAGGTTCTGAAACAATTTCCAATAACGGTGTGCCCGCACGATTTAAATCGATACCGGTTAAATCATGAAAATCTTCATGTAATGATTTGCCAGCATCTTCTTCTAAATGCGCGCGCGTGATGTTAATGCGCTTAACCGTGTTTTCATCAATTTGCACATCTAAATAACCTTTACCAACAACAGGGTGTTCGAATTGACTAATTTGATAGCCTTTAGGCAAATCCGGATAAAAATAATTTTTGCGCGCAAATACCGATTTATGGGCGATTTCAGCATTCGCACCTAAACCAAATTTAATTGCCATGGTGACGGCATCTTTATTTAGTACAGGCAATACACCCGGCATCCCCAAATCGATTGCGCATGCTTGCGTATTGGGTTCTGCGCCAAACTCAGTGGATGCGCCTGAAAAAATTTTCGTATTCGTCGCTAATTGCGCGTGAATTTCAAGGCCGATGACTGTTTCCCATTCCATTATTTAAACCCCTCAGGTAAACGTTTGTGCCAATCTGTGACTTGTTGATATTGATGAGCCACATTTAATAATTTTGCTTCAGCAAACAAGTTGCCAATCAATTGCATACCAACCGGTAACCCATTCACAAAACCAGCGGGAACCGACATGCCAGGCATGCCCGCCAGATTTAAGGCGATCGTGTAAATATCAGATAAATACATGCTAATTGGGTCATTGGTTTTTTCGCCAATTTTAAATGCAGTGGTTGGACTGGTTGGGCTTAAGATGATATCAACATCTTTAAAAGCATTAACAAAATCATCGCGAATTAAACGACGAATTTTTTGTGCTTTTAAATAATAAGCATCGTAGTAACCAGACGATAACGCATAAGTGCCGACTAAAATACGACGTTTCACTTCTGCACCAAAACCTTCACTGCGTGAGCGCTTGTAAAGATCTTCTAAATCTTTTGGGTTTTCGCATCGATAACCAAAACGCACACCATCATAGCGTGCTAAGTTTGAAGAGCATTCAGCAGGGGCGATCACATAATATGCCGGAACCGATAAGTGCGAATTTGGCAAACTAATTTCTTTAATTACAGCGCCTAATTTTTCATATTCTTTAACGGCGTCTTCAATGGCTTTGGCAACATCTGCATTTAAACCCTCACCAAAATATTCTTTTGGCAAACCAATTCGCAAACCTTTAATGCTGTCATCAAGGCTTGCAACATAATTTGGTACTGGCGTATTCACGCTTGTTGAGTCACGCTCATCAAAACCTGCCATAGAATTTAAAACATAAGCTGCATCTTCCGCGGTTCTAGTAACAGGACCGCCTTGATCAAGACTAGAAGCGTAAGCAATCATGCCATAGCGAGATACGCGTCCATAAGTGGGTTTGATGCCAGTGATGCCGCATAATGCTGCAGGCTGGCGAATCGAGCCACCGGTATCGGTTGCAGTTGCAACCGGTGTTAACATGGCGGCAACCGCAGCGGCAGAGCCACCCGATGAACCACCTGCTACATATTCGGTCTGCCAAGGATTTTTTACCGTACCGTAATAACTGGTTTCATTAGAAGAACCCATGGCAAATTCATCCATGTTGGTTTTGCCTAACATCACCATACCAGCTTGGTTTAATTGTTGAACGACTGTTGCATCATAAGGTGCTTTAAAGCGATCGAGCATTAATGAGCCACAACTGGTTTTGATACCATCGGTACAAAAAATATCTTTTTGCGCGATCGGAATCCCGGTAAGTGGGCCTGCTTTGCCAGTTGCTAGCAATAAATCAGCCGCTTTTGCTGCTTTTAATGCATGCTCTTCAGTTACCGTGATAAAGCTGTTTAATTGTTTATCAAACTGTTTGATACGATTTAAGTAGTGTTGCGTTAATTCAACACTGGAAATTTTTTTGCTGTGTAAATCAGCAGATAATTCACTAATTGTTTTGCTATGCATGTGATTTAAGCCTCTTCAATCACTTTTGGGACAAGATAAAGCCCAGCTTCAACGCGCGGTGCGATACCTTGGAATTTTTCTCGCAAGTCAATTTCAGTAATATTGTCTAGACGTAAACGCTGCGATATATCAAGCGGATGCGCTAAAGCTTCAATATTGGAGGTATCAACTGCATTCATTTGTTCAATAAATTGCAAAATTTTGGATAATTCTGGCGTAAAACGCGTGATTTCCTCAGCAGAAAGATTGAGGCGCGCAAGATGCGCAATTTTTTTCACCTCATCAGGTGTTAATGACATAGAAAACCCCTCTAAGAAAGTTACCAATGTAGCCTGGACTAAACGCGCAGCGTTTTGTCCGGGTTTGTTTTTGTGGCCACCAAACCTAGACAAAACGCTGCGCGTTTAGTCCAGGCTACTCTTCTAAAATTGCAGGGGATTATAAAGTATCTTTGCCTGTTTCGCGAGCATTTGCACGTGAGTTGCGATTTCGATTGGCGTTAGACAAGTAATTTGATTAGAATGCATCATTAAGTGCAACAATGTCATCTATAAAGGAAGTTAAACAGCCATGTTTAAAAATTTACGCGGAATGTTTTCCAATGACCTATCCATAGATTTGGGTACGGCTAATACACTCATCTATGTTCTCGGTAAGGGAATTGTGTTAAACGAACCATCTGTGGTTGCTATTCGTGAACGAATTGAATCGCCTGGTCAAAAACATGTCGTTGCTGTCGGTAGCGAAGCTAAATTAATGTTAGGCAGAACCCCTGGCAATATTAGCGCTATCCGCCCTATGAAAGATGGCGTTATCGCTGACTTTTATGTGACTGAAAAAATGTTGCAACACTTTATTCATAAAGTGCATGAAAACAGATTCTTACGTCCAAGTCCTCGAGTCTTGGTTTCTGTTCCTTGCGGTTCAACGCAAGTTGAACGTCGCGCTATTCGTGAGTCCGCTATCAGTGCCGGTGCTCGTGAAGTATTTCTGTTAGAAGAGCCAATGGCAGCTGCAATGGGCGCTGGTATGCCTGTTGAAGAAGCTCGTGGTTCGATGGTGGTGGATATTGGTGGTGGTACCACTGAAGTCGCTATTATTTCGCTCAACGGTATTGTTTATTCAGCGTCCGTTCGTATTGGCGGCGATCGTTTCGACGAATCGATTGTTAGTTATGTACGCCGCAACTACGGCGTCTTGATCGGTGATGCAACAGCAGAACGCATCAAGCATGAAATTGGCTTAGCTTATCCTGCAAATCAAATGCTACAAATGGAAGTGCGTGGCCGTAACCTTGCTGAAGGCATTCCACGAAGTTTTACCATTAGTAGCAACGAAGTATTAGAAGCCTTGCAAGAGCCGCTTTCCGGTATTTTGGGTGCGGTACGTGCCGCATTAGAGCAAGCTCCACCAGAACTTGCATCTGATATTGCAGAACGTGGCATGGTTTTAACTGGCGGCGGCGCATTGTTGCGCAACATTGATCGGTTGTTTATGGAAGAAACCGGTTTGCCAGTTATTATTGCTGATGAGCCTCTTACCTGTGTTGCTCGCGGCGGCGGCAAAGCATTAGAAATGATAGATGGTTCTGGCGTGGATTTTCTGTTAAAGGAATAACGGGTATTCCTGCTGATCATTACGCGACAGGGGAATGCCGCGATTTGGTGTTAGGAGGCGAGTTATCCGTTCTATATTTACCAGAGAGACAAATCCAGGGTTACGCACTGCGTTCCTGGCTATTATTGCCATTGCATTAATGGTGATGGATAGGCGCATGGAAAGCTTTGCTGCTGTCCGAGCAGCGATGACATTACCTGTCGCTCCTATTCAATACATCGTCAGTTGGCCAACGCAAATGGTGGATCAAATCAAAACAGTGATCCGCTCGCATGATGATTTAATTAAGCAAAACCTACAATTGCAAAGCAATCAATTATTACTGCAATCACAATTGCAGCGCTCGCTCGCGATCGAATCGGAAAATAATTATTTAAAATCATTATTAAGCTCGGCGCAGAAATTGCATCATAAAATGCTAATCGCAGAATTGTTGGCAGTGGATACGGCGCCTTATGTGAATCAAATCACAATAGATAAAGGTTCGCGCGAGGGCGTGTATATTGGCCAGCCCGTGATTGATGCAACAGGGGTGATGGGACAAGTAGTGCAAGTGGGCCCTATTACTAGTCGAGTTATTTTAATTAATGATCCGCGCAGTGGTGTTGCCATTCAAAATACGCGCAATGGCTTGCGAACAGTTGCGGTGGGTGATAGTTACACGGGCAAAATTAAATTGTTATATGTTGCAAAAACGGCAGATATTAAAGTGGGTGATATTTATATTACTTCTGGTTTAGGGGATAAATATCCTGAAGGTTATCCCGTTGGTAGTGTGGTTGCTGTCAAAAATGATCCAACCAAACCATTTGCTGAAATTTATTTGCAACCCAGTGCGCATTTATCAAGTACTCGTCAGGTCTTATTAGTCTGGTATCAAAAACATGCATAATTGGTTTGTTATTAGTATCACATTGCTTATTGCGATTATTTTAGCGGTGTTACCAATGCCGGAATGGACGGTGTGGTGGCGGCCTGCCTGGGTGTTGCTGGTTTTAATTTATTGGGCGATGGTAGTGCCATCACGTGTTGCAATAGGGACTGCTTGGTGTACAGGACTGTTAGTCGATTTACTATGTGGTACGTTGTTAGGTGAGCATGCCTTGGGTTATGCGATTGTGATTTATTTTATTAATCGCATGCATATTCGTTTACGCATGTATCCTGTGATGCAGCAAGCGGTAAGTGTCTTTGTTTTTGTTTTAATGTATCAATTTATTATTTATTGTATACAAGGATTTATAGGCGAATTGCCAAGTAGTCGTTTATACTGGATGTCATCATTAACTAGTATGTTATTGTGGCCTTGGCTATTTGTACTTATGCGCGATTGCAGGCGGTGGTTTAAGGTGGCTTGATGCGAAAAATAGGATATCCATTTGCAGGGATTGTTATTTCTGTAGCCTTGCTGGTAGTGGCTTCGCGTTTGCTTATTCCGGTATTAGATAAGCATCGCGCTGATTTTGAAGTGTGGGCGAGTAGTTTTTTAGATATGCCCGTCAAAATTGAAGAAGCGCGTGTTTCTTGGTACCAATATCAACCTGTGATAACGCTTAATCGTGTCACCATTCTTAATAAAACGTCGCACGAACCCATTTTGCAAATTGATAAATTGCGTGTGTTTTTTTCTATTCCGCAAAGCATTTGGAATTGGAAGCCTATTTTAAGTGGCATCATGGTGGCAGGCGTTGATGTTAATTTGTATGAAAAACCAAACGGCGATATCGCCGTACAAGGCTTTCCAGCCATTGGCGGCTTAAGCGAGACGCCTTATACAGCTGAATCTAAATTAGCTGACATCATCACCTGGTTAGGTTTGCAGCCACGATTGATGCTACATAATGTTTTTCTCAGTTATGTCGATAAGCGTGGTAATAAGCGTTATTTAACGTTACTTGACTTGCGTTTTGCAAATCACGGCGATAGACATACCGTGAAAGGTAAAGTGATTTTACGACAAGATAAACCAACTGAATTAACGGCTAAAATTGAATGGTTTGGTAATTCACCGAATATTAATGATATTGATGCGGATATCTATTTTGATATTGCCGGATTTTCACTAAGCCAATGGTTGAAAGGCGTTACTTTACATGATTGGCAATTAAAAACAGGCATTAGTAATGCTCGAGTTTGGGCAACATGGCGTAAAGGTGTTTTCACACAGGTGCAATCAACGTTTGAAGCGTATGGGTTGTCGTTGTATTCCGCTTTTGATAAATCAACGCATAAAATTTTACGTTTAAGTGGAGATGTTGGCTGGAAAAGGGTAGGCGATACCTACATTATTGCTGGTGATGATGTTTTTGTCGATTTACCGAACCGTTTGTGGCCATCTTCTAGTTTCTATATTGCGTTGGCGCCTGATGCAAATAAAAATCTGGTACCAACTACTGTTAATTTTGGTTATCTCAATTTAGAAGATGTGCAGCATTTCTTGTCATCGCAAACACCAATGTTACCAGAAGCTGTGATTACAAAATTAAACGAATTAAAATTAACTGGCGATATTCAAAGTTTTGCAAGCAATATCCCTGAAGGGAAATTAGATGGAGAACATATTTCATTTAACACTCATTTCGCGCATGTTGGAATCATGCCTTCCAAAACAACACCAGGTATTGTTAATTTATCGGGTGTGCTGAATATGCAAGGTGCGCAAGGCAATTTAGAATTGCAAAGCGAAAAAACCACGGTGCGCTTGGATAGCGTTTTCGCAAAGCCACTAACGTTTGCAAATATGACGGGCAAAGTGACTTTTCAAAAGCAAAAAAATGATTGGTTGTTATCATTAGATAAAGTACGCATAGCAAATGATGATGTCATCTTGAATTTAAATGGCACAATCGATCTCTTGCCAACAACAAAGCCAGTCATGAATTTAGCTGCTTCTTTTGTTGTGCCGCAATTAAAAAATATTAAAAATTATATGCCAATGAAGTTGTTTGAACCGGATCTAGAAAAATGGCTAAGTGCGGCTTTTCTTGGCGGACAAATTTCAGCGGGAACCGCGCAAATTCGCGGAAATTTGCAGGATTTTCCATTTGCAGAGCATAATGGTGAATTTTCAATACAAGCTAAAGTGAATAATGTTGATTTTCATTTTGCACCTAATTGGCCCATCATGAATAAAGTCAATGGTAAGCTTGGATTTTCAGGCGATAAAATTATCATCGATGTTAGTGATACTAATATTATGGATATCCCGATCGAAAATGTGCATGGCTTAATTGAAAATCTAAGTGGTGCCAAGCCATCCATGTTATCAGTCACAACCAATGTCGTGCATACTGATTTTCAAAAGGGATTTGCTTTAGTGCATGCATCACCACTAGAAAAAACAGTGGGTAAAATGTTTAAAAAAGCTGAACTGTATGGCGATATTACCTTAAAGTTAGGTCTAACCGTGCCGTTGGCAAAAGCTGAAGATACGACAGTAAGTGGCGATATTGCATTTAATGATGCCAGTATTAAATTAGAAGCTTGGCGCTTGCAAGCGTCCAAACTGCATGGTGGCTTGCATTTTACAGAAAATACCACAGAAGCAAAAAATATCACCGGCTTGATTTTTGAGAAACCTTTTCAGTTGCAATTAACAACCCTGCATGCTGATAAGGCGCATTCTACAACGCGCGCCATCATTACTAATCATTTAGACATCGCTGATTTAGAAGCTTGGTTAAAAATGCCATTATCAAAGGCGGTAAATGGCTCAACGGATGTTGTGGTTGATCTAGATTTTCAAATTGATGCGCCTATGCTTTTGCACGCAGAATCCAATTTATTGGGTGTGAATGTCTTGTTGCCTGATCAGTATGCTAAAACTGCTTCACAACCTAAAAAGTTCACTTTAGATTTGGTAGCGGAAGATAATCAACCATTAAAATTAAAAATGAATTATGCAAAACAATTAGATGTGGCATTTATTTTAGAAGATGAAAATAATAGTTTTGATTTGGTAGGTGCGAATGTCAGTTTAGGCGCTGGCGTTGCGGCTTGGCCTAAAGATGATGGTTTGTATGTTAGTGGTAATATTGCTGAATTAAGTTGGGAAAAAATTAAATCTTATGCTGATGGCAAAAGCGGGGGCAGCGTAAAATTAGGTGATTTATCGTTGCGTGGTGTTGATGTACAAATTGGCAAATTAAATTTACCCTCTTTTCCTTTAACATCAGTGCGCTTGACCTTGATACCCGATGAAACTTCTTGGGATGTTGGCATTAATAGTGCCGAGTTGAGTGGTCATGTTCAATTGCCAATGAAATGGTCGACACGCGAAACTATAAAAGCGCAATTTGATAAAATTAATATCGGTACCCAATCGGCCGATAATCAGTCCACCTCAAAATTCGATAGCGCAACCTTGCCATCTATTATTTTTAGTGCTGAAAATGTTGAATATAATCACATGTCGATTGGTAGGGTAAATTTCAAAACGACTTCAAATGGCGCTGGTATGATCATTAATTCTATTAGTGTTAATGCGCCACGTTTATCATTAAATGCAAGCGGCAGTTGGCATGGTAGCACTACAAAATTATCAGGCACTGCAACTTCAAGTAATGTTAGCCAATTTTTTGAAAGTTTAGGCTTTGATATGCATAACTTTGTTTCGAGTGATGGCAAGGTAGATTTTCAATTTACCTGGAGTAAGCCGCCGTTTGCATTATCTTTAGCAGCTATGAGCGGCCAAGCGTCAATCAGTTTAGGTAAGGGGCGAATCGTAGAAATTGGGCAAACCAGTGGTGCGAAAATGGATATCGGTCGCATGTTAAATATTTTTAGCTTACAAACTATTCCAAGACGTTTAAGTTTAGATTTTAGTGATGTGTTTCAAAAAGGCTATAGTTTTGATACTTTTCGTGGTGATTTTCGTTTCGAAAATGGTAATGCATTTACAAGTAATACGGCTTTCAATGGTCCGGTTGCAAAAGTTGCTATTGATGGACGTATTGGTTTAGTTGCGCGTGATTACGCTTTAACATTAAGTGTGACGCCTTACGTTACATCTAGTATTCCAGTGGCTGCAACATTATTAACGGGGCAGCCAGTGATAGGGATTGCCGCATGGGCTGTTGATAAAGTAATAAGTTCAGGTGTTTCAAAAGTAACAACTTATCATTATGAAGTGAAAGGTCCTTGGAGTAATCCTTCATGGAATTCGACATCTAGTCATTAACTCCTTGATTTTATGGTACTCCTACACCCGCCATTCTAAGCTCAAACCTGTTATAATAGATATGCTCACATAAAAAATGATTTATTCATTATTTCATCGCAAATCAACATAAGGTGATCTATATGAGTACAAAACACGGCATGTTTAACGAGCAACGTAAAATTGATCCCATCGAAAAAAAGCAGGTTTTTGCTGCTATAAAATCGTTAAAAAATAAATTTAGCCAAGATGAATGGATGCTAAAAAAAATTAAAGCGATTTTGATCGCGATTAAGCGCGGTGATACTGTGCGCTTACAAAAACTATTTAACGAATTAGAATCAAAAGAAATAACATTAGATAATGAAAGTATTCATTCGCTTGTATTCATTGCAGCAGCAAAAGCACGGGTTTCTTCTTTAGGGATCATGAAGCTGCATGTTGGTATCGAGAAAATTAAAGAAATTCCTTTAGCAAAATTTTTATTGCAGCATCCACTAAATCATGAGATTGAAAAATTTTGTGGTCAGTACAAATATCGGTTGCATCCGTCATTGGTCTTGCTTGAAGAAGCATCGGGATTGGCGACGCATGTTAGTAGAACAGGTGATATGCGCGATATGCTTTTTGCTCACGAGCATCCTTACAAAGAGCCAAGACACGCCAATACTTCACTAAATGCAACGATTGGCCAACATACAAGTTGGATTGATGCGCGCACGGCTAATAAAAATAGCAGTGTGGTGGATGATAAAATGCGTGATTACCCGTACCGATTGGTTTCTTGGTTGTTAAACAAAACACCGGAAGAGTTAGAGGTTATTGTCAAGCAAGATAAGATTGCTGCAAAAACAAAACATATTTAAGCGACGTATTATTTTTTCTTGACGCGTAACATTAGCGCTTTTAGGTAATCCTTTTTGGTAAGTTCATCCCCGATGGGTAACTGTTTTTTTGCTTCTAACGATTGCAGTCGATTTTGTCGTCTTAGATGGCGTTGTTTGATCTCTTCTTTTGCGAGTGGTGTAAAAGCATTTGGAAGGGGTAACAGTGCAATGCAATCCACAGGGCAAGCCGGTATGCACAATTTGCAGCCAATACAGTCATCCGTTAGTACGGTATGCATTAATTTCGTGGCGCCGACAATGGCATCGGTCGGGCAGACATCGATGCATTTTGTGCAACCAATACAATCTGGTTCGTTAATCAGGGCTATTTGTGTTTGGGCCATAGAGCCAAATACTAACAAAACTCTATCCTTGCTGTCACTCCAGAATTTGGCTTATGCCCAAATAAAACGCATTATTAAAATCCTTATAATTTCTTAAGGACACCTTAAGGTTTTTCAATTAAGATGAGCTAAAACTTATAAAGCAGCAATTTGACGCAGGGGCAAAGCATGCCGCTTATTGTTACACCCGAAATCAGGGAAAAATTAAGAAAAACGCCTAAGCATCTGCGCACCCATTTAACTGTCATGGAAGAATTAAATAGAGCTTCTGCTGAAAATACTGAAAAGTTTAGAGAATTTAACAAGCAATCTTCCCAGCATCTTTACCTACCTCAAATCATAAAATTAGTAAATTCAATGAATGATTTGGTTGCAGCCATGAAATTACTGCCATCGGAAGATATCATCGAAAAGCAAATTGAGAGCTCTGAGGATCAAATAGCCAAAAAAGCAGAGATTCATTTGCAACGCTTGTTTGCCTGTGAAACAGTTGAGCATGTAGAAAAACATATTTGGCCAGTATTGTTGCCAGCTCCAGGTGAAATCATTGATTTGCAATTTTTTCCGAAAACAATTGATCTGCTAGAAGAAACTAATCGTGTTTTTATTCGGCTAATTAAAAATGAAAGTAATATTGATGTTAAAAAAGTCGATAAACTTTTTACGGAAGTCACCGAGAATCATGATGTAATTAAGTCACAATATAATCCTCTCCTTGAAAAGTATTCGGTTAAGCCTATTAAAGAAAAAGTCCTATTATTTGCTGCGATTGCTACAGCAGCGATAGCGTTTTTAAGTTTGGCATCTATTCTATTGTTGTCATCATGGCCTTTAATGTTAGGCGTGTTAATGATTGGAGTTGTGATTGCTTCTGTTGCGGCTGTTATTTATTTAAAGCACCAGAGCGAAAAAGATAAACGCTTAAGTGTTGTGCCAGAGTTAAAACGTAATAACAAAATGTATCAATTGCACAAGTCTACCTTGTTTCGTGCTAAAGATGTAAGAGACTTGTTGTCGTTACCTACTACTGATAAAAACTGTTCGCGTGAAGCATCGCCTGCATTATAGTAACCGTGAATATTCATATTCGCGGTTACTACTGCTTTAACTCTATTTAACTTTTAATCCTGACTCAGCGCCAGCTTCAGGGCTTACCAACCAAAGTTTCCCTTCACCGTTGCCAGCGACAATGACCATTCCTTCCGATATGCCAAAACGCATTTTTCGTGGCGCAAGATTCGCCACAATAACAACTTGTTTGCCAATCAATGTTTCGGGTGCAAATGATGCTTTAATTCCTGCAAATATTTGTCGTGTTTCATTGCCGACTTGGACTTTTAATCGCAACAATTTATCTGCGCCTTCAACATGATCTGCTTCTAAAATTGTAGCCGTGCGCAAATCAATTTTGTTGAAATCGTCAATTGAAATATATTCTTTTTCAGTAACAGGGGTTGGTTCTGTTTTTGAATCCGTTGGGTTGGTCGATTGTGTGATATCTTCTTGTGCTGCCATTTTCATTGCCTCGATTTGTTTGGTGTCAATACGTTGTATCAATGGAATGTATTCATTGATAGTGTGATTTAATAACGGTTTATCTTTGTCATGCCATTGTAATGGTGCGACATTTAAGAATGTTTCAACGCGTGCGGCTGTTTCGGGTAATACAGGTTTCAAATAAATCATTAAAATACGAAACAGATTTAGGGCAACTGTTGCAACTTGTGCAACGTTTGCTTTCTCATTTTCATTTTTAATCATGCTCCATGGTTTTTTCTCATCGATATACTGATTAGCACGATCAGCTAGCGCCATGATTTGTCGAATTGCGTGACTAAATTGTTTCTTCTCAAAACATTCTGCGATTAGATTGCCAGCTTCAGCAAACTCACTCAGTAGTTGTGGTTCAGCATTGCTGCCTGATAATTTACCCGCATGATGTTTTGTAATGAAAGGTGCGGTACGGCTTGCGATATTAACAAATTTACCAACCAAATCAGAATTGACTCGCTTGGTGAAATCATCAAAAGATAAATCTAAATCTTCGCTGTTATCTGTCAATTTCGCGCTAAAATAATAACGTAAATATTCAGTATTTAAATGCTCGAGATACGTGCTTGCTTTGATGAATGTGCCACGTGATTTCGACATTTTTTGCCCGTCAATGGTTAGAAAGCCATTAGCAAAAATCGAAGTAGGGGTGCGGAAATTGGCACCCTTTAAAATGGCAGGCCAAAATAGCGCATGAAAATAAATAATATCTTTACCGATAAAATGATGTAATTCTGCTTTACTATCTGCGCCCCAGTAATCATCAAATTTAATATCAGCATTTTTGTTACATAAATGCTTGAAGCTCGCCATGTAACCAACGGGAGCATCTAGCCAAACATAAAAATATTTATTTTTTTCGCCTGGAATTTGAAAGCCAAAATAAGGCGCATCGCGCGAGATATCCCATTCTCTTAAGCCTGTTTCAAACCATTCATTTAATTTATTCATTACTTCTTTTTGAAGGTGGCCACCCTTAGTCCAGTCTTTTAAAAAATCAGCAAAGTTTTGCAATTTAAAAAAGAAATGTTCTGATTCTTTTTCAACAGGCGTGCTGCCTGATAATGTTGAAAATGGGTTAATTAATTCAGTGGGTTGATACGTTGCGCCACACACTTCACAATTATCGCCATATTGATCTTTCGCATGACACTTTGGGCATTCGCCTTTGATATAGCGATCAGGTAAAAATAAGCTTTTAACAGGATCAAAAAATTGTTTAATGGTATGTTTGGTAATATTGCCATGTTCTGCGTGACGTTTATAAATTGTTTCAACCAATTCTTTATTTTCGGGCGAATGGGTGCCGTAATATTCATCAAAGTTAACATGAAATTTTTTAAAATCTTCAGCATGTTCTTGGCTAATTTGCGCAATCATTTGTTCGGGCGCTATACCTAATTTTTCCGCTTGAATCATGATCGGTGTACCATGGCAATCGCTGCCACAAATATATAAACAATCCGCTCCGAGCATTTTTTGAAAGCGCACCCAAATGTCTGCTTGGATATAACCCACCATATGGCCGAGATGAAGCGAGCCATTGGCATAAGGTAGTGCATTAGTCACAAGGATTTTACGTTTGGCTGGCATATTGCCTATATTCCCATATAAACTTGTTTATCTTAAAAATAGGGGTAATGGTATCATTCACCCGAATCGTATTTATTGAATCTCGCGAGAGTATATCAAAAGTGAAGAATATCAAAAAGATAATCGGCGTGGCATCTGGCAAGGGTGGGGTGGGTAAATCTACGGTTGCCCTCAATTTAGCCTTAGCGCTGAAAGCACAAGGTGCAAAAGTAGGCATTTTAGATGCTGATATCTACGGCCCAAGTCAGCCAATGATGCTAGGTTCAGTCGGGGTTCGCCCTGTTGTTGAAAATGGCCTGCAACCAGTGGTTCGTCTCGGTCTACAATCAATGTCGATTGGTTATTTAATAGACCCAACGGCACCTATGGTTTGGCGCGGTCCTATGATTGGCAAGGCTTTACAGCAAATGCTAGAAGACACTCAGTGGGATGCGCTAGATTATTTGGTTGTCGATTTGCCACCAGGGACAGGCGACATTCAGCTGACGCTTTGTCAAAAAGTCGCCGTCAGCGGTATCGTTATGGTTACCACCCCGCAAGACTTAGCCTTATCAGATGTAAAGCGTGCTTGTGAAATGTTCCAAAAAATGAATGTGCCCATATTGGGCGTGGTTGAAAACATGAGTATGCATACTTGCACTCATTGTGGTCATGAAGAGGCTATTTTTGGTAGTAACGGCGGATCAGAACTTGCTGCTCAATATCAACTGACTTTGCTGGGTTCATTGCCACTAGATGCCAATATACGCCTGCAAACAGATCATGGTGAAGCACCCGTTGTCAAAGACCCAGCCGGTAAAGTCGCCCAAGTCTTTATGAGTATTGCTGATAAAGTAAAAGCGCAACTAGATGCGCAACCCAAAAATTATTCACATTTATTTTCAAAGATTGTCGTGGAGAAAAAAGAATGAGTATCAAATCTGATAAATGGATTCGTCAAATGGCAGAAAAAGGCATGATCGAGCCATTCCAGCCACAGCAGCAACGTGAATCTAGCCATGGCCGTATCATTTCTTACGGTACATCAAGCTATGGTTACGATATACGCTGCTCAAATGAATTTAAGATTTTCACTAATATTAATTCTGCTATTGTTGACCCTAAAAAATTTACCGCAGAAAGCTTTGTCGATGTGACATCCGATGTTTGCATCATTCCACCTAATTCCTTTGCGCTTGCGCGTAGCGTTGAATATTTCCGTATTCCGCGTAATGTCTTGGTTATTTGTTTAGGCAAGTCAACTTATGCTCGGTGCGGCATTATTGTCAACGTCACCCCGCTTGAACCTGAATGGGAAGGTCATATCACCCTTGAATTTTCAAACACGACGCCGTTACCTGCGAAGATTTACGCCAATGAAGGGGTGGCACAGTTATTATTTTTAGAATCAGATGAAGTCTGTGAGACATCATATAAAGATCGTGGTGGGAAATATCAGGGTCAAAAAGGTGTCACGTTGCCTGTGACTTAGTATGTCATCCCGGAAATCGCCAAAGGCGATTGTCCGGGATCCACCAGTGTGAATTCAAATCCCGTCATTGCGAGCATAGCGAAGCAATCCAGTTTTTCGTCTATTACTGAAAAAAAGCTGGATTGATTCGCTACGCTCGTAATAACGAAGTGTTTGTGCAAATTTGAAAGTGGATCCCGGACAATCGCCTTTGGCGATTTCCGGGATGACAATAGAGGGGATTATTCGGACTCGTCTTCCAAATCTTCTTTCGAAACCTTTTCAATCGGAATATGGCGATTTGCGTTAGTTTTTTCGCGCATTTCTTTGCCCGGTTTGAAGTGGGCAGCATATTTTGGATTGGTAACCAACTTTTCGCCGGTTTTTGGATTGTGAGCTCGGCGTGGTGGTCTGAAGTGTAAGTTAAAACTCCCGAATCCGCGGATCTCTATTCTTCCGCCATTGCCTAAAATGTCGCTCATATGTTCGATAATATGATTGACAGCGAGAGCAATATCCTTTTCGGGGAGATGTGGGAAGTGTTTGCTGAGTTCGCCGATAAGTTGTGATTTGATCAGCATATCCTTTCAGCAGTGCTGCCTCCATAATGATTGGCGTTCTTCCAATATATCTCAATGGGTTAGCAAGTCAAGCGCGGTAACTACCTAGTCTTTTGGTTGCTAACTAAGAGATTGGTTTGGGTGCGACCAAGCACGTTGAAGGTCATATCAGGGTGAATTTGTTGTAAATGCTGCCATTCTGGCGCACTTATGACAATAAAAACTCTTTTTTTGCTATTCCAGAGTTGCCAAAGCCTTGCATCGTTAATCATCCAATCGCTTGTATCTTGCAATTGCATCCCGAAAGATAATTCATTTTTCCAGTTTAATATGTGAACTTGTCGTTCTAAGTAGAAGGGTAGGTCTTGATAATATTGGTTGTAGGTGACAATGATGTCATCGCTTTTGATGATCGGTTTTAGTATGGCGGCAAGCGGTGCGATGGTGCGTGTATCTAGTTTTGGGGCGTAAGCCATCAAACCTACTAATGCGAACCAACTAATGCTAATGATCGCGCAAATGAATTTGCTATGACCGAGTAAAGTCATAGGGGAGTCGGTATTATTAGTTTTGTGAGGAAAACGAGTGTTTGCAACGTAATTAGCAATTAAAATGGAAAGCGCTGGAAAGATCGGCAAAATATAAGGGATTAGTTTGGATTTGGAAAACGAGAAAAATAAGAAAACAATGGTAGCCCAGAGAAAAAAGAAGGTGTTGATATTGTTTTTCTTGTCGCGAATAGTGGTGAATAAGGTTTGAGGTAAAAAGATTACCCATGGCAATAATCCCAACAGTAAATAAGGGATGAAAAACCAAATCGGTTCGTAGTGACCAATCGATTGATCGGTATAGCGTAAAAAATGCTGTTCGATAAAATAAAAATGTAAAAATTGCGGATGCTTTAATTGCACCAAGATATGCCAAGGGGTTACCACGATCAAAAATAAAAGCAGAGCAGAAGGCAAGCACCAATGCTTTATTTGCTTCCATTGATGAGTCAATAAAGTGTATGCGCCAATAATAAGCCCAGGGAAAACGATGCCAATCAAGCCTTTGGTTAGCACAGCGAGTGCTGCGCAGAGTGCTGCTAAATAAAAATAGCGGTACTGTTTTAATTGGTTGCCGAGTAGAAATGAATAAAGGGTTGCGCTTAAGAAAACCGTGACGGGTAAATCAAGGCTAACCATGTGTGCCATGATGAAATAGAGCAGGCAGGTGGATTGAATGAGTGCGGCTAAAAGCCCTGTTAAGCGATTATAGAGAATGCGAGCGGTGCAATAGGTCATGATACAGCCAAACAGCCCGAGCAAAGCATTGACAGCGCGTGCTGACCAAATGCTGATGCCGGCTAATTTATAGCTAGCAGCCACCAGCCAATAAAATAGCGCAGGTTTTTCAAAATAAATAATATTGTTCAATGTGGGTGTTATATAATCACTATTTGCGATCATTTCGCGCGCAATTTCCGCGTATCTGCCTTCATCCGGCACAAAAAGTGGACGACTTCCAAGAAATAGGAAAAACAAGCTGCCAATCACGATACTTACGAATAAGATATCCCAATAATAACTTTGCGAGTCATGTGCTGATGAGTGGGTACGTTGTGTTTGCATGAAATAAACTCGTGCTGTTATCGAAGTGCGGAATTTATCATAAATGCTATAATAATCCTAACGTCTCGCTTTTACGAATGCTGGAAACATGGAAGATATGAAAAAGACAATATTGAATGCGCTAGTGATTGCTGCTTTATTCCCCTTTTCATTATTTGCATCGACGGATGCCAGTCTTTATGAGGCTGAGCTACCCGTGGTGTCGCAGGCTGATGATGAAAGAACGCAGGCAGTGACTACGGGGTTTCAACAATTATTGATTCGCTTAACAGGCGATGCGCAAATTGAAAAGAAACCAGAAATTAAAGAAGCAGTTTCACGCGCCAATTATTTTGTTGAAGATTTTAGTTACGCATCACCAACGCCGCAATCATCGACTTATACCTTGCATGTGCGATATCACGCGGTGGATATCAATCGCTTATTGCATAAATTGGGTATTCCTTATTGGGGCGATGCGCGGCCATCGATTTTAGTTTGGGTGGCAGTAGCAGACAAAAATAATCAAGTAGAAATTATTGGCGACGATTCGCACGGCAATATTTTAGCGAATATGCGTCAACAAGGTGATAAATTTGGTTTGTCGTTAATTTATCCGTTGATGGATGTAAACGATATGGACCTGGTATCAGCCGCTGATGTGACTAGCATGGCGTTGCCTGTGCTACAAAAAGCTGGTCAGCGTTATTCTCCGAATGGTTATTTGATTGGGAAAATTGCGCCTGTTGCTAATGGATATGAAAGCGAGTGGGAATTAATCGTTGATAAAAATCACTGGAAGTGGACGCTAGAAAGTAAAACGATCGATGACATTATTGCAGAAGCGATGACGGCAACGAGTCAAACATTAGCAAAACAATTTAGAGTGACAGGTTGAATTTACGTTATGCAGAGATTATTGCCGCAATTGACATTAAGCTTGAGTTCAAAAGACGAAGCCACTTTTGAAGATTTCTACGCGGGGAAAAATACAGAAATTGTGACTGAATTAAAAAAAGTCGCAAGTGGGCATGGCGAAAAAATTATTTATTTATGCGCGCAGCGTGGCCAAGGGGTGAGTCACTTATTACAAGCAATTTGTCATGAGGCATCCGTTCATCATTTGTCTTCTGTTTATTTGCCGCTAGGGCATTTGCTAGGTATGTCAAAAGAAGCGCTCAGTGATTTAGAAGCGCTAGATATTATTTGCATCGATGAAATTGAAGCAATAGCAGGGCATGCGCAATGGGAAGAAGCTATTTTTCATTTATACAACCGAGTGCGCGATGCGGGAGGGCGTATTATTGTTGCAGGTCATGATTTACCAAAAGCGATTAACTTGCAGCTTCCCGATTTAGTATCGAGATTGTCCTGGGGTGTTTTATATCAATTAGTTTCATTAGAAGATAATGAGAAATTAATTGCTTTAAATATGCGGGCAAAACGTCGGGGTATGACGTTGCCTGATGATGTTGGTAAGTATTTATTAACTCATTGTCCGCGTCATATGAATACGTTGTTTGCAGCATTAGATGCGCTAGATAAAGCGTCTCTTGCAGCGCAACGACGTTTAACGATTCCATTTGTCAAAGAAATTTTACAAATTTAGTAGAAGGATTTTTTTTACATGTCACAAATTAAAACCATATTAGCTCGAGAAATTCTAGATTCACGCGGCAACCCAACGGTTGAAGCAGAAGTGCATTTAACGACAGGTGAAATTTCTTTAGCGAGTGTGCCATCGGGTGCATCCACGGGTTCGCGTGAAGCTTGGGAATTGCGAGATAAAGATCAAGGCCGTTATTTGGGTAAAGGCGTCTTAAAAGCAGTTAATTTTGTGCGTCATGAATTACAAAACGCATTAAAAGGTTTTGAGGTTACGCATCAACAAGAAATTGATGAACTGATGATTACCTTAGATGGAACAGACAATAAAGAAAAATTCGGTGCTAACGCAACGCTTGCAGTATCGTTAGCGGTAGCTAAAGCTGCAGCGTTATCTCGTCGTGAGAAATTATTTCAATATTTAGGAGCTGGTAATTCATTTTCTTTACCAGTGCCGATGATGAATATTATTAACGGCGGCGCACATGCTGATAATACGATCGACTTTCAAGAATTTATGATTTTGCCGTTAGGATTGTCAACATTCAGCGATGCATTACGAGCCGGTGCTGAAGTGTTTCATTATTTGCGCCAACTATTGAAAAGTAAGTATTTTAATACCAATGTCGGTGATGAAGGTGGTTTTGCGCCTGATTTGCCAACCCCGGATGCTGCGATGGATTTTATTTTAGAAGCAATCACTCGCGCAGGTTATCAACCGGGTAAAGATATTTACTTAGGATTAGATGTGGCTAGTAATGAATTTTATCAAGAAGATCGCTATCAATTAAAGGGCGCCGGTAAAACATTAACAAGCCATGAGTTTGTTGAATATTTAGCGGGATTTGTTGAGAAATATCCTATTATCAGTATTGAAGATGGTATGGCGGAAAATGATTGGACTGGCTGGAGTGCATTGACCAAGCGTTTAGGTGATCGCGTGCAATTAGTAGGTGATGATTTGTTTGTGACAAATACAGCTTTATTGTCGCGTGGGATTAGTGAGCATATTGCTAATGCTATTTTGATTAAACCAAATCAAATTGGCACCTTAACTGAAACATTAGCAGCGATTAATATGGCGAAAGCTGCGCACTATAATACCGTTATTTCGCATCGCTCGGGTGAAACGGGTGATACGTTTATCGCAGATCTTGCTGTTGCGTCCAATGCCGGGCAAATTAAGACGGGTTCTTTATGCCGTACTGATCGTGTTGCGAAATATAATCAATTGCTTCGTATTGAAGAAACACTTGGCAAACAAGCTAAATATGCTGGTGTTAACGTTTTTAAACAGTATTCATCTAAACAGGCGGCACATTAATGCGTTTTTATTTATTATTAAGCGTGTTATTTGGTATTTTTTTATTTTTGCAATACCATCTTTTTTTCGAATCAGGTGGTATTCGTGATGTGTTTCGCTTAAAGCATGTATTAGCGCAACAAGCGAAAGTGAGTGAAAAATTAAAAACGCAAAACGAAGAATTAGTTTTTCAAGTGAAACGGATGCAAAACAGCCATGAAGCAACTGAATCTCGCGCACGACATGAATTAGGCATGATTAAGAAAGACGAAATGTTTTATCAGATAGTTAAAAAGGATCGCAAATGAAAATTTTAATTAGTAACGATGATGGTGTGCATGCACCTGGTCTTGCGGTGCTTGCGAGTGAATTAGAAAAAATTGCTGAAATTGTTGTGGTGGCGCCTGATCGAAATCGTAGTGGTGTTAGTAATTCATTAACGCTTGATCAACCATTGCGAGTCGTTTCTACTTCGACTGGTTTTTTTAGTGTGACTGGAACACCGACAGATTGCGTGCATGTTGCGGTAACTGGATTATTGAAAGATATGCCGGATATGGTGGTCTCAGGTATTAATGAAGGCTCAAATTTAAGTGATGATGTGCTTTATTCTGGTACGGTTGCAGCAGCAACGGAAGGTCGTTTTTTAGGGTTGCCATCGATTGCGGTATCGCTAGCGGGTCCTCGATGTGAGCATTATGATACGGCGGCCAGAGTTGCCAAAATGCTGGTCGAGCATTTGCGTAAGTCACCGCTTAGTGCCGATACTATTTTGAATGTAAATGTACCTGATTTGCCTTTTACAGAGTTGAAGGGGATCCAGGTGACTCGTTTAGGTACAAGACACATCGCTGAGCCCACTATTAAAGCAATGGATCCGCGGGGCAGAAAGATTTATTGGATAGGTGCGCCTGGGCTTGAGCAAGATGCAGGGCCTGGAACGGATTTTTATGCTGTCAGTAGTGGATATGTATCGATTACACCGTTACAGTTAGATTTGACCCATTATAAAATCATTGATGAGTTATCAACTTGGGTGCAACCGTTACAAATGGGGTAAAATGAATTTACCTAAAAGGGGTTTTTGGTAATGCCTAAAATCAAGAAAAGTAAAAACGGCGATGATGGTAGAGGGAAGAGCGATGTTGCCGAGGTGGATGAAGGTCATGAACCGACAGCCGCAGAATTAAAATCTAGTTGCCATATCAATGCCGAGGAGCTTGATAAGAGCTTGCTAGTACAAGAAGAGCCAGAAGCAACAATTGTTGTCTCTGAAGCAGAAGTGCGCGCACCTCTTCGCTCGCACGATCCTACGCAAATATACCTAAAAGAAATTGGCGCATCTGAATTACTGTCTGCGGATGAAGAAGTAAAATACGGTCGTTTGTCTTTGCAAGGCGATGAAAAAGCGCGCCGGATTATGATTGAAAGCAATTTGCGTTTAGTCGTCAAAATCGCAAGGCGTTATTATAATCGCGGCATGGAATTTTCTGATTTAATCGAAGAGGGCAATTTAGGTTTGCTGCGCGCGGTTGAAAAATTTGATCCTGAGCGAGGTTTTCGTTTTTCAACTTATGCAACATGGTGGATTCGTCAAACCATTGAGCGCGCCATCATGAATCAAACGCGAACGATACGTTTACCGATTCATGTGTTACGTGAATTAAACGCTTGCTTGATTGCTTCTAAAGAATTAATGAAAACACAAGAAAAAGAGCCTTCACATTCTGATATTGCGCTTGCATTAGATAAATCTCTAGAAGATGTGAAAAGTATGATGGAATTAAATGAGCGTGTTGTTTCGCTGGATATTCAAGTGGCAAATGAGGGATCAACTAGTAAGCCGTTAGTGGAAGCCATTGCAGATAGAACGAGTTTAGATCCGGAAGAACAATTAGCAAAAGAGCATTTGCATGCCAGCCTAGAAGAGTGTCTATTGGTGTTGCAAGATAAGCAGCGTGAAGTGATTGCTAGACGATTTGGGTTGTTGGGATATGATCGTCAGACGTTAGAAGAAGTGGGTAAAGCCGTTGGATTGACGCGCGAGAGAGTGCGGCAGATTCAAATGACAGGGTTAAAGGCGTTGCGGGAGACGTTAAAAGAAAAGGGGATTGATTCGGATTTCTTGTAGCCTGGACACGCTTTTTGTGTCCGGGATGGTTGTACCAGGAGCTATCCGTATGCACAAACAAACCCGGACACAAAAAACGTGTCCAGGCTACGGTTTCTGGATGGCGCTGCTAAATCTCAAACGATACTGCTAGCTTCTTTTTCACCGGCGAATTTTTTAATTGCACATACTTTGGCAATCCATTCACGTACGGCGGATAATCTTCACCTTGAATTAATGGTGATAAATATTTTCGGCAAGCATCGGTAATATGAAAGCCATCAGGTGTTATGAATTCCGCAGGCATTTTTACTTCCACATTGGCTACTTTTTCTAAAGGTGCCTCACCAATGCTCCAGCTGTATTTTTCACCTTTATCGCGAACAATAATCGGCATCACAGCATTTTTGCCGTTTAAAGCAAATTCTACTGCTGCTTTACCCATTGCATAGGCTTGTTCAACATCTGTTTTTGATGCAATGTGGCGTGCTGCGCGTTGTAAATAATCAGCAACTGCCCAGTGATATTTGTAACCTAAATTTTCTTTGATGATTTTTGCGATTACGGGTGCAACACCACCTAATTGTTTATGACCAAAAGCATCGACCAAGCCAGATTCTGAAATAAATTTACCTTCTTCATTTTTGACGCCTTCAGATACGACAATCGCGCAATGTTCGTATTTTTCAACGCAGGCTTTTACTTTTTGTAAAAACTTTTCAGTGTTGAGTGGTACTTCGGGTAATAAAATAATATGTGGTGCATCTTTTTGATTTTCAGAGGCGAGACCTCCTGCGGCGGCAATCCAGCCAGCGTGACGACCCATTACTTCTAGGATAAATACTTTAGTGGAAGTGAGCGCCATAGATGCAACATCCATGCCCGCTTCACGAATGGAAACAGCAACATATTTGGCAACAGAGCCAAATCCTGGGGAATTGTCGGTAAACGGTAAATCATTATCCACGGTTTTTGGGATACCGATGCAAGTAATTGGGTAACCTAATTCTTTACTGATTAGTGAAACTTTGTGAGCAGTGTCTTGCGAATCACCGCCGCCGTTATAAAAAAAATAGCGAATATTATGTGCAGAAAACACTTCAACTAAACGCTCATATTGGGCACGGTTTTTTTCGATGCTGCCGAGTTTGTGGCGGCATGAACCAAATGCACCTGCGGGTGTGTAACGAAGAGCTGCGATATCAGCATCGGATTCTAGTGAAGTATCGATTAAATCTTCAGTAAGCGCACCAATAATACCGTTTCTAGCTGCAAAAACAGTGCCGATTTTATCGCTGTTTTTTCGCGCAGTTTCAATTAAACCGCAAGCTGATGCATTAATAACAGCAGTAACGCCGCCTGATTGTGCATAAAGTGCATTGTATTTTTCCATAACGATTTTTCCTTATGAATTTTAAGATTGGAATAAAAGTAAACGTTTCTACGTTTAAGATCAAGTAGCCTGGACACGCTTTTTGTGTCCGGGGTTTTTTATTAATCGGAAAAAGAGCCCCTGGACACAAAAAACGTGTCCAGGCTACTTTTTGATAATTGATTTTGTGGGTGCATAGGTTAAGCTTGCGATAATTTTGAATAAAATAAGGCATTTCCATGAAGTACGAGGAATTAAAAAGCTGGCAAAAGAAATTTGCAGGCATTGGATTTTCACAGCGTGCATTAGATGATTTTTGGAAATTGATGGAAGATGATAGCGCCCATATTGATATTTTAAAATTATTTAATTTTGCGCGTGATTCGATAATCGGGCGGTATCTCAAGGAGGGCGAGCAGTTATTTGTATTGGGTCTCGCTTTTCCTGAATATTTTGAAAAAGCATACAAAAAGAAATATGGCGAGGCCGCTTTTTTTGAAAGTCCATATTATATTTTTGCAATGCAGCTAAAACAGGCTAATACCATAGCCAGAGGAGCGCAAAAATCTATATTCAGGGGAGTGAAAGATGGTCACAAGCTTCTATCATGGGTGAGTTGTTTGGGCCCTGGTGATGATGACGATGATAATAATGCGTATTCTCCAGCAGATCGTGAAATTCTAGTTAGCTTAATTCAATTTGTCGATTTTAACGTTGAAAATGCAAAGTTGTTAAATCCGGTTTTGTATCGAATACGTGATGGCGGAAAATTAGTTGATAGCCTGGTTAATAAAATTGAAGGGGAGCTTGAAGCGGGTATATTAGATGCGGATTTAATTCCTGCTATTAATTATATTCAAGTTCCTGGATTTATTAATCGCTGCATGAGATTGGTTGCATCTAAATGGCAGCAGCGGTTTCAAGCACTTGGATTTTCAATTTCTGTTGATCGATTAAATGAGATTTTTAGATGTATGCCAAATGAGGTGAGCTTAAAGTCTATTATGCATAAGCTCATAGAAAAAAAAGAGAAGCTTCATCTACTGAATGAGGCAGGCAATCTCTATGAGTTTATTGGCGAAGAACTCATTATTTTAAGTGAAAACAAGCAATGGATGCTTAATTGGATAGAAAAAAACAAAGATATTGCTCGTATAGATGAGCAGGGTAGTTGGCCGGTGATGCATATTGCAGCGGGTATCGGTAGTGAAGTCATGTTTAAATTTTTGCGTGTTTATTTTCAAACAAATAAAGAGTTTACTGAAATGGCATTCCGAAGGACGGGTATTGAAACGTGGCTTCATGCTGCAGCTTATAGTCAAGATGCCATATTTTTAAAATGGATATTGGGTGAATTAAACAGGCAAAAGTATACATTATATCCTAATTGTATTGAATATTTTCATGTGGTAGCTAGATTTGGAAATGTGTCATCCATGCATGTCGCCGTGCATACAGAGCAGGGGAGAGGAACGTTGCTGTTTAGAAATAAAAAAGGTAAAACAGTTGCTGATATTGCCTATGAAAATAGACATCTTACATGCTTATTATTTTTAAAAAATGCAGTCCCAGATTTGTTTGTGGAAAATAGCGACGAGTGGAATGCAAAGATTTTGGAATTGCAAGAAGCTAATCAAATGGATCCTAGAGAGTTAAGTGGTGCTGCCATTGCGGCAATTGATTTATTAGTTAGAAATCAAGTTGCATTATTATTTGAAAATGCAGGCAAAATTACCACTAACACAATTGTGGCGTTATTAAATTGGGTAGCCGGCTATCCATACCTTGATACGCAAGATGAACATGGCATTGAAAATAATATGCGGGGTATATTAGCGGAATTAGGCAATTCTCCAATGCTTTATTATAAAAATCATGTTGAATTTATACACGAAAGTATTGGTCAAGATGAAAGATTGCGGCAACTTGCAAGAGAAGAATTTGACCATGCTTTGTATAGAGCGTGTTTTCGGCTTGAGAATCCTAACGTTCAAATTGCCCCGCCAACTGTTGCCCCTCCAGTTGCATCAAGTAGCGCTACTACAACATTACTAGGAGCAAGTGTTCGTTTTATTGGCGGTGCTGAAAAGCAAGGTAATTTGAATAATAAAAATGATCATATAGGGCAACAAGATTTCTCTACTAAGTCGAAAAAATGCTAAAGATAATAAAAAATATGAATGAAATATTGAGGTGGTTGCGTGGCTGATGGTAGAGGGCTTGAAAGTCGAATAATTAAAACAAACTCAGCTTCACCTACATGGAGTGATGATGCCCATGAACCGGCGGACGAAGAAAGGCGTGCGCTTTGTGAATATCATTTATCGATCATGGGGGAGCAAGAAGGTGTTGGTCATAATAGTGAGGAGTTGATTGATGCTAAATTGCTATCAAAAGACGAAATAAAAAATCTTAAAAAAAGCTGGGCGGAAAAATTTGACGCACACGGATACCCCGTTAATTTTTTTGCGTCGGCATTAGCATGTATGCCTAGACGGATTGATTTGGCAAATCTCTTGCAACAATGTGCGAGTAAAAAAGAAAATTTCGAAAGAGCAAGAGTTGATAACAGATTTGAGCGGTTTCCGGCGTTAGATTTGCAATTAATCGTGTTAAGTAATGATGCTGAATGGCTTGAACAATGGATGTTTATACACGAATTAAAATTACCTGAGGCGCTTCTTGTAAACGAAATCATGCATCTGGTTGGTATTTGCGGTCATCGTCACCTGTGGGAGCATTTACAAAAAAAAATCGCAAATCCATCTTTGAAGGGTCGCATTTGGCCTGGTATTGGTAATTGGCTGCAGGCGGCGGCCTATGCAAAAGATGAAGCTTTTTTGCAATTTGCTTATAATTCCTTTGTGATAGAGGAAGATGATCCTGTTCGTCAGGCGGTGTTGATGAATGTTGCGCAAATAGGTGATTTGCCTTGTCTTAAATTAGCCATCTCTAAAATTCCACTACATGCATTTAGCCTTGATTTGCTGCATGAAATCGCAAACATCATGGCTAGTCATGGTAATATTGAATGTTTGAAATTTTTAGCCGAACGTTTTCCTCGGGCTTTTGAAAATATAGCAACTTTTACAGAGAATGATTCAGATCCTTTATTTGTGCTGGCAAGAAAACGCGATGTTGTCAATCTTCGAATCATGATTAATCTAATTCCTGGACGTAAAGAGGCGCTGTTGCGACCAAGAATACCAGATCAGATGACGTTAACGGATTATCTGGTGGTAGCAGATGATGTATCATTTTTACAATTTGAGGGTTTAGATGCGGGTGCATTATGCGCTCAAGATATAGAAAAGTTGTTGATATTAGCAATGGAAAATGATTCTTTGTTATGTTTTAAAGAATTATTAAAATTGATTGAGCAACCTAGTCAGCGCAGCAAATTAGCACTTTTGTTAACAAAGAGGGGGCATTTAAGCTTGCGATGTTTAGAGCATGTTTTGATTGCTTACCCAATTTTAGTGGTTGAGCAGGACTTTGTCGCTGGCAAAAAGCCGTATTATTCTAAATCCGATTATGAAAAAGTATTAATGCTGGCGGTTGATAATTGGGTTGTGCGAATCATGCGATTCGAGCCGGGTTCGGAAGTGCTGGTGCAGGCATTAGAAATTGTTGCCAAAGAAGAATTGCCAGTGGGTGGCAAGCAATATCAGGCATGTGTCGAATTTTTGCGAGAAACATTTGACCGAGCTTTAAAGCTAGCACCGTTAACCCCAGAAAAATCATTGATATTAAATGCATTGCGTAAGAAAAATGCTTGGTATTGGAAGGATCTTTATAATAGAAATTCTGCATGGCAAGCTTTTAATGAAACAGTTTGTGAATATAAAAGGAACGCAGAAACTGGCGCAGTAAATGTAATTGATAAGCTGGCAAATTATTTTCTTCGATTTTATCAAGAGTATCAAATTGTTGATGCGCTTTACTATATTGGTAAAATTTACATGAGAAAGCAAGGTGTTGCTAATATTGGTATAGCGCTAAGTTTTTTTTACTTTGCTGCATTGCATGGTTGTTGTGATGCGCAACAAGTGGTGATGTCTTTACCTTTAGTTGAGGTGTCAGATAGCGCGATTCAGTTTATATTTTTTTATTATAGAGCGTTATTGCTGCGCGATATAAGTCAACTAACTAAGCTGGCTGAGTCTAATCTTGATTCATTTACTGAGTTGTCACAAAAAACATTATTAGCGCGACAATTTGTCGATGAGCTTGAATTGCAAATCAGATTGTTATCAATTTTGTTTGAGGCGCACAAAAAAATAAATGGATTTGTGCCGCAAAAATTACGCGAATTGAATGCTAATCTTATGTCAAAAGCATTTGAGAGTAAAAAAAATATAGCAACCATTTTTGGTAATGGGGCTTCAATGACGTTATTTACACCAACTAATGCAAAACCTGTGAATAGTGGAACGTCACTTACTTTTTCGCGTCTTACATTAAGTTCAGAAGGAGAGAATTAATTATGAGTGCTAGTCGATTACTTGAATTAGAAAGCGCTGATCAAGCAGCGGTTTTGCGTCGTAACAATTTTGAGGCCGTGGGTTTCCCATTGCAAGCATTGCGTGTTGCCGTGAAATTTATGCCTGAAGATGTGGATTTAGATGCTTTATTGAGGGTTTGTTATGAGTCGCATGTTAAGTTAAGCAAAGTATATGGTAAGAGTGATTATGTGCGCGATCAAAATAAACCATTAAAGTTAATTCTGCTAAGCAATAATCTTCAATGGCTAGCTAACTGGTTTGATAAGATTCAAGAGGTGGCAAAAGACTGTGAAAAAAGCGCTTTGCTACATTTTGCATTTATATTTGGTTCGAAACAAGCTGTTACTTTTTTAAAAAGTAAAATGATAAACATTGAAAAAGCACCTGCAGGAAAACATTTAAAAGGCATTGGCGATTGGTTAAGCGCTGCATTATATGCACAAGATGAGTTTTTTTTAGAGTGGGCATTGAATGTTATTGATAATAATTCCGCTGTATTTAAGGATAATCGATTGCATCATTTGGAAACCGCTGCAAGTGTAGGATATTTACCTTCATTTAAATTATTGGTAGAGCGATATTGTCGGGTTGATAAAAATATCCTCGTTACTAATTGTGGCGAATTATTATTAAAGGCAGCGCTTAGTGATACGGCAGCTTGTTGTCAGTATATCTGTGAAAACACAGGAGAAGTGTTAATACAAAAGATAGATGAAAATTTTGCAATTAAATTAGCCCAATCTGCAAGTTTATCTTGTTTCGAATATCTTGCTATTCGTTTTCCAGTCATTATGCAATCAGCTAAGGTTGCTGATATATTGAAAGCACGCGATTTTGATCGAGTTGCTTTTTCATGGTTTCAAAAAAAAATGCAGGAAAAATGGATGAACCAGCCGCAGGCATTAGCATCGCCTGCGCCAACCGATGCTACGCACCCACCATTTACGGCATGTGATGGTCGATTTGTTGGGTCGAAGGGTTGGACAGGTGCGGCACCCCTTACTTCTGTCGATGATGACGATAATGCAATGAGTGCTTTGGTTGTAAAAAGAAAATAAGTATTGTCCGGGAATGTAGCCTGGACACGTTTTTTGTGTCCAGGTTTTGGTTGTCGGAGAAGAAAAGCCCCGGACATAAAAGCGTGTCCAGGTTACAAAAGCTCCAGTTGTTGCTTTAGCTTTTGAAGGGTCATTAGTAATTCTTCTTCTCGGGCGCGGTCTTTTTCAACAACGGCAGCCGGTGCTTTATCAACAAATTGTGGGTTTTGTAATTTCGCAGCAATCACGCTTAAATCTTTTTCTAATTTAGCAATTTCTCGTTGCAAGCGGGCTGCTTCTTCTTCCTTGTTAATAAACCCTTCCATCGGAATAAAAATTTCCAAGCTATTAACAATCGCAGTAGCTGAAGGTGGTGGTGTTTGCGTTGGTTCCAGCCAGTCAATCGATTGTAATTTTGCAAGCGTTGTTAAATAAGGTTGATGCAATTTAGAATATTCTCGATCAGTTGCATTTCCTTGGCGTAACAAGATTGGTAGCGGTTTACCAGGCGCTATATTCATTTCACTGCGAATCGTGCGTATCGCAATAATGACTTTTTTGATCCACTCAAGTTCTTCTACTGCAGCAGTATCCGTGAATGCCGGGTTTGCAACAGGGTAAGATTGCATGCTTATCGTAACGCCTGTTTGTCCAGTGACCGATTTAATGCTTGCCCAAAGTTCTTCTGTGATGAATGGCATAATAGGGTGCAATAATCGCAATATATTCTCAAGAACCGTCACTAAAGTATGTCTAGTGCCTATTTTGATAGGTTCAGGAGTGTCTGTTGCTGTTAAGATTGGTTTTGATAATTCTAAATACCAATCACAAAATTCATTCCAAATAAAATCATAAATACCTTGCGCGTAATGATCAAAACGATATTCATTAAGATCCGCATGCGCTTCACTAATCGTTTGCTGTAAGCGTGAGATAATCCAACGATCCGGTAAAGACAATTCATATGAATCATGCGTAATGCCTGTGTCTTTGCCTTCCGTATTCATTAACACATAGCGCGTCGCATTCCATAATTTATTACAGAAATTGCGATAACCACCTAAACGATTGGTGTCAAAGCGAATGTCACGTGTATATGAAGCAATTGAGCAAAACGTAAAGCGCAATGCATCGGTACCATAGGATGGAATGCCTTCTGGAAATTCTTTACTGGTCGCTTTTTCAATTTTTTGTTTCATTGCTGGTTGCATTAAACCTTGTACGCGTTTTTCCAGCAATTGATCCAGTGTAATGCCGTCAATTAAATCAATTGGGTCTAATACATTGCCTTTTGATTTTGACATTTTGTGGCCTTCAGCATCACGAATTAAACCTGTGATGTAAACTTCTTTGAAAGGCACTTTGCCAGTGAATTTCAAGCTCATCATAATCATGCGCGCAACCCAAAAGAAAATAATATCAAAACCAGTGACCAGCGTACTGGTTGGGAAAAACGTGCTTAAATCGATATTATCTTTAGGCCAGCCTAAGGTTGAAAATGGCCATAATGCTGATGAAAACCAAGTATCTAAGACATCTTCATCTTGTGTGAGCGTAATATCTTTGCCTAGCTTATTTCTAGCTCTTGCATCGGCTTCATCGTGTCCAACATAGCTATTACCTTGATCATCATACCAAACCGGAATGCGATGTCCCCACCACAGTTGTCGGCTGATGCACCAATCTTCAATATTATTCATCCATTGAAAATAAGTTTTTGTCCAATTTTCGGGAATGAAGCGAATGTCACCATTTTCAACTGCTTTGATAGCGGGTTCTGCGAGTGGTTTTGATTTCACATACCATTGAAACGTTAAATAAGGTTCAATAACGCTATTTGAACGATCACCGCGCGGCACTTTTAATTTGTGCTTGTCGATTTTCTCAATTAAATTTTGCGCCTCTAGGTCTGCTACTGCTTTTTTGCGCGCTTTAAAGCGATCTAAACCTTGAAATGCACTCGGTACATTTTCATTGAGGCAGGCATTTGGCGTTAAAATATTAATCGGTTCTAAGTTGTGGCGTTTACCAACGGCATAATCATTAAAATCATGTGCCGGCGTGATTTTGACGCAACCAGTACCAAATGTCGGGTCGACATAAGTATCAGCAATAATAGGGATGGTTCTATCTGTTAACGGTAAAACCACTTCTTTGCCAATTAAATTTTGATAACGCTCATCATCCGGATGGACAGCAACGGCCACATCGCCAAACATGGTTTCAGGTCTTGTGGTGGCAACAATTAAATGACCGCTACCATCTTTTAGCGGATAGCGAATATGCCACATGCTGCCGTCTTCTTCTTCGTTTGTTACTTCTAGATCAGAAATAGCCGTTAGGAGAACAGGGTCCCAGTTTACTAACCGTTTGCCGCGATAAATTAAGCCTTCTTCGTAGAGGCGTATAAATACTTCACGTACGGTGACTGATAAATCTTCATCCATGGTAAAGCGTTCGCGCGTCCAATCAATCGATGCGCCTAAACGACGTAATTGACGTGTGATGTTGCCACCGGATTCTTCTTTCCATTGCCAAATTTTATCAACAAAAGCTTCTCGTCCTAAATCGTGGCGAGTTTTACCTTGTTGATTGAGTTGACGCTCAACCACCATTTGCGTGGCAATGCCGGCATGATCTGTGCCTGCTTGCCAAAGCGTGTTATCACCACACATGCGATGATAGCGAATTAAAATATCAATTAAGGTGAAACCAAAACCATGGCCCATGTGTAAACTGCCAGTGACATTGGGTGGCGGCAACATGATGCAATAAGGCTTACCGGTGCCTGAAGGCTTAAAATAGCCGTTTTTTTCTGCATTTTGATAGCAGTCACGTTCGATGTATTTTGGGTCGTATGAGGTTTTTGTGTCTGTCATGTTGTTTTCATTTTATTAGTTTGAATGGAATAACCTTGATCGCGATATTGTTTGTAACGTTCACGTGCTAATTGTTGTTTAGCGGGTTCTGGAAAAACAATTTCGACTAAATTTTTATAACGGCTAAAGTTTTTGGGTATTTCTTGGCTTAAATTAATAGCGGTTACGAAATAATCGTTGTCGCAAGTATTGTCAGTAAAGCCAATTTGAATAGGTGATGATGCAGCATTGTCGGCCGTTAAAATATTGTGTGGAATAAAACTATCTTCAGTGAAGGTCCACAATAAGTCATCTAAACGTTTTGCATCATCTTGATTGTCAGTAAAAATAAATAATGTTTCATTGGCCTGATAGCGTTTTGCAATTTCATGGCAAGCATAATGCCATGTTTGCATCACGCTTGCATTTTCTAAGATATTAAAGTCGATTGTCGTTTTCATTTAATTTTTTTGAGATTTATCTATTAAAAATTGAGTGAGTAGTGGTACTGGTCTGCCAGTAGCATAGCGATCACTGCCGCCCATCATCATGGCAGCGGTTCCAGCAACATCTAAATGTGCCCAGCGGAATTTTTTCGCAAAGCGTGATAAAAAGCAACCGGCGGTGATAGTGCCAGCTGTTCGACCACCGGTATTGGAAATATCGGCAAACGGACTTTTAATTTGTTCTTGGTATTCATCCCATAATGGCAGTGGCCACGCGCGATCATTACTTTCGGTGCCAGCACTTAATAAGGATTGTGTTAATTTTTCATCGTTACTGATTAAACCAGTAGCATGCGTGCCAAGGGCTATCACAACAGCGCCTGTTAGTGTTGCAATATCAATGACATATTCTGGTTTGTAACGTTCGCAGTAGGTGAGTGCGTCTGCCAAAATTAATCTGCCTTCAGCATCGGTGCTTATCACTTCAATAGTTTGTCCTGACATGCTTTCTAAAATGTCTTCTGGTTTGTAAGCGGTGCCGCCAGGCATGTTTTCAACAGCGGGAATGATGCCAACAATATTGATCGCAAGTTGTAATTCACAGGCAGCTTTAATGGTGCCAAGCACGGTCGCGCCGCCACACATATCATATTTCATGCCAACCATGTTATCAGGTGTTTTCAAGGAGTTGCCGCCAGTATCGAAGGTAATACCTTTACCGACCAAGGCGATAGGGGCTTTGGATTTGGCAGCACCATGGTATTCGATGCAAATCATATAAGCATCCATTGCGCTACCTTGAGCGACGCCTAAGAGTGCGCCCATACCAAGTTTTTGCATTTGTTTTTCATCGAGGACTTTTAAGGAAAGCGATTTATATTCTTTTGCTAATTTGCGTGCACTTTCAACCAGGAAAAAGGG
The DNA here is from genome assembly GCA_964623075.1 of uncultured Coxiellaceae bacterium. Taxonomy (GTDB): domain Bacteria; phylum Pseudomonadota; class Gammaproteobacteria; order DSM-16500; family DSM-16500; genus Aquicella. The sequence goes on along the minus strand of CAZUVD010000001.1, from coordinate 130,425 downwards.
TGTGCAAATGTTACTAGGCAAATTGGCTAAATTCTTAGTGTAGGCAACACCAGTTGCAACGGCTTCACCTTGTTTTAAAGCTTTTTCGCATGCTTTTAATTCAGGGTGATTAGCAATGTGAATGGTGAAGGTGTTTACTGTAACAGGGTCTTCTTTTTTGCTACGGAAATGATCGAAACGATAATTAGCTTCGATGGCGCATTCTGCTAATTGTTTAACTTTCCAGGTGGTGCTTTGATCTTTGACGCTGACATCGGTTAGATAGGTTGTAATGGTTGCACCTTGTTTGCCAGATGCAGCACGCATTGAAGCAAGCGCGATTTTGCGAAACGCCATAGGGGTTACGCCATCTTTGCTTCCGCAGCCAACTAAGATGATTTGTTCGGCAGCGATGTTTGCCGGGTTAAAAATAGGTAAAACTAACCCTAATTTAATGGTTGTGCCATTTGCAGAAAGAGCCGCTTGTAGTTGTCCGCCTGTGATTTTATCAAGGGATTTGGCGGTTTTTGTTAAAGTATTGTCATCAAATATGCCGACGATTAGGCAGGTGGATTTTTGTTTTTCGACAATGGTTACTTGTGTTTTTAGCAGCATAAAGGCTTCCTTGATAATGATTGGGTAAGTGTAGCGTTATGCGGCGTTTATGTCATCTTGGAAATAGGTTATTAAATGTAGCCTGGACACGCTTTTCGTGTCCGGGGTTGTTGTATCTGGGCACCTCTCGATGCAACCCGAACCCGGACACAAAAAGCGTGTCCAGGCTACTTGGTGAATGAACATCATGCGTATATAATCCTAAGATACAGAAAAAAGGCTCAAAAATAAGTGATAATTACCCGATACCTAACCCGTGAAGTTTCAACCGCATTATTAGGTGTGGTGACTGTTTTATTGCTAGCATTCTTGAGTCAACAAGTTGTTCGCTATTTGAACTATGTGGCAATCGGCAAAATCCCCACCACCGTGTTACTACAGTTAGTTAGTTTCGAAGTGCCATATCTATTGGCAATATTATTACCACTCGCCTTGTATCTCGGAATCTTATTGGCTTACGGCAGAATGCATGCCGATAATGAAATGTCGATTTTGCAATTGAGTGGTTTTGATGATCAACGCTTATTGCGCTTGACTGGTGTGATTGCATTATCCGTTGCGGGAATTATTTTTTTGCTGATGCTGTGGATCAATCCATTGATCTCAGCAAAGCGCCAGCAAATTATGCAAAGCGATGAAGCGACCCTGCATTTGATTCAAACCCTTATTCCTGGCCGTTTTCAAGTGAGTCCTGATGGCAAACATGTGATGTATGTTGAAAAATTATCGCGCGATCATCAACGTGCTAGTAATGTTTTTATTGCGCGAGCAGTTGAGAAAAATGGCGATTTACCCACGACTTGGGCTGTGGTATCAGCTGAAGAAGGTTATCAAAGCAATGATATTTTAACAGATGATCCTTTTTTTGTGACCGCGCAAGGTTATCGTTATGAAGGTGTACCTGGGCAAAATGATTATAAAATCATTCAATACAAAAGATATGGCGTGCGCATTCCGCAAAATGAATTGCGTGTTTCTCATGTGCAAACAGAAGCGCTAAATACTGGCGCGCTACTGTCAGATTACAGCAATCCAAAGCGTGCCGCAGAATTTCAATGGCGTATTTCAATAGGTATTTCAGCCCTATTATTAGCATTATTAGCAGTGCCTCTCAGTAAGGTGCAGCCAAGGCATGGTCGTTATTTAATGATTTTACCAGCAGTGATTATTTATATTCTCTATGTGAATTTATTGTTTGTCTCAAGACACTGGGTGGAATCTGGCGTGCTGCCAATTACTATCGGTATGTGGTGGGTGCATGGTTTGATGCTATTACTCATATTAGGGGCTTTTTATTATAACTCGACGAGACAGCACTGATGATTACTATCTTACAACGCTATATTGCCAAAAATATTATTTTAGCAACAGCGCTTGCGGCAGTGATTATTTCGGCGGTGCTTTTTTTAATGACATTGCTTGCTGAGCTTAAAAATATTGGTGAAGGCGATTATGGCTTTTTTCAAGCATTAATGTATGTGTTTATGCGTATGCCAGGTGAGCTTTATCATTTTGCGCCCATGTTGGTATTATTAGGTGGTATCGCTGGTTTAAGTATTTTAAGTAACTATCGTGAATTAGTAGTGATGCGCGTTTCGGGTTTTTCTATTAAGCAAATTACTATAAGTGTGTTGGCTGCTGCGTTACTGCTAACTTTATTCATTGGAGCAGTGGGTGAATTAGCGGCGCCAAAATTAAGTCGTTTTGCTGAAATCACAAAAGAAAATAATAAAAATGGTGGGCAAGCGGTGGTAACCGCTGCAGGTGTCTGGCTGCACGTTGATAATAATTTTATTCACGTTGAACAAGTCATTGGCGAGCGTTTATTACAAGGTGTGACGCGTTATCAATTTGATAATGCGCATCATTTGCAAGCAACGTATTATGCCAAGCGTTTAGTTTTAAAAGATAAACAATGGATCATGGAAGATGCTGTTAAAACGAGTTTTGCAAATGATCATACGCAAAGTGAAGTATTTGCGAGTGTGCCGCTAGATTTAAAAATAAATACCAATTTATTAACCATGGGTATGATCGATCCAAATGAAATGTCACTGCCTAGATTGTATCATTTTGTCAGTTTTCTCGAGAAAAATGGTTTGCAAAGCAGTGAATATCGTTATGAGTTTTGGCAGCGAATTTTTCAGCCACTGGCAACGCTTGTTATGATTTTTTTAGCGATTCCATTTGTGTTGGGTGCATTACGCGGCGCAACTCTAGGCTTTAGAATGGTGGCGGGCGTGTTGGTTGGTTTTGCCTTTTTCATTTTAAATTCATTTTTAGGCCAAATTTGCATTGTTTACCAAGTACCGGCCATGTTTGCAGCTATTTTACCCATTGTTTTATTTGCCATGCTGGGTATATTTTTATCGCGCCAAATGATCAAGCAATAAGCTTGATTTTTTTTATGTTGCCTATATATAACACTTAACGTACCACTTTAACGTTTTGGAGAGATATATATGTCAGTTAACGCTCAAGCGGAAAAATTAGGCTTTCAAGCAGAAGTTAAGCAATTGCTTGATATCGTCGTGCATTCTTTATATAGCAACAAAGAAATTTTCTTACGTGAATTAATATCAAACGCATCTGATGCTATTGATAAATTGCGATTCGAGGCTATTTCTGATGCTGGCTTGTATGAAAATCAATCAAACCTTGAGATCCGCGTTAGTTTCGACAAAGAAGCTCGCACCATCACCATTAGCGATAATGGGATTGGTATGACACGTGAAGAAGTCATCAACAATCTTGGCACGATTGCAAAATCAGGTACCCGAGAATTTTTATCACGCTTAACTGGCGATCAAAAGAAAGATTCACATTTAATTGGTCAATTTGGCGTTGGTTTTTATTCTGCATTTATTATTGCAGATAGCGTTACGGTAAAAACACGACGTGCCGGCATGGGTCATGACCATGGTGTTGAATGGACATCCAAAGGCGATGGTGAATACCTTGTTTCTAACATCGAAAAAGATAGCCGCGGCACTGATGTCATTGTGCATGTGAAAGAAGGCGACGATGAATTTTTAGATGCGTGGCGGTTACGAAGCATTATTACCAAATATTCAGATCACATCAATATCCCAATTTTAATGCCAAAAGCAGATGATGATGGAAAGCCAACTAACGAATGGGAAACCGTTAATCGCGCAACAGCGCTTTGGACATTACCAAAGAGTCAAATCACCGATCTGCAATACAAAGAATTTTACAAACACATCGCGCATGATTTTGAAGATCCGCTAGCTTGGACGCAACACAAAATCGAAGGTAATATTGATTACAGTTGCATTTTGTATGTCCCCGGACAAGCACCTTTTGATATGTGGCAACGTGAAGCGCGTCATGGCTTGAAATTATATGTGCAACGCGTCTTTATCATGGATCAAGTCGAACAATTTATGCCGCATTATTTGCGATTTATGCGCGGGGTGCTTGATACCACTGCATTACCATTAAATATCTCGCGTGAAATTTTGCAAGATCACCCATCGATTGCAAAATTAAAATCAGCACTCGTGCGTCATACGTTAGATTTGCTAGAAAAATTAGCGAAAGATGATCCTAAAAAATATGCGGAATTCTGGAGCCATTTTGGTTCAGTGTTAAAAGAAGGTCCTGCTGAAGATTTCGCCAATCGCGATCGCATAGCTAAATTGTTACGTTTTGCAAGCACTGCAGAAGATACGCAAACCGTTTCACTTGAAGAATACGTGCAACGCATGAAACCAACTCAGCAAAAGATTTACTACATTACAGCTGATAACATCAATGCTGCAAAGTCTAGCCCGCATTTAGAAATCTTCCGCAAAAAAGATATCGAAGTTTTATTGTTGACAGATAAAATCGATGAATGGGTTGTTGGGCACTTGCCAACGTTTGAAGGTAAAGCGTTGCAATCTGTTGCCAAAGGCGATTTAGGTTTAGATGAAATCGAAGATAATACTCAAGATAAATCCGAAGAAGAAAAGAAAGATAAAGCACATCAAGCTGAATTTGAGTCTTTATTGAAAAAAATTAAAACCATTTTAGAAAAAGAGGTGAAAGAAGTGCGTTTGTCGCATCGTTTAACAACATCGCCAGCTTGTTTGGTGCGTGATCAAAACGCATTGGGTCCGCAAATGGAGCGATTATTAAAAGCGGCAGGGCAGGCGGTCACTGAATCTAAGCCATCTTTAGAATTAAATCCAGAGCACATGATTATACGTAAATTGCAAGCAAGTACAGATGAGGCTAAGTTGGAAGAATGGACAAAGATTTTGTTCGAGCAAGCATTGTTAGCCGAAGGAAGCGCCTTGCCTGATCCAGCATCATTCGTAGCAAGAATCAATAAACTCTGGATGGAAATGATCTAAAGTAGACCGGACACGTTTTTCGTGTCCGGGTTTGGTTATCGGAGGGGAGAGCCCCCGGACACAAAAAGCGTGTCCAGGCTACAAAAGCTTTTAAGTAGCCCGGACACGTTTTTCGTGTCCGGGTTTGGTTATCGGAGCGAAAAGCCCCCAGACACAAAAAGCGTGTCCAGTTTACATAGGAGATTCATCATGCTAATCGGCGTACCTAAGGAAATTAAAAATTTTGAATATCGCGTTGGCTTAATCCCAAGTAGCGTGCGCGAATTAATCGCGCACGGCCATCAAGTGATGGTACAAAAAAATGCAGGTGAAAAAATTGGTTTTGATGATGCTTGTTACCAACAAGTAGGTGCAAAAATTATTGATACCGCGGAAGAAATTTTCGCCAAAGCTGAAATGATCGTCAAAGTTAAAGAGCCGCAACCCAGTGAATGTAAAATGTTGCGTGAAAATCAAATTCTTTTCGCGTATTTGCATTTAGCGCCAGATCCTGCACAAGCAGAATTGCTGCAAAAATCAGGTTGTATCGCAATCGCTTATGAAACCGTGACAAATCAATATGGTGGTTTGCCTTTATTGGCGCCTATGAGTGAAATTGCTGGTCGCATGGCAATTCAAGCGGGTGCGACTTGCCTTGAAAGTAAAAATGGTGGCCGCGGTATGTTGTTAGGCGGCGTGCCTGGTGTGATGCCTGCAAAAGTGGTTGTTTTAGGTGGTGGTAATGCGGGTAGTAATTCTGCGCGTGTTGCTGCTGGTATAGGCGCTAATGTTGTTGTGATCGATAAGTCTCTAGAGCGTCTAAATTCACTTGATGCACAGTTTGGTTCAAGCATTAATACTGTTTTTTCAACAACGGACTCCATTGAAGAAAATATCAGAGATGCTGATTTAGTCGTAGGTGCTGTATTAGTACCAGGTGCATCAGCACCAAAATTAGTATCCAAAGAAATGTTACGCACCATGCGCGCAGGCTCTGTCATTGTTGATGTGTCCATCGATCAAGGCGGCTGCTTTGAAACCAGTCGCGTGACAACGCATCAAGACCCAACGTACGTTGTTGATGGCATCGTGCATTATTGTGTAGGCAATATGCCAGGCGCAGTACCACGCACATCGACGGTTGCCTTAAATAATGCAACCTTACCATTTGCGTTAGCCTTAGCAAAAGAAGGCTATAAAGCAGCATTATTACGTGATCCGCATTTGTTAAATGGATTGAATATTTATAAAGGTAAAATTACTTACCGAGCCGTTGCAGAAGCACTTCATCAACCCTATACACCAGCGCTAACAGCGCTAGAAGGTTAACATTATGTTGCCATGTTTTGTCACTGGAAAATCCGCAAAACCGACACCGATTTCTATTGTCACTGCAAATACTTATTTAGATTGGCTGGCAAAGCAATCTGCCGTTACTAAAGAATGGTTGTTGGCAACGCAATTCAAAGCCGAACCTAGTAATGTGCGTTTAATTCCTGATGCTAAAGGCAATGTGATACATGTGGTTTGTTGTGTTGCAGACATTACCACAATGTGGGGTGTGGGTCATTTAGCATTGATATTGCCTGAGGGAGTGTATCAGTTTAGTCATGTTGGCAAACATGATGAGCAATATGCTATTGCTTGGGGTTTAGGCGCGTATCAATTTACGCGTTATCGAAAAGCAGCTCGAAACCCGGCACAATTGTTAATTGATGAAAATATATTATTTAAAATCGCAAACATCGTTGAATCCATTTATATGGTGCGCGACTTAGTGAATACGCCAACCGATGATATGGGTCCTACGGAATTTGCCGATATCGCTAAAAAAATGGCGAAAGAGTTTGATGCTAAATTCACACAAATTGTTGGTGATGATTTATTAAAGAAAAATTACCCGGCGATTCACACTGTTGGCCGTGCGAGTGATGATGCGCCACGTTTGATTGATATGCGTTGGGGTAATACAAAAAACCCAAAAGTCACCTTAGTCGGCAAAGGTGTTTGTTTTGACACGGGTGGTTTAGATATCAAACCATCGGCGTATATGTTGCTCATGAAAAAAGATATGGCGGGTGGTGCTAATGTATTAGGTTTAGCGCGTATGATTATGCGTGCGAAATTACCGATTTGTTTGCGTGTATTAATACCGCTTGTTGAAAATTCAATTTCAGGTAATGCATATCGTCCAGGCGATGTGATTAAAATGCGTAAAGGTTTAACGGTGGAAGTGGGTAATACGGATTGCGAAGGTCGTTTAGTATTAGCAGATGCTTTAACGGAAGCGGCAAGTGAAAAACCAGATTTGTTAATTGATTTATCAACCTTAACAGGCGCGGCCCGTGTTGCGCTCGGTACTGACTTACCAGCTGTTTTTTCTAACAATGATAAATTAGTTGAAACCGTGATTCAGCATGGCTTAAAAGTATCAGACCCTATGTGGCGCTTACCGTTATTTGGCGCCTATCGTGATTTAATTAATAGTACGATTGCAGATCTTAACAATAACTCGTCAGAACCTTATGCTGGTGCAATTACCGCCGCATTATTCTTAAATGAATTCGTGCCAAATGATATCCCGTGGATGCATTTTGATATGATGGCGTGGAATACGCGAACCAAGCCTGGCAAACCACAAGGCGGCGAAGCATGCGTATTAAGAGCCCTATTCAATTATTTAGAAGAAAAATATTAAATGTAGCCTGGACACGCTTTTCGTGTCCGGGGTGGCATTTTGTTGCATCAAACTGTCATCCCGGAATTTTTACCCGATTTTTGGGTAAAAATGTCCGGGATCCACGGTGGCTTTAAATAAAAATAGGTTTTGTAAGGATTTATGGGTGGATCCCGGACAATTTCCTGCGGAAATTTCCGGGATGACAGTTTGATGTAACCACCCCGGACACAAAAAGCGTGTCCAGGATACTTAATCTTCCCTTAATAAACCCCAGTTATAATACCAAAAAACAAAAAATCGAGAGTCCTACATGCTCATCTTCAAAGACAACGTAAGTGGTTCAGACAAAAAGCATATTCTGTGGCAGCATTACATTAATAATGATTATTTTTTTGAAAATGAAACAATCAAAATCCACAATGATCCGGGATCTATTTTGCCTACCAAGCAAGGTAATAAGGCTATTAATTTAGAGATTATTCATGAGTGGTTAAATAGGATTATCGCTAGGCTGCCTCCTGATAAACAAGTCATTCTTCGTGCCATTTATATCGAAAATGCAGGTACGCACGCACTGTATGATGCCAATGGCAAATTTCAGGATGGTATGAAAGATAAAGTTCGAAGTCGAATTCGTTCGGCTGTTGAAGCAAGAAGTCAGAATATTCTTAGGCGGCTCAAAACCGTTAGCTCTAGGGAAGACAATACTATAGATGACTTGCAGGCAGTAGCAAGAGAAACAACTAATTACATGAAGATCGCAGAATCCAAAGCCTCTGTCGAAAACATTTTAAAAGGCGCTTTACAGGAAAAAAATAGCGTTTTAACTAGCACGAAAGAAAAAGCGACTCTTTTTTTTAGTTGCTTAGTCGGTTTTGCATCCGGTTCTGTGCCTGGTATTTCATTGGGAGCGTTGGGCTATACATTAGTATTCGGTTTCGGGTTCGCGTTAGCGGCAACTCCCGTTGGTTGGCTGATAGGTGGCGCTGCTCTTTGTGGATTACTTGGCGCAATTGCAGTTTTTTCAATCCATAATACTAATAAAAAGCACGACGATGAAGCCCATCGATCCATTTATGCGAAGGGAGATATCAAAGAGAAAATGGCAGAAGCAATGCGACCGCTGGTGAAAGCAGGAAAAAGGCTAGAGAAAAAAATCGAGGAATTGCATACAGGAAGACCTAGATTGCAACATGTTTCTAAGAATACTGGCGCGGTGCATGGGTTGTATGTTGTTAGACGCCTTCATCGAGCACAAGCGGCTCAAGCGAGCGAAGTAGAACGTCAAAACAGAATGTAGCCTGGACACGCTTTTTGTGTCCGGGTTTGTTGTCTCTGGATCCCGCGGACAAGCCGCGGGACAACACCATTACACTACCAATTCATAATAATCTTACCCGCCGACCCCGTTAACATCGTATCAAACACCTTCTGAAACTCATCACAACCAAAATGATGCGTAATAATCGGCGAAATATCCAAACCACTTTGCAGGGTAGTCGTCATCTTATACCAAGTATCATACATTTCTCGGCCATAAATACCTTTAATGTTGATACCTTTCATAATCACTTCATTCCAATCAATACCCGTATTATTTGGCAAGAAACCAAGAAGCGCAATTTTACCATTGTGATTCATACTGCGTAACATGCTGTTAAAGGCGTTTGGATTACCCGACATTTCCAAGCCAACATCAAAACCTTCTTTCATGCCTAATTGTTTCATCACAGAATCAAGTGTTGTAACGCTTGGATTAACCGCAAGTGTCGCACCAAATTTTTCTGCAAGCTTCAAACGGTAAGGGTTCACATCCGTAATCACAACAAAGCGCGCACCAGCATGTCTTGCAACTGCTGCCGCCATTAATCCAACAGGACCTGCACCAGTAATCAAAACATCTTCACCCACTAAATCATAAGATAATGCCGTATGCACAGAATTACCAAATGGATTCATAATCGCTGCAACATCATCAGAAATATTTTCAGGAATCGCATAAGCATTAGCCGCGGGAATCACTAAATACTCAGCAAAACAACCATCACGCGTAACACCAACACTCACATTGCTGCGACAAAGATGTGCGCGACCCGCTCGGCAATTGCGGCAATGCCAACATGAAATATGATTTTCACCTGAAACACGATCGCCGATTTTGAAGAAAGTACTAACTTCTTTCCCGATATCAACCACCGTACCTACAAATTCATGACCAATCACAAGCGGTGTAGGGATATTTTTTTCAGCCCACTCATCCCAATTGTAAATATGTAAATCCGTACCACAAATAGATGTTTTATTAATTTTAATTAAAACATCATTGGTGCCCATGACGGGCATTGGCACATCTTCCATTACTAAACCAACACCAGGTGCTTTTTTTACAAGTGCTTTCATTTTTATATTACCTCTAATTGTTTGCCGACTTTTTCAAAAGCATGAATGGCTTTATCTAAATGATGCGTATCATGTCCTGCTGACATTTGCGTGCGAATGCGCGCTAAACCTTGTGGTACAACAGGGTATGAGAAACCAATAACGTAAACGCCTTCTGTTAGCATTTGATTTGCCATCGTGCCTGCCAATTTTGCATCACCTAACATCACGGGAATAATAGGGTGGTTACCTGGCACTAACTTAAAGCCTAATTTTTCCATACCGCGGCGGAAATACGCGCTATTGTCGTGAACTTTTTGAATGAGTGATTTATTTTTTTCGATTAAGTCTAATGCTGTTACTGATGTGGCGGTAATCGTTGGTGCTAATGAATTTGAAAATAAGTATGGACGTGAGCGTTCACGTAACCACGCAATAATTTCTTTTTTACCACTCGTATAACCGCCTGATGCGCCACCCAATGCTTTGCCTAAGGTGCCGGTGATGATATCAATGCGATCGATGACATTGTGATACTCATGTGTGCCGCGGCCATTTTTACCCATAAAGCCGACAGCATGCGAATCATCAACCATCACTAATGCATTATATTTATCGGCCAAATCACAAATCGCAGGTAAATTGGCGGTGATACCATCCATTGAAAAAATACCATCAGTTGCAATTAATTTAACGCGTGCATCTTTCGCTGCGATTAATTGTTTTTCTAAATCTTGCATATCGTTATTGTTGTAGCGAAAACGATTGGCTTTACATAAGCGCACACCGTCAATAATGCTTGCGTGATTTAAGGCGTCGCTGATCACAGCGTCTTCATTTGTTAAAATCGTTTCAAATAAACCACCATTCGCATCAAAACAGGATGAATACAAAATAGTATCTTCAGTGCCTAAAAATTTGCTTAATTTTTCTTCTAGCGTTTTATGAATATTTTGTGTGCCGCAAATAAAGCGCACGGATGACATACCGTATCCATAATCATCGAGTGCGCGCTTTGCAGCGGTGATTAATTCAGGGTGATCCGATAAACCTAAATAATTGTTGGCGCAAAGATTAATAACTTCACCGCCGCTTTGTAAGCGAATGACAGCTTGCTGCGGGGATGTGATGATTCGCTCGCCTTTGAATAGGCCTGTTTCTTTCAGTTTTTCGACATCGGCTGCGAGGGAGGATAAATAGTCAGATTTATTCATGTGATAATCCTTAAGGGTATGATTTGCTGGCGGGGATTATGACGATGAAAGTGGCATTTGTCATCCCGGAAATCGCCGGAGGCGATTGTCCGGGATCGACCCATGCGAATCCAAGGCTCATTGTTTTATGTAAACGGTCGGTGGATCCCGGACAATCGCCTCCGGCGATTTCCTGGATGACATGGTTAATACCCCGGAAAATCTTCTACCTTGGTGCGCTCACTCGGAATATCTAATTCTTTCAACGTTTCTGATAACGCCGAAACCATCGCCGGCGATCCGCAAACATAAAACACCGGCTTCTCTAAATCCTTCACATATTTCTTAATCAATTCATAAGAGATATAACCACTTTCAAAAGGTAAAGATTCACTGCCATCAGCGAGTACCGGCACAAACGTAAAATTCTCTAAATTCAAATTTTTCAATTCTTCAATATAAGCTGCATCCGCCAACGTTTGATTACCATAAAACAAAATAAATTCACGCTGCGATTTTTCGAGCGATGCTTGTCTTAGCATGCTATAAAAAGGCGTAATGCCAATACCGCCAGCAATAAACACGGCGGGCTGCAATTTATCTTCATGCAACGTAAAATTACCCACAGGTCCTGCAAATTTAATCGTGCCGCCAATTTCTAACGCATTTAATTCTTTTTTATAAGCGGATTGCTGTAATCGTGTTGCGATCACAATCGTGTCATCACCTGGCGCATTTGCCAAAGAAAATCGCCTATTTAAGTTTGTCGGTTCCAAATGTTTTGCATGCGTTAACGTAAAGCCACCATATTGACCCGCTTTAAATTGAAAACCTTCCGGTTTTGCAAAATGGAATTCGATGGTATCGCGCGCAATTGGATGGCGCGCGGTTAATGTAAGAATATGAATGGGCATGTCTTAATTTAACGTCCTTTTTTATTTGTTATTTGCGGATCAGGTTGCATTAAGTCAACATGATTTAAGCAGAAGGTTTTAAGTGCTTTGCTTTTATCGCTATTCATGATGTCAGGATGTTTGCTGACAATTTCAAAAAAGATAATGCAGGTCAGTACTTTGTTGATATCAGCCCCTTTGATAGCGGTCCATTTATCAATCGCTGCCATGATTTCGGTTTCAGCTTTGTTTTTTAGTTTTAAAGCTTTGACGCAGGCAATTAACATCTCTTTTGGCGTTTGGGGCACTATAAATGATGTTGGCATCCTTGAATCCTCTTTTGGTCTTATTCTTATTTGTAGTATATTTGTAAAACCTTATCATAACCTGAAGAAATAAAAGGTGAATCAAAATTTTATGTCGAATGAACAAAAAAGTGGCATTTTAGACTCTTTAAACCGCCTTCGTTGGGCTTGCCGACGGGGTATGCTTGAATTAGACGTGTTGCTAAGTGCTTTTTTAAACGACCGTTTTTTATGCCTCAACGTTGCTGAGAAGGCGCAATTTGCATCTTTGCTGACTTATCAAGACCCTGAGATTTTCGATTGGCTAATGGGTCAATCTAGGCCTTTAAACGAGGGTTTAGCTAATATTGTTGATGAAATCCGCTTGCATGCAAAATCACGCTTTTAGCTTTAAACCATCGCGGATTTACATGTTGCTTTGGTTGTTCTGCTGCCTGTCGTCGATTGGTGTTTTATTATACATAAAATGTTTTTGGTTGTTTAAGCTCTTCTTACTATTGCTGGTTTTGGCATATGCGTGGTTTGTTTTAAAACAGCAAGGTTTATTGCAAAAACAAGATGCGATTCAAAGTATCACCAAAGATCAAAAACATTGGGTAGTAAAAACTAAACAAGGCGAGTTTTTAACTGAATTATTGGGGGATAGCACCATCACTGCTTTTGTATCATTGCTGCGTTTAAAATCCCTACACAGTAACCAAATTTACACCACCCTGATCTTTCCTGACTCATTAGAATTTGACCAATATCGTAAGCTTTTGGTGGTATTGAGAATGTTTTAATCATTATCTGCTTTTTGCATGATATCTTATTGGTATATTAAGTAAAATTACGCTACTATCTGCCACTTGGCTAATAGATTTGACGGTTATGCAGAACATTCGAAATTTTTCAATTATTGCTCATATTGACCACGGCAAATCCACGCTGGCGGATAGATTAATCCAACGTTGTGGTGGCTTGGCGGCGCGCGAAATGCAAGCGCAAGTATTAGACTCCATGGATCTCGAGCGAGAACGTGGTATTACCATTAAAGCTCATAGCGTCACGCTTTATTACAAAGCGCATGACGGTGTGCGTTATCAATTAAATTTCATTGATACACCAGGACACGTCGATTTTTCTTATGAAGTGTCACGCTCACTGGCTGCTTGCGAGGGTGCACTGCTGGTTGTTGATGCAGGGCAAGGGGTTGAGGCGCAAACAGTGGCCGTTTGCTATACCGCGCTCGATCAAGGCTTAGAAGTGTTACCCGTTTTAAACAAAATTGATTTACCGCAAGCCGATGCGCCACGTGTGATTAAAGAAATTGAAGAAATCATCGGTCTTGAAGCGGAAGATGCAGTGCGCGTGAGCGCAAAACAAGGCATTGGTATTGATGAATTGCTCGAGAGATTAGTGCGTGATATCCCACCACCAGTGGGTGATCCTAATGCACCATTACAAGCATTAATTATCGATTCTTGGTTTGATAGTTACTTAGGTGTGGTGTCGTTAGTGCGTGTTAAAAATGGCACGATAAAATTTGGCGAAAAAATGCAAATCATGTCAACTGGCCGGTCATATGAAGTGACAGGTTTAGGTGTGTTTACGCCAAAACGTGAAGCATTAAATATTTTAAAAGCGGGTGAAGTAGGTTACATCATCGCTGGTATCAAAGAAATTGATGGCGCACCCGTTGGTGATACTATTACGCACGCACATCATGGCTCAACTGAAATGCTGCCAGGGTTTAAAAACGTTAAACCGCAAGTGTATGCTGGCTTATTCCCGATTAGTTCTGAAGATTTTCCAGCATTACGTGAAGCGTTACAAAAATTACGCTTAAACGATGCGGCGTTATTTTTCGAACCAGAATCATCGGAAGCGTTAGGCTTTGGTTTTCGTTGTGGCTTTTTAGGCTTATTGCACATGGAAATTGTGCAAGAACGTCTTGAGCGCGAATATTCTCTCGAGTTAATAACAACAGCGCCAACCGTTATTTATGAAGTGTTAACCACCAAAGGCGAATTGCTTTATGTGGATAATCCAGCAAAATTGCCGCCAATTGGCCAAATCGCTGAATTGCGTGAACCAATAGCTAAAGTTAATATTTTAGTACCGCAAGAGCATCTCGGTAATGTCATTACATTATGCGTCGAGCGCCGCGGCATGCAAAAAAGCATGTTATTTCACGGCAATCAAGTAGCGTTAGTTTATGAAATACCCATGAGTGAAATCGTACTCGACTTTTTTGATCGCTTAAAATCCGTTAGTCGTGGTTATGCGTCACTTGATTATAATTTTGCATATTACCAATTAGCCGATTTAGTAAAACTCGATATTTTAATTAATGGCGATAAAGTCGATGCGCTCACCTCGATTGTCCATCGCGAAACAGCGCAATCACGCGGTCGATTAGTGACTGCCAAAATGCGTGAGTTAATTCCGCGACAAATGTTTGATATTGCCATTCAAGCAGCTATTGGCGGTCAAATCATTGCGCGGGAATCGGTAAAAGCGTTAAGAAAAAATGTGACCGCTAAATGTTATGGCGGTGATATTTCGCGTAAACGAAAGTTGCTGGAAAAGCAAAAGGAAGGCAAAAAGCGCATGAAGCAAGTTGGTAATGTTGAAGTGCCGCAAGCAGCGTTTTTAGCAGTATTAAAAATTAACGACAAAAACTAATGGTGATGAATGAACTTTAATTTCGAACTCATTTTGTTTTATGCAACACTCTTAACAGGCGTGATTTACTTGTTTGATATTTTATTATTTGCAAAACAACGTAAAAAACGCGGGCACCATGTAAAAGTGCCGGTAGTGATTGATTATTCTCGTTCGTTTTTTCCAGTTTTGTTACTCGTCTTTTTATTGCGCGCCTTTTTATTTGAACCGTTTCGCATTCCCTCGGGCTCGCTAGAGCCAACATTAGATATTGGCGATTTTATTTTAGTAAATAAATACGACTATGGTTTGCGTTTACCTGTGGTACACAAAAAAATAGTCGAAAATCAGTTACCAAAGCGTGGCGATATCATTGTTTTTCGCTGGCCGCCAAATACCTCGTTTGATTTCATTAAGCGTGTAGTTGGTATCCCGGGTGATAAAATCAGTTATATCAATAAAGAGTTATATGTAAATGGTCAAAAGATTCCGCAAACGTTCGTGAAAGAAAGTGTTGCGATTGATGAATCAGGCAATGAATCGCCTGTTATTGAAAAAGAAGAAGATTTGTTAGGTGTAAAACATCGTATTTTCATTGACGCCAAAAGCCAGAGCCGAGATTTTAAAGACATTATTGTACCGGCTAAACAATATTTTGTTGTTGGTGATAATCGTGACTTTAGTGCCGATAGTCGCATGTGGGGTTTTGTGCCAGAAGAAAATATCGTGGGTAAAGGCGTTATGATTTGGATGAGCTGGGGCGGTAGTAAGCACGGCTGGGTACGTTTAAATCGATTAGGAAAAATGATTGAATAAATTTGATGATAAAAAACCAAGCGAAACCTTAATTCAACCCATGGAGGGATTGATGAGTGATGAGCTGTGCGCGAAATTAAATTATTCTTTTAAAGATATTGGTTTTCTAACAGTTGCCTTAACGCATCGCAGCAAAGGTGGTGAGCATAATGAACGCTTAGAGTTTTTAGGCGATTCAGTGGTGAATTTTGTGATTGCAGAATTACTCTTTCATCAATTTCCAAGAGCAACAGAAGGTGATTTAAGTCGCTTTCGAGCAACGCTTGTTAATCGTGATGCGTTAGCCGATATTGCTCGTCAATTTGATTTGGGTAAGTATATTTTTTTAGGCCCGGGTGAATTACGCAGTGGTGGGCATGAACGCCAATCTATTTTGTCTTGTGCGATGGAGGCTGTCATCGGTGCTGTATATTTAGATGGTGGTTATTCTGCAGCGCGCACTTGTATCGCTGAGTGGTACGAAGATATGTTGAACTCGTTATCACATGCATCAGCTAACCATAAAGATCCAAAAACATTATTACAAGAATATTTGCAAAGCCAACGCTTAGCATTACCTGTTTACACGGTTGAAGCCATTGATGGTCGTGCGCATCAGCAGCAATTTACCATGCGCTGCACGATTGCCGGCTTGTCAAAGTTTACTGTTGGCAAAGGCACCAGTCGACGTCGCGCAGAACAAGATGCAGCGCAAGCAATGCTTGAGGTATTAAAAAAATGACAATTAAAAAATGTGGATATGTTGGTATTGTTGGTCGCCCAAATGTTGGCAAATCAACTTTAATGAATCACTTAATTGGTGAAAAAGTCAGTATTATTTCGCCAAAGCCACAAACAACGCGCTCACAATTATATGGCATAAAAACCATAAATGATGCCCAAATTATTTATATCGATACCCCTGGTATGCATAGCGATGCGCCTCATGCCATGAATCGCTACATGAATCGTGTTGCGGATTCTGTTTTACATGATGCGAATGTCATTATTTTTGTGATCGATGCCAAAGTATGGCGTGAAGAAGATCAAATGGTTTTAGAAAAATTAAAAAATGTCGAGCAACCAGTCATTTTGGCGATCAATAAAATTGATGCGCTAGATGATAAAGCATTATTATTACCCTTGATTGAAAAATTAAGTTTACGCGCCGAATTTAAGCATATTGTACCAATTTCTGCGTTGCGTGATGAAAATATTGATCGTTTGCAAGAAATGATTATCGAATTATTACCTGAAAGTGAAGCCATTTTTCCAGAAGATCAATTGACGGATAAAAGCGTGCGTTATTTAACCGCTGAAATTATCCGCGAAAAATTAATTCATGCTACGGAAGAAGAGCTGCCTTATACAACCGCAGTCGAAATTGAGCAATTCAAAGAAGATGAAAAAATCACTGAAATCAGTGCTGTTATTTGGGTCGAGCGTGATGGTCAGCGCATTATCGTGATTGGTAAAAAAGGCGCTAAATTAAAGAAAATTGGTATTCAAGCGCGTCGAGACATTGAAAAGCTATTAGGCGCTAAAGTATTTTTACGGCTATGGGTAAAGGTACGCGAGCATTGGACGGATGACGATAAAGCACTCAGAAGTCTTGGGTATGATTAATTGCAAATGAGAGTTGCAACGCATGTCAATGAAACGAGTGACGCTAGAGTCTGCTTATGTATTGCATCGTAGGCCTTATCGCGAAACGAGTTTTTTAGTTGAATTATTCTGTAAAGAGCATGGTCGTATCACCGTCGTTGCTAGTGGCGCTCGCAAAACCAAATCTGCGACTCAAGGTTTATTACAACCTTTTATTCCGTTAATGGTGTCTTTCAGTGGTAAAGGTGAATTAATGGCTTTATCGCATGTGGAAGCCTGTGGCAGTGTCGCCAGATTGCAGGGTGATTGTTTGTTTGCTGGTTTTTACTTAAATGAATTACTAACGGCATTATTGCAAAAATGGGATGCGCATAGTGAATTGTTTTGCTTATATCAAGATGCGCTAGAAGGGTTGCATGCGCCGGAATTGCAACAAGCTATTTTGCGCACTTTTGAGTTAAGATTATTAGAAGAATTAGGTTATGGTATATTACCAAAAGATAGCGCTGAATTAGCCGCCATGTTTCAAGCTGAAAAATACTATCGATTTATACCAGAGCAAGGGTTTGTGTTAAGTGAATTACAAGGCGTTGTCGCCAATAGTTCAAATATTTTTTTAGGTAAAAGCTTATTAGCAATGGCGGAAGAAAATTGGCAAGATGAAACTTGCTTGAAGGATGCAAAAAGATTAATTCGATTTGTGTTAACGCCGTTACTAGGCGCAAAACAAATATACAGTAGACAGTTGTTCATACATCGTGAGGTGACCAATGAAGCATAATCCCATTTTGCTAGGCGTGAATATTGATCACGTTGCAACATTACGCCAAGCGCGAAAAACAAAATATCCGGATCCACTAGAAGCTGTCTATGCTGCTGAAAACGGTGGCGCTGATGGCATCACGGTACATTTACGTGAAGACCGTCGTCATATTCAAGATCACGATGTTGAAATGATCAAACAAATTATTTTAACAAAATTAAATTTTGAAATGGCAGTCACCGATGAAATGCTTAAATTCGCAGAAAAAATTGCGCCAAGACATGCTTGTTTTGTGCCTGAAAAAAGAAATGAATTAACGACCGAAGGCGGTTTAGATGTTGTTTCCCAACCTGAAAAAATTCATGAGGCAACGAGACATTTAAAACATATCGGTATTGAAGTGTCTTTGTTTATAGATCCAGATATTAAGCAAATTGAAGCAAGCTTGCGATGTGATGCGCCAGCGATTGAAATTAATACCGGTGCTTATGCAGAGGCGCTTGATGCGGATGAACAAGAAAAAGAATTGCGACGCATTATTAAGGCAGTGCAATTTGCTCATCAAGCTGGATTGATTGTGAATGCAGGACATGGGTTGCATTACGAAAACGTACAAGCAATCGCTGCTATTCCGCAAATAAATGAATTAAATATCGGACATGCGATTGTCGCGCGCGCCATTTTTATGGGACTCGAGCCCGCAGTGCGTGAAATGAAAAGATTAATGACGGAGGCGAGGGTATTTTAGCCATGAGTATTCGAACACGATTTTCACCAAGCCCAACAGGGATGATTCATTTAGGTAACGCACGTGCAGCGCTTTTTAGTGCGTTATTTGCTAAAAAAAATAATGGTACGTTTATTTTGCGAATTGAGGATACCGATGCTGAGCGCTCGGAAGTGCGCTACATTGAAGCATTGCAAGATGATTTGCACTGGCTGGGTGTGAATTGGCAAGAAGGCCCTGTCGTGGGCGGTAAATTCGGCCCGTATTTGCAATCTGAACGACAAGATATTTATGCAAAATATTATGATATTTTGATGCAACAACAACGTATTTATCCGTGTTTTTGCAGTGATCAAGAATTAATGCTCGCGCGTAAAATTCAACTATCAAGGGGTTTGCCACCACGCTATATGGGAACTTGTAAGAAATTATCATCAGATGAAATTGCCGCACGGATTGCCGATGGTAAAAAGCCAGCTTGGCGTTTTACTATTCCTGTTGATACTAAAATTGAATTTGTCGATACCGTTAAAGGTCAGCAATCATTTAATAGCGATGATATTGGTGATTTTATTGTGCGTCGTGCTGATGGCACGGCACCATTTTTATTTTGTAATGCGATTGATGATGCTTTAATGGAAGTATCACATGTGTTGCGTGGTGAAGATCATATTGCCAATACACCAAGACAATTATTGATTTTGCAAGCATTGAAATTACATACACCTTTGTATGGTCATTTGTCATTAATTACAGGTGATGATGGTTCGCCGTTATCAAAGCGTCATGGTAGTTTCAGTCTAGATGAAATGAAAGCACATGGCTTTTTAGCTATTGCTATCATGAATTATTTGGGTCGTTTAGGCCATGCAACTGATGTTGCTGAATTGCTCGATTTCGATCGTTTCGCAGAGCATTTTCATTTAGAAAAATTAAGTAAATCACCAGCTCGCTTTGATCGCGTGCAGTTAATGTATTGGCAAAAGCTTGCGGTGCAAGCATTAACAACGGATGAATTGTGGCAATGGTTGGGGCAGGGGGTCGCAAAACTTGTTCCCGATAATATGAAGCAATTATTTGCTGAAACCATTAAAGCCAATATTGAATTTCCGCAAGATGCGATTACCTACGCCAATATGTTTTTCACTGATTCATTTGAAATGGATGAAGAAGCATTAGCGGTAATTGCAAATGCTGAAAATGCCTATTTTACTGAAGCATTAAATGCGATAAAACAAAATGGCACCGATTTAAAGCCAACACTTGATCATTTGAAAAAAACGTTAAACATTAATGGTAAAAAATTATTTATGCCATTACGCGTTGCCTTAACTGGCAATACCCATGGACCTGAGCTTGCGTTAATTGCGATGATTTTAGGCGCAGAAAAAATGCAACAACGTTTAGCTAAAGCGGAAAGCATGTATGCTAAAAATATTTAACACTTTAACGCGTGAAAAAGAAGTTTTTCAGCCGATCAAGCCTGGCCAAATTGATTTGTACGCCTGCGGTGTGACCGTATATGATTTTTGTCATCTAGGTCATGCGCGCACATATACAGGTATCGATGTTATCGTCCGTTTTCTGCGTCATTTAAACTATAAAGTTAATTACGTACGAAATATCACAGATATCGACGATAAAATTATCAAACGCGCAGAAGAAAACAAAGAGCCCGTTGAAGCTATTACAGAGCGTTTCACTAAAGCAATGCATGAAGATTTTGCCTTACTTGGCATTCAATTGCCAGATCATGAGCCGCGCGCCATGTCATTTGTTCCACAAATGATTGCATTGATAGAGCAGATTATTAAAAATGGCCATGCTTACGTCGGTGAAAATGGCGATGTGTATTTTGATGTGCGTAGTTTTGCTGATTACGGTTGTTTATCGCATCATGATGTCGAGGATTTAGAAAGCGGGGCGCGAGTAGAAGTGTCGGAAGTTAAGCGCGACCCATTAGATTTCGTTTTATGGAAAATGGCAAAACCAAATGAACCCTCCTGGGATTCGCCATGGGGTAAGGGTAGACCCGGCTGGCATATTGAATGCTCCGCCATGTGCATGCAATTACTAGGCACACATTTTGATTTACATGCTGGTGGCCGCGACTTAATTTTCCCGCATCATGAAAATGAAATCGCCCAATCACTAGCTGCCACTAAAGATAAATTTGTAAATACTTGGCTACACACTGGTTTTTTGCAAATTGATAAAGAAAAAATGTCAAAATCGTTAGGTAATTTCGTCACGATTCGGGATATTTTGAAATTGCACTCACCCGAAGTATTGCGTTACTTTTTTATTTCTAGTCATTATCGTAGTGCATCAGTTTACACTGAAGATGCTTTATTGCAAGCCAAGCAATCATTAACTCGTTTTTACACTGCAATGCGAGGTTTGCCAGCAGCAAAACCAGCAATTGATACCGAATTTGAAAAACAATTCATGATTGCGATGAATGATGATTTCAATACGCCGATTGCATTATCACATTTGTTTGAGTTAGCACATGAGATTCAACGTCAACGTGATAAAGATATTACTTATGCTGCAAGTCTCGCTGCATTACTGAAATCGTTAGCAGAAATTCTTGGTATTCTACAGTCTGATGTCGAATCATTTTTCCAATCGGGTGATGATATTGATGTTGATAAAATCAATACACTAATGGCTGCCCGTCAAGCAGCAAGAGCTGCAAAAAACTGGCGTGAAGCCGATCGTATTCGTGATGAATTAACTGCAATGTCAGTTATCATAGAAGATACAGCAAACGGAGCTAGTTGGAAAAAAATGTAACCCCGTTCGTTTCGAGAAGGCGTGAAACGCCTTCTCGTAGTACCTCATCAATCAAACCACCTTCCGATCACTTTATTTTTTAGAGCTATTATATTTTTTAACAAAGTCTTCAGTATGAAGATCAGCTTGTATGGTAGGGTGGTTATACTCTTTCGCAAATAAACGGAAACTATCTTTACCATATGATGGTTTATTGTCATTCATCCACATGATAGGTGCTCCTGATAATAGCATTATAACAGTCGGGATCATTACCATCGCAACAGGAGCTGCAAGTAAAGTTGCTGCTATCGTGAGAGCACATGCTGCAACCATTACTAGCATTGAAATTAATAATATTGTTCGATTAAGACCAGATTCAATTTCCCCGTAATGCTTTTGGTTGGCTTCGTTTCTAGTTGTAAGCTCGTTAGTAAGGGTATTAATTCTCTTATCATTATTCTCTTTATCTTCTATGTCTTCAATTGCCTTTTTTATGATAGCAGTATAGTCAATTGCCGCTTTTATGATAGCAGTATTGTCATTATTATCATCATTTGATGCATTTGATATGCCTGATGTGGTTTTGCGAAGATTTATGAGAAAATGATAGAGCTGCACGTTTACTCGAGTCAATAATTCAATATCTTTTTTAATTTGGGCTGAATCTTCTTCAGAAGCCTTCTGGGCTAATTCAAGCAATGGCTCAATATCATTTGCCAGTTGTTGTTCAAGAAGTTTTTTATTTTTTTCATCCACATCAATAACCAAATTTAATTGTTCAAGCGATGCGATGTAAGCTGAAATATCTACAGATACTTGGTGATATTTATTTTTAAGATTTTTAATTATTTCTTTCATATAACCCTCATAAAATGTCATATTAATTGTTTTATAAATATTTTGGCTTTAGTTTCTTTCCTTAATTATGGCATGAGAATGTTAAGGAAATATGATCTTGATAAAAAAACCTCATAATAAAACGCTCCTGTAGCCTGGACACGCTTTTTGTGTCCGGGGCTTTTCCCTCCGACAAACAAAACCCCGGACACAAAAAACGTGTCCAGGCTACTTTTGCTTTATACCGTCATTTTCACATTCTTATTATTTTGAAATTCTTGACTACGTAAAAACATATTTCACCTCTTTATTTAAGGCTTAATTTTTATTTGTTGATACTCTTCCATAAATTTTCTGGTTTTATAGTGGGCTTGCAATGTTTTATTGTTTTCTTTAAAAAAACAATATTTCCTTCTAATACTTTCTTCGTTAGAATTGACTGGACCAACAAAAAACTGCGCTAATGATGATGTAGTAATCAGTGTCGCACCAAGCGCAATAGCGGTACCTAATATGACGATCGAAGGTGCTGCAAATACTGAAACTGTTAACAAAGTCGCCAAGCTGATGACTGTAGCAAAAATCAAAAGACCAAATGCAATCTTAGCCCATTTATTTTCACTTTTTTGACATTCATTATAAATGTCTTCATATTTTGTAATATTCGGAGTAAGTTTTTGAGTGACAGCCTCAAATAATTGTCCGAGGTTGTTATTGGCTAAAGGTGCAGCTTGCTGGATTAATTTCATATATTGTTGATATGTATCATCTTGAAGGGTTTCTCCTTTTAGCAAAATAGCACTAGTTACGACATTCGATTGAATTAATAATTGAATATCAAATGTTATTTCATCAACTTTTATTTGGCTTAAATCAGGAATTTTTATTAATTCATCCGCAAGCTCAATGCTAGCGTTAAGTTGTTTTTCAAAGAACTCTTTATTGCGTTGTTCTGTAAGGCGATCAATTAATAATTTGAATAATTTAAACGAAGCAATAAGCCCAACGATGGGCTGGGCCAAATTTCCATGAGTTTTTTCAAAATCGGCAATTGTGATTGTCATATTAATCTCTTTTTATTGTATTTCTTACGCCATTATAGGCATGGCGAGCTTAATAGAATCTTAAGTGTTTTGGTGGTTTTTTTGTGCCCGCTTTGTTGTGTGGTTTGTCTGTGGGATTTGGAAAAGCTCCCGGACACATAAAACGTGTCCAGGCTACATTCTTGGTAATAACCTGTTGATTTTTAGTTATTTTTTACTGCAGCCTTAGCGCAAAATGCAATTGTCGAATCACTTAAGGCTGCATTAAGGTAGTCATGGGTATAATCCCAACGCATAAATATTACTACACTTTAAGGGGTGGTCTGGTATGGCTGAGTACAATTTAACAGGTGTTGCGGGCAGAGTTTTTAAAAGCAAAGAATATGGTAATCGATTGGTGTTTGTCGATGGCCCAACTAATCCACGAGATGAATTAGGCAAAAACGGTGTTAATTTCCATAATTGGTTTACAGCTTTATTTCGCCGCACTGTCAATATTAAAATTAAACTGAAAGAGCTTGATAAAAACGGAAATGAAAAAGAAGTCACTAGAACTCTCCGATTAAATAGAAATAGCTTTATGCAATATTTAGATTCTTTGCCCGGATTGAAAGGGCAGGTGAGGAATGCAATAAGAACTTCATTTGAAAAAGATAAGATGAAGGTGGCAATTGACACATTTAATGCCTATCTGAAAGATAAAACAAATGCTGAAAAATTCTTTGAGAAAGGTGTTCACTTACGACATGCGGGAACTCATAATAAAAAACCAATATTGAATTGGCGCAATGCATTCGGTGATTTAGTGCGTGGTAAATTTTTCGGATGGTTGTATCAAGTGACGATTAGCACTATGGCTCGTCTTCGTGTGCGTTTTTTATTTGCCAACAAAGAGCGTGAATATTTTGACGTGAGCGAAACGTTAGCTAAGAGAAGTTTTAATGTGGCAGCAGAAAAAGTGCCGGCATATCAAGAACATCTTAAAGCAAATGCGACCTTCCAGGGTAACCTTAAAAAAACATTTGGAGATATTCCAGCAACCTCTAAGAAGGATTACATTACGAAAAATAAAGACAATGATGAAGATTTGCATCTCAATGGTCTATACCCAGAAAAACAAAAAGTCGATACTTCAACTGGCACCACGGGCACGCCAACCGTTTGGGTGCGCGGTGAGAAAGAAGTTGAAACAGTTAAAAAATCTTTGCAAGTGGCTGTTGAAATTGAATCCGGAAACAGAAAGCTTCATTATATTGATGCGTTTGCATTAGGCCCATGGGCAACAGGCATGACAGCGTATGAATTGATGCGTGCAACCGGTAGTGTATTTGCATCTGGTACTGATAATGAAAAAATTATTCAAGAGCTTGATCGAGTGTATAAGTCTGAGCAACGCGTTATCGCGAAAGAAGTTTCCAAATTTGTCGATAGTCGAATAGCCGTTAGTGCAGCGGTTCCTGCAAAAGTAGTGGAAGCAAAAGCGCTCATATGTCGCTTTATCAATGAAGTATTGAATGCAGCGCTTGACGATAAAGATATTGATATCGCACAAACAGTGAAAGATCTTCTTCTATCAGATGCCTATAAAAATGAAAAAGCGCTTAAATTTTCAGATCCGTCAGATTTAATTAATATGATTATTCGTCTCGATAAATTTAAATCACAGTTAGTGGTTGCAGGCTATCCGCCTTATTTGAAGGATCTTGTCGATAAAGCGAACAGGGATGGTAAAAATTTCAAGAAATACCATGCTAGAGCCATTGTTGGCGGACAAGCGATTTCAGAAGCATTGCGTGAAAAATTAATTGAGACTGGTTTTTCACGCGTCAATTCTTCTTATGGCGCGTCTGATCTTGATATTAATTTGGCAGTGGAAGCTAAGGATGAAATTGATTTGCGTAAGATTCTCGAAGCGCGCCCTGAAATTGCACGCGAATTGTATGGCGATCATAAATCTGTACCAATGGTATTCCATTATGACCCATTCAATTATCACATTGAAACTGATGCAGACAATGAATTAATTTTCACTTGTAATCGAACAGACCGTTCATCACCACGTGTGCGTTATGATTTAGGTGATCAAGGTCGTGTGTTTGCAGTCAGCGATGTGCAAGCGATCTTGGCTAAACACGGAATCATCCATAATCCAAAAGTAAATCTGCCATTAGTATTTGTTTGGGGTAGGGATTCTGCTGTTCCGTATCATGGCTGTAAAGTAGACTTCACCGATTTGGAGCGTGCAATAACGAATCTTGACACCCATAATCATCACGTCAAACGTGCATTTTATAGTTATCAAGACGCTGATGGCGATGAGCAATTTGTAATTTGGACGGAATTAGCAGATGGTGTGCCAATGCCTACCAAGGCGGAAAGCGAGCAATTCTTACGTCGTTTGTTAATTGAGATGGCGATGCAAAATCAAGATTTTCTATCGCATATCGGCCAAGATGATAATGCAAAGCTCCCAATCTTACGCATCCATGCAAGAGGTAAAAGTCCAATCAGTGATGTAAATGGTGCTCGAAAACAAGTTTTGGTTTTTAAGGATAGTATACTAACTAACGAACAGAAAGCAGTGCGCTCCGATGACATTAATGTGATTGAAGTTTCTATTACAAAAGATGCAGCCTTCATTGCAGCAAGAAATGCAGCAATCGCTAAAGGAAATAAAGCAGTGGTACCACCAGTAGCCGCAACTTCTGCTTCTGTCGGCCATCGTCCAGGTACTCCGCGTTTGTATGAGTTGCCATCTACATCCACAAATTCAACGGCAACAAATAGTAATACTCTCAGGAGAAGCAGTTCACACTAAGTGATCAACATGAAATGTAGCCTGGACACGCTTTTTGTGTCCGGGTGCTTTTCTCTCCGATTAATAAAAAACCCCGGACACAAAAAGCGTGTCCAGGCTACTAACTATTTCCAGTCACTAACTTCTGATCCATGCTGGACTATATTTTTGTATATATTTCTTTGTTTCAATATGAGCACGATAAGTTTTGTCTGTTTTCTTAAAAAGATTTAATTTTTCATTATAAAAAAAGTTATTCTTCAGATCTTTGGAATTGCTATCTTTCTTTTCTTTCACGGCCACATTTGCCATGGCGGCATCTATCATGTCCGCGCCAGTTCGACACATACACGCAGCATGTATAGCTAAGCCAATTGTACCAACCGTTAGAACAGCAAAGACGACAGTGATAAAAGGAGGTAAAGTTAGTATTGAGAGAGTCAAGGCGCCTGCAAAAGCAATAATCAGTCCGAAAACAATCAATCCCATTTTAACAGCTTTCCATCGCTTTTCAGAGGCTTGAAATTGGGCAGTAAATTGATTTTGACAATCCGCTATTGTTAGATCGAGCGTCGCAAGGCATTCGTTATATTCAGTCAAATCGATGTGTTGATGCTTTAAAATATTAGCAGTTATATTGTTCGATTTGGTTAATAATCGAATGTCATTTTTAAGTCCAGCATCTTTTAAAATATAAGTATTATTTATACGTGAAGCTGCAAATAACTCAATCGCGAGCTTCTTACTTTCTTCAAGCAGCTCAAGGAAGAATGTTTTATGTTCAAGATCCTTAATGGCAGCGGTTAAGGCATCAAAAGAGGCAATTAAATCTTCGGCTAATGAATTAGTTAAACTGAGCTTTCTAATATCTTCAAAAATAATTGGCATTTCTCACCTTATTGATGTGTATTTTTTTGTGCACTTTACCTCAAAATTGGCGTAATGACTAACTTAATATAATGTGACAACAATGCCATTGTAGCCTGGACACGCTTTTCGTGTCCGGGTGCTTTTTCTCTCCGATTAATAAAAAACCCCGGACACAAAAAGCGTGTCCAGGCTACTTATCTCAATATTGCAAACTTTGATACAACTGCAGCGTGATCAGATGGCCATGGAGATACTTTTAAATCAGCATGACGACTGCCACCTTCACGAATAAGGCGGCTTTGCAGTACTTTTGCATTACCCGCGTAAAAAATGAAGTCAATACGATCAGACGGTTCCTTATTCATGGGATTGTAGTGATCCACATTATCAGTGAGAAAGGGGCGACCTGCGGGCCATGTAAACCCAGGGGTTCTTATAGGATCAGGATGAATGATACGAAATGAATCTTTCAAACCCAAATCAGCAGCCGTTTTCGTAACAACCCAAGGCACAGTTTTTGAATGATTTGGCAGCACATTTACAGTAATTTGTGTCCAATCTAAATTAGACGGTGAGTTAAAATCACCCGTCAGGAAAACAGGCATACCATTTTTACTTAATTGCGATAAATCTTGAAGAGTTGGCAATATTTCCGGCAAACGTACTTTGCGCTCATTCTCTAATATGGCAGAAACTGTCGCACCATCACGCACCAGATTAGGACCATAAGGTTCATCAGACAAATGTACATTTGCCATCGCAACAAATTCACCAGGTCTGACTTCAATCAAGAGGTATCGATTTTGTGCATTTGGTGCTTCACGTAAAGGAAATCGCGAAATGATTTGCTGCGTCGCATTATAATATTTCCAATTCAACGCCTCCGCTAATCGCGCAAGATTCTTTTGTGATTCTTGCACACCAACCACATCTGCACCTGATATCCGTATAGCCTCAACGGTTTTATTAAAATCAACCTGAGCACCACCGTTTTCGATGTTAAAAGTCATAACAGATAAAGTAATAGGCTTGTCAGCCAAAACAGCAGAAGCAAATACAATCGAAAATAACAAAACAATCCATTTCATAAAACGCTCCTGTAGCCTGGACACGCTTTTTGTGTCCGGGGCTTTCCTTTCCAATTAACAAAAAAACCCGGACACAAAAAGCGCGTCCAGGCTACTTATACTAATAATTTTTCTAGTCCATCCAAAGCATTTTTCTGCGTTAGACTAAGTATTTTGTGTGTTTCTTCAACATCAAAAACAATCTTGCCATCAGCATTTCGCGTAAATATGGGTACTGGTGTTTGCAAGGCAGGAGTCACGAGTGGAGAAAAAGAGGGCGTATTAATTGATTGGACAATCTCTAATAATGATTTAATTTGATTTTGATCAAGCTCTTTTATAATTTTTTCAATAAAAACGACGCCATTTAAAATGTGGTCAAGTTCATGTTGCATGACAACAGCATCGCTATTTTGAAATGTTTTTGTGGTATATGCGCCTTCTAAATCTTGATAAGTCACGGTTATTTCTTTTGGTCGTGAAACGCTAGCGCGTACCGCTCCTCGAAAACTCAAACAGCCTTCCAAAAATGGCACCTCTTCTTCGCTTGCGCTAACCACAATAGGATTAATGCATACTATCATTTGTAAAAAGTTAGCATTTGGATAGCGCTCAAGTGCTTTAGTCGCATGTTCAGGATTAGTGTAATCAATGCCAACTAAAGCAAATCTTAATGGTTCGGCAATATCGGCGCATTGATTTGCTGCAATGCCTACGCCGCCAGTGGCTGTTAATGTTTTTTTGGCAATTTCAATTTGCTTGCGTAATTCATTTTTACTTTCTTGTGTAAACTCATTTACTACTTTGCCAGCCTTAGCTAAAACAGGATCGCCGAGCTGCCTGAGATTCTCTTTTGAAGTCATATAGGATTCCTTTCAGCTAGAAACTTACCAACCACTTTTAAATACTTATCTCCAACATCATTCGGTATCGCATGACCACAATGATCAAAAGTAATTAATTTAGAATGGGGAATATGCTTTGCCATTTCTTGCGATTGATTCGGTCGGCAAATCCAATCATTTTTGCCGGATAAGATAAGAGTAGGGCATTTGATTTTTTTAAGCTTTGGGATGAAATTAAAGGTTCTTAAGAAGCCACCAAAGCCTGCATTAATAACATCAGGCTCAAAAATCATATTGGCATCTTTGATTGCAACAATGGGCTGCTTACGACTGTGAGAATAGAGTGGTTCCATTATTTTGGCGTAATCGCGCACATCTTTATTTGTGCGAAATTTCCCAGGCCAAAGTAATTTGTTACAAATATCTATTTGTACTTTTGTGCCAACCCGAGCTAAATATTTTTTCGATTCTTCAATAAAATGAAAACTAGGTGTCGTTGCCACTAAAATTAACTTATCTAAATGTTTGCCGTATTTGATCGCATAACCTTGCGCGACCATGCCACCATAAGAAACACCGAGCATGCAAATTTTCTCTAATCCAAGATGAATTCGCAAGGCTTCTAGGTCTTCAATATTATTTTCCATTGTATATTCAGATTTTTTGCCGCGCTTACTAAAACCTGAGCCACGATTATCAATAAACACTAGTTGCGCATATTCTTGCAAGGCTAGTGAGTGTTTTTTGAAACGTAAATGATTGCCGCCCGGGCCGCCGTGCACTAGAAATAATACGGGTTTTTCGATTAATTTGTCTTTCTCATATCGTAAATGGCTACCGGCAATATCGTAATATATCTCAGTGTTGCGGATATTAGCTTTCATGTGTGATCTCAACGTCCAGGTTTTATATGTGGGTTTGCGCTCGCCATTATAACCATGGATGCTTTGCTGCATCAAATCGTCGTCACTGCGAGGAGCAGAGCGACGAAGCAATAACGACGGCCTTTGTCACTACTCGCAATAGCGCATTTCTTCATCTTGGGTGGGCGCGTAGCCCACATTGCATTACATTTCTCGACACAGAAAGCGCGTCCAGATTATAATTATGCCTCTGCAACAACCCAATCCGCCTATTATTTTCAATAACTAACTATCTGAATTTACATAATTATTTCTTAGCCCTTGAAATATATACCCAATTGGATATACTAAACAATGGAAATACAATTTTATTAAAAGTAATAACAAATGCCCTGTTAAAGAATTTATTGAAAAGATTCAAGTTGACGACAGAGCAAAAATTTTAGCCTGTTTAAAAAACGTTGAAGAATTAGGTTTTGATTGTCCCCGCGTTCAATTTCGTCAAATACGTGGACAGCTTTGGGAAATTAAAATCAAAACAAAAAGTGGGGATTTTAGATTATTTTATGTATATCTTAAAGCAAATAAAAATATCTTAGTGCTTTTGCATGCATATAAAAAACAATCACAAAAAGCACCGCAAAGAGAAATTGAAATCGCAGAGCAACGTATGTTGGAGGTATTGAAAAATGAAAAAAATTACAATTGATGCTTTTATTTCAGAGCAATTAAAAAATGATGCTGAATTTGCGGAGCATTATCAACGCGAATTATTAATAAACGAAATTTCTAAGTTGGTTGTTGCTTTGCGTAAAGCGGCTAATTTAACGCAGAATCAACTGGCTAAGAAAGCAGAAACCACGCAGCCTGTTATTGCAAGAATTGAAAGTGGCGTTGATAAACGGATTCCTTCCCTTGAACTTTTGGCACGTATTGCGCATGCTTCACATGCAAAGCTACATTTATCATTTGAGTTTGAAGATTAATTGCGGTCCTTGTGACGCATTTTGTATTTGCATACAAAATACGTCTAGATACAATAATCCTGAACACAAAAAGCGTGTCCAGGCTACTTTTTAATTTTAATCTGTATCGGATTTTTTTGAGGCCTAATAAAATTTTCTTCAAATTTATGAGCAAAAAACCCCATATCACGGCGATTATCGCCGAGCTTACGGTAGAAGTTTACTGAAGTGTGGTTTCGGCCATCAGTAATGTACGTTTCCAGCCCCCAAAGTGCAGCTCCTAAGCCCATCAGTATGCCAGCAGGTATAAATAATAATGGAAGTCCACATCCAGCAATTCCTAAGACAAATGCAGTAAATAAAAATATATTCGCTGTGATCAATAGCCCCATTCGAAGGTTGGCGGTATTTTTTTGATTCTCATATCGCGCTGAACTTTCTTTATTAAATGCGTCAGACTTTTGCATGGATATATCGGTCCAGCAATCGTTGAAATCACTAGCGCGTGCTGAAAATTGATCGGTATCTTTGCAAGCGATAACTAGATTGGCTTTAGTTAATAATTTAACGTCATCTTGCGCTGCTTTTAATGTGTCATTTTTAAATTGCGTAGTTATATGATTCACTACACGGGTTGCTTCAGCTTGACTTTTTAACAGTGATTGAATGGCTGATTCAGAAAGTGAAATATTTGAAGCAAATAATTCTCGGCGTTTATTTCGTACTTTTAAACTGATGGGAGACATAGAATCATTAAGGGTTGCATTAGCTTGTTCAAGCGATTTGATGAGCTCTTTAATAGACTCATCTTGAAATGAAGCAAATCGAATTTTTATTTCATCAATTTTATTTTGGTTAATTCTTTGATAATCATGAGTAAACATTTCAAACCCCGTTAAGTATTTTTCACATGATAATACACAAGGCTTAAGGAAGTATTAAATTACCTGATTAAAAATCACAAACCAAAATTCAGATACAAATCAATAAGTTGGGATTTTGTTGCTGCAAATTGTCATCCCAGACAATTTCCTATGGAAATTCCCGGGATGACAATTAAATGCAAAAGTCATTATGGTTTATAACGCAGTATTTACAACATATTCCTCAACACATACTGCAAAATCCCACCATGCTTGTAATATGCAATTTCATTCAACGTATCAATACGGCTTTCCAAGATAACTTCATCTTTACTGCCATCTTCACGTTCAATCAATATTTTAATATCAGTACTTGGCTGTAAATGCTTTTCAAGATCTAAAATACTAATCCGCTCAGAACCCGTTAACTTTAACGTTTGACGATTTTGCCCCGATTTAAATTGTAAAGGTAAAATACCCATACCAATTAAATTCGAGCGATGAATACGCTCAAAGCTTTCGGCGATTACCGCAGTGACACCTTGCAACTTCGGACCTTTTGCCGCCCAGTCACGCGATGAACCAGTACCATATTCTTTACCAGCAACAATCACTAACGGAATTTTTTCTGCTTGATAGCGCATCGCAGCATCATAAATCGGCATGATTTCGTTAGTTGGAATATGTTTAGTAACACCACCTTCAACACCCGGTGTCATTTCATTGCGAATGCGAATATTGGCGAAAGTTCCACGCATCATCACTTCATGATTACCACGGCGTGCACCGTATGAATTAAAATCTTTAACCGCTACACCTTTGCTTTGCAAATACTTACCAGCAGGGCTATCAGGTTTAATTGAACCAGCGGGAGAGATATGATCAGTTGTGATGCTGTCACCTAACAACGCTAAAACTCGCGCCTGCTTGATATCATTCACATGCGAAGGTACTGCCGCAGTCATACCATCAAAGAACGGTGGATGTTGAATGTATGTGGAATCAGCTTGCCAAGTGTAGGTGTCACCATCTGGTGTTTGCATGTCGCGCCATTCAGCATTACCGGTAAACACATCTGCATATTGTTCGCTAAACATTTTGCTAGTGACTTTTGTAACTTCACGCGCAACTTCCGCATTCGTTGGCCAAATATCTTTAAGATAAACAGGATTGCCCTTGCTATCTTTGCCAATAGGTTCTTTGGTTAAATCAATCGAAGTTGTACCTGCTAGAGCGTAAGCAACTACTAAAGGAGGAGACGCTAGCCAGTTCGCTTTTACTTGCGCATGGATGCGGCCTTCAAAATTACGATTACCAGAAAGCACAGCGGAAACAATCAAATTGTATTCATCAATGGTTGCTGCAATGGCATCAGGTAAAGGACCTGAGTTACCAATACACGTTGTGCAACCATAACCTACTAAGTTAAACCCAAGTTTATCTAAGTATTCTTGCATACCTGATACTTTCAAATATTGCGTCACCACTTGCGAACCAGGTGCTAACGATGTTTTAACCCATGGTTTTGTTTGCAAGCCGAGCGCTAATGCTTTTTTCGCTAATAAACCAGCAGCCATTAATACGCTTGGGTTTGATGTATTGGTGCAGCTGGTAATTGCCGCAATGACAACATCACCATGATGCAAATCAAAGCCGGCATCACAACGGAAAGCATCTTTTTGTTCTTCACCACGCTTAGCGTCAATGAGTAATTGGTCAGATGTTTGTTTTAAATCACCCAATAAAACGCGATCTTGTGGACGTTTAGGGCCCGCAAGACTTGGTTCAACAGAAGATAAATCTAATTCTAAAATATCACTGAAAGTAGGTTCAGGTGTATTTTCGTCATACCATAAACCTTGCGCTTTGCTGTACGCTTCCACTAAGGCAATCGTTTGTTCATCGCGACTAGTTAAGCGTAAATATTCTAGGGTTTCTTTATCAACCGGGAAGAAGCCACAAGTTGCGCCATATTCAGGCGACATATTGGCAATCGTTGCGCGATCAGCAACAGGTAAATCAGAAAGACCTGAGCCAAAATATTCAACAAATTTACCAACCACACCTTTCTTCCGTAATAAATGCGTCAGCAATAATACTAAATCAGTTGCTGTAACACCTTCGCGTAATTTACCTGTTAAGCGCACACCAACGACTTCTGGAATCAACATCGAAATCGGTTGGCCAAGCATAGCCGCTTCGGCTTCAATACCGCCAACACCCCAGCCTAATACGCCAAGACCATTGATCATTGTCGTATGACTATCGGTACCCACTAAAGTATCTGGATAGGCAGTCAGTGTGCCATTTTTATTATCATGCCAAACTGTTTTTGCTAAATATTCTAAATTTACTTGGTGGCAAATACCGGTATCAGGTGGCACAACACGGAAATTATCAAATGCTGTTTGACCCCAGCGTAAAAATTCATAACGCTCGCCGTTACGTTGCATTTCCATTTGGCCATTCACCAGCATCGCTGTCGCTGTCGCAAATTCATCCACTTGAATAGAGTGATCAATGACTAAATCTACAGGGGATAGGGGGTTAATTTTTTGCGGATCGCCGCCTAATTTTTTAATTGCATTTCGCATCGCGCCAAGATCAACGACAGCGGGAACACCTGTGAAATCTTGCATAAGTACACGCGCCGGGCGGTAAGCAATTTCACGATCCGATTTTTTTGTTTTTAACCAAGAAACAATGGCTTTAATGTCGGTTTCATTTACTGTTAAATTATCTTCATGACGCAACAAATTTTCTAACAAAATTTTCAAGGTATGCGGCAGATTGGAGATATTTTGATTTAACGATTTTTCCAGCGCCTTTAAGCTATAAAAATCATATTGTTTATTGTTAACACTTAATTGTTGTTTGGTTTTAAAAGAGTCGAGAGAAAATGTCACGTTATCCTCCAAATTGCGTTACAGAAAATAAATTATGAAGTATTATATACGCCTACTAAATGGATAGCGATGATGATAAAACCAGTTAAAGAATATTTATTGCAATTACAAAACCGCATTTGTCAATTTCTTGAACAAGAAGATGGTAAAGCGAACTTTATAGAAGATAATTGGCAGCACACAGGCGGAGGTGGCGGTGCCACACGCGTGATGGTTGAAGGTTCTGTTATCGAAAAAGCGGGGGTCAATTTTTCCCACGTTTTTGGCAATCAATTGCCACAAGCAGCAACCGAACGCCGTCCAGAACTTCGTGATGCACCATTTCAAGCGTTAGGCGTTTCTGTTGTGATCCATCCAGTCAACCCTTACGTGCCTACCTGCCACATGAATGTCCGCTGCATCATGGTCGAAAAACCGAATGGTGCGCCAATTTGGTGGTTTGGTGGCGGTTTTGACTTAACACCTTATTATGGTTTTGTTGAAGATTGTCAGCATTTCCATCAAGCAGCAAAATCCGCCTGTGATCCTTTCGGTGAAGAGGTATATCCTAAATATAAAAAATGGGCTGACCAATATTTTTATTTAAAACACCGACAAGAACCTCGCGGCATCGGCGGTATTTTCTTCGATGATTTAAACGAATGGAGCTTCGATCAGTGCTTTGCCTTTATACAAAGTGTAGGCGATCATTTTATCAAAGCCTATCAGCCGATTTTAAACAAACGTAAATCCCATGCTTTCACCCAACGCGAGCGTGATTTTCAATTAATACGTCGTGGTCGCTACGTAGAATTTAATTTACTGTACGATCGCGGCACGTTATTTGGTTTACAATCAGGCGGCCGCACAGAATCTATTCTGATGTCATTACCGTCATTGGTAGCGTGGGAATATGCGCATCAACCAGCCAGAGGCTCAGCAGAAGAAAAGTTATATAAAGAATTTCTTGTGCCTAAGGATTGGATCTAGCCATCTGCCATCCCGGAAATCGCCGTAGGCGATTTCCGGGATCCATCATCAAGTTTACAAAACATTTCGTTATTGCGAATGAAGCGAATCAATGACAGGGCTTGAATTCACGCTGGTGAATCCCGGACAATCGGCTGCGCCGATTTCCGGGATGACAAGATTAACTAGCAGCTTCCGTTTGCGTTTCCAAACGAATAGGTTGGAATGTATCTTCTTCTACATCTTTTAACTGACGGCAGTGAGTTTCTTTTAAGAATAACGATAAGAAAATACCAATCGCCACACCCACCGGCACAATGCTTAATGCATAAGTGTAATCACTAGCGGTGTAAATCGGTAAACCATCAGCACCCAATGCGCCACTTGCATGTAAATCTAATAATTTGCCAGCAATCGGTTGGAATAGCATACCGCCTAACATAATCAGCATGTTAGTAAATGCAACAGATGTTCCAGACATTTGGATTGAATTTGTTTCTTTACCTAAAGCAAAACACAAAGGATGCGCGCCTAGACCAAAACCAATCAAGAAGAAAAGAGCAGGGAACCAGTCGGTATTTAAGTTAGGAACGTAGAATACAACACACAATAATGCTGCTGCAAAAAATCCAGTCAGTGTGAGTGGTAATACGCGTAAATGAATTTTATCAGAAATCCAACCAACGATTGGTCCTGAAATAATCCAGCCAAGTAAAGTCCAATTGTTAAGACCAGCAGCTTGTACACGATCAAGGTTGTAAACAACTTTTAAATAAGAAATACCCCAAAGATCAATAAAGACAGAGCTAGGTAAATAGAGTAAGCAACCAATCGCGCCAATTAACCACATTTGACGATTTTGAGCGATAACCTTCAATGCTGAAAATAATTGCTTTAAATTAACTGGCGTATGCAT
Organism: uncultured Coxiellaceae bacterium; assembly: GCA_964623075.1. Taxonomy (GTDB): domain Bacteria; phylum Pseudomonadota; class Gammaproteobacteria; order DSM-16500; family DSM-16500; genus Aquicella. Next base: position 93,804 of record CAZUVD010000001.1, on the reverse strand, counting down.
AAGATTGCTGTTAATCGATTGGCAGTTTTTAGGCCGACTTCTGACAACAAAAAATAACACAGTGCAAAGTGCGAGGCCAACCATAATGGCTGCACGTAATGCCTCTTGATAACCAACGGTATCTACAATATGCGGTAAATATTTATTGGTGACATAACCTGAGAACATGCCTACAGCAGTTGCGAGTCCGGCAACGGTTGCGAAGCGATTAGCAGGCAACCAAATGGAAGCTAATTTTAAAATACCAATATAGGAGAATGCGCATCCTAAGCCAATTAAAAAACGACCCGCGCCTGCAATAAGATAACTATCTGCTGAAATAAATAAAATTAAACCAGAGATAGCTATTAATACGGCAAGACATAAAACGGATCTTGCACCAAATTTATCATAAATCATTCCAGCTGGTACTTGCATTGGTGTGTATGCCCAATAGTAAAGGCAGGCTAAAAAACCAAATTCAGTTGCGTTGATATGAAAGGCTTGAGTTAAATCCGCCTGCATTACGCCAGGTGATATCCGCAAAAAATAATTAAAACAATAAAATAACATGCCACAAAGTACGATTATCCACGGATAAACTGAACTAAGAGCAGTACTGAAAACGGAATACGGCATATTGCGGTTATTTGCTATCATCAAAATATGTCCTTGGTTTTTTAAGAGGTAGATAAAGCGAGAAGGTGTGCTTTTTTAGAACAGGTTACAATGATATCATCGAGCTGTTTCATTTATGTACCTTTCGAGTTCACTTTACCCCGCCTTTATATCAAATCAATATGCTCAAAGTCAATCCACGTTGTTTTTGGTGGAAAAAGATTAAGTTTAGTATTAGATTAAGAATCGGAGAAAATTTTTACTATAGGAGAGTCACATGAGAACCAAGTCATTTGCGATGTTGGCGCTTTCGGGTTTGCTAGCAACGTCTATTGCATACGTCGCGCCCGCTATGGCTGATGAAAGCACCGGCGGCGACATGGGTATGGAAATGCTCGCTGATAACAGCACTTCTTCAGCAATGCCTGCCGATAACAGCACGCAGTCAGGCACGATGAGTCCAGATCAATCTGCAACGCCAAATGCAACACAACCAAGTGACATGAATGCTAATAGCAATCCTCCTAGCAACAACGGCCCTGATACTTCTAATGTTGGCGCTCCAGATCAAGGCGCTCCTGACACAGCAACGGGCGATGATGACTATTGATTTTTTTATCACATAAGCATTTATTTAAGCCCGGCAAAAGTCGGGCTTATTTTTTTGAGAGTATGCATGACAAAATCGAAACTAGAGCTGACAGCCGAAGAAATCTTAGCAGCAATTGCTCACGAAGAATTTGTTTTATACTACCAACCGCAATTTAATCTGATTAATTCGAAATTAGACGCATTAGAAGCGCTTATTCGTTGGCAGCATCCGCAATGGGGATTACTACAGCCAGGAAGTTTTTTACCAGCAGTACAAGAACTCGGTTTGATGGCAGCAATCGATGGCTGGGTATTGCATGCCGCTTGTAAACAAAATCGTATTTGGCACGATCTTGGCTGTACGGATTTAAGAATTGCTGTCAACGTCTCGCCGCAATTATTGCTTGCATCTGACTTTATTGAACAAGTAGAAAAAGCCTTAAAGATTCATCAATTGAAACCCGAAATGCTCGAAATTGAATTAACTGAAAATATTTTATTGCACGAAGATAAAAACATTGCCGTCGTGCATCAGTTAAAAAAATTAGGTGTGAGTATTGCTTTAGATGATTTTGGTACGGGTTACTCAAGTATTGCTTATTTGAAAAAAATTCAAGTCGATCGCATCAAAATTGATAAAACATTTATTGATGCCATTCATCACGATCAAAGTGATGCTATTATTGTCCGAGCTATTATTGCGCTCGCCGTTGGTTTAAATGTGCAAGTATTAGCGGAAGGCGTTGAATCCCTCAGGCAATTGCAACTATTGCTAGATATGGAATGCAAAGAAGCGCAAGGTTTTTATTTTTCAGAACCGCTAAAGCAAACCGAGATTGAAGCGGTCTTGATAGATTATTTTGAAGTTAATAAACCGCTTTAATCAAGTCGCATCGTTAAACACTTGCATGCGCCGCCTGCTTTTAAATATTCATCCATTTCACAAGCAAACACGGTATAGCCAAGCGCTTTTAAATCATTCGCAAGATTAGGGCAACCGGTTGGAGTGATGACATGCTTATTGATAACCACCGCATTACAAGCAAAACGTTTTGCCTCTTCTTCGTTGACTGCAATTAAATGGGTTTTACTTTGCATAAGCGCTTGTGACTTTTCAGAAAATGCATTTGGATACCAAATAGCAAGATTTTTATCTAAAGGACAAAAACAAGTGTCGATATGATAAAAATAAGGATCAACCAATTCGCACATGACTAATTTATCTTGGTCGAAAAAAGTCGTTTGGGTATAAAAATTTAAATCGCTACGAAAACCAAAACCAACAAAAACAAATTCGCCATCAGTTAATGCATCGCCTGCGCCTTCAAAAAAAGGTGCGTTACCGTGTTCACTCACAGGATTTAATACTTGAAACCCAGCTTGCTTGAACCATTTTTCAAAATGAGGTGCTTCTGTTTCACGTTCAGGATATTTAAAGTGCGACAAAATAATGTTGTTTTTATAAAGCAAACCAGCGTTTGCGGTGAATGTCATATCAGGGCACCCATTGATGGGTGAAATCAGGGAAATGTCAGCACCACAAGCATGTATGGTTTGATAAAGTTTGTTCCATTGAGAAAGCGCGCGTTCATGGTCGGATTTATTTTCAATTTTCATCCATGGGTTAATTTCATATTCAATGCCGTAATGATCTGGTGGACACATGAGTATTTTCATTAACATTCTCCCTGAGTTCTATTATTATACTATGATAGATTCACCAGTTGGGAATAATTATCCATGCTCGAGCTTGAAGTAAATATTAATAAGCAGCAATTACTCTTGCGAGAGGATCAAAACGTCATTAAAACTTATCCCGTTTCAACGGCCAAAAATGGCGTTGGTGAAGTATTCGGTAGCGAACAGACCCCCCGCGGCAAACATATTATCCGGGCTAAAATCGGCGCTAATGCGCCCCTTAACAGTGTTTTTGTGAAACGCCGCCTGACGGGCGAAATCTATGATTTAAACCTCAGAGCGGCTCACCCAGGCCGAGATTGGATATTAACCCGAATTCTCTGGTTATCAGGCATGGAAGTGGGTAAAAATCGCCTAGGTAACGTTGATACCATGCGGCGCTACATCTATATCCATGGCACACCGCAAGATGTTGATATGACTATACCTGGCTCCAGAGGCTGTATTCGTATGCAAAATGATGATTTAGTTGAATTATTTGATTTAATACCTGTAGGAACGCCTGTAATAATTACATAACCTGGACACGCATTTTCTGTCCGGGTTTGCCTCTGAGGCGATCAAACCCGGACACAAAAAACGTGTCCAGGCTACAACCTCTCTATAATCAATAGGTTATTTTTTACTCAGAATACCCCAAATATGCTATTCTATCATTAGAAGCATTAGAAAAATCGGGGTGGGCAGATGGCCGACAAAATTCATGAATTATTAGATTTTTGGTTTGGCAATCTAGGCAGCGCAGATTTGCCCAATAGCGATCGCACCAATTTATGGTTTGGCGAAAATGAAGCGGTAAAACAAAAGATTACCGAAACATTTTTAACAGAATATGAATCAGCCGCTAATGGTACCTTACATGATTGGGCAACCACGCCACGCGGTCGATTAGCCTTAATTATCATGTTAGATCAATTTCCACGCTACATTCACAGACGCTCACCAAAAGCGTTTGCTTACGATAATGAAGCGCAGCGGTTATGTGCAGAAGGTTTGCGCAATAACATGGATAAGTCACTAACACTCATTGAAAGGGTATTTTTTTATATGCCATTAGTGCATGCGGAAAGCTCTGCTTATCAAGAGCAATCCATACGCTTGTATCAAGATTTAGTATCACTCTCGATGAGTGAAACGACACAAATTTATCAATTATTTTTAGCTTACGCTTATGCCCATTTTCGCGTGATTAAAGAATTTGGCCGTTTCCCACAACGTAATGCCGTACTCGGTCGTGGTTCTACCGACGCAGAATTAGTCTTTTTGAAGAACACTTAATTACTTCTTCTGCTTATTTCTGATTAATAAAATCGGCAAGAAAATCATTAAGCAAAAACTACCAATCATGACAGTTTCATATTTTACGATACCATCAGAAGGAATTTGCTCCGGTGGTAAAAATCCTGCAATAATCCCGCATACGCAAATGCTGCAAGCCATTAAGGGAAAAAGAACCGTTAATATTTTTGAAAAACCAGTTAATGGTAATTGACGTAATAGTTTGTTGGCAGCAATGAATAATAAAACATAATAGAGTAGAGCAAACTGTGAAGTAAGCGCTGATAATATCCAGTATGAGTTATTAATATTTGGGAAAAGCAAAAACGCAGAAAGAATAATCGAGTAAACAATAGCTTGTGTTAGCAACACACGTGCCGGCATTTCTTTTCGATTGCACTTCAATAACCAAGCAGGTGCATCAATAGATGTTAATGCCACATGCAAACCACGCGCAAGACCCACCATCCAAGACGAAGCAATCGCAAGACCACCGATGATAATGCAAACATCCACTATTTTTGCGCTGAATGGAATTTGATAGGTTTGAAAGAAGGTATCAAATACTTTCGTTAATCCATTAATTAAACCAATTTCATTAGCAGGCAACATCACACAAAGTGCAACTGATGCAGTCATAATAGTAAACAAAATAATGATAGCGCTTAACGTTAATGCTCGCGGATACGTTTTTTCAGGGTTAACAACATTGCCAGCATGCATGCAAATAATTTCTAACCCTAAAATACTAAATAAAATATTAGAGAAAAAAGCTAAATTTTTTAAACTATGTTCATCAGGCAATAATGCATGCCAAGTGAAAGGAGTGGCTGAGGGATTACCCAGTAACAACCAATAACCAGCAAATAATGACATTAACAACATGGGTATTAATGTGCCGACAATGGCGCCAAAGGTACTGATCCAGCTTATTGCTTTTAAACCAAAGCAATGAATAATGGTTAGCAACCAAAAAAATCCTAAGCTAGTGATTAAGATAAACCATTTATCTGTTTCGAGATCAGGCGCAATCAATGCAGCAAGCGTTGCATTAATAAAGGCAAAAATGGTTGGGTACCAAATAATATTGTAAACCCATTGCAGCCAAATAGATAAATGACCAAACGCCGGACCAAATGCTTTTTCAATCCAGACATACGAGCCGCCCGTACTTGGATAATTAGCTGATAATTTTCCTGCAACCCAAGTGAGCGGTAAGAAAAAGGTAAGACCTGCTAATAAATAAAAAGTTACTAATGAAAAACCGTATTGCGCACTAATTGGCAAATTTCTCAAACTGTCGACGGAAACGACAGCAATCATGATTAAAGCAAATAAACCTAATGGTTTTTTGTTTGTGGTATTTTGCATTGAAGCCTCGATTGTCATGAAATTAAGTAAACTAAAACGGACTGAAAGCTATTAATGAGCTTCGCGGTGATGGCGTAAATGACGATGTCGTAAAATCATGACGAGCCTGTGGGGTTTTTATTTGATCGCTACAGGGTAGCAGGTCGGGTGTTCTTTCACAAGTTTTGTTGTATAGATTTGCATTAAATAGCCCACTTGAAGTTTGGGTTGATTTTGCGGCGAAGTTTTCTTGATAGGTGGTTTTTGCCTGTTTTTTTACTGTTTTTCGCTCATCAATGTCTTCATGCTCGAGTATCGTAAATAGGGAGATGTGTTTTTCAAGCGGTTTCACTTTTGTAGGCGCCGGCGCTCGAAAATTATCGATGATGCGACCCACTTGCGAACACACGGTTGCAACTAAACTAGCCGTCGAGATAACAATCAATGCACCTGTTACGATGCCTATGATGCCTGGCAAAATATAGGGAGTTAAAATGGCAAGGCTAATGGTTGTGATAATGCCAAGTGTTGCACCTACGCAAAGCCCGAACAGTGAACCGCTATATTCTGCTTTAAATCGCTGCACCCGTTTTGCTACATCACAATTTTCATCTATTAAAGTGCGAATAAAATTATAGGCTTTTGAGCCGTAATCTGCATTTGAGATAAATGCGCTTGTAATGCTTGCTATGAAGATAACACCTGCAAACCAAAATGGAATGGCAATGCCTGCCGTAAAAAATGCCGTCACCCCAACGACGGAGACCATGGCTGCTGCGTTTGTTGCAAATAAAGCAATACTCAAACCCAGTCCGAAGGTGGCGCCGGCGGCCACAATGATTTTTTCATTGAAAGGCCGAGAATTTTTGTCAGCGCACCTTCCTAAGCGATTACCAATGCCAGCAAAAACATTTAACAGACGACAGGAAGCGAGTAAATAGGCAGCAAATCCCAGATGCGGCAGCAAAGGTACCGAAATGCTAACAAGGGCAAAAACAGCTGCAAATAATATTCCAATCATCACGCCAGTAACGGCGCCTATTAATTCAAACGGGCTATTATTAAACCCTGTTGAGCTATACATATCGCGTATGCGGCCAAGATGTCCAAAAGCAGATATTTGAGTAGATAAAAAAGCAGGCATAGCAATGATGCTAATGAACCAGTTTGCGCAAATTAAATCGGTGGCACCTAGGCTTATTAAATAAGCTAACAATGCTGCAGCCATAGGAGTCGCAAGTATCACCGCTATCATTTGCGCATCTAAGCGTTTTATTTTGAATAATAAGCTGTGTGCGTTCATTATTTTTCACAATTATTTTTGTTCATCATATCACCAAGATTATTGTTTGTTTACACCTTTATTAAAACCTGATAATTTTAGCGCCTCGAAAGCTATCTTACTGAGGAATATATGAAAAAAGGATTTCATCTGATTACGGCAGGCGCTTTATTTGCTGCTCTTTCTTTTTCTTCAGCGGTATCGGCAGGTAATGCCGCAGGTGATGCCACTTTCACATTAGGTTCCGGTTATGAGCGTTTTTCTTTAAAGCGTCGCATTGATAATACAAGCGTGCCATTTGTAGCGCTTGGGTTTAATTTTACTGATCAATTAGCCTTGGAAGCATTGCTAGGCGGTTTCACTACGACATCCAATCGCCCTGAAGATAATGGCAGCCAAGTTCGTGGTACTTTGTTTGCTTTAGATGGCATGTATCGTTTTGCTGCAATGCACGATTTTCAGCCTTATGTCATGGCAGGCCCTGGCGCTACCGCCATGGATCCAAACGGCTATGATGCAAACGTGCAAGGTAATATAAATGCCGGCGTCGGTGTGCAATACTTTTTTTACAAATCAATTGCCTTACGGGTTGAGGTTCGAGATTTTTACACTTTTGTCGGTGGTAAAAACGATGTTTATCTTGATGGCGGCCTGAGCTTCTTATTTTAATTGTCATCCCGGAAATTGGCGCAGCCGATTTCCGGGATAACAGATCGGTTATTTCTTCTCTTCGACTTTCTTATATTCTCTCTCTTTCGACCCTGTATACAATTGTCGTGGTCTGCCTAAGCGATATGGGTTACTAATCATTTCATTCCATTGCGCAACCCAACCAACGGTTCTTGCTAATGCAAAAATCACAGTAAACATATTCGCCGGAATACCAATGGCGCTAAGCGTAATACCAGAATAAAAATCCACATTCGGATAAAGTTTCTTTTCCACAAAGTAGGGATCACTCAAAGCAATTTTTTCTAATTCCATCGCTAATTTGAAGATAGGATCATTATGCGCACCAACAGCTTCTAATACTTCATGGCACGTTTCACGCATTACTTTTGCGCGCGGATCATAATTTTTATAAACGCGATGGCCAAAACCCATTAAGCGGAAAGAATCTTTGGGATCTTTCGCGCGAGCAATGAATTTGTCAATTTTAGAGACATCGCCAATTTCATGTAGCATATTCAATGCTGCTTCATTTGCACCACCATGAGCAGGCCCCCAAAGTGCGCCAATACCTGCTGAAATACATGCAAATGGGTTGGCACCCGTTGAACCAGCTAAACGCACGGTTGAAGTGGAAGCATTTTGCTCATGATCGGCATGTAAAATAAAAATACGATCAAGTGCACGAGCGAGCACGGGATTTGGCGTATATTCTTCGCAAGGGGTTGCGAACATCATATATAAGAAATTTTCGGCATAAGACAAACTATTTTTCGGCGGCATAAACGGCTGGCCAATCGAATACTTGTGACACATTGCAGCAATTGTTGGCATCTTAGCAATGAGTCTTAACGCTGAAATGGCGCGATGTTCGGCATTATTAATATCAAGGGTGTCATGATAGAACGCCGATAATGCGCCAACCACACCGACCATAATTGCCATAGGATGGGCATCACGACGAAAACCATTAAAAAAGCTGCGAATTTGTTCATGCACCATCGTGTGATGCGTGATGGCCTTGCAAAATTCTTCGTATTGTTTTTTCGAGGGTAATTCACCATTGAGTAAAAGGTAAGACACCTCAAGAAAGGTAGAGTGCTGTGCTAATTGCTCGATTGGATAACCGCGATAGAGTAGAGTGCCTTTATCGCCATCTATATATGTAATTTTAGATTCACAAGCTGAGGTCGAATTAAAGCCATTATCATACGTAAAATAACCACTTTTAAATAGCGAACTAACGTCAATGACATCAGGGCCTAATGTACCCGCAAATATGTCTAAGTCGATCGTTTTACCATCTATGAGTAGTTGGGCTTTTTTGTTGGCGTTATCCACTGCAATCTCCTGTTTAGCAATAACCTGTTATTATAGACATATATAGCGCTCTTTCCAGTTATAATTCCACCTATAAGGCATGAGGGGTTCTCCTTGGTTGTATAGGCGCATTTGCTTTACAGTAAATGCACGATATAATCACTAGGCATTTGAATTAGCTTAAGGAATTAAATAAACGTGCACGATACTAGACCAAAGAACCTGAATCTCTTCACGATTCGCTTTCCGTTAACGGCAATCGCATCGATTTTACATCGTATTTCTGGCTTTATTTTGTTTTTATTAATACCAGTCATACTGTGGGCATTAGACAATTCGCTGACCTATACTGGCTTTGATACTTTGCAATCTATGCTAAGTAGCTCATTCGCCAAATTTTGCTTTTGGCTAATATTTTTACCATTTTGCTTCCACTTAGTCGCCGGGATCAGACATTTATTATCAGATTTACACATCGGCAACAGCCGCAAAAGTGGCAAAATTGCTGCTATGTGTGTTTTTGCAGTCTTCATCTTATTAGCGATCTTGGCAGGAGTTTGGATATGGTAAAGTCCGTTTTAAGCGTCAGCCATCGCGGTTTGCGTGATTGGGCGATGCAGCGTGTGTCTGCAGTATTAATGGCTATCTATTTTATTACTTTAATTGGGTATGTCGTATTAACACCTGATTTTTCCTACGCGGAATGGCATACGCTGTTCTCCCGTGAATGGATGAAAGTAGCCAGTATGTTAGTCTTATTTGGCATGCTAGTGCATGCGTGGGTTGGTATGTGGACCATCTTCACAGATTATGTGAAATGCTCTGTATTACGCGCTGGATTGCATGTTGTGGTTTTATTGTCTTTAGCCGCCTGTTTTTTCTGGGGCTTTTTGATTTTATGGAGTGTTTAAGTAATGAAAGTGGTAACTCATACCTATGATGCAGTAATTGTTGGTGGCGGTGGTGCGGGCTTGCGTTCGGCTATTGAGCTTTCTCAATCAGGTTTGCGTGTAGCAGTCCTTTCAAAAGTTTTTCCAACCCGCTCACACACGGTCTCTGCGCAAGGTGGCATTAATGCAGCGTTAGGCAACACTGAACCTGATGACTGGCGCTGGCACATGTATGACACCGTGGTTGGCTCTGATTTCTTGGGCGACCAAGATGCTATTCAATACATGTGTGAAAATGCGCCGCAATCTATTTATGAATTAGAGCACATGGGTTTACCGTTCTCTCGTTTAGATAATGGCAAAATTTATCAACGCGCATTCGGTGGTGCAACGCGTGAATATGGTAAAGAACAAGCACATCGTACTTGTTGCGCGGCTGATCGTACTGGTCACGCTATGTTGCATACGTTGTATCAAAAAAACGTGCAAGCAAAAGCAAACTTTTTTAATGAATGGTTTGCATTAGATTTAGTACGTAGCACTGATCGCAAGAGTATTGCTGGCGTCACTGCAATGTGTATTGAATCTGGCGAAGTTGTTTTTATTAAAGCACGCGCAACCATTCTTGCAACCGGTGGTGCGGGTCGTATTTTTCAATCAACAACGAATGCGCATATTAATACTGGTGATGGTTTTGGTATGGCGTTACGTGCAGGGCTGCCATTGCAAGATATGGAATTTTGGCAATTTCACCCAACCGGCATTTACGGTTCTGGTTCATTAATCAGTGAAAGTGTTCGTGGTGAAGGCGGTTATTTAGTGAATAAAAATGGCGAACGTTACATGGAACGTTATGCGCCACATTTAAAAGATTTATCATGCCGCGATATCGTTTCTCGTTGCTCTGCTATCGAAATTCGTGAAGGCCGTGGCGCAGGACCTAACGGCGACTATGTGTTATTAAAAGCAGATCACTTAGGCGAAGAGTTAATTAAAACCCGATTGCCAGGTATTCGAGAATTGGCAATGACTTTTGCGGGTGTTGATCCTGTAAAAGATGCTATTCCTGTTGTGCCAACTTGTCATTATGTCATGGGTGGTATTCCAACCAATTATCGCGGCCAAGTTATTACACAAAATGCTGCCGGTGAAGATCAAGTGATTGAAGGTTTATATGCAGCAGGTGAAGCTGCTTGCGTTTCTGTACATGGCGCGAATCGTTTGGGTGCAAACTCATTGTTAGACTTAGTCGTGTTCGGTCGTTCTGCAGGCTTGCATGTGAAAGAAAGCATTGCGCGCGGCTTAGATTTTAGTGATGCATCCAATACTGACGTTGAAGAAGCATTGGCTCGTTTGTATCGCTGGAATGGTAATGAAAAAGGCGAAAGCGTGAATGAAGTTCGCTCAGCATTACAAAAAGTGATGCAAGATGATTTTGGCGTGTTCCGTACAGCTGAACACATGAAATCTGGATTTATGAAATTAGATGAATTGCGTGATCGTTTAAATTACGCATCGATTAAAGATAAAAGCGTTCGATTTAATACGGCGCGTATCGAAGCATTAGAATTAGACAACTTAATGGCGACAGCAATGGCAACAGCGCATTGTGCTGATGCTCGTACTGAAAGTCGTGGTGCGCATGCACGTTATGATTATCCAGATCGCGATGATCAACATTGGCTGAAACATTCTTTGTATTTTGAAGATGGCCGCGTGACATTCCGTGCCGTGAATATGAAACCAATCGGTATGGAGCCAATTATGTTACGTAATCGAGAAGAAAATTCTGAAGCTTAAAGCTGATATTAAAATGAGGATATAAAAATGCTTTTTTCCATCTATCGATACAATCCAGAAGTAGATGCCGAACCGCGTATGCAAGATTATGAAATTGACGTTCAAGCGGCAGGTTGCAATATGCTGCTCGATGTTTTGTTATATATCAAAAATAATATTGATGAAACGCTCACTTTGCGCCGCTCCTGCCGAGAAGGTGTTTGCGGTTCTGATGGTATGAATGTGAATGGTAAAAACCGTCTAGCTTGTACAACACATTTATCTAGCTTAGGCGACAAAGTCGTTGTTAGACCTTTACCAGGGCTTCCCGTCGAGCGCGATTTGATTGTCGATATGTCACAATTTTATAAGCAATATGAAAAAGCAAAACCGTATTTGCAAAATGACACACCAGCACCTGCGACCGAACGTTTGCAGTCCCCTGAAGAACGTGCAAAGTTGGACGGTTTATACGAATGCATTTTGTGCGCATGTTGCACCACCTCCTGTCCATCATTCTGGTGGAACCCAGATCAATACATGGGTCCTGCGGCATTGTTGCAATCCTACCGTTTTATTGCAGACAGCAGAGACACAGCAAAACAAGAACGCTTAGCGGATCTTGCTGATCCATTTAGTCTCTTCCGTTGTCGTGGTATCATGAATTGCGTTGACGCTTGTCCTAAAGATTTAAACCCGTTAGAGGCAATTAATAATATTAAAGACGAAATGTTAGATGAGTCTGTATAATATTGATTAATATAAATAATTTTTTTCTCAGCATCGTATAAAGAGAGTAGTGGCAAATGGCGACCCAATCTAAATCAATGCAAGACCTATGGCGTGATTCTTATCTCAACGCTGGCAATGAAGCTTATATCGAAGATTTATATGAAACATATTTACGCAATCCTAATGATGTAACACCGGAATGGCGTAATTATTTTGATCAAATGCGCTTAAATACCGCCCCCGATCAAGTGGATGTATCACATGAAGATGTCCGTCAGCGCTTTTTACAATTAGCAAAATATTCTCAAGCAGCTGATGTCCGCATGATGGATAGCGCGCATGATGAACAACAAGAACGTGTTATCGAATTAATCGCCGCTTATCGTCGTTTAGGGCATTTACAAGCAAATATTGATCCATTAGGTTTATCAAAAGGCACATACACACCCATTTTAGAACCCGCTTATTACAGCTTAAGTGATGTTGATAAACAAAAAGTATTTAACCTTGGTTCCTACACTGGGCTCAACAAAAACACGGCAACATTTAGTGATATTTATTCATCATTACGTAAAGTGTATTGTGGCTCTATTGGCTTTGAATACATGCACATTAATCGTAGCGATGAAGTCGAGTGGATTCGTGATCGCATCGAACAAGGTTGGGCAAACTTCAAGGTAACGCCGGATCAACAAAAACATTTATTGCAGCGTTTAGTTGCGGCTGATGGTATTGAAAAATATCTCGGCTTCAAATACGTCGGTCAAAAAAGATTTTCATTGGAAGGCGGCGATAGCTTAATTCCAATGTTAGATGCCATCATTAATCGCACAGCACATTATGGTGTGAAAGAAGTGGTGATAGGTATGGCGCATCGTGGCCGCTTAAATGTGTTAATGAATGTGCTAGGAAAAAATCCCGCAGAAATTTTTGCAGCCTTTGAAGGTAAGGGTGTTGCTAGCGATCATTCTGGTGATGTGAAATATCACTTAGGTTATTCTTCAAACTTACGTACGAAAGATGGAAGCGTGCATTTAGCGTTAGCATTCAATCCCTCACATCTTGAAATTGTTTCACCCGTCGTACAAGGTTCTGTGCGCGCAAGACAACGTCGTCGCCGCAACACGGACCAACAGCAAGTTGTTCCTATTCAAATTCATGGTGATGCTGCATTTGCCGGCCAAGGTGTTGTCACTGAAACGTTTAATATGTCACAAGCCCGTTGGTTTACAGTCGGTGGCTCCATTCATATCGTCATCAACAACCAAGTCGGCTTTACCACCAGCAATCCAAAAGATGCGCGTTCTACCATGTATTGCACCGATGTCGCGAAAATGGTTGAGCCTCCAATTTTGCATGTCAATGCAAACGATCCTGAAGCTGTATTATTTGCGGCACTATTTGCAATTGATTATCGTCATACCTTTAAGCGCGATGTTGTTATTGATTTAGTTTGCTATCGACGTAATGGTCACAATGAAGCGGATGAACCATCTGCAACACAACCTGTTATGTATTCTGTGATTAAAGCTATGGATGTGCCTTATGTTATTTATGCTAAATCACTAGAAAAAGCAGGTGTGATTGGTGAAGGTGAAGCTAAACTCATGGTTGATCAGTATCGTGCAAGTCTAGATAACGGTACACCGGTTGTGGAATTAGAAGTCGATCAATCTGCTTATGAATTTACCGTTGACTGGGAACCATATGTTGGTACTAAATGGACCGAAACAGTCAACACATCAGTGCCAATGAATCGCTTGCAACAATTAGCAGCGAGATTAGAACAATTGCCGGATGGTTTTATCGTGCAACCGCAAGTGAAAAAAACATTAGACAACCAAAAGAAAATGGCTGCTGGTGAAATGCCACTAAATTGGGGTTATGCAGAAACCTTGGCTTACGCTTCATTGCTAGATGAAGGTTATGCCATTCGCTTATGTGGTCAAGATGCATCACGCGGAACATTTGCCCATCGTCATGCCGTATTACACGATCAAAAGACAGATGAAGTATATTTACCATTAAGTAATATTTCAGCCAAGCAAGCCCATATCAATATTGTTGATTCATTATTATCTGAAGAAGCAGTGTTAGCATTCGAATATGGTTATGCAACAGCAGTTCCTAATATTTTATCTATTTGGGAAGCGCAATTCGGTGATTTTGCCAATGGTGCGCAAGTTGTTGTCGATCAATTCTTAAGTTCAGGCGAGCAAAAGTGGGGTAGATATTGCGGTTTAGTCATGTTGTTACCACATGGCTATGAAGGCCAGGGTCCTGAGCATTCTTCTGCACGTTTAGAGCGTTATTTGCAATTATGTGCACAAGACAATATGCAAGTATGCACACCAACAACGCCTGCGCAAATTTTCCATTTATTGCGTCGTCAAATGTTAAGACCTTATCGCAAACCACTAATTATTATGTCGCCAAAGAGTATGTTGCGAAATCCTCATGCGACATCTCCTATTAAAGAATTAGCCGATGGCGAATTTCAATTAGTGATAAATGATTCAGGCATTAAAGATGCTAAAGCTGTCACTAAAATCGTTTTATGCGGCGGGAAAGTGTATTACGATTTGGTTGAGAAAAGAGACGCAACTAGTAAGAATAATATAGCAATTATTCGCATCGAGCAGTTGTATCCATTTCCAGCTGATGCTTTAAGTAAATTATTAAGCACATACCCAAATGCTAAAGAATTCGTATGGTGCCAAGAAGAGCCGCAAAACATGGGTGCATGGCTCACTACACAACCATATATCATCGATTTATTAAGTAAAGGCCAAACGCTTCGTTACGCAGGCCGCGCTGCCGCTGCATCACCCGCAGTAGGTTCACACGCGGTGCACGAACAGCAGCAACAAGCCTTAATTACTGACGCATTAAAATGAGAAGGAAGGAAATAAAATGGCAAGCGAAGTAAAAGTACCACTGTTACCAGAATCTATATCAGACGCGGTTGTTTCCGTTTGGCACAAGAAAGTAGGCGACAGAGTGACACGCGATGAAAATATTGTCGATCTAGAAACTGATAAAGTGATGCTTGAAGTGCCGGCACCCATTGATGGTGTCATTAAAGAAATTATCAAGCCAACGGGTTCAACGGTGCATGCTGAAGAAGTGATTGCAGTCATCGAAGCCGTTGCCGCAAACGATAAGCCTACCCAGGCAAAAGCAGAGCCAGCAAAAGCAGAAGCAAAACCGCAACCAGTAGCTGCCGCTGCAAACAAAACAGTTACCCAAGATACGCAAACATTAAGCCCGTCAGTACGCCGAGCGGTAGCAGAGCATGATGTTGATGTTTCGCAAATCTCAGGTACGGGTAAAGGTGGTCGCATCACAAAAGAAAATGTGATGTCGACATTAACTGGCACAGGTTCACGCAAAGAACAACGCGTACCCATGTCACGCATGCGCATTCGTATTGCTGAACGTTTACTTGAAGTAAAACAAAACACAGCAATGTTGACGACATTCAATGAAGTCAATATGGGTCCTGTGATGGAAATTCGCAAACGTTACAAAGATCAATTTGAAAAGAAACACCAAGTTCGTCTTGGTTTTATGTCATTCTTCGTACGCGCTTGTGTTGAAGCGCTTAAACGTTCACCTGTTGTGAACGCATCGATTGATGGTAATGATATTGTTTATCACGGTTATTATGATATCGGTGTTGCGGTATCCACAGAACGTGGTTTAGTCGTGCCAGTGTTACGTGATGCCGACAAAATGAGTATGGCGGAAATTGAAGCAAAAATAGCTGAATTTGCTGATAAAGCTCGCGCCGGAAAATTAACATTAGAAGAAATGCAAGGCGGTAACTTCACAATCACCAATGGTGGTGTGTTCGGATCGCTTATGTCTACACCCATTTTGAATTCACCACAATGCGCAATTTTAGGGATGCATAAAATTCAGGACCGTCCGGTAGTTGAAAATGGCCAAATTGTTATTCGTCCAATGATGTATCTTGCAATGTCTTACGATCATCGCTTAATTGACGGTAAAGAGTCAGTGACTTTCTTAGTGTCGATTAAAGAGATGCTTGAAGATCCAACACGTTTACTTTTAGAGGTGTAATTTTTAATGAATCTACATGAATATCAGTCAAAACAATTATTAGCGCAATATAAATTGCCAGTATCAAAAGGGATTGTGGTTGCAAATGTTGATGAAGTAGTTGCAGCAACAGCAAAAGTCGGAACAGACCGTTTCGTCGTTAAGGCACAAGTGCATGCTGGTGGTCGTGGCAAAGCCGGTGGCGTAAAATTAGTTTCATCGGTTGATGAAGTGAAACAGTTTGTCAAAGCCATGCTTGGCACGCATTTAGTGACTTATCAAACAACCGCAGAAGGCCAACCAATTAATCAAATTTTAATTGAAGAACCTTGCGCTATCGAAAAAGAATTATATTTAGGTGCAGTGATTGATCGCTCATCTCGTCGTGTTGTCTTTATGGCATCAACCGAAGGTGGTGTTGAAATCGAAAAAGTAGCAGAAACCCATCCTGAAAAAATTCTCACGATTACAGTTGATCCATTAGTTGGCGTGCAACCTTATCAAGGTCGTGATTTAGCTTATGCTTTAGGATTAAAAGGCGAATTAACAAAACAATTCGTTAACTTGTTAATGGGCTTAGGTCGTTTGTTTGTCGAAAAAGATTTTAGCTTGTTAGAAATTAACCCATTAGTAATTACTAAGCAAAATCAATTGTTATGTCTTGATGCGAAAATCACCATTGACGATAACGCATTATACAGACAACCAGAATTAAGCGCGATGCGTGATGCTTCACAAGAAGATGTGCGTGAAAATCATGCGCGTGAATGGGAATTAAATTACATCGCATTAGATGGTGACATCGGATGCATGGTCAATGGTGCTGGTTTAGCGATGGCAACCATGGATATGATTAAATTACATGGCGGCAATCCTGCTAACTTCTTAGACGTAGGTGGTGGCGCTACTAAAGAACGTGTTTCGGAAGCATTCAAAATTATTTTATCTGACAAGCATGTTAAAGCCATTTTAATTAATATTTTTGGCGGTATTGTGCGTTGTGATTTAATCGCAGAAGGGATTATCGGCGCAGTTGCTGAAATCGGCACCACATTACCGGTAGTCGTTCGACTTGAAGGTAATAATGCTGAATTAGGCGCAAAATTATTAAGTGATAGTGGGTTAAATATTATTGCTGCGAAAAGCTTTACTGATGCTGCTAAAGCAGTTGTTGAAGCTGCTGCAAAAGTGAAGGTATAAGTCATGAGTATTCTTATTAATAAAAACACAAAAGTTATTTGCCAAGGTTTTACTGGTAAACAAGGTACATTGCATTCAGAACAAGCGATTGCTTATGGTACTAAAATGGTAGGCGGCGTGACCCCTGAAAAAGGCGGCATGCAACATTTAGGTTTGCCTGTTTGGAACACTGTTAAAGAAGCTTATGAAGAAACGAAAGCAGATGCATCTGTCATTTACGTGCCTGCAGCCTATTGCAAAGACTCTATTTTAGAAGCAGTAGATGCCGGTATTAAATTAGTGGTTTGTATTACTGAAGGCGTGCCTGTTTTAGATATGTTGGAAGTTAAAGCATGTCTTGATCAACATCCAGGCGTGCGTTTGATCGGTCCAAATTGCCCAGGTGTGATCACTCCGGGTGAATGCAAAATTGGTATTATGCCAGGTTATATTCACTTGCCCGGTAAAGTCGGGATTGTCTCTCGCTCTGGTACATTAACCTATGAAGCAGTGCATCAAACAACACAATTAGGTTTAGGTCAAAGTACTTGTGTTGGTATTGGTGGCGATCCAATTCCTGGTACTAACTTTATTGATGTGTTAGCACTTTTCGAAAAAGATCCACAAACTGAAATGATCATCATGGTTGGTGAAATCGGCGGAAGCGCTGAAGAAGAAGCCGCTGAATTCATTAGCAAGCATGTTAGCAAACCGGTTGTAGCCTATATTGCTGGTGTGACTGCTCCTGCTGGTAAGCGCATGGGCCATGCTGGTGCAATCATTGCCGGTGGTAAAGGAACGGCTGCTGAAAAATTTAGAGTATTAGAAGATGCTGGTGTGAACATCGTACGTTCACCTGCAGAAATGGGCAAAATGGCGCTTGAAGTCATGTCCAAAGTACGTAGCTAAAAAAGGATAGAGTAATGCTTGATCTAAAATTATTGCGACAATCAACGGATGAAGTAGCTAAGCTTGTCAAAAAGCGCGGCTTTGTTTTGAATATTGAAAAATTCAATGCAATCGAAGATCAACGCAAACAATTGCAAGTAAAAATGCAAGAGTTGCAAAATGAACGTAATGTTCGCTCGAAAGAAGTAGGGCTTGCCAAATCACGTGGTGATGATGTCGCCACAGTGATGGCAAGCTTGAAAAGTTTAAGTGATGAATCAAAGTCCGTCGAAGAACAATTTGCCAAAATTCAAACTGAACTAGACGATTTTCTTTCTGTGATTCCCAACATCGCACATGAATCAGTGCCTGTTGGCAGTAGTGAGGAAGAAAATAAAGAAATAAGAAAATGGGGTGAACCAAAAAAGTTTTCTTTCACGCCCAAAGATCATGTTGAATTAGGCGCGCCCAATGGCTGGATCGATTTTGAAACCGGTGCAAAATTATCAGGCGCACGTTTTGTTGTTTTGCGTGGTGTGATTGCGAAACTGCAACGCGCACTTATGCAATTTATGCTGGATGTGCATACAACTGAAAATGGTTACCAAGAAATTCATGTACCCTACATTGTTAATGAAGCTTGCTTTTTTGGTACTGGTCAATTGCCAAAATTTGCTGAAGATTTATTTGCCATTGATGGCGAAGAGGGTCGGCAATATTTAATTTCGACGTCTGAAGTGCCAGTGACTAATACGGTGCGCGAAGAAATTCTTGACTCAAAACTATTACCTATTAAATACACTTGCTTGAGTTCCTGTTTTCGAAGTGAAGCAGGCACTTATGGTAAAGATATGCGCGGCATGTTGCGCCAACATCAATTTGAAAAAGTTGAATTAGTGCAAATCGTTCGCCCAGAAAATTCTTATGCAGCCTTAGAAGAATTAACCAAGCATGCAGAAACCATTTTACAAAAATTAGAATTGCCTTATCGCGTCATCGTGTTATGTACGGGCGATATGGGTTTTTCTTCTGCAAAAACATATGATTTAGAAGTGTGGTTACCAGGACAAAATCGTTATCGCGAAATTTCTTCGTGCAGCAACATGGAAGGCTTTCAAGCGCGTCGCATGAAAGCACGTTTCCGTGATGAAGCCGGTAAAATTGATAACGTACATACATTAAATGGTTCAGGGCTGGCGGTAGGTAGAACCCTTATCGCCGTTATTGAAAATTATCAGGATGAGCGTGGTCGCATTCATATTCCAAAAGCGCTACAGCCTTACATGGGCGGCTTGGAAGTGATCGAACCATAAGGAGAGATAACGATGCGCATGATAAGCTATTTTTTCCTACTATTAATTGTTATTTTTGGCATGACGTTTGCCACTTTAAATTCAGCTTCCATTACGATTGATTATTATTTTTATCAATCAACATTACCGTTGTCACTATTACTAGTCATTGTGTTTGCCATGGGGTGCCTAATTGGTATGGTGGTAGGCATTTGGTTATTAATTAAGGCTAAAATGCTTAATTATCGTTTACGCCAACGTTTACAAGTGGCGGAAAAGGAAATTAGCAATTTACGCACGATTCCTTTGCAGGATAATGTTTAATGAATTTAGTGCATGTCTTGTTATTTTTACTGGCGATCGGCATCGCTTGGTATCTTGGCTATCTCGCCAAGACAAAAGAGACTGCACCCAAAACAACCGTATTACCGCGCGACTATTTGATCGGTCTTAACTTTTTATTAAACGAAGAAACAGATAAAGCAGTTGATGTCTTTGTTAAAATGCTAGAAGTTGATAGCGATACCGTTGAAACCCATTTAGCCGTTGGTAAATTATTTAGAAAGCGCGGTGAAGTCGATCGCGCTATTCGCATCCATCAAAATTTAATTGCCAGACCAAATCTTGAGAGAGTGTATCGCGAGCAATCCTTATTTGAATTGGGCTCAGATTATTTAAGCGCGGGTATGTTAGATCGGGCTGAAAAAATCTTCCATGAATTAGTCGATGCAAAATCTTATTCAGCACAAGCATTGCGTGCGTTGATCGATATTTATCAACAGGAAAAAGATTGGAGTAATGCGATAAATGTCTCCAAAAAATATGAAAATGTCAGCAAAAACAATATGCAACCTGTCATTGCACAATATCATTGTGAAATTGCAGAAACAGCGTTTCAAAAGCAACAATTTGATGTTGCTAATCAGCATTTATTAAATGCGTTTTCAGCTGACCAATCTTGCGTTCGATCGAGCTTATTACAAGCAAAAGTTTTCTATCAATTAGAAAAATACGAAGACGCTCTTAAATGCTTGCAAAAAATCAAAGATCAAAATCCAAATTATTTATCCGAATCCATTAATTTAATCGCATTATGTTATGAAAAACTTGGACAAGAAGATGAGTTGGTTGCTCATCTTAATAAATTAGCTAACGAATACCCGCGCGTACCGGTGGTCTTGATTTTGGCTGAGCGAATCAGAAAATGGAAAGGCGATAAAGTAGCGGTTGGTTTTGTTGCTGATTATGTGCGTCGTTATCCCTCACTACGTGGCTTATATTTATTTGTTAATCTCTACATTTCTTGTGCGGAAGGCCGCGCAAAAGACGATTTGCACATTTTACAAAATTTAATGAAAAAGATTTTAGCGGGACGTCCGGATTATCAATGTACTTCCTGCGGCTTTGCTTGCAGAACGCTGCATTGGCAATGCCCTGGTTGCAGACGTTGGACCACCATTTTACCTATTCACACCATAGACGAAGAGATTGCTTAGCTTTGAAGTTAATATCTGTTGCACCAATGATGGATTGGACTGATAGGCATGATCGCTTTTTTCTGCGTTTAATTTCGCAAAATGTGTTGCTGTATACGGAAATGATTACAGCTCAAGCACTGCATCACCACAAAGATATTCCTTATTTACTCGGCTATCATCCTGCAGAGCATCCATTAGCATTACAATTAGGCGGCAATGATCCGCAATTATTAGCAACAGCTGCTCGCATGGGTGAAGATTTTGGTTATGACGAAATCAATTTAAACGTCGGCTGCCCAAGTCCGCGTGTAAAAACAGGCGCATTTGGTGCCTGCTTGATGTTAACACCGCACTTAGTTGCGGAATGCATTGCTGCAATGATGAAAACAGTTCAAATTCCTGTAACAGTTAAATGTCGAATTGGTGTTGATGAACAAGATCATTATGAAGATTTACATCGTTTTATTTCAACCATCGCTGACGTTGGTTGTAAAACATTTATCGTGCATGCTCGTAAAGCGTGGTTATCCGGCTTAAGCCCAAAAGAAAATCGCGAAATTCCACCACTGCGCTATGATTGGGTGCATCGCGTAAAAATCGATTTTCCTCATTTAACCATTATTTTGAATGGCGGCTTAAAAACCATTGCTGATATCGAACAACAATTACCATTGGTTGATGGTGTCATGATAGGGCGTGCCGCTTACACTAACCCCTATTTATTGGCCGATGTGCAAAAAACCTTTTTTGGCAGCGAAAAATCACTTTCAAGATATGATATTATTCAACAACTTATACCTTACATTAGCGAGCAGCGACAAAATAAGGTAAGATTGTCAGCCATTTCACGTCATATCCTTGGTTTGTTCATGGGGCAACGAGGGGCCGCCACTTGGCGGCGCTATTTGAGTCAGCATGCACACCATTCTGATGCTGGCACAGAAGTGATAGAGCGTGCTTTGGAATTAATAAAATTAGCAGATCAATAAAGTAGGATTTTAAAAATGTATCTAATGTTTGAAGAATTTTCTAACCATGTAGGTATTGTAGGCGTTATTTTAACGTTATTGGCGTTTTATTTAATTAACATGAATAAAGTGACCTCTAAAAGCTTGTCTTATCAGTGGCTAAATTTGGTAGGTTCAATTCTATTGTTATATTCCTTATTATTTCATTGGAATTTAGCGTCGGTGCTGATTGAGATTGCTTGGATTTCCATCAGCTTGCTAGGATTGTATCGCGCGTTAAAACATAGAAATGGTAGTTTGCAGCAAGAAGAAGTGAATGCTTAGTGTGTCACCAAAATCCGTCATTGCGAGCGAAGCGAAGCAATCCAGCTTTACGTTAGCTTAAAAAGAAAAGCTAGATTGCTTCGCTTCGCTCGCAATGACGAAATGTTTTGTAAATTTGGTTGATGGGTCCCGGACAATCGCCTTTGGCGATTTCCGGGATGACACGGTTATTACTCATCCCAACTCAAAGCACCACCCGTTTGATATTCCGTGACTCTTGTTTCAAAGAAATTCTTTTCTTTCTTCAAATCAATGATTTCACTCATCCAAGGGAATGGGTTGCTAACACCTGGGAATTGCTGCGCTAAACCAATTTGCGCGCAACGACGGTTGGCAATATATTGTAAATACTCTTTGAACATTTCAGCATTCAAACCAAGAATACCGCGCGGCATGGTATCCACTGCATACGCATATTCTAATTCAACACCTTCATGAATCATGTTGATTGCTTCTTTTTTAAATTCTTCTGTCCAAAGATGTGGGTTTTCAATTTTGATTTGATTAATAACATCAATACCAAAATTAAGATGCATCGATTCATCACGTAAAATATATTGAAATTGTTCAGCAGTACCCGTCATCTTGTTGCGTCTACCCATAGATAACACTTGAGTAAAACCAACATAGAAGAAGATGCCTTCAAAAATAACGTAGAAGGCAATCAAATCACGTAATAAACGCTGATCATTCGCAACAGTACCCGTTTGGAAAGTAGGGTCGCCCAAACTTTGCGTGTATTTCAATGACCATGCAGCTTTGCGTGAAACAGACGGCACTTCGCGATACATATTAAATACAGCGCCTTCATCCATACCAAGGCTTTCAATCACATATTGGTAACCATGGGTATGAATTGCTTCTTCGAATGCTTGACGCAATAAATATTGGCGGCATTCAGGATTGGTGATGTGACGATACACCGCTAATACTAGGTTATTTGCTACTAATGAATCCGCAGTAGAAAAGAAACCCAAGTTGCGCATGATAATTAATCTTTCGTCTTCCGTTAATCCATTTGGATCTTTCCAAAGAGCAACGTCAGCCGACATATTAATTTCATTTGGCATCCAGTGATTTGCACAAGCATCTAAATATTTTTGCCAAGCCCATTGATATTTGAAAGGTACTAATTGATTTAAATCAGCACGACAGTTAATAATTTTTTTATCGTCAACATGGATGCGCGCGGCACCCATTTCGAGCGATTCTAAACCAGTGATTGCTGCTACTGCCATAATGTATTCTCCCTTATTTCAATAATTACTGACATGCTTCACAAGTAGGATCAGTAATTAAACATGCTTTTGGTGCAGGATCTGCTTGCACCGAGTTTAATACACGATCATCAACGGTTGCTTTTTCCATATTAGTTGCGCCTAACGAGCGTAAATAATAAGTTGTTTTCAAGCCGCGTAACCATGCATGACGATAAAGTTGATCGAGTTTTTTACCAGAAGGTTGCGCCATATAAAGATTGAGTGATTGCGCTTGATCAATCCACTTTTGACGACGAGAACCCGCTTCAATTAACCAAGTTGGATCTACTTCAAAAGAAGTTGCATAAAGATTTTTTAATGCTTCAGGCATACGGCTAATTTTAGCAACACTACCATTATAATATTTCAAATCATTAATCATGACTTCATCCCACAAACCGGCCGCTTTCAAGTCATTGACCAAATAGGGATTAATCACAGTGAATTCACCCGAAAGATTCGACTTCACAAATAAATTTTGATAAGTCGGTTCAATCGATTGTGAAACACCGCAAATATTAGAAATAGTAGCAGTTGGGGCAATTGCCATGACGTTTGAATTGCGCATACCGTGTTTTTTAATTTCTTTACGTAACGCCGCCCAATCTAATGTTTGTCTGGTATCTTGCTGAAGATATTGAGTGCCGCGATTAGCCGCCAAAATAGCAATCGAATCGATAGGTAAAATACCTTGGCTCCACAATGAACCTTCATAAGTTGAGTAAGTACCGCGCTCTTGCGCTAGTAAACAAGATGCTGAAATCGCGTAGTAACTAATTAATTCCATCGATTCATCAGCAAATTGCACTGCTGCATCTGAACTATAAGCAATACGCATCTTATATAAAGCATCTTGAAAGCCCATTAAACCCATACCAATAGGGCGATGCTTTAAGTTAGAGTTTTTCGCTTGCGGAACAGAGTAATAATTAATATCAATCACGTTATCTAACATGCGAATAGCCGTCGTGATCGTGCGACTTAATTTTTCTTTATCTAAGCCAGTCTCATTCATGTGCGCAACTAAGTTGATACTGCCTAAGTTGCAAACAGCAATTTCATCGCGTGAAGTATTTAAAGTAATTTCTGTGCAAAGATTTGAGCTATGCACAACACCGATGTGTTGCTGTGGTGAACGCAAGTTACAAACATCTTTAAAGGTGATCCAAGGGTGACCCGTTTCAAATAACATGCTTAGCATTTTACGCCACAATGAAAGCGCTGGAATTTTCTTGGAATTTTGAATTTCACCGCGTTGCGCTTTTTCTTCATAAGCAAGGTAGGCGGTTTCAAATGCTTTGCCATAAAGATCATGTAAATCGGGTGTATCGTTTGGTGAAAAGAGTGTCCAATCTTTATTTTCAGCAACGCGTTGCATAAATAAATCAGGTACCCAATTCGCTGTATTCATATCATGTGTACGACGACGTTCATCACCAGTGTTTTTACGTAATTCAAGAAACTCTTCAACATCTTTATGCCAAGTTTCAAGATACGCACAAACCGCGCCTTTACGTTTACCGCCTTGGTTAACAGCGACCGCTGTCGCATTAGCAACATTTAAGAAAGGAACAACACCTAATGATTTACCATTGGTCCCTTTAATACGTGCACCCAGCGCGCGTACGTTGGTCCAATCATTGCCAAGACCACCCGCGTATTTTGATAATAACGCGTTATCTTTAATAGCACCGTATATACCATCTAAATCATCTGGTACGGTGGTTAAGTAGCAGCTGGAAAGTTGCGGACGAAGCGTACCTGAATTAAATAAAGTAGGCGTTGAACTCATGAAATCAAAAGAAGAGAGCAAGTTGTAAAATTCAATAGCTCTAGCATTTTTGTCTTTTTCTAAACGCGATAACCCCATGGCAACACGCATAAAGAAAGCTTGCGGTAATTCAAAATGCTGGCCTTCAGAATGAATAAAATAGCGATCATATAATGTTTGCAAACCAAGATAGGTAAATTGCAAATTACGTTCTGGTTTTAGCGCTTTGCTAATTAAATCAAGATCAAACTCTTTAATTAAAAATGGATCTAGTAATTCTAATTCAACACCACGCTTTAAATAGGTTGTAAAGTAATCATTGTTATTTTTTAATTGCAAAAAGTTAAGTGCTTCTTGATTTAAATCATCCAACAACAAGCGCGCTGCAACATACGAATAATTAGGTTCTTTTTCAATCATAACGCGAGCGGACATGACTAGTACTTTGTTGATTTCACGCTCTGGTACTTTGTCAAATAAGTTGCGACGAGTATCTTCTACGATTAATTCAGGTGATACATTTTCTAAACCAACACAGGCGAGTTCTACTTGTTTGCGTAAATTGTCCATATTGAGTGCTACAACACTACCATCGTCTTTAGTAACGTGGATGGTCGGAGCGGATGGGGTTTCAATTGCCGCGGATTGTTCTTGTAGGCGGATGCGGCGGCGTTCTTCGCGATAAAGTACGTAGCCCTTGGCAACTTTATATTCACCTGTGCGCATTAATTCGAGTTCGACTAAATCTTGGACTTCTTCGATGTGAATCGTGCCACCACTTGGTAAGCGTCTGTGAAATGTATCCGAGATTTTTTTGGTCAAATTTGAAACCATTTCATGAATCCTGCTTGAACCTGCGGCAGTGTCACCTTCGATGGCCAAAAATGCTTTAGTCATAGCGACAGCAATTTTGTTGGCATCAAATGGATTGACGGTGCCATTGCGGCGAATGACTTTAATCATTCCAGGCGCTGTTTGGGTGAGGTCTAGGTTTGGAATATTCGTTAAAGAGCTTGTTGCTGTCTGAGTATCCATGCGTTCTTTCTCCAGATATGGAACAATCAAATCAATGAGTTAGTATTCTTTGGCACACTTGTGGTTGAGGATCTCTAAAACCACAATATGTAGTTGTTTTTCTGCTTTCAGATACCAAGATAATGGATATCGAAAAATATGGCAAGTGAATAAATGGATTCTAATTAAGAGAAGTTTGGGTGCGAAAGAGGGATGTTATTTCATTGCACAGACGTTCATTTTTTTAAAACAACACGCTCTAGCGGAACATCATTATCATCATCAAAATAATTATCAATGTCATCTCCTAGTGATGCATTCGATAAATCTGTTAGCTCACGAATGGCAGCCGCCGTTTCTCGGCTTACAATTTGATCACTGCTACGCAATTGCTTAATAAAAAATGCGATCGTGGTTTCATTTTCACTAGGATGCAAGGGGGCGAATAAATTCGCAAAAGCTTTTGCTGGTACTTTTAGTATCAAACTGAAGTAGATAAGGCTAGCGGCCAAGGTAAATAATACAGCCATGATATTAGCAACAATCGAGTCATCCTGGATCTCAAATATATTACCAGTAGCCAGTGATTCACGAGCGGTGCGATACATGGCAGTACTAGCAAGACCTGCGCTTGCCAAAACCAAAAGCGCACGTGGAATTTGGCGTTTGTGTGTTTTTAAATGATTAAACAAATTAGAAGCCTCATGTCTAGCCTCAATACCACTGTTGGCGAAAATCAGCGTTGCCCCTAAACCTGCTAGCAAGCCTTCCATTAATTTTAGCCAGAAAAAATCATTTTTAGTGTTTTGTTCATTAAATAAATTGCCCGCAATATTTGCACTATCAAAGCCTTTTTGTGTCATCACCATAAAAGCGGGAATGGCAAAAGCAAATACACTAGCGACATTAAAGGCAATGATGCTTTTTTTGGTCATTACTTCGAGCATTTGCGCGGGTAAAAATAAATCAGAATGTGTATTAACAAGTCCAGTTAATCGCAAAGCAAACTGTTCTGCGCGATCATCTAAAGAATCGGCAACCAATTTAACTTCATTAAATAATCTCTCTACTTTTGATCTGTATTTTACATTAATGCGCTCTAAAAGAGTCGCAAAAACAAATTTTGTATCGCTATCAAGCGTGCAAGCATTTAATAAACGCGCATGGATTTTATTGAGCGCAACATTGGTAGCAACAAATACAGTAGGAAATTCAAAGAGAGCAAACACACCAGAAAAAATTTTATTTTCACTTAATACTTCTGCAAATTGAAATGTCGTACCTGAAAAAGCAAAAGCAACACTGATGCTGACTATTGTGTAAGCTGCTTTACTGACCGGCGCTACACAATGCATTCGCAACGTGCGCCATTGATTTTTAAATGCAGATAAAGCTTGTTGCGCGCTGTGCGCCAAGATGAAACTCGTTGAAAAAATTGTCCCGCTAGCAAAAATAACACCTAACGCTTTTTCGCCATCGGTCATATTGTCTTTAATAACATAGGGAGTATGGTTGGCATCGTAATCACCACTAGCTGCAAGACATGCTTTTAATGCCGCTGGAAAAACAACGGGGATAATAGCGCCAGCAGGTATTAAAAGTGTATCGCGAATCAATTGCGTTGTGCTTTTGGGTTTCGGTTGAGAGAGCGATGCCGACGAAGAAGCAGGGTGATGAGCGTTGCTTTTAGTGCTTGCAATCAATGCAGCTACATCAATCACTTTAACGCCGTGGTCGCTGACAGCGCGCTTTAATAATTCTTCAGCCCTACTAGTTGACATGGTTAAGTCGCATTCCAGACGTCATAAGAGATCCGTGCTTTGTTAAATCCATGGCAACAGAATTCACCTTTCTGATATTTACATTACTTCTATTTAGTTCATCATCGGGATCGGTG
This sequence comes from uncultured Coxiellaceae bacterium, assembly GCA_964623075.1. GTDB lineage: Bacteria > Pseudomonadota > Gammaproteobacteria > DSM-16500 > DSM-16500 > Aquicella. The sequence goes on along the minus strand of CAZUVD010000001.1, from coordinate 65,483 downwards.
CAGCACTCCGTAGTAGATGCTACAAGAGAACGCAAGGCATCAGTAGGTGGCGTGCGTGATGCTGAGGAGGAACTGGCAGGATCTGAGCCTTCACTACCTGGGCGGCTTATATCACTACCAGCACCCGATGTTGTCACTAGTTCAAATTTTATAGGTTGAAGCGGAACAATCGGAGCTGCTTCTTCTAACTGAACAATGGTATGTGCTGTAGTTGAGCGGAATGGCGGTTGCGTGCTTGGCGATGGCGCAACTGCTGATTGGGTTTGGATTTTATTGATTTCTGCTGCTAATAAAGATTGATGCTCTTGATCCGATGCCGAGTGACTTATTTGGATGCGACGACGATTTTGCGGTGTGCGAGTGAAAAAGTCTTTACCATGGTTATATATTTTTTTTGCCCAGTTTTTTGCTTTTGGATAAAAGCCGGTAGCCGTACCAAATCCTAATGCTAAAACTGACCCGATAATAAAACCAGCGGGAGCAGTCGCTGGTGGGAACGCAAAAATTAACACCATACCAACTAAAACCAGCGAAAGGAATATTGTATTGCGAATACGTTCATTCATGTTCTCGGTGCGTTTTTCTTTCATTTTAACGACCATGAAAGATAATGTGTTTATCGATTTTTGATTTTCTGGCGTATTTTTTAAGGCTCTAAAAGCAGTAATTTGCGCGTTTAATTTATCAATGATATTAGTCATGTGCACGTAACGCTTTCCAGTTAAGAAACCAGAAATACCCGCATCAAAAGTAAAGCCAATCAAATTGAGCAATGGATTAATAAGCGCAGCACCAATTGGGCCTGTTACTAAAAAGACGGTTAAGTTGATACCAAACCATAAGGCATCATTTAACATGCGTGGCGGACGATTATCTTTTAGCATGGAATTTTTAAAACGGTAGCCAGCGTCCCGCAAATAACGACTAGGATTAGAACCAATCTCTCCCAATGCCAACTTTAACTTTTGAAAAAAACCAAAAGATGCATTGCTGTCTTTTGCTAATTTGATTTTATTTTTAATCTGCAAATCATCTATAAAGGTATTTTTAAAAACAATCACTATATCAGCTAACAAAGTAAGAGCGCAGCTAAGCCCCCACAGTGCAAACAACCTTGGTAAAATCACAACACCAGCAACGACAAAAAAACGATGAATGCGAACAAGAAAAAGACGGAAGGAATTTAATAAACCATGAAAGTCAAAAAGGGTGGCGGTGCGCACAGGGGTATCGGGCGTTTCAATCACATCATGAGCCGATATTTGCTGGTATTTTGCGGCTTTCCATTCATCGCGCGCTACATCTTTTCTGCCTTCTTTAAAAATGGGAATAAGGCTTTTTGCTATTATTTTCTTTTGTTCTTGGGCGTTTTCAACGACAGCTGCCTCTTCAGGCTTATTTTTGTCTGCTTCATACGTCGGCTCGCATAGTGTTTCTAGTTCATCTACACTAAATTTATTTAGCAGTATCACCATCTTTACTTTCCCCTCGTTGAGGAATAAATTTGCCCATATAACAACTTTAAACCCGCATTCTTAAGGAAATCTTAAATTTAGTCAATTTCTTATGAAATTATCAGCATTTTTCCTCTTGACAATAAAAATTAAAAAATAAAACGCGATCATCGTTTGACAGTATGCTTTCATGCCCATAAAATGCGCGCATGTCTGAAAAATTCATACCTGAACATATAGATCCATTTCGTTTTGCCGAGCAAGACTTGCGCCTTGATGGCGTGGTCAAGATAATCGACATGCATCGCTTGAGTGCTAGTTTAAGCGCCGAAAATAACCCGGTAGCTGTTAGTTTAGAGTTTGGCAGGGATGAGCAAGGGGTGGCCTTTATAAAAGGTCATATTCACACCAATTTAATATTGCAATGCCAGCGTTGTATGGAACCCCTCACTTATGAAATAATGTCCGACTTTCTGTTGGGTATTGTGAGTACGCTCGAAGAGGTGGATACTCTGCCTGAAGGCTACGAACCGGCATTGGCAAAAAATGGTCAACTTGCCTTAAGGGAGTTGGTTGAAGATGAGCTTATTCTCAATCTACCAATTATACCAAGACATGAACCTGATATGTGTGAAGCGAAATTTCCGCTAACAGATTCAGGGTGGGAGCAGGGTGAGGGTGAAAGTCCTTTCCATGTATTGAAATCACTAAAGCATAAGCAAAAATGAGTGGGGAATAGAAAATGGCAGTTCAAAAAAGTAGAGTACCTCGATCCAGAAGAGGCATGAGACGTGCACACGACGCTTTAACCGGTCCAACGTTATCGATCGATGCAGCAACAGGTGAAACACATCGTCGCCATCACATTAGCCCAGAAGGCTATTACAAAGGCCGCCAAGTAATCAGTAAATCGGTCGTTGTTGAAGAAGAAAATAACGAAGAGTAATTCGATTGACCGTCATAACGATTGCAATCGATGCGGCAGGTGGGGATCACGGCGAGTCTGTTACCGTACCTGCTGCGTTAGAAGTTTTAGCAAAACACCCTAATCTTCGACTGATCCTAGTTGGCGATCAAGCCTCTTTGCATCTAGCACTTCAAGAAAAATCCTTCGATAAAGACAGATTATCTATTCAACACGCCTCACAACGCGTTGAAATGGATGAGCCGCCAGCCACTGCTTTGCGCACTAAAAAAGATTCATCCATGCGCGTTAGTATTAATTTGGTGAAAGAGGGCAGAGCAGAAGCTTGTGTCAGCGCAGGTAATACCGGCGCCTTAATGGCGACGGCACGTTTTGTGTTAAAAACACTGCCTGGCATTGATAGGCCAGCGATTATTTCAAGTTTTCCGACCTATTTGCAAAATAAAACCGTGCGCATGTTAGATTTGGGCGCAAACGTTGATTCAAGTGCTGAGCATTTAGTGCAATTTGCTGTCATGGGTTCGGTGTTAGTTTCCGCACTAGAAAATATTCCAAATCCAAAAGTATTTTTACTTAATATCGGTGAAGAAGATATTAAAGGTAATGAACAAGTGAAACAAACCGCGCAATTATTAATGCAAGCAAAATTAATTAATTATGCCGGTTACATTGAAGGTGATGACATTTATAAAGGTGAAGCCGATGTTGTTGTTTGTGATGGCTTTGTCGGTAATGTTGCTTTAAAAACATCTGAAGGGGTTGCGATTTTTATCACTAAATTAATCAAAGAATCCTTCATGAAAAATGCATTTACTAAATTACTGGGTTTATTAGTGAAGCCCATTTTAAAATCATTTAGACGACGCGTTGATCCTGCGCGTTATAATGGTGCTACTTTTATCGGCTTAAATGGCACCGTGATTAAAAGTCATGGTAGTGCTAGCGTTCGTGCTTTTGCGCGTGCGATTGAAGAGGCGATGTTGGGAGTAGAAAAAAATATTCCAGAAAAAATTCGCCATGAAGTTGGCCGCTTATTAAGTGCAGGTAAAGATCATGAAATACAGTAAAATATTAGGCACCGGTAGTTACTTACCAGAAAAAATTGTTACCAATCACGATTTAGAAAAAATCGTTGAAACCAGTGATGAATGGATTGTTGAGCGCACAGGTATCAAGCAACGCCATTTAGCTGGCGAGCATGAAAATGCCGTCACACTTGCTGAAGCTGCTGCTCGCAAAGCAATGGATGCTGCAGGTTTAAAACCTGAAGACATCGAAATGATTATTGTCACATCGACAACACCGCACATGATGTTTCCAAGCACGGCCTGCTTATTGCAAGAACGTTTAGGCATTTCCGGTTGCCCCGCATTCGATTTAAATGCGACAGCTTGTGCTGGTTTTATGTATGGTTTTAGTATTGCTGATCAATACATTAAAACTGGTACGATTAAAAACGCATTAGTAATTGGTAGCGAATTAATGTCACGTGTTGTTGATTGGAAAGATCGCGCAACTTGCGTGTTATTTGGTGATGGCGCGGGCGCTGTGGTATTAGGTGCGAGTGATGAACCCGGTGTACTGTCTACCCATTTACACGCTGATGGTAATCACAAAGATGTTTTGTATTTAACAATGGGTACCACGAATTCGCCAAATATTGAATCCGTTAAAATGCAAGGCAATTCATTGTTTAAATTAGCCGTCAAAATTTTAGGTGAATTATTTGATGAAACATTAGCTGCCAATAATTTACCAAAATCAGCCGTGGATTGGCTGATTCCACATCAAGCAAATATTCGTATTATTCAAGCAATGGCAAAAAAATTAGATCTACCAATGGAGCGTGTTGCCATTACACTTGATACTCAAGGCAATACATCAAGCGCATCTATTCCATTAGCGTTAGATAAAGCAGTGCGTGAAGGTTCAATTAAGCGCGGTCAAATGCTACTGATGGAAGGTTTCGGTGGCGGTCTTGCTTGGGGTTCTGCTTTAGTGAGGTATTAATTTTTATGTCATCTCAAACCGCCATCGTTTTTCCAGGTCAAGGTTCGCAAAGTGTTGGCATGCTTACTGACATTGCGGCTATTCATCCAGAAGTAAAAGCGACTTTCGATGAAGCATCCTCTGCGCTTTCATATGATTTGTGGCAATTAGTGCAATCAGGTCCTGCTGAAAAACTTGATATGACGATGTACACACAACCTGCATTGTTAGCAGCATCATATGCGATCTGGCGTATTTTACGTAAAAATCAAGTGACGAACCCTGTGATGATGGCGGGACACAGTCTTGGTGAATACACGGCGTTAGTTTGCGCCAATGCCATTGATTATGCTGATGCGCTACGTTTAGTGGCTGCGCGCGGACAATTCATGCAAGAAGCAGTGCTTCCGGGTGTTGGCGCGATGGCTGCAATTATTGGTCTTGAAAATCAAGCAGTTGCTAATCTTTGTAAAGAAGTTGCATTAAATAATGAAGTGTTAACACCCGCCAATTTTAATAGCATTGGTCAAGTCGTGATTGCAGGACACAAAGAAGCCGTGTTACGCGCATTACCGCTCGCCAAAGAACGTGGCGCAAAAATGGCAGTATTAATTCCAGTCAGCGTTCCCTCACATTGCGCTTTGATGCGAGAAGCAGCAGAACGCTTAGCCGAAATACTAGTAACAACCAAAATGCGCACTCCAGAAATCACCGTTTTAAGTAATGTCGATGTAACAGCTTATAACACGACAGAAAGTATTCGCGATGGTTTAGTGCGTCAATTATCTATGCCCGTACGTTGGGTTGATACCATTCAAGCATTTTCAAATGCAGGTGTAACACAAATTATCGAATGCGGCCCTGGTAAAGTATTATCAGGTTTAATTAAACGCATTGATAAAAACATTCAAATCATAGCAGCAAGCGATGTTGCCAATTTAGCTCTGCTATCATAATTATTTCAAAATAAATTAAGTGAAAGGTGATGCTATGTCAGTTCAGTTATTGCTAAAAGATAAAGTTGCTTTAGTGTCAGGTGCAAGTCGCGGTATCGGTCAAGCAATTGCATTGGCTCTTGGAAAACAAGGCGCAACGATTGTCGGCACAGCAACAACAGAACAAGGCGCTGCAAAAATCAATGAATGGTTGCAAAGTGAAGGCATTAAAGGCTTAGGTCACGTATTAAATGTAACTGAACAAACATCAATTGATGCGTTGCTTGAAAAAATAAAAGAACAATATGGCGCCATTTCTATTTTAATTAATAATGCAGCCATCACAAAAGATAATTTATTTTTACGCATGAAAGAAGATGAATGGTTTGATGTCTTAGAAACAAATTTAAATTCAATTTATCGCATTTCCAAAGCCTGTTTACGCGATATGTTAAAAGCACGCTGGGGCCGCATTATTAATATTGGTTCCGTGGTTGGCAGTACGGGCAATCCAGGACAAGCAAATTACTGCGCTGCAAAAGCAGGCGTGGTTGGCTTTAGTAAGGCATTAGCGCTAGAAGTTGGTTCTCGAAATATTACAGTTAACACCGTCTCGCCTGGTTTTATTTCAACCGATATGACCAACGCTTTAAACGATGAACAGCGCGATGCGATTTTTCAACGCATACCCATGCAACGCTTAGGAACAGTCGAAGATATTGCTGCAGCTGTTGTTTTTTTAGCCTCAGATGCGGCTGGTTATATCACTGGGCAAAATTTGCATGTGAATGGCGGTATGTATATGAATTAAGTTACAAAATAAGCTTAATTTTATTAAAATAAGTAGGCAAATAGTGAATGAGGGCTTGCAACTTAGGGATTTTCCAATAAACTAGCACAAATTATATTCTGACAGACTAATTAGGGGATGTATCAAATGACTACCAATACAAATGAAATCGAAGTTCGCGTTAAAAAAATCGTTGTCGAACAATTAGGCGTTAAAGAAGAAGAAATCACAACTGATGCTTCTTTCGTTGATGACTTAGGCGCAGACTCCTTAGATACCGTTGAATTAGTAATGGCATTAGAAGAAGAATTTGAAACAGAAATTCCTGATGAAGATGCAGAAAAAATCATCACCATTAAAGATGCAGTTAACTACATCGTTAGCCGTATGGAAAAAGAAGCGAAAGCATAACTTAGAGAGGATTCATGCGTGAGTAAGCGCCGTGTTGTTGTCACGGGGTTAGGGTTAATAACGCCCCTCGGACTAAATGTTGATACTACTTGGCAAGCAATTTTAGCTGGCAAGAGCGGCGTCACACGTATTAATCATTTTGATGCAAGCGATTTAACATGCCAAATTTGTTCGCATGTTAAAGACTTTAACGCAGCTGATTTCATGCCAGAAAAAGAAGCACGTAAGCGTGATTACTTTATACAGTATGGTATGGCTGCTGCAATGCAAGCAATTACTGATTCCGGTCTGGTCGTAACAGAACAAAACGCACATCGCATTGGTTTTGCTATAGGTTCTGGAATCGGTGGTTTACCAAGCATCGAAAAACATCACGAAACACTCCTAGCTTCAGGCCCGCGCCGTATTTCACCATTTTTTATTCCTGGCGCATTAATTAACATGATTGGCGGCAATTTATCCATTCAATATGGCATGAAAGGCCCAAACATTGCTTTAGTTTCTGCCTGCACAACAGGCACACATAACATAGGTGCAGCAGCACGTACGATTGCTTATGGTGATGCTGATGTCATGATTGCAGGTGCCTCTGAAATGGCAACTACAAAACTTGGTATCGGTGGTTTTGCCGCAATGCGAGCATTATCAACGCGCAATGATGAGCCTGAAAAAGCAAGCCGACCTTGGGATAAAGACCGTGATGGTTTTGTCTTAGGAGATGGTGCCGGCATCATCGTGTTAGAAGAATATGAATTTGCTAAAGCACGTAATGCCCATATTTATGCTGAATTAATCGGCTTTGGTATGAGCGCAGATGCAAACCACATGACATCACCTGATCCTGAAGGCAAGGGCGGGGCGGCTTCTATGGTTGCGGCTATGCAAGATGCAGGGATTAATGCATCTGATGTGAATTACATTAATGCTCATGGTACCTCCACACCAGCAGGTGATGAATTAGAAATTTTAGGCATTAAACGCGCTCTTGGCGAAAGTGCTAAGAAAGTAGCAGTGAGCTCAACAAAATCAATGACAGGGCACTTATTAGGCGCAGCAGGTTCAGTAGAAGCGGTATTCTCTATTCTTGCATTACGCGATCAAGTGGCGCCTGCAACCATTAATTTACACAACCCAAGTGAGGGTTGCGATTCAATCAATTTAGTTCCGCTTATACCACAACAAATGGAAATGAATGTGGCCATGTCGAATTCGTTTGGTTTCGGAGGAACGAATGGGACGCTTATATTTAGGAAGGTGTAGTGCTCAAAAGATTTCGTGATATTCTCCTGTTGTTTGGAGTAGTGTTAGTAGTCTCAGGGTATTTATTATTTTCATCAGTGGTTAGTGATGAAGACGGTGTTATTTATTACGTGCGTCCTGGCACATCCGTTCGCGTCATGATCAACGAAATGGCTGAGCAAGAAGTCATAAAATACTCTTGGTTTCTGTCGCTTTATTCTCACTTTTATTGGAATACCACTTTAAAAACAGGTGAATACTTGTTTCCTAAGGGTTCTAGCTTATTTTCAATTTGGCGACAAGTAACAACAGGTAAAGGGCACTATTATCGCGCTTTTACTATTGTTCCGGGTTGGTCGTTTCCACAACTATTAAAACAATTGCTGTTAACGCCAACGTTGAAACATTCAACGCAAAATATGAATAATAAACAAATTATGCAAGCAATTGGCGCTGAAAATGTTGAACCAGAAGGTGAGTTTTTTCCAGAAACGTATAATTACACACGCGATGTGCCTGATTTAGTCATTTTGCAACGCGCTTATGATTTGATGCAAATGCATTTAAAAGAAGCCTGGAGTACGCGTGCGCCAGATTTACCTTATAAAGATGCCTACCAAGCACTTATTGCGGCATCATTAGTTGAAAAAGAAGCTTATTTAAACTCGGAAAGACCGATTATTGCAGGTGTTTTAGTGAATCGTTTAAAAGCAAATATGTTGCTGCAATTTGATCCAACGGTTATCTACGGTATGGGCGATAGTTACTATGGTCAAATTCATCATCAAGATTTATTAACCGATACACCATACAACACTTATATCCACAAAGGATTACCACCAACACCCATTGCCATGCCATCAGAAGCTTCAATTCAAGCGGCCATGCATCCTACGCAACATAGCTATTATTATTTTGTCGCCAATGGTGGTGGCGGTCATCAGTTTTCTAAAACATTACCTGAGCACAATATTGCTGTTGATGCTTATAAGAAAGGAAAACAAAATGTCGCGCGGTAAATTTATTACATTAGAAGGCACCGAAGGTGCAGGTAAGAGTACAGCGCGTTTGTTTATTATGAATTACCTGGAAAAAGCAGGGATTACAGTTGTGATCACGCGCGAACCAGGCGGCACAGATGTTGCAGAAAGCATTCGTCAAATTTTATTAAAACGAGATGAGCAAGAAGTAATGCTTGCCGAAACTGAATTATTATTAATGTTTGCAGCGCGCGCTCAACATATTCGACACAGAATAGAGCCAACACTAGCATCCGGTAAATGGGTATTAAGTGATCGCTATATTGATGCCAGTTATGCATACCAGCATGGCGGCCGTGGATTGCCATTAAATTTTATTAATGTGCTCGATATGCAAATCGTTGGTAAACTATACCCTGACTTAACATTGTTACTCGATTTACCAGCAGAACTTGGCATGACTCGCGCAGAACACAGAGGCAGCGGTAAAGACAGAATCGAACAAGAAAAAATGGATTTCTTTAAGCGCGTCAGAGACACTTATCTCGAGCGCGCAAGACAAGACACAAAACGTATTAAAGTGATTGATGCATCTGTATCAGTACCTGAAGTACAACAACAAATTCAAAGAGTATTAGATAACTTTATTGCAGGATGCTAAAGGAAAACATGACAGCGATTTTTAAAACAAAACAATTTCAACAATTATGGCACGCTAAATCTGAAAATCGTTTGCCGCATGCATTGATGTTATCCGGTGCCAAAGATACGCCGAAAAATGCATTTGCAGATTATTTCTCTCGCGCCCTCATGTGCCAACAAGTCAATCAAGCAACCGGTGAGCCTTGCGATCAATGCCACAGTTGTCGACTAATAATGGGGCGCTCCCATCCTGATGTTTGTTGGTTGCAGCCAGAAAAAGAAGGCGGCTCGATTAAAGTTGAGCAAATACGCTCAATCGCTGAATTCATTCAACAAACATCCTTTGAAGGTGGTTCGCGTGTTGTATTAATTACACCTGCTGATGCAATGAATACTAACGCAGCTAATGCATTACTAAAAACATTAGAAGAGCCGAGCAGTAATGCTTATTTAATTTTAATTAATGATCAAGTAAATCGTTTGCCTGCAACCATTGCAAGTCGCTGCCAAAAAATCACTTTTGCAGAACCTAGTAAAGCGGCAAGATTTGCTTTAATAGCAGACGATGCCGAGCGTGCAAAAACATTTAAGGCGCTTACATTAGCATTAGATGTTGGCAGTGATCGCATTAAACTCATGGCTGATTTAAGCAAGAGTGAATCCATTATCATTTTAGATTACATCTTAAGCTTTTTAAGTGATTTATTAAAAACGCAATTAGAAATAAACACCGATAACGTATTAAATCAAGATTATATCGACACTTTTTCGCAATTAAAAGCGCGCACCCGTATTTCTGCAAACGTACAATTAATGAATTACGTGCAACAACAACGTAGCGCCATTTGTCACGGTATTAATTTTAATAAGCAATTATTACTAGAATCCATTATTGCGCGTTGGGGTCAATAATGGATTTATATTTGGTTGATTCGCATTGCCACTTAAATTTATTAGGACATGGCTCCAGTGCCGAAACTCAGCAAACTATTTTGCGCGCTAATCGTGAAGGAGTTCAGTTTTTTTTAAATGTGTGCGTTGCAATTAAAGATTTTCCTAATATTTTAGCAACTGCAAAATCATACCCAAACGTCGCCGCATCAGTTGGCTTACACCCCAACCATCAAGATGAAGAAATTACAACAGCAGAATTAGTTACATTAGCTAATGATGATAAAGTCATTGCGATTGGCGAAACGGGTTTAGATTATTATCGATCAACCGGCGAAGTAGAGTGGCAGCGAGACCGATTTCGCCAACATATCCAAGCAGCGCTCGCTGTAAAAAAACCTTTAATCGTGCATACGCGTGCCGCCAAAGAAGACACTATCGCTATTTTACGTGAAGAGCAGGCGAGCAACGTTGGTGGCGTCATTCATTGTTTTACTGAAGATTGGCCATTTGCAAAACAAGCACTGGATTTAGGTTTTTACATTTCATTCTCAGGGATTGTTACCTTTAAAAATGCAGTAGCCATTCAAGATGCCGCCCGCCAAGTACCTTTAAATCGTCTATTAATTGAAACAGATTGCCCATATTTAGCACCTGTTCCCATGCGCGGCAAACCAAATGAGCCTGCATATATGCGGCATACCGCCGAATTTCTTGCTAAGATGCATAATGTCTCATTAGAAGATTTTGCAAAGCAAACAACTGATAATTTTTTCACCTTATTTAAGGGGACGCAAAAGACACATGTTTAGACCCGCAGCGCTTTTTATTGGCTTACGTTATACGCGCGCAAAAAAGCGCAGTCATTTTATTTCATTTATTTCGATGGTGTCGTTGGTAGGTATTGCGCTCGGCGTCATGGTGTTAATTACCGTGTTATCTGTGATGAATGGTTTTGATAAAGAGATTCAAAAACGTGTTTTTAGCATGGTACCACCGATCTCGGTGAGTAACGATGTCAATTCCGTCGCAGACTGGGAAGAATTGCAAAAAGCTTTAGGCCAAATGCCTGATATTAAAGCAACAGCGCCATATATCACTGGTCAAGTATTATTAAGTTATGGCTCAGTGGTAGAGCCTGCGATTATTTCTGGCATTTTACCGAATGAAGAAAAAAAGATTACAGAAGTTGCTGATAAAATGGTGCAAGGTAAATTAACTGATTTGCACAAAAGCGGTTTTGGTATTGTTTTAGGCGAAAGTTTAGCAGAACGTTTAAATGCCAATATCGGTGATAAAATCACTATTGTCACGCCACAAGTAACCATGTCACCCGCTGGGGTCATGCCACGCTTTAAGCGCTTTACAGTCGTTGGTATGTTTCGCGCAGGTAACGGTTTTGCATTCGATCGCGGTCTTGGGTTTATCCAGTTAAATGATGCGCAAAAATTATTAGGGCTTGGTGATAATGTTAGCGGTTTACATGTTAACCTAGACAATCCTTACTCAGCACAAAAAGTCAGACAACAATTAATGACTCAATTAGCGCCAAGTGCTTATATCACTACTTGGGCTGATCAATTCGGCGAATTATTTCACGCCATCGAATTAGAAAAAACGATGATGTTTTTTGTTCTTATGTTAATTGTTGTAGTTGCTGCGTTTAATTTAGTATCCACCTTATTTATGGTGGTCAATGAAAAACAAAGCGATATTGCTATTTTGCGAACCTTCGGAGCAACACCCGGAATGATTTTGCAAATATTTATGGTGCAAGGTGGATTGGTCGGTATTTTAGGCACATTAATCGGCACGATTTTAGGCATACTCTTAGCATGGAATGTTACTGATCTTGTGAATTGGTTAGAGCACACCTTCCACGTGCAATTTTTATCTTCCAATGTATATTTCGTTAATTATTTACCGTCTCAAATTGAATGGATGGATGTTATTATTATTTGCGTGGTGTCGATGATACTAAGTTTGCTTGCAACGATTTATCCTGCATGGCGTGCATCTAAATTAGATCCAGTGGAGTCTTTGCGTTATGAATAATACGAACCCCGTGCTTGCATGCTATGATTTATCTAAATCATTTACTGAAGCAAATTCCACGATCCATATTTTAAATCAAGTCAATTTTGCTGTTAATTCAGCTGAAATGATAGCTATTGTCGGTAATTCAGGTTCCGGTAAAAGCACCTTATTACATTTATTAGGTGGCTTAGATAAACCAACAGCGGGCAGGGTACTTTTAAATGGTTCTGATTTACAATTAATTGATGAAAAAGAAAAATGCGAATTACGCAATCGTAATCTTGGTTTCGTTTATCAATTTCATCATTTGTTACCAGAATTTTCTGCATTAGAAAATGTTGGTATGCCGCTATTAATTCAAAAAGCAGACCCAAAATTAATTAACGAAAAAGCAGAACATTTACTTGAACAAGTTGGCTTACAAGATCGACTACATCATCGCTTAGGTCAATTATCAGGCGGTGAGCGTCAACGCGTTGCTATCGCGCGTGCTTTAGTTGCCGATCCGATTTGCGTACTAGCAGATGAGCCAACGGGCAACCTAGATCCACGCAATGCTGAACGCGTTTTACAATTATTTTTTAATTTGCAACAATCTTGCCGCACGAGCGTCGTCATGGTGACACATGATCCTGCTATCGCTAATCGTGCACATAAAACATACCGCATTGATGCTGGCCAGCTAGTGCAACTGTAGCCTGGACACGCTTTTTGTGTCCAGGGTTGTTGTTACCCCTGGATACTTCTCGATGCAACAACCCCGGACACAAAAAGCGTGTCCAGGCTACATTCCATACATAATTGAGAACCCTAATGTTTACATTGACTCTCGCCTTTTTACTAGGCGATGTATTCCTCCAATCATTTTCAACCCTCCCACCCATGTGGCTAATCTTATTATTCGCCGCATCCATCTCACTCATGTTCATTTTAGGTTGGTTGCAAAATAAAAAATGCCGATTACTCATCGCCTTTGTACTAGGCTTTATATACGCAGCTTGGTACGCCCACAACATCATGCAATGGACACTACCAAAAGAAATTGAAAATAGACCAACCCCCATTCACGGTTTTGTCAGCTCGCTACCAATTGAAAGTAACCATAAAACCCAATTCGAATTATCCACACCACAAGGCTTAATACGTTTAACTTGGAATGATCCTACTAGAAAAATACTAGTAGGCGATGAATGGCGATTTTTCGCTAAATTAAAACGCATACATGCAACACAAAGTCCTGGTAGCATGGATTTTGAAGCATGGGCTCTACAGAAAAAAATACGCGCGAAAGGCTCCATCGACAACCATCATATCCATGAGTTCATTTCACACGGTTGGTATCGCTATCCAATCACGTTACTGCGCCAACAATTGCTATTAAAAATTAATGAAGCATTACCAAATTCATATACTTCACCCTGGCTTGCGGGGTTAATTGTCGGCGAGCGAAATAATATAAACCCTAAAGCTTGGCAAGTGTTGCGCAATACAGGCACTAATCATTTAATGGTAATTGCCGGATTGCATATCGGCATCATTGTAACGATTGCGCACTTTCTATTTAAATATGGCGTGCGCTTTTATCCGAGAATAATGCTCATTTTACCCAAACAAATTTTATCCGCCATTGCGGCATTAATGGTTGCTATTTATTACAGCGCACAAGCTGGTTTCTCAATCCCTACACAACGCGCATCGTTTATGTTATCCATACTGGTTATCGTTTTGTATCGAAAAAAATTAACAACGGCATGGCATGTTTGGTCATTAGCATTGTTGCTGGTTTTGTTGCTAAATCCACTAAGTGTATTAACGGATAGTTTTTGGTTATCATTCGTAACGATTGCACTAATTATTTATGGTATGCGAGCAAGAGTGCGTCCAAGCGGATGGTGGTGGCATTGGGGCAGGGTGCAGTGGGTGATTGCTGTTGGTTTAATACCTTTATCTTTAATGTTTTTTCAAGAATGTTCAATTGTTTCTGTGCTTGCCAATAGTATTGCGATTCCCTGGTTAGGATTTTTTGTACTACCATTTTGTTTGTTAGCCGGATTTTTTTTACCGCTCTCAACATTGATCGGAGGTATTTTTTTAAAATTAGCTGATATCAGTCTTGGTTGTTTATGGTCAATACTAGAATGGTTTTCGCATTTAGATTGGGCGATTTGGCAACATGCAATACCAAACGTTTGGATCATGATATTAAGCATGATGGCGGTACTTATTTTATTATTACCTAATGGTGTCGCTGGTCGTGGATTTGGTATTATTTTTTTATTACCGCTATTATTTCCTGCAACACCACAACCAAAACCCGGACAATACTGGTTAACGCTATTAGATGTCGGCCAAGGATTATCCGTTGTCGTGCAAACCGCCCAACACGTTTTGTTATTTGACACAGGACCAAATCTCCCGGGGGGCATGGATGCCGGTGAGCAAATTGTTGTACCGTATTTACGGAGCAAAAATATCAGTAAATTAGATACAGTGATTTTAAGTCATGGCGACAATGATCATCGCGGTGGTTTTGAAGCGGTCCGTCACGCATTACCAATTGATAGCATTTTAACAAGTGTGCCGCAGTTATTTCCGTTCTCCATCACAAAACCATGTTATGCCGGTGATCATTGGCAATGGGATGGTGTGCAATTTACTATCTTGCATCCCAGTAGAGATAATATGGGATATGGCAATGACAGTAGTTGTGTTGTCATGGTTGATAATGGTTATCGCAAAGTATTGCTAACTGCCGATATTGAATCTTGGGCCGAGCAAAAAATATTAGCGCGAAGTGGTGATGTTTTGCATGCCGATATTTTAATTGCACCGCATCATGGTAGTAAAACATCTAGCAGTGAAGCCTTCATCAGTGCAATTCTTCCACAATTCGTTGCCTATTCGACAGGATATTTAAATCGTTATCATTTTCCACATGATCGTGCAATTAAAACCTATAAAGCGCTAAGAGTGCAGCAATTGGATACAGCCACCTCCGGCACTATTGAGTTTAAACTAGACAAACTGGAAATGTTATCGCCAATTCAATACAGAATGACCAATAAACACTATTGGTTTGATTGAGTTGACTCTAGCGCAAATGTCATTAGAATCAGTTCTTAATATCAGCTAATGGAGTAATGGGATGTCAAATTTACTTACTAGATTTTCCAAATTTCTTTTTTGTGTATTCTCTGTTTTCTGCATAGCAGGAAATACAAGTTTCGCATGCTCACGCGCATTATGGATCAGCGATGAAGGTGTTGTTATTGCGCGCACAATGGATTGGGCAGGCAGCATGGATTCCAATATTTTTGTTTATCCACGCGGCATACAACGAGATGGTTTGGCGGAAGTAAATTCTTTAACCTGGACTTCAAAATACGGTAGCATTGTAACCTCTGCATACGATGCATTAGCAACCGATGGTTTCAATGAAAAAGGACTCTCAGCACATATTTTCTGGCTAGAAGAATCAGACTATGGTACCCGAGTGCCAACCACACCTGGAATGTCTGTTTTAATGTGGGAACAATTCTACTTAGACAATTTTGCAACTGTTGATGAAGCCGTTGCTTACACCAAAAATCATCCCTTCCAATTAGAAGCATTTGAATTGGATTCTGCAGTGAATTTGCATTTAATTATCAGTGATGCAACCGGTGATACTGCCATATTCGAATATATTGATGGTAAATTACATACCTATCATGGTCGCGAATTAACAGTAACAACCAATTCACCTTCATTCGATCAACAATTAGAAAATTTACGCCAATACAAAGGTTTTGGTGGTACTAAATTGTTACCAGGTACAACCAATTCCAAAGACCGCTTTGTACGCGCAGCGTATTATGCTTCGCATTTACCAAAAGCGGCATCAGGTCGTGATGCTATTAGCAAAATCTTAAGTGTGATCGATAGCACCGTGCAACCATTTAGCACCGTTGGTGAATCAGGTGATGCTTCTATGTCAGGAACCATCTGGCGCACTGCCTTAGATTTAACCCACAGAGTCTACTATTACGAATCAACAACCGATCGTAGCTTGGTTTGGATTAATTTAGATGACTTCAACTTACAAAAAGGCGCACCAATCTACAAACTTGAATTAGCAAATCGCACAGGTCTTTCTGGAAATGTTGCGAAAGAATTTAAGCCTATCAGCACAAACCAACCATTATCATTCTCGGTTCAATCCGTGAAAAGAGCGCATAAAATGGCTATGATGAAACGCCAAAAGTAAGCTTTAACAACCAAAAAATGAAGTAACCGAAAGGTTACTTCATTTTTTCTTTTTTACCATGCAGCAATAAATCAATCGCCATTAGTAATGCCGTGTTATCAACTGGCTTTTCAAAAGAAACAGATGCGCCTAACGATTCAGATAAATCTAAATAACCAGTCGGGTCTAAACGACCACCACCAGAGATGGCTATGATTTCCATATTAGGATGACGATTTCTTACTTCCGAAATAAGTGTAATACCACTTTTTTTCGGCATAATAATATCAGTGACCATAATATCTGGCGTATCTTTCTTTAAGCATTCAGTTGCTTCTTCACCATTCGCGGCACCAATAACGGTATGTTTTGCGCGTTCTAAAATTTGCGTTAACATATCACGCACTAAATTGTCGTCTTCAACTAACAATATTTTTGCCATTTAACTCTCCTTGATTGGCCGTTTCAATTGGCAGCACGATGAAAAAAGTTGTGCCGTGTCCGAGCTCACTTGTTACTGTTATATCACCTTCATGTTCTTTCACAATACTATGTACAATAGAAAGACCTAATCCAGTGCCTTTACCTACTTCTTTTGTTGTATAAAAAGGTTCGAAAATACGAGCGAGCGTGTGGGGTTCCATACCGTGCCCTGTATCTGACACTGTAATTTGACAATAATTTTTTTCATGATTGGGTAAATCTTCAAAACGTTTGAAGATAGGATCAGAATTTGAAATGATGGCAAGCGATAACTTAATAACGCCTTCACCATCCATCGCATCAACGGCGTTATTTATCATATTCACTAAAATTTGATGTATCTGCGTTTGATTCCCGTCGATGACGCAATCTGTTTTTGCTTCAAAAATAATGGTAACACTCGCAGGAATGGTCGGGCGCAATAATGCCAACACAGCGTCAATCGTTGGTTTTAACTGTAAAAGGGTGTGTTCGTGGTGCTGACGACGACTGAACGATAAAATACGCGAGACCAATTCCTGACCACGACTAGCCGCTTCTAACACTTTGCCCAAATTTTGATAAAGCTTGCTCGATTGATCAACATCATCTCTTGCCATTTCGACATAGCCAATAATGGCATAAAGCAAATTGTTAAAATCATGAGCAATACCGCCCGCCAGCGTACCCATGGCTTGTAATTTTTGACCTTGATGCAAAGCAACTTCAAGCTTTTGTTTTGACTCTTCAGCCTGTAATCTCTCGCTGATTTCTTTTTTTAAATTTTCATTGATGCGATCGAGGCTTAAAGCTCGATATTTAGCTAATTGTGTCACCCGAGTGAGGGAGGCTAGTAAAAAAGAGATCGGAGCCCCAACCAGCATAGCAAGCCAAGGCAGATGATTCTCTAATTGGTTCATCACGGCATTGTTAGCCTGGGCGTCTAGGTAGAATAAATAGGAGAGTAAAAACGTGAATAACATGCCAACAGTCGCTACAAAGTAGGGCAACCAAAGCCTTTTGGGGGGAGATGAGATCATTTATCCCTCTTTTCCTAAAAATAACTCTACATTACATAGCTTAATCCATTTAGAATATGGAATCTATGTAGATGGAACTGGCATAATAGGCGTTACTCGATTAGGATAGAAAACATGCAGCTTTCCAAGATTAAAATTTCTGGCTTTAAGTCTTTTGTAGACCCAACCACCATCGCACTCCCAAGCAAACTCGTGGCTATTGTTGGCCCGAACGGATGCGGTAAATCCAATATTATTGACGCTGTGACCTGGGTGATGGGTGAAAGCTCACCTAAATACCTGCGCGGCGAATCGCTGACAGACGTCATTTTTAATGGCTCCAATGGCAGAAAGCCTGTGGGGCAAGCGTCCGTGGAATTAGTCTTTGATAATTCCGATGGCACCATTGGCGGCGAATACGCTAAATATAGCGAAATATCCGTCAAACGTATGATTAACCGCGACTCTGACTCATCTTACTTCTTAAATGGCTCACGCTGCCGTAAAAGAGATGTGGTCGATATATTCTTAGGTACCGGTCTTGGCCCTCGTAGCTACTCGATTATCGGTCAAAATATGATCAGTAGAATCATCGAAGCAAAACCAGATGAATTACGCACTTACTTAGAAGAAGCTGCCGGCATCTCAAAATATAAAGAACGCCGCCACGAAACCGAATTGCGCATTAAACACACCAAAGAAAATTTGGCGCGTATTATCGATATTCGTACTGAACTTGAAAAACAATTAAGCCATTTGAAACACCAAGCAAACATGGCTGAAAAATTCAAAGTCTTAAAACAACAAGAACGCGTTTTGCGTGCAGAATTATATGCAATGCAATGGCGTGCGCTTGATAGCCAAATGGTTGATCACACTTTAAAGATACAGCGTGAAGAAACCGCATTAGAAGCGCGTAACAGTGAAGTGACCGGTACCGATAAAGATATCGAACAATTACGACATGAACAACGTGTTGCTAATGATGCTTTCCAAGAAGTGCAACGTCGTTACTATGCTATTGGTAACGAAATCACCCGCGTTGAGCAAGACATCTTGCATCACGAAGAGCGTCAACATCAATGGGAATCTGATTTAAAGCAAACTGAAAATGATTGGCAAAATATGCAATCCCAAGTCAGTGAAGCTGAAGATAATTTACGTGACGTCACGCGTGACATTGATCAATTTTCTCCACAACTTGAATCTGTTTCGAAAGAAGCTGAAAGCAACCAGCGCAAATTAACTGTCGCCGAAGAAGTGATGAATAATTGGCAGCAACGCTTTGATGAATTCAACCAAATATCTGCGAAAACAACGCAAACTGTGCAAGTTGAAAAAAATCACATTCAACATGTACAACAGAAAATTGATTACTTACAAAAACGTTTGGAACAATTAAACGTCGAACAAAGTCGCGTTAACTTCTTTGACTTAGATAAAGAAGTAGAAGAGTATGCGAAAAAATCTTACGAAGCGGCTGATAAACTGCAAGCACACAATAAAGAATTAGTTGATGTGCGCTCCACTATTTCCACGCTACAAACCGCATTGCAAGATTCCAATAGTCGCTTAGATGCCGTGCGTAGTGAATTGCAACGCTTACGTGGCGAACAAGCGTCATTACAAGCATTGCAACAAACAGCGCTTGGGCAACGCAACAACAAGACAGCTCCTTGGGCTGCTAAATATCAATTAGATAAAAAACCACGTTTAGCTCAAAACATTGAAGTTGAAAGCGGTTGGGAATCAGCCGTTGAAACTGTACTGGGTTATCACTTACAAGCGATTTGCGTTGATAATGTTGATGAAGTGTTACCCCATTTAAGTGATTTCAAGTCTGGTAATTTATGTGTATTTACAACAGATGCCACGAATGCTTCTGCCAACAAACCTAATAACAGCACATTACTCATAAACAAGGTAACATCACCTTGGGCATTGGATTCATTGTTGCATGGTGTTTATGCGGCAGCATCCCTAGATGAGGCGAAAGCATTATGTGCCAATCTGCAAGATCATGAATCTGTGATCACGCCAGATGGTATTTGGTTAAGCAAACATTCACTTAAAGTGTTACGTGAAGAAGATGCAGCCGCTGGTGTATTCCAACGTGAGCAAGATCTTAAAGCAATTTCTTCTAAAATTGAAAATGCGGATGCGACACAAAAAGAGTTAGAAACAAATATCGCGCAACGCAAAGAGCAATTAAAGTCATTAGAAGAAGAGCGCGAAAGATTGCAGCAAGCTTGCAATCAGCAACAAGCGCAATCGGCGCAAATTAACGCGCAGCAAAAGATGAAGCAAGAACGCTTACAAGAGTTAAAAGCAGCGATGGAGCGCGTCTTAAAAGATCAAGACGATTGCACCAAACAAAAGAAACAAGCTGAAGAAGAAATTGAAAATGCGCGTCAGTTATTAGAAAGCGCAAGCGCGCAAGCTGAGCAATTAGTGAAGCAACGTGAAGAAATGACGCTCGAACGCGATCACGCGAGAACACAATTGCAAGAAATTCGCGAAGCTGCTCGCACCAAGAGCCAACACAAGCAAGAGTTGGAAATCAAAGTGCAGACTTCTAAATCGCAAAAAGCATCACTTGAACAATCTATTACTAGATTGCAAGCTCAATTATCTTCACTGGGCGAACGCAAAGTAACATTGCAAAGCGAATTAAATTCAATGCCGCCGATCGATACTTTGAAGCAAGCATTAGAACGCGCACTCGAAAAACATGCGAACGTGGAAGCGGAATTAAATACATCTCGCATTGCAATTGAGTCGCTAGATCAAGAATATCGCAAGCTCGAAGAAAAGCGCCAAGCAATAGAACGCGACATTAACAAGTTACGCGCTTCACTAGAAACCTTACGTGTCGAAATGCAAGGTTGGAAAGTGAAAACCGACACCATTCTTGAGCAAATCAAAGAAACAGAATGCATCTTAGAAGACATCTTGAAAGAGTTAACTGAAGAAGCAAATGTGGTTGAATGGCAAACGAAACTTGATCAAGTAGTACAACGTATTTCACGCTTAGGTGCTATTAACTTGGTAGCAATTGATGAATATGCTACTTGCCAAGAACGTAAACTCTACATCGACAAACAAGTTGATGACTTACAAGCTGGCTTAAATACGCTCGATGAAGCTATTGCTAAAATCGACAAAGAAACCAAGACAAAATTCAAAGAAACGTTTGATAAAGTGAATGAACGCTTCCAAGAATTATTCCCAACCGTCTTTGGTGGTGGTAAAGCGTATCTTGAATTAACAAGTGATGATTTACTTGAAGCCGGTGTCACTATGATGGCTTGCCCTCCAGGCAAACGTAACAGTAGTATTTACTTATTATCTGGTGGTGAAAAATCATTAACAGCCGTTGCCTTGATTTTCTCTATTTTCTACTTAAATCCAGCACCATTTTGCATGCTAGACGAAGTTGACGCGGCACTTGACGATGTCAATGTGACGCGCTTCACCCGCTTAGTGAAATCAATGGCCGATAAAACACAATTTATCTTTATCAGTCATAACAAAATCACAATCGAAACTGGCGAATATTTAATTGGTGTTACCATGAATGAACCAGGCGTATCTCGATTAGTGAGTGTCGATATTGCTAAAGCAATTAATCTTGCAGGTGCATAAAATAGAAGACTTATGAACGACAAAGAAAAAATTGCTCAGTTAAAAATAGCGATAATTGACCACAATTATCGCTATTATGTTTTAGATGATCCGATTATTACTGATGCGCAATACGACGACTTATTTCGTCAATTAAAAAAATTAGAAGATGAAAATCCTGATCTACTGTCAGAAGATTCGCCGACGCAACGAGTTGGCGGCGTACCTCTTAAAGCTTTTGCTAAAGTAATACATGAAGTACCAATGTTGTCTTTAGAGAATGCTTTCACAGAAGAAGATTTATTAGCCTTTGAAAAACGCATAAAAGATAGACTAAATTCCACCTCTGCTATTGAATATTGCTGCGAACCAAAACTGGATGGCGTTGCGATTACTATTCGCTATGAATATGGAAAATTAGTTCGTGCAGGTACTCGAGGTGATGGCGTCACGGGTGAAGATGTTACTGAAAACATTAAAACCATCAATATGATTCCGCTTCATTTACGCGGTAACAATCATCCCCCAGTGCTGGAAGCAAGAGGCGAAATATTTATTTCCAAAAGTGGCTTCAAAGCACTCAATAAAGAAGCCGAACAACATCAACAAAAAGTATTTGTTAACCCAAGAAATGCAGCAGCAGGCAGCTTGCGCCAACTAGATCCTAAAATCACTGCATCCAGACCATTAGAAATATTTTTTTATGGTTTAAAATTGCCTGATGAACAAGCATTAGCTCGAACTCAAAGTGATACTTTAAAGTTACTTGCCAGTTGGGGTTTACGAGTTAATCCTTTAGTTTCAGTCGCAAAAGATATCACTGGCTGTTTGGAATATTATAAAAAAATCGGCAATATGCGCAGTCAACTTCCTTATGAAATTGACGGTGTTGTCTTTAAGGTGAATGAAATCGCCTTACAAGAAAAACTAGGCTTCGTCAGTCGCGCTCCACGTTTTGCTATCGCACAAAAATTTCCCGCGGAAGAAGTAGAAACTGTTATTCAATCCGTTGATTTTCAAGTCGGGCGCACAGGTGCATTGACTCCCGTTGCGCGTTTACTACCAGCATTTGTACATGGCGTCACTGTTAGCAATGCAACACTGCACAACATGGATGAAGTAGAGCGCAAAGACATACGCATCGGTGATACCGTATTAATTCGCCGGGCAGGTGATGTTATCCCTGAAGTTGTTAGCGTCGTACTGTCAAAACGAAATAAAGTTAAAAAAATTGTTTTGCCAACTAAATGCCCAGTATGCGGCTCATTAGTAGAACATATAGAAGGCGAAGCCGTAGCAAGATGCACCGGCGGTTTATTTTGCCCCGCACAACGCAAAGAAGCGATTAGACATTTTGCCTCCCGTCGCATGATGAATATTGAAGGTTTAGGGGATAAGTTGATTGATCAATTGGTTGATGCTGATTTAGTCCAGTCAGTTGATGATATCTATCATTTAAAATTAGTTGATTTAGAAAACCTAGAACGTATGGGAAAAAAATCGGCTGAAAATTTGTTAGCTGAAATTGAAAAAAGTAAACACACGACCCTCGCACGCTTCTTGCATTCCCTTGGCATCCGAGAAGTAGGCGAAGCCACCGCTAAACAGTTGGCTAATACTTTTAAAACACTACCAGCCATTCAAGTTGCCAGCATTGACGAATTACAAAGCACTCAAGATGTAGGTCCTGTGGTCGCGCAACACATCGCCCATTTTTTTAGTGAAAAACACAATGAAAAAATCATCAATCGTTTGTTGAAATCCGGCATCCATTGGGATGAAGTCAAAACAAATACTCAGCAACCCTTACAAGGCAAAACCTTTGTCATTACCGGCACATTGCCGAGTATTTCAAGAGAAGAATTAAAAGAAAAAATTGAAGCAAGAGGCGGTAAAGTATCATCCTCCGTTTCCAAGAAAACATCTTACGTCATCGTAGGCGATGATCCCGGCAGCAAATACGACAAAGCTATCTCTCTAGATATTCCCATTTTAAAAGACGCCGACCTAAATAAGATTTTGTAGCCTGGACACGCTTTTTGTGTCCGGGGTTGTTGTATCTGGATGTGTCTGTATGCAACCAACCCCGGACACAAAAAGCGTGTCCAGGCTACCTGTCCCTAACCGTGATTTTTTTTCGAGTTGGGGGAGGTGATAGGAAACCATCTTTGCACATGAAATCAAAATAGATCGTCAGCAAGGCATCATCAATTGGCGGATAAGGTAAATCCAAGCGACTAAGCTCTGCAGTTGCATGAGCAACATTAACCGGCGTCATTTCAAAATCATCCGGGAACGCTAAATAATACGGCAAGAAAGAAAACAATGCGTTATCCTGCGGCAGAGTAGGCAACAATTTCTTCCAATCCGCAATCGAGATCAGCTTCACCCGATACCCATAGTTATTGATCCAATCAATCAAATCCGGCCACATAATCCCCGAAGGATGATCAATATGATAAACCGTAGAACGCAGTGGATGCGCAAGCGACAATGCAACTGTAGCCTGACCCACATAATCCACCGGCAAAATAGAGACTTTCTCTGCCATGTTTGGCGCATAGCCTAATTGAATGCACCCCTTAATTAACATAAAGAGCGAATCATTAAAATTAGCTTGTCCAGTATCGGACTGCCCGGAAATGTAGCCTGAACGATAAATTTGGACTGGCAAACCGCGATCTTTAGCCTCGGTTAACAATCTCTCCGCTACCCATTTGCTAATAGCATAACCACCCGATAATTCTTCATAAGAAGCTTCCGGAAACACTTCACTCAATGCGCCTTCGGCATCTTTTTGATAAGCAGAAGAAAGGGTAGAAATATAATGGATTGGCTTATCAAACCGAGTGGTGGCAAACTTAATCACTTCTAATGTGCCAATCACATTACTACCACGCAATTTGTTATAGGAAGCCATGATATTCACTTGCGCACCGCAATGATAAATTAAATCAATTTTTTCGAGCAAACTATTATATTGTTCAACCGGCAACCCAAAATTATCAGCGCTCAAATCACTGGCGATGGCAATTATTCGTCTATCATTTAACGATACATCTTTGCCTAAATTGAATTTATTTATTGTGGCTAATAAACGTTTAGCAGCTGTATCAAATTCACCCTTACGAATTAAACAATAAATCTTAGCGTTCGTGCAAGCCAACAACTCACGCAGCAAATAAATCCCCAAAAATCCACCGGCACCTGTTAGTAAAATGTTTTGAGGATTTTCAGCTGTTTTAATTAATTTTTTAGTAGGCGAAATATTTTCAGGTAAAATACAATCGCGCTGAATATCTTCTTGTATCATCGATTGTTTTGAATATTGCTCACCATTAGAATCAATGTATTCTGCTAAAATGGGAATATAAGATAAATCAAATAAGATTTTTGCAGGAATCGTAATTTTAAATTGATTCAGAATTTTGACCGATAAAATAGCGGCCGTTAAAGAACTGCCCCCTAAGTCAAAAAAGTTATCCGACATACTAATATTATCGCGGCCCAACAAATCATGCCAAATTGCAACCAATTCTTTTTCCGTATTGGTTTTGGGCGGTATATATTCATGATGTAATATTTTTTCATATTCTTGCGGTGGCGGTAATGATTTCGTATCAATTTTACCACTATAGGTTAATGGAAATTCGAGCATCATAATAATAGTGCTTGGAATCATGTATTCCGGTAACCGATTTTTTAAAGCTTTTTTTAAGCTGCGTTTGGCTGCTGCACTTAAAATCATTTCCATCATGTTATGGGTAGAAAGATAATAATCAATACTTTTAGCAATCATTTTTTTCTGGTCATCAGGGCAATCAAATACAAAACCACAACGATTATTGATTTGCCAAATCAATTTAGCCGTTAAATCTTTGGCTTCATTAATGCCAGGTAATTTCAAATGTAATTTTACTTGCTTACCCACAGGGATTTTTTCACTAATACCATTTAAAGCGATACCATCTTTAGAAATATCTTCAGTGATTGCTTCCATATATTTATTTTTATTCAATGAAAGCAAGCATCGCTCTTGATAGAGATAACGATCCTTATCAAGATTTGGCACAATGTAGCCAACAATCGATTTGCTGTTATCGACGGTGTCACGGATTAAAACAACAGCTTCACTGACATCAGAATATTTAGATAGCGCATTTTCAATATCACTTAACTCAATGCGATAACCACGTAATTTAATTTGATTATCTTTTCGGCCAATGAATTCGATATTGCCATCTTTCAACCATCGGCCTAAATCGCCAGTACGATACAATTTATCGTTCGGATCGTCATTGAATGGATTAACTATGAATTTCTCAGCTGTTAAGCTTTCACGATTTAAATAACCTTTAGAAACGCCAACACCGCCAATTAATATTTCACCAGCAATATTCACTGGAACAGGTTGTAAGTGCGCATCCACAATATAAACTTTATAGTTATAAATGGGTTTACCAATAGCCGGTGGCGGCAACTCAACGCCTGCTTTTTTATTCCCGGCAGTTTCTGTCACTTTGAAATAAGTAGCTTCTACGGTGGTCTCAGTTGGCCCATAACCATTCCAAATTTCAAAAGGCATAGGGTGCTCAGGGTAGCGCGTCATCGCTTCGCCACCAATTTTCATTAAACGTAATGAAATGGGATTTGGCCAACTCATATTAAATAAAATTTGTGCGTAAGCGGTTGGAATATCGCAAACAGTAATTCTATTTTCCTGCAACCATTCAAAAAATAATGATGGCGTTAATTTAGTACTATCATCAACAATATGCACACTTGCACCGGTACCTAAAAAGGGAATAACTTCACATATATGCGAATCAAATCCTTGTGATGCAAATTGCACGGAACGATCTTGTATACTCACTTTAAAACATGCTTGATACCAAGCAATCAAATTATTTAAACTTTTATGGCATATTGGCACGCCTTTTGGTGTACCGGTTGTTCCTGAAGTATAAAGAATATAGGCCGTAGCTTCAGCGGATGCTTTAGGCAGTAACGTGCGATTTAAATCAGTATCAGGCGACAATAAGTCTTCAATATTAACCATATGCAAAATTTTGTGGTATGCAGACGGAATTTTTTCATGAATTTGATCCACCAAAACGATACTCGGCATGCAATCACTGAAAACGAATTCGATTCGTTCTTGCGGAAATTTTGGATTAATCGGCACATAGATACCGCCAGCTTTAAAAATAGCAATCATGGTCACTAACCATAAAGCCGTTCTATCCATATGCACACAAACACAATCACCAACTTTTACGCCTTTTTCTATGATTTCAATAGCAAGCGCGGTTGAACTATTATCTAAGTCTTGATAAGTAAGCGTTCTTAAATGATGATTGATTGCTAATAATTCTGGTGCTTGCTTTGCATAATGAGTTACCAACTCTTGCACGCAAAGTTTGATATCTGGCATTTTAAACGGGTAGGAGGGTGACGCCCACTCATTTAATAATTTATTTTTTTCAGTCGGTGATAAAATATTAATTTTATTGACTACCAAATCTTGTTCAGTCGTAAGCGATTTTAAAATAACTTTAAAGTGATAAATTAACGATGCAATATCATCCGCTTGAAAAAAAGCAACATTGTAAGCGAATGATAATTCTTTAAAAGTATTTTTATTCGTTAATAAGACTAATGGA
Source organism: uncultured Coxiellaceae bacterium (assembly GCA_964623075.1). GTDB lineage: Bacteria > Pseudomonadota > Gammaproteobacteria > DSM-16500 > DSM-16500 > Aquicella. The sequence continues at coordinate 38,197 of CAZUVD010000001.1, read as the reverse complement.
AATCGGTAAACATCGAGAGCAGTGTCTTTTATAGAAACCTTTTTTTCACTGTTTTTATTTAATAAAAGATAGCGAATTTCAGGTGGCAGTTTAGCACTTATTTTATTTTTACTAATTTGAGATGATAGCTTGCTAATCAATTGTGATAATAATAAATCATCACTAATAGTAACTTTAATCGGTGCAATGCCATTACAAAACAATTCTTTATTTTTAGGCGTATTTTGATAGCAACTCATACCATAAACCAAGATATCAGTTGTACTTAAACGCGCTAATAATATGGCATATACAGTATGCAAAAGAACATCGGCTGAAATCTTATTAGCTTTAATATATTTGTTAATTGCATTTAATTCACTAACACTAAGGGTAATCTTTTTATGATGATAAGCATTAACAACATTAGGCGCATTTTCGATGCGCCTTGGGTGTTTTTCTATCCATAACTTTGTACCAACTGTTTCATCTGTCGGCATATGAGAAAAAACCTCATTTTAAATTATAGGTTAAAAGTATGCGCTTACCGTGCCTACTATTTGGTTGCCATCGTAAGGCGGTAAATGCGCACGGCCATTTGTTCCAGTCCACATTGCAGCAATCGTATATCGCTGACTGATTTTTTTGGTTAATGTCATCAAATAGTCGCTATAACTATTACCTGCAGCTCGCGCTAAACTGTAGTGCCCCATACCTGCTTGAAAACTCACATCTTCAAAATAAACATATTTAGAAGGGAGATTAAAAGTTAAAATACCATTCACATAAGTACCCGATGCATGCGTACCACTGTAGTTGGCAGTGTAACTTAACCCTAATTGAAAAACTTTATAGCCAAATAAAGTATTAACTTCATTATAATTGGCAGAACGCGAACCTGGATAATTGTAACGTGCAAAGTTTAAGTTATAAGTGAAATCTTCAAGCACTGAACCTTGCCAACCCATAATCGTATCAAATTCGCTAGAAACTCTTTTACCATCTGGCGCATTGTAATCAGTGTTACTACCCCAAACGTTAAAATAAACACCAACAGGGAAGGTGTAAGTTAAACCACCTTGCACAGCCGGATTATTAGCACTCAAGCTAATGCCACGGAACATATAATTTGTTGTTAAGCCTAAATTGCCACTGAGATTATCTAAATAACTAGGTGGCGTTTCACTCTCTGATTTTTCAGGAATACTATTATCAGTGGTTGGCATCGCAGTGGTTGTTGCAACCGCAGGGGATGCTTGAACTTGAGTGGCGGCAGCAATCGGTTTTTTACGGTGTTTCTTAGTAGCAGCGGCAACAGTGAGCGGGTTGGCAATTAAACAAATTGATATGACAATTAACGCTTTTTTCATCTAAATAGCTCCTTTGAAGTTTCAATTAATCCGTTTGTACGACTGAATCTTGTGAGACACCGCTTTTACTAAATTGATGCAATACTTTTGATTCTGGTAATGGTCGACTGATAAAGTATCCTTGGATCAAATCACAGTTATGCTCTGTTAAATATTGCATTTGTTCGGCGGTTTCAACGCCTTCAGCAACCACTTCTAAACCTAAATTATGGCCTAACGCGATTACCGCACTAGTGATTGCAACATCATTTTGATTATTTGGTAAACCTTTGATAAAGGTTTGATCGATTTTCAAAACACTCACTGGGAATTGACGTAAATAACTAATAGAAGTGTAGCCGGTACCGAAGTCATCAACTGAAATGCTCACGCCCATTTTGTTAATGATCGTCAATTTATTAATAGCTTCTTCAACATTATCCATCACCGCCGTTTCGGTGATTTCGACTTCTAAATATTTAGGATTTAATTTACTTTCTTTTAATGCATCCGCAACAATTTGCGCGACATCTTGATGACGGAATTGTTTTGGCGAAATGTTAACAGCAACAGCTACCGGGTCATAACCTTTATCTTGCCAACTCTTAGCTAAACGACAAGCTTCATGTAATGCCCATTCACCAATTGGCATAATTAAGCCCGTTTCTTCTGCTAACGGAATAAACTTCATTGGTGGTACTAAACCTAATTCTGGATGCTCCCAACGAATTAATGCTTCTGCGCGATTTACTTTGCCGGTTTTTAAATTCAACTGTGGTTGGAAATACAATACAAATTCATTGTTTTGTATCGCTTTACGTAATTCAGCTTCCAGTTTGATATGTTCATGCGCTGCAGCATCCATTTCATGTGTGTAGTATTGATAAATACCGCCACCTGCTTTTTTCGCTTTATACATCGCCATATCAGCATTCTTTTGCAAATCTTCTAACGATTGACCATCGTTAGGATAAATACTGATACCAACACTTGCCGTTAAGAAAAATTCATGAGATTCAATTTTAATCGGTTCAGCGCAAGCTTTTAATATCTTCTCAGCAACAGGGCCTGCATATTTTGGATCTTTAATATCATTTAATAATAAAATAAATTCATCGCCACCCAATCTTGCTAAAATATCACCGGCGCGCAATAGCACGTTGTAGCGTGACGCCAATTCTTTTAATACTAAATCGCCAACACTATGACCAAGAGCATCATTAATATTTTTGAATCGATCAAGGTCAATAAACAATATTGCTAAAACTTTATTGTGACGTTTAGCGTGGTTAATCGCTTTGTTTAAGATTTCATTGAAAAAGACGCGATTGGGCAGGGTGGTTAAATTATCATAATGCGCAAGACGAACTAAATGTTCTTTATGTATCACTAATTCACGCTCAACTGATTTGCGCTCAGAAATTTCTTGATGCAATTGAATGTTGGTTTTTTGTAATTCTTGTGTACGCTCAAGCACGCGGTGTTCCAACTGATCATGTGACGCTTGAATAATATCAAGCATGTGATTAACTTCAGCAGATACCGATGAAAGCTCATCGCTACCACTAGCGTCAACACGCAAACTGATAGCATTATTATCACTAATATTTGCGACTTCTTTATCAAGGCGTTCTAAGCGTTTAATGATTAAAATGCGTAGCAACCATAACATTAAGAAAGAGAAGATGACACCTAAGATAATAAAAGTCAGCAAGTAATAGTTAACAGCTTGTTTACCACTAGCATAAATTGAGCGAGGCGTTGTCATGCGAAACATACCGATTGGTTTATTATTTATATCGCGGATTAGCGAAAAACCTTCTAGCATGTTTTCATCAAGCGGTATCGCAAGATGACCTTTTTTGTTTTTTTCTAATTCTTTAAAGTTAGGTTCGAGTTTCTTAGAATTTTTTAATTGTTCGCTGGTAAATAACTCTAAAGCAACTTTAGTTGTTTCTGCGATTTTTTTAACAAGCGCCTCATCAAGATATCGCGCTGTAACCATTGCACCTAAAGGAGGTTGTACTTTATCGCCATCGGTTGTGGCGGTTGCTGCTATTAACATGATGCCGTTTTTAGTAATGATATAACCACGCAAATCTTTATTTACATCTTCACGTTTTAAAACCAAGCTACCTGGATAAACATAATTTTCGAACCCAGGAGGAAAGCCAACGTATTTTTCAGCACCGCGATCAACACTCGCGCCAAAAACTAAATTACCCGCTTTATCCCAAAAAGTGAGTACATTGATATTAGAATTAATAAATGCGGTCATATTAATATTGCCAGGAATGAATTCAGGATTTTTACCGCGCATAAAACTGTATGCATCATTCCAATGCGACCAGTCAGAAGTAAATGTATATAGGGAATAATTGACTTGATCTAATGCTTGATCAACTCGGTCAAGATCGTTATCAGCTCGGGTTTGTTCTAGCGCTAAGAAACTTTGTAACAAAAATACTTTTGAGCCTAAGTAGGTTAGACCCAAAAATAAAATCCAAGCGATACTAATTGCAATGAGTACTTTATTTCTTAGTTTCATTCGCCCCTCCATGGCGCGAGATGTTAACTGGAAAAAGCTAATCTCACAGAATACGCATCAACTGTGTACTCATACTTACATTTTAACTGATTCGGCTAGGCGAAACTAGCTTTCCTGTAAACTTTTCAACAGTTCACGCATTTTTGCCTTAATCATATCAATTGCAATGCGATTACCGCCGCCTCTAGGGACAATTAAATCAGCATAACGCTTAGAAGGGTCAATAAATTGTAAAAACATGGGTCTCACTGTTTCATCGTACTGTTTTAAAACAGAGTCAATAGATCTGCCTCTTTCTTTAATATCTCTTTTTAGGCGGCGAACCAAACAAATATCTAATGCGGTATCCATGAATATACGTATATCCATGATTTCGCGTAATCTTTTATCAACAAACAATAAAATACCCTCTAAGACGATGATGCTATGTTGGCCAATTTTGCGGCTTTCTTTTTCTCGGATGTGCATAGAGTGGTTATAATTTGGCACATCTATCGTTTTGCCCTCTTGTAGCTCAATTAAATGCTGGTGGAGCAAATCATGATCAAGAGAGTCGGGGTGATCGTAATTAATTTTGGCACGTTCTTCGAATGGGATATTGCTGTGGTCTTTATAGTAAGAATCTTCAGAAATGACCACGACTTGGTCTGAACCTAATTCGTTAACAATGGTGTTAGCTAGTAAACTTTTACCAGAAGCGGATGCCCCTGAAATTCCGATGATGATGGTTTTTTTTTTATTGTTCAAAATGGCCTCCTCGTTGATGTACGTTTAAGCATGACATACATTGCGCCAAGACTTCCATGTTTTGGTGCAGCTGAGCAAAAAGCTGTTATTCCTGGCACTTCGCGTAACCAATGATTCAGTTTGTTTTTCAGGATCGGTGCTTTATTACTTAAGCCCTTTCCATGGATAATTAATCCAACTTGAATGCCTGTTTCAAAACAATGCTGCAGAAAATCTTTTACGGCAGCTTCCGCATGGCTAACAGACATACCATGCAGATCCAGAACAGCCTCAACATTATATTGGCCTTTCTCTAATTTGCGAAGGGTTTTATGCGCAACTCCTTCTAATTTATAACTAATAGGCTTATCGGCAGTGACGGTCGGTAAATATTCTGCTTCGCTAAAATAATATTCTTCCTGATTTTGGTCATTTATTTCAGGTTGCGGGTAGCGTTTAGGCAAAACGTTCGGTTCGGATTTATTTAAACGAATTTTTTCATGGGAAAGCACTTTCACGCCTTTGACTGCATCGAGAAAGGTGTTAATGTCTGCTTGATTTATTTTCGTTTTTTTTGTCATAGTTGCGACGCATTATAGAGTAAATAATAAACAATTGATACAGGTAATCGTCCATGGATATTGCAGATAAGTTGCAGCGTTTTATTTTCGAAAATGCACCCGTGCGTGGCGAGCATGTACGCCTGCAAGCAAGCTATCAAACCATCATTCAACAGCATGATTATCCGCCCGCACTAAAAAAACTTCTTGGTGAGGCACTGTGCGCAACCGTGCTCTTGAGTGCGATTATCAAATTTAAAGGCCGATTAACTTTACAATTCCGAGGCAAGGGTAAATTAAAACTTTTACTAGCGCAAAGTGATAATAACTTTAACTTACGCGCCCTTGCTAAATGGTCAGGAGAAATGACGTTTGATGAGTTAATGGAATCCTTTAACGAAGGTGTATTAGTGATCATGTTAGATGGCGGCGCACAAAAAGGGCAATATCAAGGTATTGTTGCCTGGCGTGGTAATTCGTTAGTGGAATCCCTCGAAGGTTATTTTCGTGAATCAGAGCAATTAGCAACAAAAATTTGGATGGAAGTAACAGAGACGACCGTTGTAGGTTATTTGTTGCAAGCAGTACCCAATGCGGGTGTTGCCGATCATGTGATTGAAAATGAATTAATCGCACCGCACTGGGATCACATCATGAAATTAACTTCAAAAATGTACCCAATTGATCTACTCACCATCGATTGCACTTCATTGTTAACATTGCTTTATCAAGATGAAGTCATTCGCGTTTTCCCCTCGATTGATGTTCGCTTTGGTTGCACTTGCTCGCGACAGCGCGGCGCTGATGCGATTCGCATTTTGGGACAGGAAGAGGCTGAAAGTGAAATCAAAGACAAACAATCCATCGTTGTGACTTGTGATTTTTGCAACGAAGAATATATTTTTGATCGCGTGGATGTCGCTAAAATTTTCCAAGAAGATAATAACAATCCGCCTACCGACATTCATCTACACTGATCATTGAGGAGCAATGAAAACATGCAATTTTTATATGAAATTTTTCCTGTTTTTTTATTTTTTATGGCGTTCAAATGGTATGGTATTTATACCGCGACCAAAGTGGGTATTATTGCAACATTTTTACAAGCGGTTATCAATCGACTGTATGCAGGGCAGTGGGATAAAAAACAAGTCGTTACTTTTTTAGTGTTTGTGTTGTTTGGCGGCATGACGCTTTATTTCCATGATCCTATTTTTGTGAAATGGAAACCAACCATTGTCTTTTGGATTTTTTCTTTAGTGATTTTGTTCACTCAAGTCTTTACTCAAAAACCATTAATGCAACGCTTGATGGAAAAAATGCTAGAAGGGAAGGCGGTGATACCGTTAAATATTTGGCAGCGCATTAATTTAATTTGGGCGTTTTTCTTTATAGTATTAGGCGGAATTAATCTTTATATCGCTTATCGTTTCGATAATGATATTTGGGTGAATTTTAAATTTTACGGCATCACATCGGCAATGATTGTTTTAAGCATAGCGCAAGCGCTTTATTTAACGCGTTATATGAGTGAAGAAAAAAACAATGACCACTCGCACTGATATTATTTATGCGCGCATACAAGATGCACTTCACCCTGAGCTTCTTCAAGTAATAGATGAGAGTGATCAGCATGTGGGTCATGCTGGTCACATGGGTGGCGGCCGGCATTTTGCAGTGATTATCACTGCAAGCTCATTAGCACATTTATCGCGAGTTGCTCAGCATAGAGAAATTTATAAGTTGTTTGCGGATATGATGCCGGATCAGATTCACGCTTTGAGAATTGTTGTAAAGTAGCCTGGACTAAACGCGCAGCGTTTTGTCCGGGTTTGGTGGTCACACAAACAAACCTGGACAAAACGCTGCGCGTTTAGTCCAGGCTACTATTAAAATGCATATTCCGTTAGTTGCTCGGCCGTCAATGCAAACACACCGCCGCCGCCACGCTCAAACTCAATCCAAGTAAATGGGACTTGTGGCAATAATTCTGCTAATGCTTCTTCGCTATTACCAACTTCAACAATCAAAACGCCTGTTGGTTTTAAATACTTAGCCGCATTTTTTAATATGGTCAATGCACAATCCAAACCGGCAACACCTGACACTAAACCAAGCTCAGGTTCATGACGATATTCATTGGGTAAGGTTTTCATTTCTTCAACGCTAACATATGGCGGATTGCTAACGATGATATCGTATTTTTTGGATGCTAAGCCGTTAAATAAATCTGCTTGATAAAGCGTTACTTGATCATCTAATTGGTGACGATGGACATTAATTTTAGCAACAGCTAATGCATCCGAGGAAATATCGGTAGCATCGACATGAGCCGCCGGAAAGGCTTTTGCACAAGCAATCGCAATACAACCGCTGCCGGTACAAAGATCGAGAATATTTTCGACACTATCCGGGTCAACCCAAGGTTGAAAATGATTTTCAATTAATTCAGCAATGGGGGACCTTGGAATGAGAACGCGCTCATCGATGTAAAATGGCAGGCCGCCAAACCAAGCAACGTTTGTCAAATAAGGCACAGGAATGCGTTCCAAAACGCGCTTTTCGATAAGTTCTAACAATATTTGCCGTTCTTTCGCGATCAGAGTAGCATCTAACACGGTTTGATATGTATCAAACGGTAAATGCAGGGTGCAAAAAACGAGTGCAAAAGCTTCGTCCCAGGCGTTGTCGGTTCCATGCCCATAATAAAGGCCGGATTCAGTAAAACGACTGGTTGCATATCGAAGAAAATCACGTATTGTTTGTAGCTCTGTGAGATTGGTCATAGATACTCATCTATCAACTCGTTATATTAATAGGCGACTATATGGAAACTAAAGAAAAAGTTCAATCTATACTAGATAGAGCAGAATGCTTATATAGCTTTACAGAGTTAAACCAAGCCCTAGATCGCATGGCGCTTGAGATTACTGACAAAATAAAAGATTCAAACCCTTTGATTTTATGCGTTATGACAGGCGCTCTCATTACTGTTGGACATTTAGCCACACGCTTACACTTCCCACTTGAAATCGATTACATCCATGCTACCCGATATCGTGGCGAAGCGAGAGGCGGTGATTTACACTGGCTGGTAGAACCTCGAACAAAATTAGAGGGGCGCACCGTATTAGTAGTTGATGATATTATGGATGGTGGTTTAACATTAGCTGCTATTTTAGATTACTGTCAGCATCAAAAGGCAAAAGCGACATACTCATGCGTCATGGTTAGCAAAAATCGAACTCGTGAGCCAGGTGTGCAGTTTGAACCTGATTTTGTTGGCGTTAAAACAGAAGATAAATTTCTGTTTGGTTTTGGTTTGGATTACAAAGAATATTTACGCAACGTTCCTGGTATTTATGCAGTAACTGATCCATTGTAAATAAGGATTTTTACATTAAGGAAAGCACATGACGATTGCTGAAAAAATGGTAAATTGGCGCCGCAAGTTTTTCACTAAGCCCGTATTTAAAAAATATTCAGCAGTCATGCCAACCATGTCGCAAACAGAGCGTGATGCGATTGCGGCAGGTACTGTCACCTTCGAAGCTGATTTGTTTCGCGGCAATCCAGATTGGCAAACATTATTAGCATTAAAAACAGCTACCTTAACAACAGAAGAACAAGCTTTTCTTGATGGTCCTGTTAATCAACTTTGCTCGATGATTAATGATTGGGAAATAACGCATCAATATGCAGATTTACCACCTGCTGTTTGGCAGTTTATGCGGGAACAAGGTTTTTTTGGTTTAATCATTCCAAAGGAATACGGTGGTAAAGGTTTTTCAGCATTAGCGCATTCTGCCGTCATAGTAAAAGTAAGCGGGCTTAGCATCACAGCCTCTACCACGATTGCTGTGCCCAATTCTTTGGGGCCTGCTGAATTATTACTGCATTATGGCACAAACCAACAAAAAGATTATTATTTACCCCGTCTCGCAAAAGGCACTGAAATCCCATGTTTTGCCTTAACCTCTCCCGATGCAGGTTCTGATGCATCGGCAATGACAGATCACGGCATTGTTTGCGTTGAAGATTATGAAGGTAAAAAAACCTTAGGCATTAAGTTACACTTTGATAAACGCTATATCACCTTAGCACCGATTGCAACCGTGATTGGTTTAGCGTTTAAGTTGTATGATCCCGATCATTTGCTAGGTGAAAATGAAGATATTGGTATTACTTGCGCATTAATTCCAAGACAAACGCCTGGAATTACAATTGGACGCAGACATTTTCCGCTAAATGCACCATTTCAAAATGGTCCAATTAAAGGTGATAATGTTTTTATCCCCATTGATTTTATTATTGGTGGTGCCGCTCAAGCGGGCAATGGTTGGCGCATGTTAATGGAATGTTTAGCCGCGGGTAGGGCGATTACATTACCATCCAGTGCTGTTGGCGGCGCAAAAGTAGTAAGTTATACCGCAGGCGCATATGCCCGCATTCGAAAACAATTCAATACATCTATTGGCTATTTTGAAGGCATACAAGAATTATTAGCGCAAATTGCCTCAGATACTTATGTCATGGATGCCGCAACCATTTTCACAGTGTCTGCCATTGATCGTGGTGAAAAACCATCAGTTGCCTCTGCGATCATCAAATACCATGTCACTGAATTAGGTCGCAAAGTTGCGTGTGATTCGATGGATATTCACGGCGGTAAGGGAATTTGCTTAGGGCCCAATAATTATCTCGGGCGCAGTTATCAATCTATTCCGATAGCGATTACTGTTGAAGGTGCCAATATTTTAACGCGCAATATGATTATATTCGGTCAAGGCGCAATACGTTGTCATCCTTTCGTGATGCAAGAAATGCAAGCGGCGCAATTAAAAGATCAAGATGCGGCTTTCAACGCGTTTGATAAATCGTTAACCTCACATTTAATGTATATCTTCAGAAATATCAGTCGCACCTTTGTTTCTGCTTTAACTAACAATTTATTAGTGCGCGCCCCTAAAGGCAAAAACAAGCATTACTTTCAAGCATTAACGTATTTTAGCTCAGCTTTTGCATTTACAGCAGATACCGCCATGATAGCGCTAGGTAGCAAATTAAAACGCAAAGAGAATATCTCAGCAAGGCTTGGGGATCTTTTAAGTTATTTGTATCTTGCCTCATCCACGTTAAAACATTACCAAGATCAAGGCGAGCAAGCAGAAGATTTACCGATTTTGCAGCATGCCATGGATTCTCTTTTATATAAAATGCAAGAAACACTGATTGACATCATCGACAATTTTCCAAAACCTTTCGTGGGTCATTTTTTACGTGCTTTTATCTTTCCATTAGGTAAACGCTACAAAAAACCAAATGACGCCATTAATCGAAAAATCGCCGATTTAATCATGGCGCCAACGAGTGCGCGTACACGTTTGACGAATGGTATGTACAAACCAACCACTTCAGATCATATGTTTGCTAATGTAGAAAAAGCTTTAACTGATGCGATTGCTGCTGAACCTATCGAAAAGTTAGTAAAAGATGCCCAAAAGAAGGGGCTTGCAAAAGGCGTTGATCTTAAAAATTTAATGCAAGATGCTTTATTAGAAAAAATCATCTCCAAAGATCAATATGAATGTTGGCTGCGAGCAGATCAATCAAGACGACTCGTGATTGCAGTCGATGATTTTGCGAATAAAGATTTAGCGCATACCTTACAACAGCAAGTGAGCCAGCATGAATCTTTTTAAACGTAATTTAGATATTTTAATTTATTTAGCGTTATTGACATTTTTCTTCATCATGCTTGAGATTAGTTTTTTTATTCAATGCAACAGTGCTTATTTATCTGATTATACCTTTATGGCGCATCACCTCGATTTTCCTTGGGGGATGCTGCCCGCTATATTTTATTTTTTATTCGCACAACTTTGTGTGCATGCTGCATTTACCCTGATTGTTTGGTTGAATGTCATTGCCTTTGTAACTACCGTTGAATTACCCAATGCGAAACGCATGACATACAGCATAGCATTTTGGGTATTGGCAATGCTCATTGTGCTGGCAGCCAATCAAGCTTATTTACCTAATTCCAAATTTGCCGAATTAAGTGCGATATTTTTACCGGATAAAATCCTAACCTTCATTGTGTATATTGGCAGTATGGTTTTATTACTCAATGTGCTGACTTTTCTTGCCTTAAATTTGCAGCGTATGACGATGATTACCACATTTGCATTTATTGGCTTTGGGTTTATTGCTTACGACCAATATCAAAACCCAAGCATTCATTCAACGGCGGATATAAAAAAACCAAATATCATTATCATTGGTGTCGACTCTTTACGACCGGATCATTTAGGTTTTTTTGGAAGCAGCAATAACACACCTTTTATTGATAATTTTTTAGAACATGCCACTGTATTTAGTCAATCAGTCACGCCACTTGCTCGCACGTTTCCATCATGGACAGGTATTTTAACTGGCAATTACCCTAAACAAACAGGCATGAGATCAAATCTAACAACGCAATCTAGGTTAGATACCAGCGGTACGCTCGCAACTATTTTAAAACAAGAAGGTTATGAAACTGTATTTGCCACTGATGAAACACGGTTTAGCAATATTGATGCCCATTTTGGTTTTGATCGAGTCGTGACTCCCCCCATGGGATTGAATGATTTTCTTTTGGGTAACTTTAATGATTTTCCTTTATCGAATTTGTTAATTAATACAGTCATTGGTGAAATATTATTTCCACACAGTTTTGCTAACAGACCCGTTTATTTTGCTTACAATCCCAATAGCTTTTTACACTTAGTTAAACCTTATGTATTAAAAGATCGCGCAAAGCCATTATTTTTAGCGATACATTTTTGTTTACCCCATCATCCTTATTTGTGGGGCAATCTTTCCGGTGTAAACAACCATGCAGTCGAACGTTATGAATTAAGCATCGAAAGAGTAGATCAGCAATTGCGAGATTTTTATGCGATGCTGCAAGAGGCGCATTTGTTAGATCATGCCATTGTTGTTTTTTTATCAGACCATGGCGAAGCGCTAGCGTTAAATGGGGATCGCATTACAGAAGATGATTTATTTTTACGTAACAAAAAACAACAAACACCACCTGTATTTTTTACACCCATGGAAAAAGATGCAGCCATTAATAAATCAGTTGGTCACGGAACAGACGTATTAGGCTTGACGCAATATCACACCGTATTAGCTTTTCAATTACACGGTTTTGGCAACGAACGAATTGGCATCATTCCTGGCACAGTCAGTTTGTTAGATATTAAACCAACACTTTTAGATTTTATTCAAAAATCTCACTCACCTTATTCGTTAGTTAAAGTAATACGTGATCAAGTAAAAAAAGTTGATACTAAACGTCATATTTTCACCGAGAGCGACTTTACACCAAAAGCCATACTCACCATGTACCCTGACACCAGAAACGTGATTTTAGATGGCATAGAGCTTTTTAAAATTGACCCGCTCACGATTAGACTCACCGTACGCGATGATATGCTGCAAAAAATTATCAAGAGCAAACAATATGCAGATATCTATGATCATTGGATGCTGGCAATTTATCCTGAATCATTTAATAAGCGCGTACCTATCTTGGTTGATCTAGACACTGGAGTGTGGACGAATGATATGCAATCGAGTTTTGCGAAACGATCACCGGCAAAGTTAATGTTAGATGAAATGAAAAAATTTTATGGAAACGAGATAACAGGCGTGTAGCCCAGACACGTTTTTTTGTGTCCGGGGTGGTTGTATCTGGATGCACCTGTATGCAACCACCCCGGACACAAAAATCGTGTCCAGACGACAACGTTCACGATTAAATCAACAAACATCTGTTTTTGTACACAAAGTCCTCTTTTTGCCATAGCCTCCGTCCAAATCAGCAACAGAACCTGCTAAATTTACTTACTAAAAAATAACTTGTTGATTAATAATAAGATATTACTTGTGTCCAGTTCCTGACCTTTTCACGTAAAATCATTCAGGGTGGGAATTTAAACTAGTTTTAGAGAGGTTACTAACAGACTTATCCACAGAAACTGTGAGTAACTTTTTTTGGTGGCTTGTCAAAGTAATCACCATTGTCATCCTGGAAAAAATCTCGTCATTACGAGGAGTCGAAAGCGACGAAGCAATGACGCCGAGATAGAAGGAAGACAGAATAATAGAAAAACCGCTATCGTCGTATCCGATATGTCGCTATACTTTTAAACGATCTTCAAAGATGAATAAGGACAATCAACGGAATGGATGTTGCTCATCTCATAGGTATTATTTTAGTTATCTCGTTAGTTTGGATTACTGCATCAATGCAATTAGCTGTTCTCGTTTGGACAGTGTTGCTTCTGATTGGCTTTATTCTGATCGGAAAGTTTGCGTTGTTGTCGCCTCTGATGTTGTTTTTCTGTGTCGTTGTTTATTTAATTGCAGCAGCATTCGCCAATTTAAAAAATTATCGTATCAGATACATCACAAAACCCGCTCTACGTATTTTAAAAAAACAATTACCGCCCATTAGCAATACAGAACGTGAAGCGATAGAAGCAGGTAACACGTGGTGGGAAAAAGAATTATTTTGTGGTCAACCACAATGGCAAAAATTATTTGCCCTAAAACAACCAACTCTAACAGCAGAAGAACAACATTTCATTGATCACCAAGTCGAACAATTATGCAATATGCTGGATGACTGGCAAATTACTTACATTGATAAAAATTTACCCGAAAAAGTTTGGAATTATTTAAAACAAGAAAAATTCTTAGGAATGATTATTCCGAAAGCATTTGGCGGTTTAGGTTTTTCAGCATTAGCTCATTCAACCATTATTGTAAAAATTGCCACACGAAGCATTAGTGCTGCTGTCAACACCATGGTGCCAAATTCATTGGGGCCTGCAGAATTATTATTGCACTATGGCACTGATGATCAAAAAAATTATTATTTGCCACGGTTAGCAGAAGGCATCGATATTCCTTGTTTTGCTTTAACGGCACCAGATGCCGGTAGTGACGCAGGCGCAATACCTGATCGCGGTGTGGTTTGTTATGGTGAATTTGAAGGTCGCAACACATTAGGCATTCGTCTGAGTTGGGATAAGCGCTACATTACGTTGGCTCCGATTGCAACCGTGTTAGGTTTAGCCATTCATTTGTATGATCCAGAGCATTTACTCGGTGATACTGTTGATATTGGTATCACACTTTGTTTAATTCCAACAGATCATCCTGGCGTTGAAATTGGTACTAGACATTTACCATTGCTTTTAGCATTTATGAATGGTCCAACACGCGGTAAAAATGTTTTCATTCCACTTGAATACATTATTGGTGGCAAAGAAATGGCAGGGCAAGGTTGGCGCATGCTGATGGAATGTTTATCCGTTGGCCGTTCTATCTCATTACCTGCATTATCGACCGCTTGTGGCAAAATCGCTTATCGCTCAACCGGTGCTTATGCCATGGTGCGTAAGCAATTTAATTTACCCATTGCTAAATTTGAAGGGGTGGGGGAAGCCCTTGGGTATATTGCTGGCTGCACTTACATGCTTGAAGCTTGCCGCATCATGACAGTTGGCGCAGTCGATTTGCATGTCAAACCGGCCATTGCATCCGCTATCACCAAATACCATATGACTGAATTATCAAGACAGGTGATCTCACACGCGATGGATATTCACGCAGGGCACATGATACAAATGGGCCCGAGAAATTTCTTAGGCATTGCGCACATGTCGATACCGATCAGCATCACTGTTGAAGGCGCTAATATTTTAACGCGTAATTTAATTATTTTCGGTCAAGGCGCTATTCGCTGCCATCCGTATTTGTTAAAAGAAATCGAATTAATTTCGGCAACCGATACTAAAGTCGATGAATTAGATACAGTGTTACTTTCACATATCGGCTATTTTGTGAGTAATTTAATACGTACGTTTGGTTATGGCATCACGGGCGGCAAACTAATTTATTCTAATATTAAAGCAGGGTCTATCCGAAAATATCATAAACAATTAACACGCATGAGTGTTGCTTTAGCGTTACTTTCAGATGCAAGCGCCATATTACTGGGTGGTTCCTTAAAACGTCGTGAGAGAATTTCTGCACGTTTAGGCGATTTAATGAGTCAGCTATATCTCGCATCAGCCGTGTTAAAGTATTACTTTGATAACAACCAACCACAAGAAGATATCGATTATGTTTGTTGGTGTTTGCAAACCTGTTTATACAAAATGCAAATTGCAATTGATGAAGTCACGGCTAATTTCCCAAATCGCTTGATCGGTAAATTGTTACGTTTCATCGTATTCCCATTTGGTCGCAGCTATAAAACGCCAACTGATCAATTGCATGAAAAATTATTAATCCCCATGCTTAAACCTTCTTCATTGCGCGATCGATTAAGTCGATACGCCTTCTTAAGCCAACAGGAAAATAATTTGCCGTGTCGCTTAGAGAAAGCATTCGCTATGTTGCTATTGGTAGAGCCCGTTTGGAAGAAAATTCAAACCGCGGTGCATGATGGTGTTATTGATAAACAAGCTTTACCATTTGATCGCATACGTTTGGCAGAAAGCGCGAAAATCATCACAAGTGATGAAGCGCAATTACTAAATGAATATGAAGCATTAAAAGATGAAATTATTAAAGTAAATGAATTTTCATTCGATTTAACTGAAGTTATTGCGTAACCGTAACTGATAAGGAAATTATCATGACAGAAACAACTGCTTCGCGTTTTCGTGACGTTTATATCGTTGATGTCGCGCGCACTCCGTTTTTAAAAGCAAAAAGTAAACCAGGCCCTTTTTCAGCATCTGATTTAGCAGTCAATGCAGGCAGGCAATTATTAGAACGGCAACCCTTTAGTCCAACTGATTTAGATGAAGTGGTTTTAGGTTGTGTGATGCCATCGCCGGATGAAGCCAATATTGCACGCTTAGTCGCATTGCGTTTAGGTTGCGGCAAATCAGTGCCTGCATGGACTGTGCAACGTAATTGCGCATCGGGTATGCAAGCATTAGATAGTGCACGCAAGGATATTGCATTAGGAAAATGTGATTTAGTATTAGCGGGTGGCACAGAAGCCATGAGCCGTGCGCCATTGTTATATAATGAAGGCATGACCAATTGGTTTGCGGGATTAGCAAGCGCTAAAAGTTTCCCTGCAAAACTAAAAGAAATGTTAGCGTTTCGTCCTTGGTTTTTATCACCTGTTATTGCTTTGTTGCGCGGCTTAACAGACCCATTCGTCAATTTATCAATGGGGCAAACCGCAGAAAATTTAGCGTATCGTTTTAATATCACCCGTCAACAAATGGATGAATTTGCTTTAACAAGTCATCAGCGCGTGCAACAAGCACAAGAAAGTAAACATTTAAATGAAGTGCGTACGGTGTTTGATACGCGTGGCGCTTATTATTCTGAAGATGATGGCGTACGTAAAGATTCATCAATAGAAAAACTAGCTACTTTAAAGCCTTTTTTTGATAAAAAGTTTGGTAGTGTGACAGCTGGTAATAGTTCACAAGTATCAGATGGTGCTGCGATGTTAATTCTTGCAAGTAAAGAAGCCATTCGCAAATATCGTTTACCCGTTCTCGCTCGCATTGTTGATATTGAGTGGGCGGGCGTTGATCCTGCTGAAATGGGTTTAGGCCCCGTGTATGCCGTTAATACGTTATTAAAACGGCAAAATTTACAAATGCAAGATATCGATTTTTGGGAAATCAATGAAGCCTTTGCAGCGCAAGTATTAGCTTGTTTGGCCGCATTTAAGAGTGACGATTATTGCAAACAAAATTTAGGTCGAGATCATGCGCTAGGCGCGATTGATCCATCCAAATTAAATGTCGATGGTGGCGCCATTGCGCTCGGTCATCCGGTTGGTGCAAGTGGCGCACGAATTGCGTTGCACTTAACTGAAATTTTAAAACAACGTCATGCAAAACTAGGTGTTGCATCGATTTGTATTGGTGGCGGTCAAGGTGGTGCGATGTTAATTGAAAATACAACAGAGGTGTTAGCATGAGTACTTTAACAGGAACATATAATCATTGGCGCATCAATGTTGATGAGGATCAAATTGTTTGGCTTTTATTTGATAAAAAAGATGCGAGTGTTAATACTATTGATCGCGATGTCATGGAAGAATTATCTTCTATTGTTGATATCTTAGCGAAAGATACGACGCACAAAGGTGCTGTCATTGCTTCAGCAAAACCCACTGGTTTTATTGCTGGTGCTGATATTTCGCAATTTACTAAATTTAAAGATATTCAAGAATCAACTGCTGTTTTAATTCAAGGCCAAGATATTTTAAATCGCTTAGAAGCTTTAAAAATGCCAACCGTTGCCATGATTGATGGTTTCTGCGTGGGTGGCGGTTTAGAATTAGTATTAGCCTGTCGTTATCGTGTTGCTGAAGATGGGCCAAAAACTCGCTTAGGCTTGCCTGAAGTAAAACTAGGTATTCATCCAGGTTGGGGTGGCACCGTGCGTTTACCGCGCTTAATTGGCGCGATTCCTGCTTTAAATTTAATTTTATCAGGACACACAATTAGCGGTAAAGCGGCTGCAAAATTAGGCTTTGTGGATGCGGCCGTGCCTAAACGTCAATTGTTGCATGCTGTTAAATATTATATTTTGCAGCATCCCCCCAAACATCAAGCGTCTTTCTTGCAATCATTATCTAATAAATCATTAGCAAGACAAGTGATTGGTTATTTCTTACGTAAAACATTAAATGCAAAAGTAAGCCCGCTACATTATCCAGCACCGTTTCATGTGTTAGATAATTGGGAATTAATTGGCGTTGATACCAATGAAGCTTATGAACGTGAAGCGAAAAGTTGCGGCAAATTATTTTTTAGCGATACTTGCCAAAACCTAGTGCGCGTCTTTTTCTTGCAAGAGCAATTAAAAGCGCTCGGTAAAGAAATAAATTACAAACCTAAACATATTCATGTGATAGGTGCTGGCACCATGGGCGGTGATATTGCTGCTTGGTGTGCCATGCAGGGCATGAAAGTGACTTTACAAGACTTAGAGCCGAAATATATTGCACCCGCTATCAAGCGTGCCTATGCACTTTATAAATCAAAATTAAAAGAAGCAAATAAAATTCAATTAGCGATGGATAATTTAATTCCCGATTGGGACGGTCATGGATTATCGAAAGCAGATATTATTATTGAAGCGGTGGTGGAAGATTTAAGCATCAAGCAAGCCTTATTTAAAAAGATTGAAAGTGAAGCGAAACCTGATGCAATCTTAGCTACCAATACTTCCAGTATTCCTTTAGATGAAATTAATACCGTCATGCGTTCACCTGAAAGATTAGTTGGAATTCATTATTTTAATCCAGTTTCTAAAATGCAATTGGTGGAAATTGTTCGCGGTCAAAAAACATCGACAGATGTTGTTAATAAAGCAACTGCCTTTGTACGTCGCATTGATCGTTTACCATTGCCAGTTAAAAGCAGTCCTGGCTTTTTAGTGAATCGCATTTTAATGCCTTATTTGCTAGAAAGTGTCGAACTATTAAAAGAGGGCATTCCTGCGCCTATCATTGATAAAGCGATGACCGATTTTGGTATGCCGATGGGACCTATTACTTTAGCTGATACGGTTGGTTTAGATATTTGTTTATCTGTTGCGAAAAATTTAGGTCAATATTTTAATACACCGATTCCGGAAAAATTATCTGAGTTAGTACAACAGAAAAAACTTGGTCGTAAAACCGGTGAAGGGTTTTATAAATATGATAAAAGCGGTAAGCAAATTAAACCTGCCGTTGTTGCCTATGATAAACCTTTGCAAGAAATTTCTGATCGATTAGTGTTACGCATGTTGAATGAAGCATTCGCTTGTCTGCAAGAAGGCGTGGTTGCTAATGGTGATTTGTTAGATGCAGGTATGATTTTTGGTACCGGCTTTGCACCTTTCCGCGGCGGCCCGATTCACTATGCGCAATCGCAAGGGATTAAAGAATTGTACCAACAATTCATGCTGCAGCAACAAGCGAAAGGGGAAAAGGTGACTGCGATGCCGAATTGGAATATTAATACGAAAGAAGTTGTTTAATTAATTATAAAAAAAACCCGGCATTGTTTGCCGGGTTTTTGTTGATATATCTTTAATCGGTTATCTAGAATTTCTCATTCCTATTCCTGCTGTTGATGCTCCAACATCGACTTTTTCTGTTTGCTTCAATTGATCATCATCATCTTCCATATCATTAATTGTCCTTCTATCATTAGCACTTTCTTCATCAAAATGAACAATCTTACTATTCCTTGAACCTGCCTTGTGACCACGGAGAGCTGCATCAGCATCCAATCCGGATTGAATATCTGCAAGATTACTACCTTCAATTGTAACTGTATTATCCGTTCTTTCTATTTTAGTGGTTGATCGACTACCACCAATTAATGCACCGCCTACAATGATGCTAAGCGCTAAAGCACCCGCAGCAATGGCTGAGTAAACAGGATAAAAGGCAACAAGCGCAAAAAAAGGTGCCGCTGGAGGACAGAAAAAGAATAATGCTGTTCCGATAGCAGCAAGTAACAATACCGTCGCCAAACCAGCAAAACCACCAATCGCCGCTTTTGCAGCGCGAGAGTATGTGTAATTTATTACCGTATGTTGTGGTAATAAAGGTTCTTTTATATCCCAATTTGGATTTGGCGCCAGACCACGAGGACGTCGATAAACAGGTGGGGCGCCATCATCAACATTTGATCCAGCAGTAGCCGGTGGGCTTTTTATAATTTTACTACCTCTTTCAATAACAAGCACATCTTCTGATTTTATATTCATTTCTTTACAAACTAATTTTTTACCATCATTTGCATAATCAATTGTTCTTCTTTTATCTTGCGTGAGAGTAAAACAAAAAATAGCTTTTTCATCAAAATTAATATTATGTGCTTTTAGTTTCTCAATAATAGATCGCTTTCTTTCTGCTTTATTATTTTCGTCATTTGCTGAATTGGCTTCATCACTATCAATGAAAGCATAAATATAAGGAGTGTATTCGATGTTTTGCTGTGTTGATTTAGTTAAATAACGTAGTGAATTTTGATTTATGTTGCCGGTGCCAGTTTCATCACAAACATCTCTCCAATCTAAAATAGCGGCTTTGTATCCCATAGCGATAACTCCTAATCAATTGAAAATAATTCCCATAAGTCCTTCTTGCGCGTAGGAATTATATCATTCGAAACATTAAGGTTATCTTAAGAGATCAAGTAGCCTGGACACGCTTTTTGTGTCCGGGGTGGTTGTATACAGATACTTCCAGATACAACAACCCCGGACACAAAAAGCGTGTCCAGGCTACTTTTGAATGACGATGACTTATTCTGTGGGATTTTTGCGCATTACTTCATTAACGTGTGGATTTGCGAGCGCAAAGCCATTAAAAGCGGGGACGCTTAAGCGATATAATGTCATATCAGTTTCAGCAACAACTGTAGCGGTACGAATACCTGAGAGAGAATAAAAACCCGTATCACTCAAACCAATGGTTTGACCATCTTTTAATTTTGCGAGTGATTTAAAAATTTGTTTACCGTCTTGAATGGAAACGTAACGCACATCAGCCGTGCCTGCCACAATAAAATAAACACTATCTACCCGGTCACCTTGTGTGACTAATACGGCACCTTTACCCACTTGCGTTTCAACTAATAATTGCGACAACATTTCAATTTCTTCATCGGTTAGTTTAGCGAAACAGGGTTGTTGTTTTACTAGGTGTCTGCGAATACCGTTATCAACTAAGTCATTCATTGCCTTCACCTTAAAATCCTAAGTAGATACTTATATTGTAGGTGAAATCAGCAAAAAAAGGGGATAATTTTGGTTAAAAACCAATCAAGGTCTAAGCGCTTGTTTATTTTATTGTTTTTCAAGCTGCTGCGCCTAGCCGTTAATTTTGCAGGCGCAGTAAGCTGTTGATTTTTGTTAGTCGTTATCCACCCAGATAAGCAATATTGCGCCTAATAGTAAATATAGGGGCAATACACTCATGGCTAGATGATATTGTTGCAGGGTGTAAATATGCACGCCGTTTTCGATGCCGCCCGCCCAAGTTAAATCTAAAATTTTACCGATCATGGGTTCTGTGATACCGGTAATCACAGGGTCGCTCGCATTGATCATCGCAATAACAGTACCTGTTAAGAGTGGTAAATTTAATTCTTTACCAATTGCAAAGACTAGCATGTAAGCACCTAAGGCAAATCCAAACAACAATAGGGCAGACATTAATAACCATGTTGGCAAAGGTAAATAAATGACTGCAGAAACAGCAGCGCAAGCAATCAAGGTGCTAATGATTAAAACATTGCGACGATTACCTAATTTATCTGACAAAATACCGATGATTGGGCTGCCCACACCAAAGCCAACAAAAATTAAAGAAATCATACTTGCTGTTTCGGTTTTGGTTAGTTGATAGGCTTGCTCTAAAAATGGATTCCCCCAACAGCCGCCAAAAATAGCGATCGGTGAAAATGCAAGACCCGCGTAAAATGTTAATAATAAATTTTGTTTGCTTTTTAGTACGCTCAAAATATCTTTCATTTCGACGCGATAACTTTCCAGCACGTTAGAATGCGGATTATCTGTTGGTGCATCGCGGACAACAAATAAAAATAATAATGTTAAAACAAGCCCAATAATACCGACGACAAATAAACATTGGCGCCAACCTAGCATATCAACCATATAAGATAACGGTGCTTGACTGCAAAATGCGCCTGCCATTGCAGCAGATGCTAATAAACCGCCAACAAAGGCGTATTGTCTTGGTGGAAACCAACCTGCAGCGAGTTTCATATAAGCAACGGTTGCAAAGGCAACACCAAAACCCATCAAACCACGAGAAAGTGCAGCAACCGGTAAACTATGCGTGTTACCAAAAATTAATACACCAATGGCACAACAAAATAAAGCGATGGACGAAAGATAACGTGCACCGTATTTATCAATCAAGACACCGGACACAAGTTGCGTAAACATATAAGTATAATAATAAGTGCCGACTAAAAAACCTAAACCAGTCGCCGTTAAATTATATTCACGTGTTAATTGTTCCGTGATAACGCTTGGATAAATTTGCAAAACATATTTATAAAAAAGATAGGCCGCGCAAAGTGAAATCACGATGATGGGATAAAAACTATTTTTAAAACGCATTTTATCGAATGCAGCAGTCATATATAAATCCTGTCATTAACTTTGGGTTTGTTTAAATGTACGATTACTATGTGGTATATCGATTATTGTCTGCCGCAGCAGACACGAGAAATGACGATAACGGAGGCAATAGGGCAAATAAATAACGTCTGAATGCGAGATTCAGAGGCTATCATTATTTGTGAATTGCGTTGCGTTTGCATTAAACAGAACCTTTTTTATTCAAGTGATAAGATTAACGATTGTTAGAGTGAGCGTCAAGAGGAATGTAGCCTGGACACGCTTTTTGTGTCCGGGGTGGTTACATCTGGATATACCTGTGTGCAACCCCACCCCGGACAAAACGCTGCGCGTTTAGTCCAGGCTACTTTGACAAAGAGGGCAGAACACTGTGCTGCGGCTCGCGATTCTAATTTGAAATAAGGCCGTTTTGCATTGATAACAAGGCAAACCCTCACGTCCATACACTTGCAATTTTTGAATGAAATACCCAGGCTTGCCATCGGAATCACGAAAATCTTTTAAAGTCGTGCCGCCAGCTTTTATGGCTTTTTGCAAAATAAATTTAATCGCTTTTACTAATGATTCAACTTGCAACATCGATAATTTTTTAGCCGATATAGTAGGATTAATTTTTGCGATATGCAGCGCTTCGCACGCATAAATATTACCAACACCGACTACCACCTTGCTATTCATAATAACCGTTTTAATATTGGTCGATTTATTTTGTAACTGTTCTTTGAGATATTCCGCGTTAAAGTCTTTCTTTAACGGCTCGACGCCTAAATCTTTTAATAATTTGTGTGTTGCATTAGCGCTAGATGTCAGTAATGCACCGAATCGTCTAGGATCAGTGTAGCGTAAGATTTTTTTATTGCTAAAAATAATATCGAAATGGTCATGCTTTTCAGCAGGTTTGTCTTTTGTGATAATCTGCATGCGACCCGACATGCCAAGATGAATAATTAAAGTATCACATGAAGTAGTAATGAGGATGTATTTGCCGCGCCGATTGATTTCTAAAATCGTTTCGCCTTCGTTTTGCTTGATATTTTTTGGGATTAACCAACGCAACTTGGGTTGGCGAATGATAATTTGTGAAATTTGTTGTTTTAAAATATGGGGAGCAATACCCTGCATGGTGGTTTCTACTTCGGGTAACTCTGGCATGTTAGCTCCTTCAAAGATAACAAATTAAGAATTAAAATTTCAAATGATCCGTTTGAAATTCACGTTCTACTGAATCAAAATCTCCTATCTCACCGAATTGTAAGCTTGCATCAGAAAAATGCAACTTGTCATGCAAATTAGAATAAGTTAAATCGCTAAGATTATGGGCGCTAAAACCATTAGCTTGAGAAAGAGCGCCGTTAACCGGCAAATGCAGCAGATCATTATTCGATTCACTTACACTACTCAATCTATAATCCGTGGTTGATGCGACTTGCGTGGAAGCGGTAGTAACAGCAACTACTTGTTGGCTGTTGTTTGCAGTTGTTAATGCAGTTATCACATTGGATGTTGTTTGTGTATGCACGCCATTAGCAATTGAGGAACCGTGATTCACAATCACCATTCTTGGACGTTTTGCAGGTGGCGGCGGCATAGCAATCGAAGCAGGACTTTTGGCAGCCTTCTTGCTAACTACAATAGGTGGTTTTAATCGCGCTAATACAGTCGTTTTTAACTCTTTGGCAACAGGGCAGTCCAAGATATTTATCACTTCATTTAATAACTTTAATGCTTTTTCATTATTTCGTTTTTGATCATCCATACTTGTATGGTTATTATTCATTAATATTTTAGCTAAAAATAATTTGGAATCAACAAACGCTAACTTATTAGCAGCAAAATTTAGCAATAACATGGCTTCTGAAACTTTAGCTGAATCTCGTGGTAGTAAATCAAGTATATAAAATGTTGCTAAACGATGCATACAGCTGCCATTACGAGCATCGATTCCTTTCATGAGAAATTCAATACCTTTAAGCGTATTTTGAGTACTGGCATCATCATCATTGTTTTTTTGCATTAGGAATATATTACCTAATAGATAATAAGCAGCAGGGATTCCATGAGAAACAGCATGCTTTAATGCGCGCATGATTTCTTTGTGTGTCTTATTGCTAGCGTCTATTTCAGTTAAATCTTGATCTTCACTTAATAATTCCGCATACCTAAGAAAAGCCATTTCATTATTTTTATCTCTTGATTGCTTTAATTTGATCAGTGCTCTCGCTTTGTTTTCCGCTGAATCGCTTTGATTTTCTAGAGCTAAACTTTGAAAGTAACTTACCACACCTTCAGCATCATCTGTTTGTAATAAAATTAACTCATGAAAAGCTGGTATGGTTATTTCATTTGTTATATGGCATTTAAGATACAGTAAAGCGATATTAATACCGGCTTGATTGCACAACGTTGGATCATCACTGCACTTGTTTACAGCTCGCTTTAACTGTTCGCTTATTATTTTTATTTGATTAGCATCGTTGTTTTCGTTAATAGCAACCAACATTCCTATTAGCAATTTACTACAGCATGTAGAAATATCTTGTTTTTGCAAAAAATAATTTATTATTTCATGGCGTTGCGTTTCAAAATAAGTTAAACGTGCTTCAGTTTGATGGGGATCATTAGCAAATTGATTTAGTTTTTCAACTTGCAATGTTTGAAATGCTTCTGCATTACCTCCAACTGCTTGATCTAATAATTGCTTTAATCGTATTGAAAGCATCTCAAACCTCTAGATAACCTGTCGTCATCAAAATATTGTAAATCATCATCGATCACCTCTAGCCCATCTGAAAACCCTGACAAGCTTGGTTTGGTATTCAATTGATCATTATTAGTTTGTAACGATGGCCAATCTTCATCATCAAAAATGAGCTGCGAATTATATACATTACTAGGCACTTGATCTTCATTGTCAAACAAGGGATTATGACTAACCGCTTCATCTCTTCGATAATCTACCGTTGATGCAACTTGTGTTGAGAGTGGCGAGACAGGATTAAATGCATTAGATAATCCAAGTATTACATTTGTCGTTGTTTCTGCATGCACACCGTTTGCTGCAACTAAGCGAGGTGCTTTTTGCGCATCCGTGAATCTCACTCGTTTTTGTCGGCGACTTTCTGTTACCGTATGTTTTTTTGATTCTATGATCGTTTTCTCGCGATCTTTCTTCTCCATTTTAGCTAATAAAAGTTCTGCTTCTGCATAATGAAATTCTGTGGCTGCGTATTTTATTAATAAAATAGCTTCTCTGATTTTATCTTCATTTTGAGCATGTATTTGAAAATACAAAGTGGCAAGTCGATACATACAAGCGGGTGATCGGGCATCGATACCTCGCATTAAGTAAGCAATTGCTTGCTGTCTATTTTCTGCCACCGCATCAACATCATCATTTTTTTGAACTAATAATATTTCAGCTAACTGATAACATGCAGCCCCGTAACCATGGGCAGTAGCACGCTTTAAGTTACGCATTATTTGTTTGTGTGAATCATTCTCTTTATCTAAGACCGACAAGTCCTGATCTTTGCTCAATAGTGAAACTAACCTAGAGCAAGCTAGTTCATTTTTTTTATCTGCGGATAGTTTGAATTTTGTAAGAATTCTATCTTGAGATAGAATATCTGGTTTTTGGCAAAGCTCTAACTCTGCCGCTTGCAAAAAACTAATCATCCCCTCAACATCATCTGCTAACAATAATAATGATTGGCGATAAGCAGGTCTTTTGATTTCTTTTTTAATAAAGCTATTAAAATATAACGACGCCATGTGAATACCAGAGACATTACACAATGCGGGATGATCAGTGCATTTTATTATTGCACGCTCTAGTAAAGTGTTAAATACCTGCTGATCTCCTTTATATTTTTCATTTTGAAATGCATTGATAATAAAATATAATAATTTACTACTGCAAGAAGAAATATCTGGCTGTTGTAAAAAATAAACCACTGTTTGATGATGCAAGGTTTCAAAATAAGAGAGGCGCTCTTTTGTTTGACGCTCATCATGAGTAAATTGATTCAACTTTTCTGATTGAAACGTTTGATATGCTTCAATATCCCCTAAAATGGCATGATCTAATAATTCGCGCAAACGAGCGGTTAGCATTTTTTATTCCGAACCGCCATTATTAAAACTAAGTGTAGTAAATATGCGTTTAATTTTGGGGTAGTTCAATTTTTCCAGCTTGAATTGCTTAAAGGGATTACTATCACCGTTTGCAGCTAAATCTAACAAGTGCTTCAATCGCGTAAAAAGCATGCCAAACCTCTATCTGGGTATTATTATTTTTCAAAAGTATACATTTAGAATGTTTAGTGATCAATTATTAATTGCTAATTATTGATAAATTTTTAGTCATTCTTGATTGGCAAAGATTGGTAAATAGCATGAATAATGAAATTTAGGTAAAATAGCCAGATAACAATACAAAATTCATTACTGGAGCGCATATTATGACAGATTTCGTACCAAAACCAGCCAAATTATACCGCTCGCGCACTGACCGAAAAATAGCAGGTGTCTGCGGAGGATTAGGGGAATTTTTTGGAATTGATTCTACTTTTGTAAGATTATTCTTTATTCTGTTATTTTTCTTAGGCGGAGCCAGTGTTTTAGCTTATGTTGTCCTTTGGCTTATTGTACCAGAACAACCAATCGCTTAAGCCTTTAAAAATAGCTTTAATTGTTTATAGCCCTGCAATATCCAGGCAAGAAGCACACCTATGTTTACTGCAATAACTAAATTAGTGAATATGGTTAACAAAAAAGTCGCCACTAAAACAAATTGATCGTGACGTGGCGCGTGCTTTAACATCTGGGTAAAATGCGGAACATCACTCATGTTATAAGCAACAACAAACAAAATAGCCGCTAATGAGCATAATGGAATATACAT
Source organism: uncultured Coxiellaceae bacterium (assembly GCA_964623075.1). GTDB lineage: Bacteria > Pseudomonadota > Gammaproteobacteria > DSM-16500 > DSM-16500 > Aquicella. The sequence continues at coordinate 10,915 of CAZUVD010000001.1, read as the reverse complement.
GGCTAATGGCGCAAACAATACAATCACTAACACCAAGAAAATTGAATGCACGATAGCCGAAATAGGGCTATTACCGCCATTTCTAACATTCGTCGCTGTACGCGCAATAGCACCTGTCGCTGCAAAACCACCAAAAAGAGGCGCAAGAATATTTGCAAAACCTTGGCCAATTAATTCTTGATTAGAATGATGCCGTGTTTTTGCCATATTGTCAGCCGCTGTGGCTGAGAGTAATGACTCAATGGCGCCTAAAAGGGCAATCGTAAACGCAGGCCCTATTAATGTGATGACTGTTTCAACATTAAAAGAAAGAAAATGAAATTCAGGCAAACTAGTGGGAATGCCGCCAAACGCACTACCAATCGTTGCGACTGTTTTAAACTGAAAAATAGCTTGTAGCGATGTTGCAACCACCATCGCAATTAAAGGCGCGGGAATGCGTTTGAAAAATTTAGGTGTGATTAACAATAAAGAAATACTAAGCAACGCTAAACCGGTTGTTGTCACATCAAGATGCGGCATGGCCTGCATCAATGCGATAAATTTTGTATGAAAATCAGCATTAATAGGCGCGCTATGCGTTAAACCAAAAAAATCTTTCCATTGGCCGACAAAAATAATAACGGCAATACCCGCAGTGAAACCAACAATGACTGAATCAGGAATATATTTAATAACATTGCCAAGCTTAACAACGCCTAATATTAACAAGATAAAACCCGCTAATAACGTTGCGATTTGCAAACCATCTACACCATATTGCGCTGTGATATTAGCAAGAATAACAACGAACGCACCCGTAGGACCTGAAATTTGTACGCGACTACCGCCAAAGATAGCAGTCACCGCTGCTGCAACAATAGCAGTATATAAACCCTGTTCAGGTTTTACACCAGAAGCGATAGCAAACGCCATGGATAGTGGTAGGGCGACAATACCAACAATTAAACCAGCCGTTAAATTTGGTAACCAATTTTTGGTATTTAATAAACCGGCTCGATATGATTCTATAATGGCTAACATTTTTCACCCTGACTATATGATGTAATGATTATTCAGTTTCGACAAAGTATATCTAAATTATTTTAGAGATACATGACAGACAGATTACAAACAGATTACAAGCTATGGTGAAAAACCTGTTCTATTATGATACTTGTTTAGTTTTCCCAAATAATTGCACACCAGACACGATCAATGTTTTGGCAACACCTGCGATGACCGCCAGGGTGATTACATTGAGAAATAAAGCCAAGGGATAGGTGATACAAGAAAATTCAACTTTAACGTTATCATGAGTTGAGGTATCGATAAAAAAGCCCTTGAGATTTTGCGACATAATGGCTTTGATAAATGATGTTTCATGCGGTGATTGTAAAAAGTGATATAGCTCGGGTAACAAATATAAAAGCATGCCGCCACCTGCTGCCATTAATAGTGCGCCTACTAATTTTTCTAGGGTGCGGCTTGATGTTTGCTCTGTATTATTGTTTTCAATAATTGGCACTTTAAATACTCTTATTTTTTCTTGCTAGCGTCAGCAATCAAATTGCCGGTTAAAATGCTTTCACGAAGCTGTGAAGCCATTTCGCCTAATCCACTTGGGGAGTGGGGTAGCAAGATCGTGGTGGTTTTATCACGAGCGCCTATTTCTTTAAGCGTGTCGTAGTATTGCACCAACATCACTAAACCTAACACTTCACTTGCACTGATTTCTTTAACGCCATCTTGAAAATCTTCAATAGAAGCTCTTAAACCGTGAATAATGGCTTTGCGTTGATTAGCCAAACCTTCACCATGCAACTTCATACTTTCTGCTTGCGCTTCCGCATTTTTCACTAAAATAATTTTTTCAGCTTCACCTTTTTCTTGTGCGGCCATGCGTAAACGTTGTTGTTCGTTAATTTCATTCATCGCAGATTTTACTTTTTCATCTGGATCAATGTTTGTGACTAATGCTTTTAAAATGCCGTAACCAAAATCAGACATTAAACCAGCTAATTCACTTTGTACGGCAATAGCAATATTATCTTTTTTCTCAAAGACATCATCTAAAGTCATTCTTGGCACTTCAGCACGAATCACATCAAAGACAAATGATTCAATTTGGCGCTCAGGATTAGTTAATTTATAAAATGCGTCATAAATTTTTTCTGGCACAACATGAAATTGCACAGACACTGTCACCTTAACAAAAACGTTATCTTTGGTTTTTGTTTCAATGATTACATCTAATTGTTGGATACGTAAGCTTAAGTGACCCTTGATGCTTTCAATGTATGGAATTTTAAAATTAAGCCCAGCAGTTGCGACTCGATTATATTTACCAAAGCGCTCAATGATTGCGACTGTTTGCTGGCTAACTGTAAAAAAAGCACCCAAAAGGACGGATAAAACAAAGATAACAGCAACCATGGTTAAAACAACACTAAGATCGAAGCCGAATATCATATTGAATTCTCTACTATAAGTTTAATTGGATCATAATAATACAAAATAAGGCAAAATGCCATCTATGTAAATCAAACTCTGTTATTATCTGTCATCAACTCGTCATTGTGAGAAGCGCAGCGACGAAGCAACCCAGCTTTTGATTTTCTGTGAAAAATTGGATTGCTTCGTCGCTGCGCTTCTCGCAATGACGAGGCAATGGATGGCAATGCAGTGACTATAAATAGCGCCCAAGAGTGCGTTTGCCAAAAGGAAAATAATTTCCTATTTAATTATAAATGCTAAAGTTGATGCTAGTTAGCTTTTTTTAAGCCAGTAGCTACAGCTGCAACATTTGACTCATCATTCTTTTTATCTTGCTGCGCCAATAAATCATCTTCTGTTCGCTTAGTTTCTTCAGATACAGCAGAAGCACGGTTGTCATTCGTAGCTGTAGTGCTTGATACTGTTGGACTTGAACCCATTACAGAATGAATCGCACTAGTGCTACTTAGTGAAGGCGGCGTTGGCTGCGCGTTATTATTATTTATAGAACTGTCTGCAGCATAAATAAGTTTTAAAGCCATATCATTACTTTGGATTTCAGCCTCAATAACTGATTTTGCAATGCTTCTGCATTCATTTACCATCTCGATTGTCATAGCGTTACCGCTACCAATTAGCTCGGGATTATGATAAAAAAATAACAAATTAGAACCACTTTGATGCAACATAAAACCCATTTTATTGAATTTTTTGCACTGTTCTTCAGTGTTAAAGTTATAAATTGATGAATTTAGAGTAAGCATGAATTCTAATATTTCATTAATCTCTCTTATATCAAAACCATAGTGATTGATTCTTTCGATTTCTCTAGAAATTTCTTCGCGCAAAAAACTTGCTTGTTTTTCACTTAAATGCTGAGACACATTTGATGCAGCAACTTGACTAACAACAGGAAGAGAACCAGCAGCGCCATATATTGCTCTTGCAGCAGTTTTTGTAATTTTCCTTGCAAAACTCATATTGTCTCCTTATTACCAAGATTAAATTCGTGGTGGAGTATATACAGGATGATGACAAGATGCACCAACAGATCGATTTGTTGGTGCCATAACAATATACAGTTAAATTGAACAAAACAGCGAATCGTAGCTAAATCATTTCTCTCATTAAATTACAATGCGACTACCTAATGATTAATTTTTTACAAATTTCTGTATCAAAGTTATAACTTTTCATATTATCAGGATAAGAAACAAAATAGGTTCTTCCAGGAGCTGCATTAATGATTATTGATGCTTTACTAACGGTTGCACCATTTATTGTGCAGGCAAATATTAATTTATGCCTGCCGGGGGTAATCTTAGTAACTTCGTTAGAAAAACCAAAGCCTATCGGCTTATCATCGATCGAATCTAAGAAGATTTCATTATTCGGAATCATCACGGCAGAACTAAGCACTGCACCTACAAAATTTCTATTTCCAATTTTAATGGTAGAAACATTCTGGCCTTCTGGTTCTTGATAGGTGTTAATATTGGAAGAACAACCAACTAATACTACGGCAAGCAATGGTAAGAACACTGATAATTTATTATTAATTTTCACTTTTACATACTCCGTTTAATTTATGTTATTTGCGCTTAAAACAATGTGAAACACTTGTTGTGTCGCTCGTTGAACTGCAACTAGCTTCAGGAACATTTTCTGTGATTGCTGTAAATAACGCATGCACATAATGCTTATAATCTAGATGCGGTTGATTTGGATTTTGCACGTTGAATGGGAATAAAATATTGAAATCTGGTGTAATGATGCGATATTCAAGTTGTGTGCCAATTTGTAAATGTTCGCCTGTTGCAACTCCTTGATCTTCTTTTGACATTAAATGTGCTTTAATTTCTAAAGTGAAACCTTGAGGGTAACGTTTAGCTAATTGGTTTAATTCGCGCTCAACAAAGATCATTAATGTATTAGCATGATAAGTACCAGCAACTAAATTATTTGGATGTTGAGATTCATTACCTGCAATTTGATGCGCAACAAGATGCAACCATTCCCATTTTAAGTCTTTGACAAATAAATTTGTTGCCGCAGCATATTCACCAGCTTTACCAGACATAACTTCGTTTTGATTTCGACCGCTACTCAACATATTTTCCCGACAAGTTTGACTTAATAATTTTTCTGTTATGGTAATTTTTTGTTTTTTTATGGCTGCGAAATGTTTTACGATATTCTTGTATTGTTCTGATTGATAAAATTCACTTTGGGCATCAAGCTTAGTCACTATTTTTTTCTCAGGTGACGAAAGTTGCTGTCTATTACTAAATAATGAAAGCGGGCCAATTTTGGCATCGCGTGTTAAAGTATAATGACTATTTTTTTTATTAGGCGATGCAACGCGAATCTTAACCGGTGATCCCAAACCATTAAATTGTAAAACGCGCTTAATAGGGCGATAAGAATCGCTTTGTTTTGCTGCGGCGCTTAAGTTAGAATTTAAAGTGCGTGGCGTTGTCACTGTCGCATTCTCAATAACTACACTGTCAACTAAAAATGAAGTGACTACTGGCTTCTGGTTATCGCTAATCGTTGTGGAACGATCGCAACGCATTGCCAAAACATCCGCCCGAAGATGAGAAGATGCATTCACTGCCCTAGGCCGGTAAACCCTATCATCAGCCCTCATTTTTCTTTTTTTTAACGCAAAAAATTTTTTTGAAAGAGAAGAAGATGGGGCTGCCGCCTGTCTAGACAATTTATAACTGCGAAAACCCATCCTACGTAACCGAGCTTTATTTTCGGGCGTATTTTCGGGCGTATTTTCAGTCAAAATTAACTTAAATTTGCGTTTGTCACGCGTTCTTGACATGGATTAAACCTCGTAACCACTTGAATTTATTATATATGTTTAATTTTATGTGTGCTTTATATGCAAGTAAGTATAACAGTATACATAAAATGATCAACCAATAAGGTGAAATTGATTTATCATAAAATTATAGGATATATTACATTACTCATAATATTTCATTAAATTATCGCAAGGAGCGAATCAATATGGCACGCCCAGGAGTCACCTACGCAGAAATTGCAGAAGCCGCTAGTCATTTAGTAGGGCAGGGCAAAAATCCCACCATCGAGCAAATTCGCCTTTTTCTAGGTACAGGCAGCAGCACTACCATCGCCAATCACTTAAAACAATGGAAAGATCAACAACAGGGTACAAGTTTATTAGCTGCCAAAGAGAATATACCCGCTGAATTAATCGAAATAGTCAAAGGACTATGGGGACGCTTGATGGAATTATCCCAAAGCAAAATTCTAGAAGCAGAAACTAGACACGCAACAACTATCAGTGATCTTGAACAAGTAGCCGAAAAATACAAAGTGAACAACCAGCGTTGGCAGCAATTATTCAACCAATGGCAGCAAGAAAAGGAAAAAATATCGAATGACAAGATATCCCTCGAACAAACAGTAACTCTTTTACAAAAAGACCGCGCATCATTAAAAGTTGCTTTAGCAAGCCATGAACGGCAAATAGAAGAAAAGCAACACCGCATCACTGAATTACATCAATTACACAAACAAGCACAGGAAAATTTGGAACATTATCGTGCTCAACGTTTAGCAGAACAGCAGCAATTCGAGCAGCAACGAATTGCATTGCAAAACGATATTCAAAAATTAAATGATCACTTGCAAGAAATAAACGACAAATCAATACTCACACAACAGCAGCTGTCATCAATACAGCACAAATACCACGATTTAGAAAGCCAATATAGCCAACAAAGCGCGCACCTAGAACAACAGAAAGCCCAAATCACAAAACTAGAAAAAAAATTACATGAAGAACAACACGCCAACCAACACTGGCAACAACAACATCAAATCGCGCAAAAAATTGCAGATGAAAAAACACTCATGCAAATTGAATTACAAACAGAATTAAAAGTCATCACCACTCAATTAAACGAAGCAAAGCATTTCGTCAAAGAGCTGCAAGAACAAAACAAATCTCTTGCTAATGAAAAATGGACCCTAGCAAAAGAGAAAGCCAAGCTAGAAGGCCAACTTAACCCTATCCAGCGCTTAGTTCCTGCAACGTAACTTGTCACGTTGTTATGTTACTGCGGCGTCAATGCACTGCTTGATAACTGCTTCGTAGCCTGGACACGCTTTTTGTGTCCGGGGTTGTTGTATCTGGACATACCCGTATGCAACCACCCCGGACACAAAAAGCGTGTCCAGGCTACAGTGAATAATAATATTCACCTTTCGATACAAACGTAGATTGCGTAGCTAGCTGATAATAGCCGTGATCATTATTAACAATGATTCTATTATCTCTATACAATTCTTCAAAACCAGCGCGCCAGGGTAAAATAATTATTTGCTTTGCAGTTGATATTCCCAGCTCATTTGCCATCACAGCTACCGCTGTTGCACCTGTACCACATGCATATGTTTCAAGATTAATGCCGCGCTCAAAACACCGAACTGCTATTTTATTATCCTCTAATATTTCAGCAAAATTCACATTAATGCCTTTTGGAAAAACTTCAAGTAATGCATTGAATTGATTTCCTATCGCATTTAAAAGCGCCGCACTTGCTTTTTGTTTTTCAACTTCTCTAGTATTTTCAAATAATATATTGAATATTTCATCAAGCGATCTATTCATATTTGAGATAGTAGGGCGAAAAATAACTAAATGCGGTTCTCCGGTAAAAGTCAGATAGCATTCATCAAAAAAAATATCACATAATACGCCCTTTATAATAACACTCATTACAACAGGTTGAAGCAAACAACTAACAACTGAAACAGGTCTATTAACAATCATTTTTAAATTTAAAAAATCATTTGAAGGAATTTTCGCCCTGCCTAACAATGCTTGAAAATAATTATTTATATTTGCTTTCACTGTGCGTGGCACCATATTTTTAGTTGGAATTTCTGTCGCAACAATAGCATTATTCACAGCATACTTTCGTGACAAATGGTGCGCCAAACAAACCAATCCGTTGCCGCACATATTTGACTCAACGCCTTCTTCATAAACTCGCATAATATATTCTGGCGAATTATCATCTAAACCATTACTTGAAGTTTGATTGACTGGCAATTGCTGCAAAACATCTGCAGAAAACTTTTGCAATACTATAAGGCTATCACAACCAATACCGGTTGCTTGATTACTAATATATTTTGAAAATATCGATTTTTCTTTTTCAGGAATTATTTCACCATCTAATTCATCAATTAAAACAAAATTATTACCATTTGCAGTATATTTATAAAAATCAATTGTACGCATTTACTTTTCCTTTGTAGCCTGGACACGCTTTTTGTGTCCGGGGTTGTTGTATCTGGACATACCCGTATGCAACAATCCCGGACACAAAAAGCGTGTCCAGGCTACTTTTCAAGACGATTGATATAAGCACAATAAATACTGATTAATATTAATGCCGCTCCGCATATTTTAGCTGGATTTAAGGTTTCGCCCAGTAATAGCCAAGCAAAAATCGCCGCAGCAACAGGATCAATTAAAATGCCAATTGATGAAAGCATCGGTGGAAAATTAGAAATTGCGGCTGTTAAAATAGTTTGACCTATTAATTGCGTGCCCCAAGCCATCAAAAATAAATAAATTAAATCCGTAACATTTCCTATTAATAAATTAATATGAAATAACCAACAAATGCTAATCAAAAATAACGAACCACCCGCACTGGACCACAACATGATATCAATGCTGTTATATTCAGAGCCTAATTTATTCACCAGTAAAATATATCCAGTAAAAAATACTGCGGCTAACAATGCAATCATGTTACCTAATAATTCATTATTACCAACGTGATTCTGCAAACCACACAATAATGCCAACCCGAGCATCGATAAAATCGGCCATATAATTTCTTTACTAAGCGTTCTCTTTGCAATTATTGCGCCAACAACTATAAAAACAGGCGATAAATTTGATAACAGGGTAGCAGAAGCAACAGACGTATATTTAAGCGAAATATAAAACGTAATTAAATCAAGCGAAAACAATAAACCAATTAAACCCATTAATATTATTTTACGCACTGAATATTTACTAACAGCTGGATTATTTTCTTTAGCCCGAAATTGATTTAACAAAAACAAAACCGGAATGGGTAACATCATTCGATACAATACAATCGCAATCGCAGGTGCATTAATGACTTTTGCTAATATCGGACCCATACCAACAATGCAACCACCAAGCAATAAAAGCAAAAATGCTTTGCTAGATATTTTATTCGCAGCAAGATGACGACCCATATCCTTACTCCTTAATTATACAAATCAATCACTGTTTTATGATCAATATTTTTATCTAAATCCGCTTGATTACAGTAGGACATTGCAATTGATAATCGCTGGTGCGGTGACTGAATGCTCGTCACTCGATGCAATGTTGTATCAGAACGCATAAGATAAAAACTACCCGGCATGAAATAGTGCGATTGAATAGGGTTTAGCTGTAAAATGTCACGGATGTTTGGATTCTCTTTATTCCAATGCGTGTGCGCAACACATTCAACTTCACCACCAAAGCCGCGCGGAGGGCATTTGGCTATGAAAACTAACGCATAAGCATAATCATCCCAATGCCAACCATGCGTATCATTATTTTGTATCAACGCATTAATAACAAATCGCTCGCCAGTCCACGGTAAATGATCTATTTTTTCTTGCGCAATGTCACTGATTAATTGCAACACCTGATGCGAATAATAAAAATTTTTGATTAATTGACTACTTTCAGTAATCGCTCGCTCACCAACTGTAAACATATGTCTGGGAGTATCTGTGTGTTGCGAATGAAAATCCCGGCGCATTGATTTCTCTTCGTATAAATCTAATGTTTCATTTGTTAAAAGTTGCTGGATGACATTACTAAAACACTTTGAAATATCAACCATGCCTTTTTGTTTCAGCATGATCCGATATTGATTTAACTCAGCAAACGCAGGGAGACACACAGTTGATAAAGCCGTATTACCAACGGGCATTGCATAAACATCACTTTGCATCATATTTAAATAATCCTTTGTTAGAAAATGAGAAAATTTGGAATAAAAAAAAAGGGGGGGGAGGGGTTGAATGAAAAAGGAAAGTTGAAAATGCGAATTGGAGCTGAGGAAATGGAGCCAGGCTGATTCTAAGCTGATTTTTATAAATGTAAATATTTTTTTTGAGAAACTGTTATTTAGTGAACTGATAGACTAACATAGCAACATTATTTATTGTCCGAGCCAAGCCGTTATAGGAGCATGTATGAAATTGTCAAAAGTCACTTATATTTGGATTGATGGCGCCACTCCAACCCAAACTCTTCGGTCTAAAACTAAAATTATTCAATATCATAATAAACCTTTTGCACCTAAAGATTTACCACAATGGAATTTCGATGGTTCATCCACTAACCAGGCTGAAGGACATGATTCAGATTTAATTATGCAACCTGTGTGCGTCGTTAAAGATCCAATCGCAGGTGAAGGTCACTTTTTAACATTATGCGAAGTATTAAACCCAGATGGCACACCACACAAATCCAACAAGCGCACAAAATTAGTTCAACTCATGGAGCAGGGTGCCAATAAGCTTGATCCATGGATTGGCTTTGAACAAGAATATACCTTGTTTAAAGGTATGCAACCGTTAGGTTGGCCAGATCGCGGTTATCCAGCACCACAAGGGCCGTTTTATTGCGGCGTGGGCGCTGATGAAGTATTCGGCCGTCATTTAGTGGATGAGCATGCACAAGCGTGTATTGATGCAGGCCTCATGCTTTATGGAACCAACGCTGAAGTCATGCCTGGCCAATGGGAATTCCAAATTGGTTATCGTGGTATTGATTCTGATAGCGCAGATCCCGTTACGGTTTGTGATCATTTATGGTTAGCGAGATGGTTACTGTATCGTTTAGGCGAAAATTACGATATCACTGCTAAGTTGCATCCAAAACCCGTTAAAGGCGATTGGAACGGCGCTGGCAAACACACAAACTTTTCCACCAAAGATATGCGTGATCCAAAGAAAGGCATGGAAGCAATCAACGCTGCCATTAAAGCTCTTTCTGGCAGACACAAGGAACACATCGCAGTCTACGGTCACGATTTAGAATCACGCTTAACGGGTAAACATGAAACAGCAAGTATTCATGAATTTATCGCTGGCGTTGGTCATCGCGGCGCATCGGTTCGCATTCCAAGACCGGTTGCTGAAAAAGGCTATGGATATTTAGAAGATCGTCGTCCTGGTGCAAATGCAAACCCGTATGAAGTTGCCACTGTGTTAGTTGAAACGATTTGTGGCGGCTTAAAATAGTCGCTGGATTGCCATCCATAAAACCCCTCGTCATTGCGAGGAGCGCAGCGACGAAGCAATCCAGCTTTTTATTTCCCTTGAAAAGCTGGATTGCTTCGTCGCT